>NZ_JASKLW010000001.1:0-615122 GCF_030125565.1 Arthrobacter sp. zg-Y1143 | reverse complement strand
CACCGAATCACCTCCCACCCCAACGGGACGGGCCGGTCCGGCCGCTGGGGTACCGGCCCTTCCCCGTACTGCCGCGTGTTCGGTGCGGTGTTGGCGGGCCCGCTAGCCCGCCGCGCGGTTCAGCTCAGCGGAAATCTGCTCCACCGCGCTGCGCAGCGCCGGCACCGCCCGTTCCGCAAAGGCCGCGTCCACCCGGGACACCGGCCCGGAGACCGAGACGGCGGCGGGCGCGGGGGCATCGGGCACGGCCATGGCGAAGCAGCGCACCCCCAGCTCCTGTTCCTGCTCGTCCACCGAGTATCCGCGCTCCCGGATCCGGTCCAGGTCCGCCAGCAGCGACTCCGCACTGCCGATGCTGTGCCCGGTGGGGGTCGGCATCCCGGCCCGGGCCACCAAACTGCGGACCTTCTCCTCGGGCAGCTGGGCCAGGATGGCCTTGCCAACGCCGGTGTCATGGGTATGCACGCGGCGGCCCACTTCCGTGAACATCCGCATGGCGTGCGGGGAGGGGACCTGGGCCACGTAAACCACCATGTCGGCGTCGAGCACCGCCATATTGGCGGTCTCCCCCAGCGCGTCCACCAGCTGCTTCAGCTGCGGCATGGCCAGCGCGCCGAGCTGCTGGTTGGCGCCCTCCCCCAGCCGGATCAGCTTCGGGCCCAGCGCGTAGCGGCGGTTGGGCAGCTGCCGCGCGTAGCCCAGGCCCACCAGGGTGCGCAGCAGCCGGTGGATGGTGGGCAGGGGCAGCCCGGCGGACCCGGCGAGTTCACTCAGCGACACGGCCCCGCCCGCATCGGCAATCAGTTCCAACAGTTCGAAAACGCGCTCCACCGACTGCACGCCGGCCCCGGCGGCACGTTCAGCCATTGTTGACCCTTCCGACGATCTGCGGGGAGTTTATCGCATGGCGGAAAAGGGTTCTCGTCAGGAGGAGTCCGCTGCCCGGTGGACCAGGGTCACCGCCAGCGCACCCGAGTCCGTGGTTTCCTTGCGGGTCAAGGCGTAGTCACCCAGATCGGCCGCGCTGTTGAACAGCCGCTTCCCCGCCCCCACCGTGACCGGCAGGATCAGCAGCCGGTAGCCGTCCACCAGCCCGGCGTCGTACAGGGACCGGGCCAGCTGGTAGCTGCCGTGCACCTGGACCTCGCCCGTGCCGTGGGCCTTGATCTCCTGCACACCGGCCAGCACGTCGCCGCGGATGAGCCGGGTGTTGTTCCAGCCCGGGTCCGTGAGGGTTGCCGAAACCAAGTACTTGGGCATGCGGTTGATGTGGTCAGCCACCAGGTCCAGCGGGTCAAGGGCGTCCTGCCAATAGGGCCAGAGCAGCTCGTAGGTGGTCCGCCCCAGCAGCAGCGCGTCCCCGAAGTCGAACCACTCCGTAGCAATGCGGGCCACCGCGGGGTCCATGTGGTTGATCATCCAGCCGCCGCCGGCAAACCCGCCGGATGTGTCCTCGTCGGCACTGCCCGGACCCTGCATCACGCCGTCGAGCGTCAGGAAGGCATTAACTGTCAGTTTCACCGGACACCCCTGTTCTCCCCTGCTGCTTCAAGGTTCTGCCCGGGGTGCGGGGGTGTCAACGGTTTTGCCGGCGGCTGGGCCGCGCCGGCGTTCTACCAGATGTGCGGGGCGGGCCGGCGGGTGCTGGGCAGGGCCACGCTGGCCCGCCATTCACTGATCCACTCGGGCAGGACCAGGTCCGACGGCGGGACGGCGCCCACCTTCTTGAAGATCTCCTCGTTGCTCAGCGGGCCCTTGGCGGAAAGGAAGCGGGCGCCGATCACCGCGCTGGCGTAAATCTCGCCGTCGGCCACCATCCGCTGTTCCAGGTAAATGGCCCGGTCATCAAAACCGATGATCTTGGTTTCAATGCTGTACTGCTGGTTCAGCTGCAGGGACTTGCGGAAGCTGATGGTCTCGTTGTTCACCACCGGGCTCCACTTGTTCTTCTTCATGATGTCCCACATGCCGCTGCGCACCAGCAGGTCAAACCGGCCCAGGTCCATCAGGGACAGGTACATGCCGTTGTTCAGGTGCATGGCAACATCGATGTCCGTGGGCAGCACGCGCATGGGCACCGAGGAGTTATCGAAGAAGCCCAGCTTGGAGCGGCGGCGGGCGCGGAAGAGGATCAGCAGGGTGCGCAGAATCAGGTGCATGGCCGCTATATTACCGCTCAGTAACTTGAGGCGGAAGGACTCGTGCGCGGTGCGGCGGGTTGGCCTGAAAAGCAGGTCCGCCGCGGCGTCAGCGCCACGGCTGGACCAGTGCCTTGAGCGTCTCGGGCCGGCGTCCGGCGTCGAGCGCCTCCGCCACCTGCCCGAGGCCGAACAGATCCGTCACCAGCGCATCCAGGTCCACCCTGCCTTCGGCGGCGAGGCTTATGGCCGTGGGCCAGGTGTTCGCGTAGCGGAAGACTCCGGTAACCCAGAGCTCGCGGTTCTGGATCACGCTCACCGGCAGCTCGGCGTCGTCGGCGCCCATGCCCACCAGCACCGCCCGGCCGCCCGGCGCTACCGCCCGGATTCCGGCGCGCACAGCGGAGGGAGCACCGGACGCGTCGATAAACGCGTCCGCCCCCAGCCCGTCCACCGGCTGGGAAGCGTGCAGGGTGTGCGTGGCGCCGTGCCCGGCGGCGAAGTCCAGCCGTTCCCGGGAAATGTCACTGACGTAGACGGCGCTGGCCCCGAAGGCCCGCGCCACCTGCGCAATGATGACGCCCACCGGACCGGCCCCGGCCACCAGCAGGCGCTGGCCCGGGCCGATGCCCGCCTTTCGGCAGGCCCAGATCCCCACGGACAGCGGTTCCAGCAGGGCGGCGGCCTCGTCCGAGACGGAGTCCGGGACGGGATGGGCGAAGTCCGCCTCGATCACCACGTATTCGGCGAAGGCGCCGTCCACCGGCGGAGTGGCATAGAACGCCATGTCCGGGCAGAGGTTGTAGCGGCCCTGCTTGCACTGCCCGCATTTACGGCAGGGCTTCTGGGGCTCAATGGACACCCGCTGTCCGATCCGCTCCGGATCCACGCCGGGCCCGACGGCGGCGACGGTACCGGATGCCTCGTGCCCGAGCACCAGCGAATCCTCCACCACAAAACTGCCGATCCGTCCGTGCCGGTAATAGTGCACGTCGCTGCCGCAGACGCCGACGGCGGCCACCCGGACCAGCACCTCGCCCGCGCCCGGCTGCGGGACAGGACGTTCCTCGACGGTGAGCGTGTTGGGGTGCTCGGTGCCGGGAACTGCGGCCGGGTCGTCGGCACCGGGGTGGGCTGCGGGGACGCGCAGGACCGAGACGCGCATGGTGGCCGGAAGGTCCGGCGTCGGAACGGCGGAAGCGGGGCTGGTGGTAAGCGACATAGACAGGACCCTAGCCCCTGCGGCCGCGGGCCGGAACCACTCGTGCCCGCCGCCGTCGTTCGCGCTACCCTGCCCGGCATGCACACCCTTGTTGTCCTCTACGGCCATCCCCTGGACCATGACGCGTTCCGCCGGCACTACCGGGACGTGCATCTGCCGCTGGTGCGGAACATTCCGGGTATCCGTGCTTTCCGGCAGTCCCAGCGGCTCAGCTCCCCGGAGGGACAGGCTCCGTTCTTCGCGCTGTTCGAGGCGGATTTCGACGACGAGCCGGCCATGCAGGAGGCCATGACCACCGCCGAGGGCCAGCTGGCCAACGCCGACATCCCCAACTTCGCCTCCGGCGGGGTGACGGTGTTTACCTACGGAACCTAGCGGCCCGCAGCTCCCGATCCGGCGCCCTCGTCAGCAGGTTTCGCCTTTTTCTTCAGGCCCTTGACCAGCGGCACCAGGAAAAGGCAGCTCAAGAGGCCAAAGAACGCAATGATGAAGTAGCCCACGCCAGTAGAAGCCTCCTGGCCCTGCACTACGGCTTCCCCGGGGTTGGACCGCTCATAAAAGACAGTAACGCCGGCACCGCGCAGCTTCTTGGACACCTCGGCTTTGGAACCTTCTTCCTTGCTCCGGTACGGATCCTTGTAGGTCACCGAATGCGTGTGTCCCTTGGTGTCCTGATAGGAAGCGGTGACAACCTTCTTGTCGCCCTTCTTGCGTCGGTGCTCGAAGACCACTTCGGTGACGGTGCCCTGCGTCTGGACACCCATTGATATCAGCTGATGATCCCGATGGCTGTCGGAGATATCGTCAATGCCGAGAAAGAGGCCCGCAAGCAGCAGCACCAGCCCCACGGCCAGGTCGGTCAGCGGATGGTGCTTGCCCTTGGCGGTCTTGGCGGTCTTGGCGGCGGCGGCGCTGCTGCCGTCCTCCCTGGGCAAACCTGGATCGGTGTTAACCGTCATACTAAATCCCCCCGAAATCAGTACTTTTGTCAAAAGTGCGGCAGTTTCTGCCACGTGGGATCCTACCGCCAACCACCGCCGCCCCGGTGCCCTCCGGCTCCCGCGCGTCAGTAGCTGCGCTGCTTGGCATCCATCCAGAGAATGACGTCCATGGCCCGCAGCGCGGAGATCCGCACCGGCAGGTCCGCCGCGTCCTGGACGGAACCGAGCCGCCGGACCAGGGCGCCGTCGTCGGCCGTGAGGAGCCGGTGCCACTCTTCCCAGTAGGTCAGCGAGGTGTCCAGGTCCGCTGCCCGGGCCAGTACCGGATCCCAGATGGGAATCAGCCGCGGCCGCTTCCGGGCCAGGAGCTTGCTGGTTTTCGCCGCCCCCATCCGCCACTGTCCGCCCGCATAGCCGCGGACCACATCCCACAGCTGCCAGGCGGCGCTGTTCCGGCCGTACACCCGGATGTAGTCCTGCGGCGGAACATCCGCCATGTCCAGATCCGCCGGGATTTGTTCCAGCAGCTCCGCAACCGGAGCGGCGTAGGTGCCCAGCAAACCCAGGGCGGCCGGGCCCTTGATGTCCTCGCCCAGCAGGGTGACCGCCACCAGGTCATCGGCCGTCAGCCGGTTCACGGTGTCGGGCGCGTCTCCCCCGCCGGCCCACGTGTCGAAGGACGCGCCGGTGCGGACGTGCCCGGAGGTCAGTTTCCGCGTGTAATAGCTGCGCAGCAGCCCGGCCGCCTGCTGCACGTTCCTTTGCCCAAGGATTGCCGGTAGATCCACGGGGCCACCTCATTCCGGAGCGGTAATCAGCCCCTTGGATATCATCCAGTCGTACGCCACCTCGGCCGGTTCCTGGCCGTTGACGTCCACCTCCAGGTTCATTTTCCGCAGCTCCTCATCGGTCAGCAGCGGGGTGATCAGCGCAAACACGTCCACCAGCTCCGGATATTCCTCCAGCGCCTTGGTGTTGAAGACCGGAGCACCGTTGTAGGCCGGGAAATAAGCGAGGTCATCCTCGAGCACCGTCAGCCCCAGCGAATCGATGCGCCCGTCCGTGGCGAACACCTCGCCGAAGTTGCATTCCCCGGCGTCGCTGGCCGAATACACGGCACCGGTGTCATAGATGCCGATGTTCTCGTCCGGCACCCCGTCCGGGGAGCCGCGCGGAATGCCGTATTTCTCCAGCATCGGGTTCATGCCGTCCGGGCGGGAGTTGAATTCGGATTCCAGGCAGAAGGTTCGCTCCTCCACAGGCAGGGAGGCAATGTCGGAGATGCTGTCCACTCCCAGCTCCTCGGCGGCTTCGCTGCGGATGGCGAAGGCATACGTGTTGTTCATTGGCGCCGGGTCGCCCCAGGTCAGCCCGTTGGCCAGGTCCGCGTCATGCACCGCCTGCCACATCTCCTGCTTATCCGCTATGCCTTCCGTCTGCCCCAGGTAGGCAATCCAGCCGGTGCCGGTGTACTCCCAGGTCATGTCCGCCTGGCCGGAAACCATCAGTTCGCGGGCCGGCTGGCTGCCGGGAATGTTGGTCAGGTCGGTGACGTCGAACCCGGCAACCTTGGTGGCCAGCACCGAGATCTTGCCCAGGATCAGCTGTTCGGTGAAGTTCTTGCCGGTGACCGTGAGCGGGGCAGGATCCGGCAGGCCCTCGATTGGCTGGATCAGGCCGGGATCGGCGTCCGGCACGTAGGAATCAGCCGGTTGCAGGCCGCAGCCGGAAAGCAGGAGCCCGACGGCGGCGGCACCCGCTGCGGCGGCACCGGCAGCCCGGCGCAGGTACGGGCGGCGGGCAGGGTTTGGGCGGGCGGGATTGTTCGGCCGAACCATCACAGTCCTTTCGGCCGGGCGACGTGTTCCACCAGCCGCCCGATCCAGTCGACCACCAGTGCCAGCAACGCCACGAGCAGCGCCCCCGCCACCAGCACCTTGTCCAGGTTCAGGTTCACCCCGGTGGTAATGAGGATGCCCAGCCCCCCGCCGTTGACGAACGTGGCCAGGGTGGCGGTACCCACCAGCAGCACCAGGGCGGTGCGCACGCCGGAGAGCATCACCGGCACGGCGAGCGGCAGTTCCAGGCGGAACAGCACCCCGGCGGAACTCATGCCCACCCCGCGGCCGGCCTCCACTATGCGCGGATCCACCTGCTGCAGCCCCACCATGGTGTTGCGCATGACCGGCAGCAGGGCATACACCACCAGCGCGGTAATGGCCGCCCAGAACCCGAAGCCCAGCCAGAAGGCCAGCAGCACCAGCAGCCCGATGGCCGGGGCGGCCTGGCCGATGTTGGCCACCGCTATCACCGGCCCGGTCAGGCGGCGCAGCGGACCGCGCGTGAGCAGGATGCCCAGCGGAATGGCCACCACCAGCACAATCACGGCGGCGACTCCCGTGAGCAGCAGGTGCTGCACGGTGTACGCCCAGAGGGCTTCCGGTGCCAGGGTAGCCCGCTCGGTGGCGCTCAGCTCCACGGTGGTCAGCCAGAGCATGAGAAGCCCCAAGGCCACCGCAATGCCTGCCAGCTGCAGCAGCAGTGGCCGCCAGGACTGTGGACCCGTGCCGGTCTGCGTGTCGGCATGGGTCCGGGCCGTCAGCGGGACCGCCGGCTGGGCCGCGCTCACCGGGACCCCCGCCCGGCGGCGGCACCGGCGTCGTCGGCCGTAGTGCCGGAACCGTCCGCGCCGTTCCGTGCAATGAGGCCGCTGTTGATCCCCACTGGCGCCCCGGAGGAGCCCAGCTGCGCGGCTTCGTTCGCGGCGGTAATGGCTTCCATGACCGTCTGCACGGTGACCAGGCCCAGGAAACGGTCCCTCGGCCCGGTCACCAGCGCCGCGCCCGTGCTGGAAACCAGCATGGTGTCCAGGGCGTCGTTGAGGGTGGCCTGGTCGCCGATCACTGGAAGCTTCAGGTCCGGAGTGTCCGTGTGCCGGTCCAGCCGGCTGAGCTGGCGGCGGGACAACCACTGCACCGGGCGGCCGCGCCCGTCCAGGACCACGACGTTCTGCTGGCCTTCGCCCTGCAGCCGGGAAAGGGTGTCGCTGGCCAGGTCCCCGGCGTTCGCGGTGACCGGCATGGCCAGGTCCACTTCGTTGACCCGGGTCAGGGTGAGCTGCTTCAGGCCCGCGCCGGAGCCGATGAAGTTTTCCACGAACTCGTTGGCCGGGTTGGCCAGGATCCGTTCCGGGGAGTCGTACTGCACCAGGTGCGCGCCCTCCTCGAAGATCGCGATCCAGTCCCCCAGCTTCACAGCTTCATCGAAGTCGTGGGTGACGCACACAATGGTTTTGTGCAGCTCCGACTGAATGTGCAGCAGTTCGTCCTGCAGCCGCTGGCGGGTGATCGGGTCCACTGCGCCAAACGGTTCATCCATGAGCAGCACCGGCGGGTCTGCGGCCAGCGCCCGGGCCACGCCCACGCGCTGCTGCTGCCCGCCGGAGAGTTCCTTCGGATACCGGTCCCGGTACGCGGCCGGATCCAGGGAGACCAGTTCCAGCAGTTCGTCCACCCGGGCGCTGATCCGGGCCTTGTCCCAGTTCAGCATTTTGGGTACCACCGCAATGTTCGCGGCCACGGTCATGTGCGGGAACAGTCCACCGGCCTGGATCACGTAGCCGATGCCGCGGCGCAGCTGGTCGCCGTCCATCCCGGTGACGTCCTCGCCGCCCAGGATGATCTGTCCGCTGGTGGGCTCAATCAGCCGGTTGATCATTTTCAAGGTGGTGGTTTTGCCGCAGCCGGAGGGGCCCACCAACATCACGATGCTGCCTTTCGGGATTTCCAGGGTGAGCCCGTCCACGGCCGCTTTCTCCTGGCCCGGGTAACGCTTGGTGACGTCTTCCAAAAGGATGCTGGCTCCGGTGACGGAACCGCCGTCGTTAGCTTGGGGGGATTCTGTCTCAGACACGGATACCTCGCGGGGTTGTGAGCCGGCCCAGGCCGACCAGGAGCAGGTCAAGGATCATGGCCAGCAAAATGACGCCAACCACGCCGACCACCACGGATTCCAGGGAATTGGCGCCGCCGAGCCGGGACAGGCCGGAGAAAATGAAGCCGCCCAGGCCCGGACCCAGGGCGTATGCGGCAACGGCGGCAATGCCCATCACCATCTGCGCCGACACGCGTACGCCGGCCAGGATGACCGGCCAGGCGAGCGGCAGTTCGATCCGCAGCAGCGTACGCAGCCGGCCCATACCGATGCCGCGGGCGGATTCGACGACGGCGGGCGACACACCGGCCAGCCCCACCACGGCGTTGCGCAGGACGGGCAGGGTGGCATAGAACGCCACCACGATCACGGCCGGGGTGGCACCGAAACCCACGGGGCCAATCAGCAGGCCGATCAGGGCAAAGGAGGGCAGTGTCAGCCCGACGGCGGAAACGCCGTTGGCCAGCCCGGTCAGGGTCTTGTTCCGGTAGACCAGTGCAGCGATGACCACCGCCAACACAGTGGCCAGGACCAGGCATTGAATAACTAGGCTGAAGTGCTGCCATCCGGCGAACAGGATCTGCGGATACCTGTCCGCCACGAATTCCCACACATCAAGACCTCTTCACTTTGGTACGTATGTTTCTTGTCCAAGCCGCCGCCGGCCCGAAGGCGGCGGGGCGAAAACGAGCAAGCAAACTTACCGTTACCACCCTCACATTAAGCGCCTAAAGACCCCGCAGCGGAACAACGCGGGGCTTTGGCGCCGGTTTCGGGGCCGGGGTTGACGCCGGATGCGGGAGGTGGGTGGAGGGGCAGTGCGGGGGGCGAGGCGGGTGGGGGAAAACCCTGCCGGTTTGGGAAAAATCGACCGGTTTGGGAAATCCCTGCCACTGCATAGCGGCAGGGATTTCCCAAACTGGCAGGAGAATCCCGGAATGGCAGCGGAAACGCCATCCGGTCAGGAACCAGCGGTCCGGAAGCTAGGCGGCGTCACTATCATCGGCTTCGTCGGCTGCCGGCTCCAGAAGCCCTCCGTCAGTTCCGTGCATCCACAGGACAACGTCCATGGCGCGGAGCCGGGAGACGGGGTGCGGGAGGTTGGCCTGCTGCTGAATTGCATCCAACCGGTCCGCCACCAAGCCACCGTCCCGGGTGAGCAGGTCATGCCAATCAGACCACTGGGTGAGCGAGCCTTTCAGCTGGGTCTCTTTCTTGACCACGGAATCCCAGACCGGTATCAGCAGGGGCCGCTTTCGGGCCAGCAGCTTGCTGGTTTTCGTGGATCCCATTTTCCACCGTGCACCCTTGGAACCGCGGATCACCTTCCACAGCTCCCAGGCGGCGCTGCCCTCACCGTAAAGCCGCTCGAAGTCCTGAGGTTTCACATCGGCCATATCGACGTCCGTGGGAATCTGCTCCAGCAGCCGGGTGATCTCCGCAGCATGGGTGTCAAGCAACCCCACTACAGCTGGGCCCTTAACCTCCACGCCCAGGAAGGCCAGTGCCAGCAGGTCGTCGGAGGTGACGGCGTTGGCTACTGCCGGCGCGTCGCCGCCGCCTGCCCACGAATCAAAGCGTGCGCCGGTGCGGATTGAACCGGTGATCACCTTTTCCGTGTAGTACCGGCTCAGAAGCTTGGCAGCTTCGCCGGTGCGGTCTTCAGAAAGGATTCCAGGCAATTCCACGACGTTCCCCATTCGGTGGTTTGTTTGTCTAATGACTGGCCCGATAGTACCGACAATGGTGTCCGGCACCCGGCAGGCTGCAGCTAGTCTTCGCTGGGTTCCGGGATTTCGATGACCACGTTCATCCCGCTGTCCGGGTGGTAGCTCCAAGACGCGGCGAACTCATCCCACTCGGCGGTCAGCCGGCCGTCCAGGGACCGGGTGGCATTCATGCGGTTACTGACGCTGTCCGGAATGTCGATGGCATCCAGCACGCAGGTGATGTCGGCGAAATCGGCCCCGTAGGATTCCTTGCCCTCGCTGTCCATCGTCAGGCTTTGCCCCTCGTCTCCGAGTTCGATGCCGGTCGTGTCCTCAACCCCGCAGCTGCTCACCGCGTCGGTCAGTGCCACTGAGGGCTCGGGCTCGGACGAAAAATCGATCTGCGCGAGCAGGAATCCTGCACCCAGGCCCAGCACCAGTCCGGCGCCTGCGAACAACGCGTAGTTGCGCCGCGGAGATACGGGATCGGGCGCTGTCCGGTATGGCTCCATGACGTACGGTGCGGCCGGTGCCGTGTTCACCGGCGCCGCGGGCGGAGGAGGCGGCACCGGCATGCCGCCGTCGGCGACGGGCGGTGTCAGGTTTTCCGGGTTCTGTGTCATGCCATTTTCCTTCATTACTGCTTCTCCCACTTTCCGCAGCGGCTGGACTTGAAGTCCTGGCCCTCCGAGATGGTCACCGACGGGCGTCCGCCGCCGGGAATGTCGTTTTCGATGATGTCGTCGCCGTTGGAGCCGCTGCGGTAGATGCCCCAGTAACAGCTCGAGCCGACGTCCGTCGTCGTGGTGTAAGTGCCCGCCGCGACGGTCTTTCCCACCGTCCAGGTGCCGTCGGTGATGGTGTTGGCTGCCTTGGTGGCTTCGGCGGAGGTCACCGCGGTTTCGCGCGCCTTCACGGCAGCTTCGGCCGCGGTAACCGCTTCTTCCCGCTCCCCCACCTTCTTCTCCCGGTAATAGATGCCCGCGGAGAGCTTGTTGTAGTCAGCCTTCATGGCGTTGTAGTCGCTCTGGGACTTCTCCAGCCGCGCCTGCCGCTGTTCGGACTCGCCTGCCTTTGCCGCGTATTCGTCGCTGCGCGTCGGATCGGTCAGGAAGTGCCCGCCCACAGCGCCACCGGCCAGCAGTACGACGCCGGCCGCGGCCAGCCAGATCCGCTTGCCTTTCCGCCCGCCCGGGGTTCCGGCCGGAGACCGCTTCGCCGCGTTGGCACCCTTCAGGGTCTTGCGCGTCCCGCTGGTCTCCGCCGGTTCGCCCGTGACAGGAGGTGCGGGCGGTGGTGGCGGTGTGATGGAAGGGGTGTGGTCCGATGGGTGCTGCACCATTGCTGCTGTTCTTTTCTGCGGAAGGGCCAAAACGGGGTGCATTTATGCGCCGTCGGCACCGCCCCCATACTTACAGTCGGCCCAGCGCGGCGTGCAGTATGCCGCAGGGACCGTGATGGTGGTCACTAAGCCTGAGGTGTAGAAACCCGCCGCGGAAATTCAGCACGTCGACCGCACCGCCCCCTAGAGTGTCGGTCTATGGACTCACCCCTGTATGCGTACATCCTGATCGGCGCCTCGGCCCTGGGCCTCGGTCCGGTGATGATTGTGATGGGGCTGCGGGCATACACCGGCCGGTGGACGTCGTGGCTGGCTTTGACAGCGCAGTCAACGGCAAAGCATTCCCGCCTGGGGTTCGTGCTGTTCTGGGGCGGGCTGGGGGTCACCGGATGCTTTCTGCTTATCGGATTGCAGGAGATGGGCGTCAGAATTCCCGGTTCGGAGGCCGTCTTCACCACCTTCTGGTGTGTTTGCATCGCCATTGCGATGATGCACCAGTTCTTCCTCCCGAAATTCCTCCGCCCCGTGCTGCTCCCGCAGTGGTACCGGGACTGGGAAGCGGAACAGTTCGAACGGGAGGCGCGCCAGGATAAGCAGCGCCGTGCCCAGCGCCGGTTCCGCCGGGAAAAACGCCGCCTGGCCAAGGAGCAGGGCGCACGCTCGCCCTTGAACGAAACCGATCCCGTGGGAACGCCCTCAATCACCATCGAAGTTGAGGAGAAGGTCATCTGGTCAAAAACCTGGCGCTCCTAGGCCACCCTTGCGTCAGGAGCGCCGAGCGCCGGTTCCCGCCCGCAGCGCCTGCCACGCCCCGGTGGACCACAGCGCCCAGAGCACCAGCGGCGGCTGGAAGAACAGCCGCACCAGCCGTGCCCGGTCCGAGTCCAGCCCGAACGCGTCCGTGTGGGTGGCGTACTGGGAAATGTTGCCCGGGAAAATCGCCACAAAGAACAGCGCAGCAGCCAGACCCACGGGCACCCGGCGTTTGCGCAGCAGGATCAGTGCGGCGCCCAGGCTGAGCTCGGCCGCGCCGGAGAGCAGCACCACCGCGTCCTCGTCCAGCGGCACCCAGTCCGGGACCTGGGCCCGGAATTCCTGCCGGGCGACGGTCAGGTGCGAGGTTCCGGCGAACAGCAGGAACGCACCCAGCGCGACGGCGCCGGCGCGCCGGGGTTTCGAGGTCGGCGGGGCGGGGCGGACGACGGCGGCCCGGAGTTTTTCCATCATCCCGCCGAGGCTAGCACCACCGCTGCTGCTCACGGCCGGTCCTAGGTCAGCTGGTTGTAGGCGAGCTGGGCCAGGGCGGCGGCCTGGTCTCCCAGCACCGAGTCATCAAAAACCACCCGCGGGGAATGGTTCCAGGCGGCGGTCACCGGATTGAGCGACGGCGGGGTGGCGCCCAGGAAGATGAAGGTGCCGGGCACTTCGTTCAGGATCAGGGAGAAATCCTCCGAGCCCATGAGCGGGTCCCGGGATTCCTGCACCCGCTCCTCTCCGAAGATTTCCCGCAGCCCGGTGACCGCCTCACGGGTGCGGCCGGCGTCGTTGGTGGTGACGGGATAGCGGATGGTGAAGTCCACCTCGGCGGTGCAGCCGTGCGCGGAGGCGATGCCCTCGGCGAGCGCCTTGGATTCGATAATCACCCGGTCCAGGGATTCCTCGGACAGGGTCCGCACCGAGGCGCCCAGGCTGGCAGTATCGGGGATGACGTTGATGGCCTCGCCGGCGGAAAGCTGGGTGACGGTGAGCACCACCGGGTCGAAGGCGGAGAACCGGCGGGTGGTCATGGTCTGCAGCGCAGTGGCGATCTCGGTCAGCGCCGGCACCGGGTCAATGGCGGTTTGCGGCTGGGAGCTGTGCCCGCCGGAGCCCTTGACGGTAATCCGCAGTTCGTTGGCGCCGGCCATCAGTGTGCCTGGCTTGGTCCGGAAAACGCCCAGCGGGCCCGGCCGCACATGGATGCCGTACGCCGCCACGGGACGCTGCCCGGCGGCGTCGAGCACGCCTTCCGCGATCATGGCGCTGGCGCCGTCGTGGCCCTCCTCCCCCGGCTGGAACATAAAGACCACGCTGCCGGAGAGGTCTTCCTGCTGGGCGCTGAGCAGCCGGGCCGCACCGACCAGCCCGGCCACATGCAGATCATGCCCGCAGGCGTGCATGTTGCCGTTGGTGGAGGCATAGTCCAGGTCCGTCAGCTCGGCCACCGGAAGGGCATCCATGTCCCCGCGCAGCAGCACCACCGGTCCGGGTTCGGCGCCGCGCAGCACCGCCACCACGGAGGTGGACTTCATCCCCAGGGTGATTTCCAGGTCCAGGCCCTCCAGTGCGGCAAGGATCTTCTGCTGGGTGAGCGGCAGGTCCAGGCCGGTCTCCGGTTCGCGGTGCAGGCTGCGGCGCAGCGCCACCAGCTCCGGAAGAATGGCCTGTGCTTCTTCAACAAACATGCTTTGAGTCCTGTCATCCACGCTGATGCCCGGCCGTCCGTACCCGGTTGCCGCTACCTACGCAGTAAATCACTCCTTGCACTCCAGCACAGCCTTGGGCGGGCAAACCGGGGCGGTTCCGGTCTGACGACGGCGCCTCCGCAGGCGTTCCTCCCGGTCCCCGCACCTTGTGGCAATTCCCGCACTGCGCGGCGCGGGGAATGACGCAAAACGCGGCGAACCGGACAAAGCGCGGGGAATGGCCGCGCCAGCAAGGCCGCATCCGTGCCCGGGTTCCGGTCCGGATCGGCCGGCAGTCCCTCCCACGTCCCTCATCCCCGCGGCGGAGCCCCGCACCCTTTCCGGCTCCTAGACTGGGCAGCATGATTGACACCCTGGCCTTCGACAGCCCCGGCCGGCGTGCGGAAACCCCGCCCGCGCCGCACTGGCGCGCCCGCCTTCCCTGGCGTACCGGCGAAGACTGGGAACGTCCCGGGCCCACGCCCAATCAGCAGCGCAACGACGTAGTCGGCGCCGTGGTCCTGCTGCTGGTTTCGGCACTGGTTCTGGAGGTTAGCCGCGGCATCGGCGCGGCAGCGGGTGAAACCCGGCCCATCTGGCTCCAGCACCTGGCCTTGGCCCTGATCATCCTGCCGCTGATGGTTCGGCGCCGCTTCCCCGTGATGGTCATGCTGCTGTGCAGCACCGGCTTCCTGTGCCTGTCCCTGCTGGTCCCGTCGGTGAGCACGCAGTTGACGTTCGCGGGCGCTTACTTCGCCGCCCTCTATACGGCCGTGGCGTGGTCCCGGGACCGCCGGATCCTGTGGATGGGATCTGCGGTGGTCATTGCCGTGATGGCTTTGTGGGTGTTGCTCTCCTTCACCGTGTCCTCCTCCTATGACGGCATGCTTGAACGCCTGATGGAGGGCGATGAGACCTACCGCGGTGTCCTCCCGCCCCTGGCATCCCTGGCCATCTACAACTCGCTGATCAACGCGGCATACTTCGGCGGGGCCATTATTTTCGGGATGGGTGCCTGGCGTGCTGCCCACCGGCGGGAGCTGCTGGTGAAGCAGTCCGCCCAGCTCGAGGCGCAGTCCGCGGAGCTGGCACGGCAGGCGGTGCTGGACGAACGCCTGCGCATCGCCCGGGAACTGCACGACGTCGTCGCCCACCACATTGCGGTGATCGGTGTCCAGGCCGGTGCCGCGCGGCGGGTCCTGGAGAAAAAGCCCGAGGCCACCGCCGGTGCCCTGCAGACCATCGAGGCCTCGTCCCGGGAAGCGGTCGCGGAAATGCGTTCGCTGCTCGGTGTGCTCCGTGCCGGCGAGGAACCACCCGCAGCGTCCGACG
Source organism: Arthrobacter sp. zg-Y1143 (assembly GCF_030125565.1). Lineage (NCBI taxonomy): Bacteria > Bacillati > Actinomycetota > Actinomycetes > Micrococcales > Micrococcaceae > Arthrobacter > Arthrobacter sp. zg-Y1143. Next base: position 600,061 of record NZ_JASKLW010000001.1, on the reverse strand, counting down.
GCGGGGTGAGGCGCACGCCCGAGCCGGGGCTGGCGGAGCTGCCGGCGCTGGTGGCCGAGCACCAAAAGCTGGGCTTGTCGGTCACCTACCACCGCTCCGAAGAGACTCCCGGGGACTTGGACGCAGTCCCCGCGCCCATGGCCCTGTCCATTTACCGAACCATCCAGGAATCGCTGGCCAACGTGCGCCGGCACTCCACGGCCGGGTCCGCCGTCGTCGCCCTGCGCACCGGTACGGCGGAAACCGGCAGCTGGGTGGAGGTGGAGACCGTCGACGACGGCCGGCCCCGCTCGAGCAGTACCGCCGGCTCCGGTTTCGGCATCCGCGGCATCCGGGAACGGGCCGCACTGCACGGCGGCGAGACGGAAATCGGTCCCCGATCCGGCGGGGGCTGGCGGGTCCGGGTCCGCTTCCCGGTGCGCTGAGGCCCGGGCCGCGAACCGCCGCCAACGGTCACAGTCCGTCAACAGTCACAGTCCCGTCACATCCCGGGCCGCGCCGGGGATTCCCTCCCGCTCCGCGCCGCTGCCCGCTACCGTGGCTGCCGGGGGCGGCAGCGTGCTGCCATTTGCCCGGGCCGTGCCCGGGCAGAAAGGAAGAGACACAGAGATGGAACCGATCCGGGTGCTGCTGGCCGATGATCAGGCGCTGGTGCGGGCGGGCTTCGCCATGATGCTCTCCGTGGAAGAGGAAATCGAGGTGGTGGGGCAGGTAGCCAACGGCCGCGATGCGGTGGACTTCGCCGCTGCGCATCCGGTGGACGTCATCCTGATGGATGTGCAGATGCCCCAGCTGGACGGGATCCGTGCCACGGAAGAAGTCGTCCGGGCCGGCACAGCCAAGGTCATCATCCTGACCACCTTTGAACGCGATGACTATCTCTTCGACGCCCTGCGGGCCGGAGCCAGCGGTTTCCTGCTCAAGAACGCCGATCCGGATGATCTGGTGGCAGCTGTGCACGCAGTGGCCGGCGGCCACGCCCTGCTGGCACCGGAAATGACGGTGCGCGTCATTGAACGCTTTGCCCGGCAGGCCCAGGAACAGTTTGTTCCCGGCGGCGGCCCCGCAACCGCACCGGAAGGATCCGCATCCCCGGGAACGCAGCCCGCGCCGTCGGCCGCCACCGCCGCCCAGCAGAAGCTGCTCGCCACCCTGACCGCCCGCGAACGTGAAGTTTTGATGAATGTGGCGGCCGGGCAGTCCAACGCGGAAATAGCCGCCGGCATGTTCGTGGCCGAGGCGACGGTCAAAACCCATGTCTCCAACCTGCTGGCCAAGATCCAGGTCCGTGACCGGGTGCAGGCCGTGGTCTTCGCCTACGAATCCGGGCTCATCCTTGCGGGGGACAAACCCGCCGCCGGGTAGGCGCCGCGGATTCCCCCTGGCGGGCGATCCGCCCCGCTCGGCGGATGCCTAAACTCGGAAGCAGCAGAACACCACCGAGCCCGGCACACCGGGAAAAGGAGCAGCCGCCATGCTGCAGGTCCGCAACCTCACCCGGCGTTTCGGGGAGAAAACGGCTGTCGACGACGTTACGTTCGACATTCCGTCCGGCCAGATGACCGGCTTTGTCGGCGCCAACGGTGCCGGGAAAACCACCACCATGCGCATGATCATGGGCGTACTAACCGCCACCTCCGGCGAAGTGCTGCTGGACGGCGCCCCCTTGACCGCCCAGCGGCGGGCAACCTTCGGGTACATGCCCGAAGAACGCGGCCTGTACCCCAAGCAGCCCATCATCGACCAGCTGGTCTACCTGGGCCAGCTGCACCGGATGAGCCAGTCCGCGGCCCGCCGTGAAGCCCTGGACCTGCTGGAACGCTTCAATCTGGCGGACCGCAGCAAGGACAAACTGGAATCGCTGTCCCTGGGCAACCAGCAGCGCGTGCAGATTGCCGCATCCCTGCTGCACCGGCCAACCGCGCTGATCCTGGACGAGCCCTTCTCCGGCTTGGACCCGGTGGCCGTGGATTCCATGGTGGAACTGCTGCGCGAGCGTACCGCCGCCGGTGTGCCGGTGCTGTTCTCCAGCCACCAGCTGGACCTGGTGGACCGGCTCTGCGACAACCTGGTGGTGCTGCAGCAGGGACGCCTGATGGCCGCGGGCTCCGGCGACGATCTGCGCGCCGCGGTCCCCCGCCGGCACCGCATCACGGTTTCCCCCGACGCCGGCTGGCTGCGGGAAGAGGCCGGGCTGAGGGTCATCGACGTCGCCGGTCCCACGGCCCTGGTGGAGTTCGACGACGACTCCGGCGCCCAGCGCACCCTCGCCTCCGCCGTCGCGCGGGGTACGGTGCACGAATTCACCCCCATCCGCCCCTCCCTGAGCGACATTTACCGTGAGGTGACCGCATGAGCACTGCAACCCGTACCCCGGAGAAACCAGAGAACCCAGAGAACCCGGAGAAAACCGCCGAACAAGGCAGCACCACCCCTGCCTGGGCCGTGGTGACGCTGCGCGAGGTCATGGTCAAGATGCGGGACCGCACCTACCTGATTTCCACCCTGGTCACCATGGTGCTGATTGTCGGCAGCGTCCTGTTCAGCGGCTACATGTCCTCCCGCGCTTCCGATTTCACCGTGGCGGTCACTGATTCCGCCGGGTCGGAGATCATCACCGGCGCGGACGCCGTCGGACAGGAAAATGACGGGAACACCTCCTTCGAGGTCCGGACCGCGGACTCCGAGGACGCCGCCCTGCAACTGGTCCGCGACGAAGAGGCCGACGCCGCACTGCTGCGCGGGGAAGAGGGCACCTGGACGCTCACCGGCCGGGAAGACATCGATGCGGAACTGCGCGGACCGGTGGCGGATGCCCTGACCAGCTACGTCATCAGCACCAACGCCGCCGCAGCCGGAACCACGGCTGAGGAACTGACCGCCGGCAGCAAGCTGGACGAAGCCCTGCTCGAAGGCGACGCCGAGAACTCCTCGGTGGCTTCCGCCGTCGGTTTCGTGTTCAGTTTCCTCTTCTACATGGCCACCATCATCTTCGGGATGGCGATTGCCACCTCGGTGCTGGAGGAGAAGCAGAACCGGGTGGTGGAGATCCTGGCCACCGCCATCCCCATCCGCCAGCTGCTCTACGGCAAGGTGGCCGGCAACACCGTGCTGGCCATCATCCAGCTGGCCCTGTACGCCGGGGCGGCCCTGCTGGCGATGAACCTGACCGGAACCGCGGAGACGCTGGGCTTCATCATCCCGGTCTCGGGCTGGTTCCTGGTCTTCTTCCTGGTCGGGTTCCTGATCCTCGCTGCCGGCTGGGCCATGCTTGGTTCCATGGCCAGCCGCAGCGAGGACCTGAACAGCAGCTCCACCCCCGTGATGGCGGTGATCATGGCTGCCCTGTTCGCGGGGATATTCGCCAAGGGGCAGCTGCTGGTGCTCGCGTCCTTTGTCCCGGTGATCTCCTCGGTGGCCATGCCCATCCGGATGCTGAGCACCGAAGTGCCGCTGTGGCAGTCCCTTGCCTCACTGGTTCTGGCACTGGCGGCAGCTTACGGCCTGCTGTCCTTCTCGGCACGGATCTACCGCCGGGCCGTCATGCAGAGCGGCGGCTCGCTGACCCTGCGCAAGGCCATGAAGCTCGAGGAGTAGGCCTAGATCCCCTTCTGCATCAGCGCAGCCAGGGACCGGAACCGGGGGTTTGCCTCCAGGTCGTCCAGCAGCACCGCCTCTCCGTCGGGACCGCAGAGGGGTATCCGCCAGTTCGGGTACTCATCGGCGGTCCCGGGCTGGTTCTGGGTCTTCTTCTCCCCCACCAGGTCCGCCAGGGCAACCCCGAGCAGCACCGAGGGCGTCTGCAGGATGAACTCGTGCAGCGCCTCCACCGTCTGCTGGATCTGCTCGCCGCGCAGCTGCCCCGCGACCTCCCCCTCGGCGGCGGCGGGCAGCAGGCCGCGCTGCCGCAGCGCCTCCAGTACGGCTTCCTGCGCCTCGCTGTCCGCCTGGCGTTCTTCTTCCACGGGCCGGTTCAGCAGGCCCAGTTCCTCGCGCAGGTTCACGTGCTCTCCGGCCAGGTATCCCGCGGTGGGCGGCAGGTCATGGGTGTTCACGCTGGTCAGCGCACCCGCCCGGTACTCCTCGGGAGCAAGCGGGCCGTCCTCGGTCTGCTCGAACCAGAGGATGGACGTGCCCAGCACCCCGCGTTCAGCCAGGTAGTCCTGCACCCACGGCTCGAAGACGCCCAGGTCCTCGCCGATGACGACGGCGCCGGCACGCTGCGCTTCCAGGGCCAGAATGCCGATCAGTGCCTCGTGGTCGTAGTAGACGTAGGCGCCCTCACCGGGCGACTCGGCGTCCTGGGGGATCCACCACAGCCGGAACAGGCCCAGGATGTGGTCCACCCGGATGCCGCCGGCGTGCCGGAGGATGGTGCGGATCATGTCCCGGTATGCGGCGTAGCCGGACTCGGCCAGGCGTCCGGGATGCCACGGCGGCTGGCTCCAGTCCTGTCCGCGCTGGTTGAACATGTCCGGCGGGGCTCCCACGGAAATGCCGGAGGTCAGCACGTCACGCAGCATCCAGGCGTCCGCGCCGGCGGGGTGTACCCCCACCGCCAGGTCATGGATGACGCCGATTCCCATGCCGGCCTTCCGGGCCGCCTGCTGCACGGCTTCGAGCTGTTCGTCGAGGATCCACTGCAGCCACTTGAAGAAGCCGATCCGTTCCTGGAGCCTGGGCAACTGCGCCAGCACGTACTCGCTGTCCGGACCGGAGGCGTCGTCCCATTCCGGGGCGCCCGGCGCCAGTTCCTCGGCCAGCGCACACCAGCGGGCGAAGTTCTCCAGGCCCTGGCCGGCGTCGGCCGTGAATTCCTCGAACTGCCGCTGCCGGGCCGGGCTGCGCGGGACGCGGTAGACGTCTTCGAGGACCTTCAGTTTCCCGGCGAAGCTGGCGTCCCGGTCCAGTTCGGCAGCCGAGGTGTTGGCCTCATACAAGCTGCGGGCGGTGTCCTCGGCCGCCCGGTGCTGCGCATCGTCCAGGTAGGCGTACTCCGGCACGGCTTCCACCCGGATATACAGCGGGTTGAAGAACCGCCGGGTGGTGGGCAGGTAGGGGGACGGTTCAATGGGCGGTGCGGGCTCGGCGGCGTGCAGCGGGTTGATCAGGACGAATCCGGCGTCATAGTCCGAGCCGGCGACGGCGGCCAGGTCCGCCAGATCGGTTAGGTCACCGATGCCCCAGGACCTGGAGGAGCGCACCGAATACAGCTGTGCCTGCACTCCCCAGGCCCGCTTGGCCAGCAGTGCGTCGGCGGTGCCCAGCCGGTCCGGCGTCACCACCAGCACCGCCTCCGCGCGGGTATCTCCGCTCGTCAGCTCCAGTCGGTGCCAGCCCAGTTCCAGCCCCTCGGGCAGCGGCACCGCGGTGCGGGCCACCAAAGTGCCGTCCACCTCTAGTTCCGCTTCGGGGGTGTCCGGCCAGTCCAGTTCCTGTTCGCTGCCGTCTTCCAGCCGAAGAGTCAGTTGTGCGGAACTCCCGGCGGGCAGGTGCACCGCGACAGTACCCGGGGAGCCCTGCCGGACGACGGCGGTGGGCGGCAGCGGCCGCTTCCAGTCGGCGGCCCGAGACTGTGCCAGCGACCGTTCCAGATCCTTGTCCGTGGCGGTGTCCAGCCCCATCGCGGACAGCACCCGGCGCAGGGTGGCGTCCGTAACCTGTTGTTCGGACCCGTCCCAGCCCTTGAACGTGGTGGCGACGTGGTGGGCGTCGGCGAGCTGGTGGAGCAGATCGGTGTCCGGCACAGATTGATCAGTAGGCTTTGCACTCATGGAACCAATCTATTGCCCAAAGCGCTTCGGCGCATACGCGGGTCCCACGGCCAGCCTCCGGGCCGGTTAGGGGCGTTCCTGCGTGAGCCGCCACGCGTCCTGGAAATCCGGGTGGTCCTCGTGCACGGCGGCGAGGGCGGACAGGGCCAGCCGCGTCCATTCCAGTTCTTCCCGGAACCGGGGATCATCCTCGTCCTCTTCGTCCAGGATCATGCGGGAGAGGGCATGCCGGCGTGCTCCGCCGATGATCTCAATGAGCATGAGCTTGGTTTCGCATTCCTTCAGCAGGCGGTCTTCATACCAGCGGTCGGAGAGGGAAACGTTCGGGGAGGCGAGGAGTTTGCGGGCTTCGGAGATGTCTTCCTGGAAGCGTGTGACCAGGAAATCCACGATATCCATGGCCGAATCCTACCCGCGGCTGCCGTCCGGGGGTGAGGGTTGCATGCGTGATCGGGAATATTTGATGCATATGCGTTTGTTGGCATAAATATCAGCCCGCTAGGAATCAACCCACTAGGAGACGCCCTTTGCCGGTAGCAAGCGCCCAGCCTTCAGCCCCCTCGGCCCGAACCGTGCGTGCCAAGCGCGTACGCAGCATCCGCTCCCTTCACCGCGGTGACACCGTGGAAGCCCGCAGCGGCGGGGAAACCTATTTCCGCGGCTCCGTCCAGGAGACTGCCCCGGGACTGGCCACGGTCTGGATCCGCGACGAATCCACGGACGTGCGGACCGCCGTCAGCATGGATGACTTCTCGCTCTGGAAGGTCTAGTGCCGCTTCGAGGATCAGAGCGGCAACGCCTCAGCGGTCAATCAGCGCACCGGCGCTGATGTTCAGCGTGGCGGCAGTCATGCTGGCAGCGCGGTCCGAGGCCGCAAACGCCGCCGCATAGCCGACGTCGTCCAGCGTGGCGGCACGGCCCAGCATGGTGGCGTTGGTGATGGTGTCGGCAATTTCGCCGGCACCTTCCATATTTTCCGGCAGGGTTTCCGGAATGCCCCCGGTGCGCAGGGTCAGGACCCGGATGCCGTAACGCCCCAGCTCACTGGAGAGCTGCCGGCGCATCGCTTCCATGGCTTCGAACGCGGTCTGCAATCCGCCTAGGTACAGCCCCGGCACGGGGTCCCCGGACCCGCCGAAGGCCAGGATCACCCCCGAACGCTGCCTCATCATGTGGCGGGCTGCGGCCTGCGAGGTGAGGAAAAAGGTCTGCACCGCAGTGTCCACCGGGCGCAGGTACTCCGCCACGGGCATTTCCACCATGGGGGTGCCCTGCACGTCTCCGTGCTGAATCACGTTCAGGGAGATGTCCAGGCTTCCCGCCGCGGCCGCTACGTCGTCGGCATGCTGGTTCACGGCCCGCTCGTTGGTGGCATCCAGCAGTGCCGTGTCCGCCACTCCCCCGGCTGCCCTGATCGCCGCGGCCACCGCCTGCAGCGGCTCCGGGGTGCGCCCGGCAAGGAACACGCGGGCCCCTTCCCGGGCGAAGGCCTGCGCCACCGCGCCGCCGATAGCCCCGCCGCCACCGTAGATGACGGCGTTCTTGCCCATAAGCAGCGGCTGCATGTTTGCCTCCCGGACGGCGTGCCGAAGCCCGATACACCCCGGCCACCCCATCATCAGCCGCCATTGCAGCGGGGACAAGGGCGGGCCCGGGCGAATGTACAGAAGGGGGGGGGGGGTGCGGGGTGACCCCCCGGCGTGCGTTTTGTGGGGGGGGTTTGGGGGCACACGGGCGGGCCCGGGCGAATGTACACCCGGGCGGTACGCTTCCGGCTTCCCGCCCTTCTGTACTTTTCTGCGGTGCTTTTCCCGGCAGGCGGCCGCGGAGCTAGATCAGCGCATCCGAAAGGTGGTTCGGCGTGCCGAAGCGGTGCGCCGTGATGCTGACGGCCTGCTCATGCAGGAACGGCAGCAGCTCCAAGCGGCCGGATTCGGTGACCGGCTGGGCGTACACGGCAATATCCGGGGTGCCGCCGGTCGCCTCGGCCAAGGCCCGGGCGGAACCGCCGATCAGCCGGACCCGGCCGTTCTTCAGCGAGGCAGCGGCGGAAGCCAGCCAGGCGGCGTCGTCCTCCACCCGGAACTGGAGCCCGAGTTCGGTCAGGACCGCCCGCACGCCGGCGGGGAGGTCGACGGCGGTGGATACGGCCACCGTTGACCCTGCCGTCAGCGCTGCGGTCAGCACCCGGACGAGCCGGGCCGCCGGCTGGCCCTCGGACAGGCGGACAGTCACCGGCACGGGAACGTACCGGAACACGTTGCGCTCTGCGGAGAGTGCGGAGACGTCCTTGGCGGTGCCGAATTCGCTGTTCCAGGCCTGCGCGTCACGGTTCGCCGCGCGGCGGAGGAAGGCGGCGTCGTCGGCGCTGAAGGCCGACGCGGCCGATTCCGCCGCAGCTACCAGGCGTGCCGCCGGCGCTGCTGCGGGGAGCTCAAGGGCTGCCTCGGAGGTGCCGTCTACCGCTTCCCAGTTGCCCAGCCCGATGAGGTAGTTGGGGCCACCCGCCTTGGTGCCGGCGCCCACGGCCGATTTCTTCCAGCCACCGAAGGGCTGGCGGCGCACAATGGCACCGGTGATGCCGCGGTTCACGTAGAGGTTGCCGGCAGAGATGCGGTGAAGCCATACATCCATCTCCGCCGGGTCCAGCGAGTGCAGGCCGGCGGTGAGGCCGTAGTCAATGTCGTTGGCCATCTCGATGGCCTCTTCCAGCGTGTCCGCCGTCATCACGCCCAGGATCGGGCCGAAGTACTCGGTGAGGTGGTACTCGGAGCCGCGGCGGACGCCGGTGCGGATGCCCGGGCTCCACAGCCTGCCGCTCTCATCGAGCTGTTCGGGCTGCAGCAGCCAGGTTTCCCCAACGCCCAGTTCGGTGAGGCCGCGCAGCAGCTTGCCGGCGGCCGGTTCGATGATCGGACCCATTTGCGTGGTGGGATCCTCCGGGTAGCCGACCTTCAGGGACTGCACGGCGTCCACCAGCTGGTTGCGGAAGCGCGGGGACTTAGCCACGGAGCCGACCAGGATCACCAGCGACGCGGCCGAGCACTTTTGCCCGGCGTGCCCGAAGGCGGAGGCTGCGACGTCACGGGCGGCCAGATCGAAGTCAGCACTCGGGGTGACAATCACAGTGTTCTTGCCGGAGGTCTCGGCCAGCAGCGGCAGGTCCGGGCGGAAGGAGCGGAACAGTTCGGCCGTCTCGTAGCCGCCGGTGAGGATCACGCGGTCCACGGCCGGGTTGGAAATCAGCTGGCGGCCCAGTTCCTTTTCGCCCAGCTGGACCATCTGCAGCACGTCGCGCGGGACGCCGGCTTCCCAGAGGGCTTCCACCATCACGGCGCCGGAGCGCGCGGACTGGCGGGCGGGCTTGATGACGACGGCGGACCCGGCGGCCAGCGCTGCCAGGGTGGAGCCGGCGGGAATGGCCACCGGGAAGTTCCACGGCGGGGTGACCACGGTCAGGCGGGAGGGCACAAACCGGGCACCTTCCACGGTGTCCAGTTCACGGGCCAGCTCGGCGTAGTAGTGCGCGAAGTCGATGGCCTCGGAAACCTCGGGGTCCGACTGGTCCAGGGTCTTCCCGGTCTCGGCGGCCATGACCTCCATCAGGTCGGCGCGGCGGGCCTCAAGGACTTCACCGGCGCGGTGCAGCACTTCGGCCCGCTCCGCACCGCTGAGCGCACCCCAGGCCTTGCCCTGGGTGACGGCGGTGTTGATGACGGCTTCCAGCTCGGCTTCGGTGCTGACTGCGGCGGCGGCCACAGCGGCCTCGCCCAGGTCCGAGCCGGGCACACGCGCCAGGATGCCGCGGCCCCAGGCCTGGTTGGCGGGCAGCGACGGATCACTGTCCGGAGTGTTGTCGAAGCTGTCCGCGGCGGCAGCGGCGGCCGGCATGTTGCGGTCCTGCACGCGGTGCGGTGCGGGAACGGCGGTGTCCAGGTTCTCCAGCGAGGCCAGGAAACGCAGCTTTTCCCGCTCGAACAGGGCCTCGTTCTCGGCCAGCTCGAAGACGGCTGACATGAAGTTCTCGGAGCTGGCGCCCTCTTCAAGGCGGCGGATCAGGTAGGCGATGGCGACGTCGAACTCCGCCGGGTGCACCACCGGGGTGTAGAGCAGCAGGCTGCCGACGTCGCGGCGCACCACCTCGGCCTGGCCGGCGGCCATGCCCAGCAGCATTTCGAATTCGATGCCGTCCCGCACGCCGCGTTCCCCGGCCAGCAGCCAGGCGAACGCGACGTCGAACAGGTTGTGCCCGGCCACGCCGATCCGCACGTTGGAGATCCGGTCCGGGTGCAGTGCGTAGTTGATGACGCGCTTGTAGTTGGTGTCGCTGTCCGCTTTGGAGTGCCAGGTGGCCAGCGGCCAGCCGTGCAGGGAGGCTTCCACCTGCTCCATGGGCAGGTTCGCGCCCTTGACCACGCGCACCTTGATGGCGGCTCCGCCTTCGGCACGGCGGGCGGCGGCGAATTCCTGCAGCCGCATCATGGCCGAGAGGGCGTCCGGCAGGTAGGCCTGGAGCACGATGCCGGCTTCCAGTTCTTTAAACTCAGGCTTGGCAAGGAGCCCGGTGAAGACCGCCATGGTCATTTCCAGGTCCTTGTATTCCTCCATGTCCAGGTTGATGAACTTCTTCACCGGGGACTGCGCGGCGCGGCGGAAGAGCGGAGTCAGCGACTCGATGACGTGCTGCACGGCCTCGTTGAAGGCCCACGGCGAGTGCGGGGCCACGGTGGCGGAGACCTTGATGGAGACGTAATCGACGTCGTCGCGGGCCAGCAGTGCGTGTGTGCCCTCGAGCCGGCGGGCGGCTTCATGCTGGCCCAGGACGGCTTCGCCCAGCAGGTTCATGTTCAGCCGGATGTTCTCCTTGCGGATGCCGGCGATGGCCTTGCCCAGCTTGGCGTCGGTGGCGTCCACAATCAGGTGGCCGACCATTTCGCGCAGCACCCTGCGGGCGGCCGGAATGACGATCTGCGGCACCACCGGGCCCAGGATGCCGCCCGCGCGGACGGCCGCGCGCATGTACCAGGGCAGGAAGCCGGGCACGCGCGGGGCCAGGGCGGCCAGGTTGCGGGCAGCGACGCGGATGTCTTCGGGGCGGACGACGCCGTCCACGAAGCCCACGGTGAAACCGAGGCCGTCGGGGTCCTTGAGGACGCCGGCCAGCTGCGCTGCGGAGGCGTCCACGGGGACGGCTGCGGCCTCGGTGAGCCAGCGGCGGACGAGGGCTACGGACTGCTCTGCCAGCGCGGCGTTGGGGACGGCATCGGCGGTGGCGCGGTCCTCAAAGGTGTCGGTCATTTTCCTGGTGCTCTTTTCGTCTAACAAGTGGGGTTCCCCCGAGGTACTGACTCAGTATCCGCTTGTAGTTCAATTAGATAAAGCGATCTTTTCCGACCAATACTGGTCAGCTTTCCTGAACGTTCTACGAGGGGTTCCCGTGCTCGATATCCGCCGGCTGCGGCTTCTGCGTGAATTGAAGGTCCGGGGTACCTTGGCGTCTGTGGCCACCGCGCTGAACTTCAGTCCGTCCTCCGTATCCCAGCAGCTGGCCCTGCTGGAAAAGGAGGTGGGAGTGGAGCTGCTCCGCAAGACCGGCCGCCGGGTGACACTGACGCCGCAGGCGGAAATCCTGGTGGACCACGCCGCCCGCATCCTGGACTCCATGGAATCCGCCGAGGCGGATCTGGCCGAGTCGCTGACCACGGTTGCCGGCACGGTCCGGGTGGCCGTATTCCAGTCCGCCGCGCTGGCGCTGATGCCGGACGCGCTGACCATCCTGGGCCGGGACTACCCCGAGGTGCGTATTGAAATGACCCAGCGCGAACCGGAAACGGCACTGTATGAAACCTGGGCCCGGGACTTCGACCTGGTTATTGCCGAGCAGTACCCCGGGCACGCCGCTCCGAGGCATCCCGGGCTGGACCGGGAACAGCTGACCACTGACGCCATCCATCTGGCCGTGCCTGCGGAGAACCTGGGCGGGCCGGATATCCGCTCCATTGCCGACACTGCCTCCCTGGCCTGGGTCATGGAGCCCCGCGGTGCAGCTTCGAGGCACTGGGCGGAGCAGGCCTGCCGGCAGGCCGGGTTTGAACCGGATGTGCGGTATGAAACGGCGGACCTGCAGGCGCAGATTCGGCTGATCGAGTCCGGCAACGCCGTCGGGCTGATGCCGGAGCTGGTCTGGACGGGCCGGCCCCCGACCGTGCGGCTGCTGGATTTGCCGGGCAAACCGCGGCGGACCATCTTCACTTCGGTGCGTGAGGCCGGCAGCCAGCGTCCGGCCATCCGTGCCTGCCGGGAAGTGCTGGAACGGACGGCCCGGCTGGTGGCGTAGGGGCTTGGGGTGTACTCCTGCCGGTTTGGGATTCTCCTGCCGGTTTGGGAAATCCCTCAGCTGCGCACTGGCAGGAATTTCCCAAACTGGCAGGGATTTCCCAAAGTGTCAGGGTTTCCGAAGTGCGGAACTCCGGAATCGCCGTTCGCCGTTCGCCGTTCGCCGTGCAAGGATTCGGTCCATGGACGCAGCATTTGTGAGGTACCAGGCGACAGAACTCAGCCGCCGCGGAAACAGGGTGGGGATCTTTGGCTTAGCCAACAGCCTGGCCGCAGAGGAAAAGCTGTCCCGGGACGACAGTGAGTGGCTGGCCAGTGCCAACGCCTGGTACAACGCCGCCTACCCGGATCCGTGCGTGTCAGACCCCTCGGTGTATGACCGGGATCTCCACCCGCACGCGCAGGCCTGGTTCAAGAGCACGGCCGTTCATCTGCTGGCCAGGGTTCCGGGGTACCTCGCCCTCTTGACCCGCTACGGAGTTCAATGGGAGGAAGTCCGGTCGGCACATCCCGGAACCGTTATCTATGAGGATGCCCTCCAGGTAGTGGTGGATCCGTAACCGGGAACGCCGTCAAGACCTGGCATTTAGCCGGACTCAGCCCACTTCATAGGGCGCGCACGTTGCTTGGAGGTCCGCAATGGTGCTTTGCCAGGCGAACATGTCGAAGCTCGATCCGGCAGCCTGGCTTTCGGCCGCAATGATGGCCTTACCCAAGGACGAGACCAGCTCATCCAACTGCACATCCAGACCCTCCGGCGCGGTGAGGGCGATGCTGCGGATCTGCTTCTCCACTGTGCGGGCGCTTTCTGCCGGCCCGTTGAATCCGTAGGTACCCTCATTGATTCGCACGAAATAGCTGGCCTGGGAAAGCACCCCTTTGCCCTCCGGCCCGAGGAGTTTGCGGCAGGACTGCTCCAGTGAATCCTTTGCCGACGCCGTCGGAGTGGCGGAAGGCGCGGGGGTAGCGGAAGGCGCTGCCGGTGCCGCGGCGGGTTCCGTCCCTGCCGCACTGCAACCGGTGGTGAGCATCAGGGCAAGGGCCGCAATGGCGGCGGTTTTTCGCATGGTTCCCCCGGGAATCGAAGACAGTTGCCCCACCTTAGCGGGTAACAACGGGGACGGGAAACCTTCCGGCGTGCCGCCTGCAACCCAGCAAAACGGCGGGCCCCGGAAAACCCGGGACCCGCCGTCGTCGTGCGTACTAAATTGCTGTGCCGGATGCTAGCGGCCGCGGCCGGACCCGGAACCCGAGCCCGAGCTGCCGCCCGACCCGGAGCCGCCGGACCCGGACCCGCCGGACCCGGACCCGCCCGACTTCCCGCGCCGGATGTCGCTGTCGTTGACGTCCGTGTCGATCTGCTCCTTGCGGACCTCCTCGGAAACGCTCTCGGTATCAGTGACGGTCTCGGTGTCCAGCCGTACCCGCTCCACCGGCTCGGTGTGCTTGGACACCACCGGCTCCTCGGCGTGCAGGGTCACCTCGTGCTCGTCCTCGGTGAGTTCGGCACCGGAGAGGGCATCGCCCGCGTTGGCGTCCGTGATGGGCTCGCGCTCAATCCGGACTTCCTCGTGGCTGACCGGCACCTGCTGGGTGACGGTCTCGGTGACGATGTACTTGCGCAGCCGGGCCTTGCCTACCGCACGGTTTTCGGTGCCGACGTTCAGCCGCTCCTCGGACCGGGTCATGGCATCGTCGATGTTTGCACCCGACCGCGAGTGGTCCGACAGGTTGGACGTGCCCGACCCGGTGGATGTACCGGCGGTGCGCTCATCGGAAACCAGGCCGGCGTCGGCGTCCCTCATGCCGCTGGTTCCGCTGTCCGTGGTGATGGTGTCCGTCTCGCTGAAGGACTCGGTGGAACCGTCGTCGTAACTGAACCCGTAGTAGCGGTACAGCGTGACTTCTTCTTCGGGGCTGATCGAACCGTCGCTTTCGATCTGCGGCGCGTTCTTGACCTCTTCCTTGGAATAGGGCACCAGGACGTCAACGCCCTCAACGGTTGCCTCGCTCAGGGGAATGAACGTTTCAGACGTGCCGAAAAGGCCGGTGTTGACCGTGACCCATGCCGGTTCGTCGGTCTGGTCATCCAGGTAGAAGGTGCCGACGGAACCGATCCTGTCACCGTTCGGGCCCAGTACGTTGCCCGAACCGGTCATAAGTCCTTCGACCTGCTGATTCGTGATCATCTTGTTCTCCTCGCGACAGCGAATCCGCCGAGTCGGTTGACCGGCGGTAATTCACCCCCGGCCTGTGGAGGAAAACAGCGAAGCGGTCGGTTTCCGCCTGCAGCTCCGGGTGGCCGGTTGGTTGACTTGTGAGTGACCTGGCACACATACCAAGCCCACTTACAATTCCAGCCCCTCGGCCGGAGAACCGTCAATAGGTACCCGAAGCGCGAGGCGTAAACCTCATGCCCCCGCGAAAACGATGATGGAGCTAGGCGTCCTGCAGCAGGGAGTCCCGCACCTGGCGCCGGAGCACCTTGCCCAGCATGGACTTGGGCAGTTCGTCGATGGCGACAATCTTCCGCGGCACCTTGTAAGGGGTGAGCCGCTCCCGGCAGTAGGCGCGCAGCGCGGCCTCATCCAGCTCGGCACCTTCCTGCAGGACGACGGCGGCCACTACCTGCTCGCCGCCGTCTGCCCGGGGCAAGCCCACCACGGCGGCGTCGAGAATGTACTGCTGGGTGCGCAGCACGTCCTCCACCTCGGTGGGGGAAACGTTGAAGCCGCCGGTGATGATCAGTTCCTTGCGCCGATCCACCACCTTCACAAAGCCGTCTTCATCCACGGTGACAATGTCGCCGGTGCGCAGCCAGCCGCCGTCGAGCAGCACCTCCGCGGTGCCCTCCGGGTTGTTCCAGTAGCCGGCGAAGACCTGCGGACCGCGGACCAGCAGTTCGCCCGCAGCTCCGGGCTCGACGTCGTTTTCCGGCGCCTCGGGGTCCACTACCCGCATTTCGGTGCTCGGGAACGGCACACCGATGGTGCCGTTGCGCCGCGATTCGGCGAACGGATTGCCCAGTGCCACCGGTGAGGATTCGGTGAGGCCGTAGCCTTCCACCAGCAGCCCGCCGGAGACCTCTTCCCACAGCTTGACCGTGGCGGCCGGCAGGGTCATGGCACCGGAGATCGCGTAGCGGATGGTCGACAGGTCCACGCCGCGCTTCTTCGATTCGGTGGCGGTTTTCTCGTAGATCGGCGGCACGGCGCAGAAGACGGTGGGGCGGGACTTCTTCGCCGCCGTCAGCACCAGGTCCACGTCGAACTTGGGGAACAGCACCAGCCGGGAGCCGGTGAGCACCGAGAAGGTCAGGTACAGGGTCAGGCCGAAGGCGTGGAACATCGGCAGCACGCCGTAAATGACTTCCTTGCCTTCCTGCGCGCCGTGCATCCAGGCCTTGCCCTGCAGGGCGTTGGAACGCAGGTTGTAGTGCGTGAGCATGACGCCCTTGGGCGCGCCGGTGGTGCCGGAGGTGTACTGCAGCGCGGCCAGGTCGGTGACCTGCGGGCGCGGGTGGTCCTGCGCCAGCGGGGCATGGTCCAGCAGGTCTTCCCACGAGGTGGTGCGCTCGGTCTTGGCGGTCAGCCCCTCGCGGGTGCGCCGGACGGAGGGCAGCGGCAGGGTCAGGGCGATGCGCTTCAGGCGCGGCATGGCCTTGGTGATGTTCACGGCCACGATGGTTTCCACGGCAACGTCGCCGGGGAAGTCCTGGACCTTCTCCACTGCCTTGTCCCACACGATGGCAACCTTGGCACCGTGGTTCTCGAACTGGTGGCGGAGCTCGCGCTCCGTGTACAGCGGGTTGTGCCCGACGACGACGGCGCCCAGCCGCAGCACGGCGTAGAACGCGATGAGGTACTGCGGGCAGTTGGGCAGAATGATGGCCACCCGGTGGCCCTTGCGCACTCCCAGCCGGCGCAGGCCCTCGGCCGCACGGTTGATCCGGTCCCCCAGATCCTTATAGGTGGTCTCGGCACCGAAGAACTCCAATGCCACCTTGCTGCCGAAGCGTTCTACAGCTTCTTCCATCATTGCGGTGAGGGATTCCGTGGGCAGTTCAATCTGCGCCGGAACACCGCTCTGATAGTTCTTGACCCACAGGGGTTCAGAGGCACGCTCAGCGGCGACGGACATGGAGTTGCTCCTTAAGTTGGCTAAAAATGACTATAGCGAGGCCGCCCTTCCACCGATAAATAACGAGGCCCAAACCACGCCGGTTCCGTCCCGCCGCCGAGGTGTGGAGGAACACTCGCCGGGTCCGAACGGACGCAGCTAGTCCGTCAGGGACGCCAGGTAGCGGGCCAGTGCACGCGGTGCCGACCGCGGGGCAACGGCTTCCACTGCGGCGTTGTAGTTGGTGTTGGTATTCACGTCGTAGGTCAGCAGCCGGCCGTCGGCAGCTTCAATGAACTCGATCCCGCACACCTCCAGCCCGTTGCGGCGGGCAAACTCCAGGTACTTCCCGATCACCGGGGAGTCGAAGTCCTTCCGAAGGCTGAACAGCTGCGTGTCGGCGTCCGGGGCAATGGTGGCGCCCGGCGGCATGATGGGCCTCCCGGTGGCCGGGTCAATGGCGCAGGCATCGGCCGGGCAGAGCTGGAAGCCGCCCCGGGCGGTGTCCGCCTTGATCGCATAAATGAACTCCCCGCCCACAATTTCAACGCGGGTGATAAACGGTTCGGCAGCGGAAATGTACTCCTGCACCAGGGTGATTCCGTCCGCCGGTTCCTCGAACTCCGCTGACGCCACGTAGTCCGCCAGCTCACCGTGGGACTCGAACTTCCGCACGCCCAGGCCCTTGCCGCCCTGATTGTGCTTGACGATGAAAGGGGTCTCGAACTCCTTGGCCGCCGCCAGGATCTGGTGGCGTCCGACGGCGGCAACGGTGCGCGGGGTGTCGATGCCGGCAGCCCGCAGGGCGGTCAGCTGGTCCACCTTGCTCATCTCCAGTTCCAGGACCCGGCGGCCGTTTACGGTCCGCCGGCCGTGTGCCTGAAGCCAGGACAGCACGGCCCGGGCATAGTCCTTGGACAATCCGTGGTCCCGCGTATGGGACGACGCACTGATCCGCGACCAGAAAATCCCCTCCGGCGGGACCGCATCCAGGTCCAGCACACCGTCGGTCAGCAGCCATTCCTCCACATGGACGCCCTCGGCCTCGAAGGCCCGGGCGAAGGGCGGAAACCATTCAGGGTTCTCGTGCAGTGCGTAAACCGTGGGGGTGCTCATGGGACTCGCTTTCGCCGTGGGGAACAGCCGTGGGGAACAGCATCCCGGGTCCGGGTCACGCCTGGCCGGGGCGGCGCCGCCGGGAACCGCACAGTCACCCTAGGCCCGTGGCCGGGCAACGGCCAGCCCGCATGACGTCCCGAGTCACGGGCGTTGCCGGTCTGGGTGGGTGTCCCGCCCTGCCTTTCCTGCCGCATCCAATTTCCCACGAAGTGTTACTGCTGCGCCGCGTGGGGAAACACCCGTCCCACCAGCACCAGAGCGTGGGAAAACCGCTTCCCCAACACCGGCCCACCCAACGAACCCCAAGCCGCCCCCCGGCCCCGCTCCGCGCGTCGTCGTCCGCCTCCGGTTACCTGCCCCGGCCCGCGATCCGGGCCACCATCCCCTGCGGGGCGAGACCGCTGACCGCGGCGAGCGCCCGGTACCGCTTGGACGGAATCGACACTCCCTTGCCGGCAAAGGCTGCGGCCAGCCCCTCCCGCACCACGCGTTCGGGCTGCAGCCACATCCAGCCCGGGTAGACCGTCTTGTCCATCTGCATGCGCTGGTGGAATTCGGTGTGCACAAACCCCGGGCATACCGCCGTCACGGTGATCCCGCGGTCCTTGTAGTAAATGTTGGCCCAGCGGCTGAAGTTGATGACCCAGGCCTTCGCGGCGCTGTACGTTCCCCGCGGCAGGAAGCCGGCCAGCGAGGCCACGTTGATGATCCGTCCGCCCCCGCCGGCCTGCATGCTGTTCAGCGCGGTGTGGCTCAGCTTCAGCGGTGCGGTGACCAGCACATTGAGGTGGTCCACTTCGGCGTCCAGGCTGTTGTGCGCGAAGTCGTTCTTCAGTCCGTAGCCGGCGTTGTTCACCAGCACGCGCACGTCCGGTTCCCGCACACGCGCGGCGACGGCGGCCACACCGTCGTCGGTGGACAAGTCGGCGCCGAGGTACTCGGTTTTGACGGAGTACCGCCGGGCCAGTTCAGCGGCGGAGGCCTCCAGCCGTTCGGTGTTCCGTCCCGTCAGCACGAGGTTGTAGCCCCGCTCGGCCAGTTGGCGGGCGAACTCGGCCCCGATACCCGATGTTGCTCCTGTAATTACTGCGGTCTGCGTCATACCGGCCACTTTGCTATGCCCGGCGCGGCTTTGGCAACGAGGGCCCCTACCGGCCGGCTGCGTCCGCGCCTAGCGTGAAAGGACCATCCCCTTTCCGGAAAATGGCTGGTTATGCCGGATCCCCCTCAGCAGCACAATCCCCGCCCGGGCTGGCAGGACCGGGCCGACGCCGGACGCCAGCTCGCCGCGGCGCTGGCCGGGTATGCGGGCAGCACGGATCTGCTGGTGCTGGGACTGCCGCGCGGCGGGGTCCCGGTGGCAGCCGAAGTGGCCCGCAGCCTGGGAGCCGCCCTGGACGTGGTGGTGGTGCGCAAGGTCGGATATCCGCCGCAGCCGGAGCTGGCGGCCGGAGCGGTGGCGGGAATTGCGGGGGTGACCAGCATGGTGCGCAACGAGGATGTCCTGGCGTACTGGCGGACCCGCGATCCGGAGGCCGAGGCGCTGTTCGACGCAGCTTCGGGCGAGCAGCTGGCCGAGGTGAGGCGGCGGGAGGAGCTGTTCCGGCAGGGTGCCCCGCCCCGCCGGCTGCGGGGCAGCACGGTCATTGTGGTGGATGACGGCATCGCCACCGGGGCCACCATGCGCGCCGCGCTGGGCGCCGTGCGGCAGCTGGACCCTGCCCGGCTGGTGGCTGCGGCGCCGATGTCCTGCGGCGGTGCCGCAGAGCTGCCCGCATTCGGGGCCGACGACGTCGTGGTGCCGTGGGCGCCCAGCGGACTGCCTGCCGTCGGACTTGCCTACCGCTCCTTCCCGCAGACCACCGACGCGCAGGTGCGCGAACTGCTTGGCATGCCAGGGGCACCGGGCCTGTCCTGACTATCCCAATAAAGAGGGCATGGCCGCCGTCGCCGGCATGATCCGGGCCGTGCTGACCGGTTCCGACAGCCTTCCCTAGAGAAAGGCGCGGCCCGCGGCAGATACTGGACAGGCCGGTATTTGCCGGAGCCGCTTGGGGGAAACTCTCAGGAGGTCTTGATGTCCACATCAGGCAGCGCTTTCCATCAAGAGGGCGGGTTCGCGTTGGACGCCCTCACCCTGGCCAAATCCGCTATCCGCGGGATCCGCCTCGGACTGGCGACCATCGGGGTGGTCTCGGTGGTCCTGGGCCTGCTGGTCCTGTTCTGGCCCGGGGCAACCCTTGAGGTCCTGGCTGTCCTCTTTGGCCTCTACTTTGTGGTGGCCGGCGCCATCCGCATCCTGCTGGGCGTCTTCACCGGACTGGGCCCGGGGCTGAAGATCCTGAACATCCTGGTGGGGCTGGCCCTGGTGGCCGTGGGTGTGATCGCCATCCGCAATCCCGCTGCATCCCTGACCGCGCTGGCCCTGGTCATAGGTATTGCCTGGATTGTGGAAGGCGTTATGAGCCTGGCCGAGTCCGACCGCGGGGGCTCCCGCTGGTTCGCCATTGTGCTCGGTGTCCTGAGCATCCTCGCCGGTATTGTGGTCCTCTTTATCCCGGTGGAATCCCTGGCTGTCCTGGTGATCTACGGAGGGATCTTCCTGGTGGTGCTGGGCATCATCCAGATTGTCCGGGCCTTCACCTTCGGCCGCGGCATGCCCCGCAACGCCTGACGTTCAGCAAGCTCCCAGCAGGTGCCCAGCCAGCGTTAACACAGCGCTAACCCGGCGGCGCTCCCGTTCGTAACATCCCGGCACCACCATGGAATCAGTGCCCCGCATCCACCGGGGGCGCCGGTCAGTACCGGGGGGCTGATCCGTCCATCATCCCCCGCCCGGCTGTTGCCCGGCCCTGTTGACGCAGCGCCCATGCAGACCCGGGCCCCCGACCCGAACGGGAGTACCTCCATGGACTCTGGAAACACGGCCTGGCTGCTGGCCAGTTCGGCACTGGTCTGCCTGATGATCCCCGGGATCGCCTTTTTCTACGGCGGCATGGTGGGTTCACGGCGGATCCTGAACATGATGATGATGTGCTTCGGCGGAGCCAGCCTGGTGGCCGTCCTATGGGTGCTGTACGGGTATTCCGCAGCGTTTGGCGATTCGCTCGGGGGCCTGGGCCTGCTGGGTAACCCGGCAGAGTTCTTCGGCCTTTCCGCGCTGCTCACCGAGGACCCGGCAGCGTCCATTCCCCTGGCGCTGTTTGCCGCCTTCCAGCTGATGTTCGCCTGCGTCACCACCGCCCTGGTGGCCGGTTCCGCCGCCGGCCGGATGAAGTTCGGTGCGTGGATGGTCTTTGCCGGACTATGGGCCACATTGGTTTACTTCCCCCTCGCGCACTGGGTCTTCGCCTTCGACAACGAGGACGGCACCGTGGTGGGCGGCTGGATCGCCAACCAGCTGGGCGCCATCGACTTTGCCGGCGGCACCGCCGTGCACCTGAACGCCGGGGTGGCCGCCCTGGCCCTGGCCCTGGTCCTGGGCCGCAGCAAGGGCTGGCCGCACAGCCATGGCCAGCCGCACAGCCGCCCGCTGATCCTGTTGGGGGCCAGCCTGCTATGGATCGGCTGGTACGGCTTCAACGCCGGATCCGCCCTAAGCGCCGGACATTCCGCCGCGGTTGTATTCCTTAATACTGCCGTCGCGGCTGCCGCGGGACTGCTCGGCTGGGCCCTGATGGAACGCATGCGGCTGGGCCGGTCCTCCAGCCTGGGCGCGGCGTCGGGCCTGATCTCAGCACTGGTGGCCATCACCCCGGCCTGCGGCGCGGTCAGCCCGCTGGGCGCCGTGGCCATCGGCGCTATTGCGGGACTGGTCTGCTCGCTGGCCATCGAGCTGAAGTTCCGGCTCGGCTTTGACGACTCCCTGGACGTGGTGGGTGTCCACGCTGTCGGCGGCCTGCTCGGCACCCTGCTGATCGGCCTGTTCGCCACGGACGCCGCCCCCAACGGGGTCAGCGGCCTGTTCTACGGCGGCGGTTTCTCGCTCCTGGGCATCCAGGCCGTGGCCTGCCTCGCGGTGCTGGCCTATTCGTTCGCGGTCACGTGGCTTATTGCCAAGGTGCTGCAGCTGACCATTGGCCTGCGCATCCCGGAGGAGAGCGAGCTCAAGGGCATTGACCTGATTGCCCACTCCGAATCCGCCTACCTCAATGACGAAGAACCCGTGGAACTCGGCGCGCCGACCCGCTCCTAGCCCCCTCGAAGGCAGGTCCGGTCCGCCGAAAGGAGGAACGGGCGCACCCGGCCGGGTGCGCCCGTTCCGTTATCGGGGCCTTCGCAGCAACGGGCTCAGCAACGGGCGGAGCGCCGGGCCTAGCGCCAGGCCTCAGAGGTCCCCGTACAAGCCCTCTTCCTGGGCCAGGTAGATTTCCAGCATCCGGCGGGAGTGTTCACCGGCGGCGCCTTCCTGGTCCAGTCCGTCCTTCATGGTTTCCGCCTGCGCCGCACCGGCCGGGAAGGGCGGCAGCAGCGGCACGGCTGGATCGGTGACAACCTCGATCAGGAACGGGCGCTTGGCCGCGAGCGCCACGTCCCAGGCTTCTCCCAGCAGTTCCGGATCCTCCGCCCGGATGCTTTCCAGGCCGAGCAGCTTCGCGTATTCGGCGTATTTGAAGTCCGGCAGCGACTGGCTGTCCTCAAACCGCGGGTCACCCTCCATTTCCCGCTGCTCCCAGGTCACCTCGGCCAGCTCCCGGTTGTTCAGCACGCAGATGACAAACCGCGGGTCCTCCCACTTCTGCCATAGCCTGCTCAGGGTGATCAGTTCGGCCACCCCGGCCATCTGCATGGCGCCGTCACCGGAGAGCGCCACCACGGGACGGTCCGGGGCGGCGAGCTTGGCGGCCAGGCCGTACGGCACCGCGCAGCCCATGCTTGCCAAGGTGCTGGACAGGTGCGCCGGCACGCCTTCGGGAAGCTGCAGATGCCGGGCGTACCAGTAGACCGAACTGCCGACGTCGATAGCCACCTGCGCGTTGGCCGGCAGCCGCCGGTTCAGCTCATAGACCACACGTTCGGGGTTCACTGGGTCCGCTTCGGTCATGGCGCGGACGCGGGCCAGTTCGTGCCAGCGGCGTACGCTTTCCTCCACCTTGCCGCGCCACGGTGCGTCGGGTTTGGCGTCCAGCAGCGGAAGCAGGGCATCCAGTGTTGGACCGGCGTCTCCGGTAATGCCTACCTCCACCGGATAGCGGTTGCCGATGGCCGAGGCGTCCCGGTCAATCTGCACGGCGCGGGCGGATCCGGGCGTCGGATAGAACTCGGTCCACGGGTCATTGGAGCCGATGATCAGCAGCGTGTCGCAGTTGTTCAGCACGTACCCTGCGGAGGCGGTGCCCAGATGGCCCATGGTGCCGGCAGCCAGCGGCGCGGTTTCATCCACGTACGGCTTGCCCAGCAGGCTGGTGGTGATGCCGGCGCCTATCTTTTCGGCCAGGGCAGCCACCTGGGCGCGGGCATGCCGGGCGCCCTGCCCCACCAGCAGCGCCACCTTTTCTCCAGCATTGATCAGGTCCGCGGCGGCGCGCACATCCGCTTCGAGCGGCTGGATGCGGGCCGGGCGGAACACTGGGACGGTGTCCAGGATGCCGTGCTCCTGCTCCAGTTCCGGCGCCGGCGCCTGCTGCACGTCATGCGGAATGATGACGACGGCGGGGGTGCCGGTGGCCAGGGCCTTCTTGAAGGCGCGGTCCAGCACCAGCGGAACCTGTTCGGGGGAATTGATCTGCTGCCGGAAGGCCGAGGCCACGTCCCGGGTCAGGTTCATCAGGTCCACCTCCTGCATGTAGGAGGACCCCAGGACGCTGCGGGACTGCTGGCCGACAATGGCCACCACGGGCACCCCGTCCAGCCGGGCGTCGTACAGTCCGTTGAGCAGATGGATGGCCCCCGGCCCCTGGGTGGACATCACCACGCCCACGCCGCCGGTGTACTTGGCGTGCCCCACGGCCATAAAGGCGGCGTTTTCCTCATGCCGGACCTGGATGAACTCGGGGTCCCCGCTGCGGCGCATGGCTCCCAGCACGGTGTTGATGCCGTCTCCGCTGTACCCGAACACCCGCTGGACGTCCCAGGCCTTCAACCGGTCGACAATCAGGTCAGCTACGAGCCGCTCGCTCATATGTTCTTCCTTCCGCGTCCCGCCCGGTGCCGTCCGCCGGCCGGATCCAAAATAGTCAGGCTGCTTATGGTGCGTGCTTCTCAACCTATCCCAGAAGCTGGCGGAGCGCGCCGGAAGGCGGGCGCAATCCGGTGCCCGGGGCTACCGTTTGGGACCGTCCACTGCCCGGCACTGCGGGGGCGCCGGTAGTCTTTCGGCATGCCCAAGGTCATCTATTACGTCGCCTCGTCCCTGGATGGCTTCATCGCTACCGAGGACAACAGCCTGGACTGGCTGCTGCAGTTCGGTTTCGAAGCGTTCCAGGCGCACTATGACCGGTTCATTGCCGGCGTGGGGGCGGTGGTGATGGGCGGGGAAACCTACCGCTGGCTGCGCACGGAGGAACCGGACAACTGGTCCTACCGGCAGCCGTGCTGGGTGCTCACCAGCCGGGAAGAGTCCGCTCCCCCGCAGGCCGACGTGCGGTTCGCGTCCGGCGACGTGCGCGAGGTGCTTGCCGCAGCCCGGGATGCTGCCGGTGAACGCGACGTCTGGCTGGTGGGCGGCGGCAATGTGGCGGCCCAGTTTGCCGACGCCGGGCTGCTGGACGAACTGTGGGTGACCTATATGCCCGTTGCCCTGGGCAACGGCCGGCGGCTGCTGCCGGTGGACGGCCCCACCCCGCCCATGCACCTGGTGGCCACCACCCAGTTCAACGGCGGGGCGGCCGAACTCCGCTTTGCCGTGGGCTAAGGAGCAGGATCGCAGCAGCAATTGAGGCCATCGACCTCCAGTACCAAAAACAGGAATTCCCGTGTTTTGCGCAATTCGAATTACGCACCTCCGCGCCCCCATGGCAGCATGCCGGCCCGGACCTTTCCCTTTTCCCCGCACACCGCCACCGCGCTCGAGGTGGGCGACATTGTTCCCGTACAGTCGCCGTCGGGCGCTTGGGCATGTTTGCAGGTGGTGGAAGCCTGCAGGTGACCGGGGATGCTCAGCCCAACGACGCCGGGCAGGAACGCTGGTACGGGCCCGGCTACGTCGGAAAAACCACGAGTGTGTGGGGATGGATAGCCACCATCCGGGTTGCCCGGGAAGCCGCGGATAACCAGTGGCCTGAAGATCGGAAATCCCCGGCGGAGCTGCACGCTAAACGCATTTCCGAACGGAACCAATATGGCGTCTAAAGCTGCCGGGAACCTGTAAAGTGTGCAGTTGAATCCGCTGTGGGGCAGGGGCGGACATTGCATCAGAAGAAAAGCAGGCGCAAACGTACATGACAACTGATATCCGCACTCGGAACAATGTTCGAGTGCTGGGACGCGCCGACGGCCCGGTACTGCTTTTCGCCCACGGATTCGGCTGCGACCAGGGCATGTGGGAGGGCGTTCTTCCCCGCTTCACGGATGAGTACAAAGTGGTTGTCTTCGACCACGTGGGCGCCGGCAATTCCGATGCCGCTGCTTATTCTCCGGCCAAGTACTCCAGCCTGGACGGCTATGTGGATGACGTCCTGGAACTGTGCGAGGAACTGGACCTGCAGGACGTCACGTTTATCGGCCACAGCGTAAGCGCCATGATGGCTATTGCTGCCGCCGCCGCAGCACCCGCACGGCTGGGCCGGGTCGTTCTCGTGGCCCCGTCCCCCAGTTACATGGACCACCCGGAGGAAGGCTATGAAGGCGGCTTCAGCCGGGCCGACCTCGATGATCTGCTGGAGTCCCTGGACGCCAACTACCTGGTCTGGGCGGCAAACATGGCGCCGGTCATTATGGGCAACCCGGAAACTCCCGCCCTCGGCGCCAAGCTGGAGGGCAGCTTCTGCCGGGTGAACCCAACCATCGCCCGCCAGTTCGCCCGGGTGGCGTTCCTCTCCGACGTCCGCCACCTCCTGGCCCGGGTTGCCGTTCCGGCCCTGATCATGCAGGCCTCCTCGGACCTGCTCTGCCCCGAGCACGTGGGCCGGTACCTCCGTGACGGGATGCCGCAGAGCACCCTGGTGCAGATGAAGGCCACCGGGCACCTTCCCCACGTCAGCGCCCCCGACGAGACCGCAGACATCATCCTCGACTTCCTCCAGCAGCCAAAGTAGCCCGCGGTGGACCGGCTTTTCCCGCTCGACTACGAGGAACTGTTCAACAACGCACCCGCCGGGCACATCCTCACCCTGGAAGACGGCACCGTGGTGTCCGCCAACGCCATGGTGCTCAAATGGATCGGTAAATCCATTGAGGAGCTGCGCGGCACCAGCCTGCTGAAGCTGCTGCCGGTGGGTGACCGGATTGTCTACACCACGCACGCCATGCCCCAGCTGGGGATGAACAAGGCGTTCGCGGAACTCGCCGTCGACCTCATGGGACCCGGAGGCCAGCGCATTCCGGTACTGCTTTCCGCCACCCGCACGCCGGCAGCCGGCGACCGGCCCGCCCTTGACCAGATTGTCGCGTTTTACGCGCACGAGCGCCGGTTGTACGAACGGGACCTGATCTCGGCGCTGCGCACGGCCGAGGACGCCGAGTCTGCCCGTGCTGCGGCGGAAGCGAGCCTCACCGCCCAGGCCGTGGTGCTGCAGGAAAAGGACGTGGTGCTGCAGGCTTCGCTGCTGGAGAGCCTGCGCAAGGAATCCATGCTGGAGACCATCCTGGACACGGTCCGGGTGGGTGTGGTGGTTATTGACGAGGACGGACGGCGGATCCTGACCAACTCGCGCCAGCGCCTGCATGAGCGTTTGGCCGCCCCCTACTTCACCAAGCGTCCGACCGAGGGTGAAATGCTGATTTTCGGCCCCGACCGCTCTACGCCGGTCCCGCTGGAGCAGCGTCCCGTGCAGCGCGCGGGCCGCGGACAGTCCTTCTCGGACCAGCTGGTCTGGTACGGCGAGGGCGAGGAACAGAAGGCCCTGAGCGTATCTGCCCGGTCCATGAAGGGCGACGACGACGCGTTCCGGGGCTCGGTGATCGCCTACAGCGATGTCACCGGCCTGGTCAACGCCGTGGCAGCCAAGGACGACTTCGTGGCCAACGTTTCACACGAGCTGCGTACCCCGTTGACTTCGATCATGGGTTACCTGGAGCTGGCGCTGGACGAAGAAGATTCCATTCCGTCCTATGTGGCGTCCTCCCTGAAGGTCGCCCAGCGGAACTCGGAGAAGCTCCTGCATCTGGTTTCCGACCTGCTTTCCGCCGCTGCGGGGTCCACCAGCGTGGAGCAGGAAGTCACCGACCTCAGCGAACTGATCCGCTCCTGCATCACTTCCGCCGAGCCGCGGGCTGAAATCAACGCCGTCGAGCTGATCGCCCAGGTCCCGGAGTCCCTGCCGGCCATGGTGGATCCCAAGCGCATCTCGCAGGTGCTGGACAACCTGCTCTCCAACGCCGTCAAGTACTCGCCCGACGGCGGCCAGGTGACGATCCGCGCCTGGCGCACTGACGCGGGCGCCACCATTTTGCAGGTGGCCGACTGCGGCATCGGCATGACCGAAGCCGAGCAGGCGGAGGTATTTACCAAATTCTTCCGCTCCGGCACCGCCCGCCGCGCGCAGATCCCCGGCGTGGGGCTGGGTCTGGTCATCACCAAGCGCATTGTGGAGGAGCACGGGGGCACCATCGCCATGGAGAGCGAAGCCGGCAAGGGAACTGTCTTTACGGTCACACTGCCCTGATTCCGCTTGCGTTTGACCCGATTTTGCGGCCAAATGCACGGTGTGCAATCATCCGAAGGTAAAAGTCCCACACCTGCGTGATTGCACGGCTTGGGCAGGAAGCTGCGTCCCGGTGCGAACGCGTTGAACGGATTCGGTAATGGCTAAAACCAACAAGGTGCGCGCGATCGCCCGCCGCCTCGGCTCCTTCTCGGCTGTGGGAGCCGTGGCCTTCGTGGTGGATGTGAGTTTGTTCAACATCCTCTCCTCCACCCTGATCCAGGACAGCCCCATCCTGGCCAAGACCATTTCCGTCCTGGCAGCGACCACCGTCTCCTGGCTGGGCAGCCGCTACATCACCTTCCGCAAGCTGCGCACCCGCAGCATCCGCACCGAATCCCTGCTTTTCGGCCTGACGAACCTGGTGGGCCTGTTCATCGCCACCGGCTGCCTGTACGTCTCCCACTACGTCCTGGGCTACCGCAGCCAGTTCGCGGACAACATCTCCGGCAACATCGTCGGCATAGCCCTTGGCAACATCTTCCGGTACTTCGCCTACCGCTACGTGGTGTTCAACGGACCCAGCGACCACGCGGATGCTTCCCGGCCGGAGCCCGAAAGCGCGGAACCGGAAAGCACCCGCGCGGCCTAGTCCGTCCTCAGCGCTTGGCCGGGGTGCGGACCAGCTTCTTGTTGACGAACTCGTCCATGCCGTAGCGGCCCAGCTCGCGGCCGACGCCGGACCGCTTGACGCCGCCGAAGGGCAGGTCAGGCTGGGTGCTGGCGGTGCCGTTGATCCAGACCATGCCGCTTTCCAGCTGGTCCGCCACCTCCAGTGCCTTGTCCTCATCTGCGCTGAAGACGGTGCCGCCCAGGCCGAACGGTGAGTTGTTGGCCAGCTCCACGGCCTCATCCGCGCTGGCCACCTTGTAGATGACGGCGGCCGGTCCGAACAGCTCCTCGGAGAAGGCCCGCATGTCCGGGGTGACGTCGGTGAGCACGGTGGGCTGCACGTAAGCGCCGGGGCCGTCGATGTGTCCGCCGCCGGTGCGCAGCGTTGCCCCCTGCTCAACGGCGTTGCGGATCTGTTCCACCAGCCCGTCCGCTGCGGCCTGCGAGGAAAGCGGGCCGAACCGGGTTTCCGGATCCAGCGGGTCGCCGGGTTCCATGGCCGCCATCCCTGCGGTGAACTTCTCCACGAACTCCTCGTAGATGTCCTCCATCACAATGAACCGCTTGGCGGCGTTGCAGGCCTGCCCGGCGTTGTTCATGCGGCCGGCCACGGCCGCCTTGACGGTGGCATCCAGGTCCGGGCTGTCCAGGACAATGAACGGATCGCTGCCGCCCAGTTCCAGCACGTACTTCTTCAGGTTCCGGCCGGCCACCTCGGCAACGGCGGCGCCTGCCCGTTCGCTGCCGGTCAGGGATACACCCTGGATACGCGGGTCGGCGATGATGTCCGCGGCCTGCTCATTGGTGGCAAACAGGTTGATGTAGGCACCTTCGGGCACGCCGGCGTCGGCGAAGATCTGTGCCATGGCCAGCGCGGACTGCGGGCAGTTGTTGGCGTGCTTGAGCAGCACCGTGTTGCCCAGCACCAGGTTGGGGCCGGCGAAGCGGGCCACCTGGTAGTAGGGGAAGTTCCAGGGCATGATCCCCAGCAGGGGGCCGACCGGCAGGGTACGGACGACGGCGGTGCCGCCGCCCTTGGGTGCCAGCTGTTCGTCGGCCATAAAGCCGGGGCCCTCGGTGGCGTAGTACTCGTAGATGTTCGCGGAGAGGGCTACCTCGCCCTTCGCCTGGGTCAGCGGCTTGCCCATTTCCGTGGCAATGAGTGCGGCCAGTTCGTCGGCGCGCTCCCGGTACAGTTCGGCAACCCGGGCAACAACCTTTGCCCGGCTCGCTACCGGTTCGTTGCGCCAGGCGAGGTACGCCTCGTGGGCGGACGTGACGGCCTGGCTGATCTGAGCATCGGTGGCTTCGGGGAATTCCTGGAGGGTCTCTCCAGTGGCGGGATTTACGCTTTTGTAAGCAGTCATAACGGCCACGCTACTCCGGCGTAGCGAGTCTGCAAAAGTGGATTTTTTCGGGACTAAATCGTCCGGAATCAGCGTTTTAGCGCAAATAAGCGCAGTTATTCGCGTCCGGTGTCATCTTGGTCCGGGTTCTTGTGCCCGGTTCCTTCCGCGGCGCCTTCCCCGGATGCAGGGCGGGGCCGTGGCCTCAGGCGGGGGCGCCGGAGTGTGGGCCGCGGCCAACCTGCTGCCTGCCGCTCGGCCGGGCGGGTGCGGCGGGGCAGCTTGACGGTGAACTCGCCCGGGCCGGGCAGCCGCCAGCCGCGGCGCCGGGCCATGATGCACAGGACCGCGCAGGTGCCGATGGCCACGCCCATGCCCACGTTCTGCATTCCCAGGCTGTACAGGACCACCATTTCGGCGGCCGCCACCAGTGCGCCGGTGGCATACAGGGTGTTGCCGCCGAAGATTGCAGGGACGCGCCCCACCACAATGTCGCGGATCATGCCGCCGCCCACCGCCGTCGCCACGCCGATCAGGATGGCAGGCAGCCAGTCCAGGTCCACGGCCAGGGCCTTGGCGGTACCGGTTGCTGCCCAGCAGCCAAGTGCGAGGGCGTCGATCACAATCAGGAAGCGGTTGGCCCATTTGCCCTTGAGTTCAATGGCGTACGCGATGAAAGCACCGGCAATGGCCGTGAACAGGTAGGCGGGGTTGGTCAGGGCCACGGGTGTACCGGCCTGCAGCAAGGTATCGCGGAGTACACCGCCGCCCAGGGCGGAGGTAAGGGCCAGCACAATGAAGCCCACCGGGTCCATCCGCAGCTGCCGTGCCACGGCTCCGCCCAACACCCCGTTGGCCAGCACTCCGGCGAGGTCAACGGCGTCGAAAACCTCCGCCGGGTCGAATAAGTTCACGCCGCTCCTGCTGTTTCCTCCGGCCGTGTTGCCGCCGTCCATTCTACGGTGGTCTGCGGCTCCAGGCGGATCCAGGGCGTCCTCAGCAGGGCGGTATGGACAGTTCGGCCCATGGCCGCACAAATGGAACTCATGCAATACTCGGGGGCAGTCATTCGGTCAGGTCCAGGGGGATGGAAATGAAGTTTCAGACTGATGCATGAGTCTGTATATCGAGGACACCGCGAAGAGCACCCGGAGTTATGCGAATGGAAAACTGGGCGTGAAAGGCCTGGAACAGTGAGCGAATTGACTCCACGGTCCCGCGGCCGCTCCGGCGCCGTCATACTGGCACTTTTGATCACCGCCGCTGCCGCAGGATGCGCGCCCTCGGTGCAGGCAGAATCCCAAGAAACGGAGACATCCACGGCAGCACCTCTTTCCGCGGAAGAGTTCGCGGACATTCAGCAGGAGCTGGAGAAACTGGTTCCCCTGCTGCAGCAGGGGACGGGAGGCACCGGAGAACTGGCGGTCGACAAACTGCGGGAAATCTCCTGCCTTCGCCCCGAAAACAAGGAACAACAAAAGCAAACAAGCTGGATGTCGGAACTGAGCGCGACGCCGCAGGACGCCACCGCAGCCAACGCGGCACTGGAGCAAGTTGTCTCCACCTTGGAACAGGAGGGATGGACCTTCTCCCGCGAGGCCGGAGATTCCGAGGAAACCGATGGCGTTGTCCGCGAAATAGTGCTGAGCAACGGAGGCCTTCGCGCCACGGTCACCTACGAACGCGGCGAATCAAACCCGGGGCACTTCGTCACGGTCTTCCTGCGCACCAGCTGCCTGGAACACCCTGCGGACCACCAGATGCAACGCTCCCCGCTGGATCCCGACTACGGCATAAGCGACTTGTACTACCCCGACGGTGCCTGACCCCCGCTAGCGCTCGTTTGAATCGTCTTCTTCGGATCCCTGCGGATAGCCGTCGTCATCCACCGGGACCTCCGCCTTCTGTTCCAGGATGTCGGCCTCGGACCCCTCGGGATAGACCGGGCCACTGGGGCCGGCGTCGCCCGCCCCGGGGATCGTGGGAATTTCCTGTTCCATTCCGTCCGCCTCTGAACCGTCGCGGTGGATTTCCCCGGCCGGGCCGGCGTCACCGGCGCCCGGAACGGTAGGAATGTCCTGATCTGCCCGGTCGGCGTCCGAACCGCCGGGCATGATGGGAAGGTCGGTTTCCTTGGTCATCAGCGTCCCTCCAATGCGGGTTGCCGCGGCCGCCGGGCGGCCCTGGTTCTTCCTGTCTACCACTGAAGCCGGCCCCGCTGAATACCCTCCCGGACGGATCAGGCCAGGTCCAGCACCACCTTGATGTCGCCGTCGCGGTCTTCGAAGGCCTGCTCGTAGTCGGCCAGCGCAACCCGGCGGGAAATCATCTTGTCCAGCCATGATGTGTCGGCTTTGGCCAGTGCCTCCGCCGCCTTGAGGTAGTGCCGACGGTTGGCGTTGATGGTTCCGAAGACCACCCGGTTGTCCATCACCAGGGACAGGTTGAGTGCCCCCAGATCCAAAGGCTCTTCACCGCCTTCCTCGGAGACTCCGGTCAGGCAGGTGACGGAGTTTTTGGCGCCGTTCTGCAACACCTCGCGAATCACGGCGGGAGCACCGGTGCACTCGATGGTGATATCGGCACTGACACCGGATTCGGCGAGGGACTCGGTGTGGAAAACGGCACCGAGTTCCTTGGTGAGGGCTTCCTTGGGCCCGCCTTCTTCCAGGTCGAAGACATGCACCTCCATTCCGCGCTGGATGCCGAGCAGCGCGGCCAGCAGGCCCACCGGTCCTGCGCCGGTCACGGCGACCACGTGCGGGCGGAAATAGGCACGGCTGCCAATCCGGTCCACCTGTTCCCATGCCTTGGCCAGGATGGTGGCCGGTTCCAGCAGCACGCCCACGCGTTCCAGGGAAGGCTTCAGCTTCACCATGTCCTCCGGTTCACCCCGCCAGCGTTCGCGGGCAAAGCCGTCCAGGGCTTCGATACCGTGCTCGGTGTAGTTGCCGGTATGGCACATGTCCCATTCACCGGCAGCGCAGGCCCGGCAGTTCTCCGCACAGGGACGGCGGACGATCCCCACCACCAGGTCCCCCGCGGCCAGCCCGGAGCCTTCCGGCGCTTCCAGCACCCGGCCCAGGTTCTCGTGGCCCATCACCAGGTAGTCCCGGCCCTCGGGAGCAGTACCGAACTCGTCCGCGATCACTTCCCGGTCCGTGGCGCACAGCCCCACAGCAAGCGTTTCCACCAGTACGCTGCCTTCGGCGGCTTCCGGCTCCGGCAGGTCCGCCAGGTCCAGCGAATCCTTCTGCCCGGGGGTAATGGTCAATGCCTGCATGGGTGTCCCTTCACGCGTACCGAGTTTGTTCCCCCCAGATTAGCGCCCGCTCAACGCGGCGTTGGAAGCGCTTGCCGCCGGACAAAGAAAAACACCCCGGTCCGAAGACCGGGGTGTCAACGTTGACCCGACTCACCCGTAAAGGATGTCTCGGCGCACCATACGGTGGAGATGGGGGGAATCGAACCCCCGTCCGGTGTTGTATTGTCAGGGCTTCTCCGGGCGCAGTATGCGTCGGATTTTCTCGGCCCCAGCCATCTTGCAAACGAGTGGCTGATCCGGGCCCAGCCGTCATAAAGTCCCGAACACCCCGACGGCGGAGGTATTCAGCAGTGGCCCTCTAAACGACGCCAGGATCCGGAGCGAGAGCGACTCCGGGCTGACGGACTACTCCGGCTGCTTAGGCAGCGAGAGCGAAGTCAGTGCGCATAGGTTTGGCACTTATTTTTTTGCAGAGAGCGTTAACGAGATAACTCTGCGTTCTCGGCCCGCTTCCCCTGGCTCAACAAACATCGTCGAAACCGATCATCCCCGTGTTCAGTTGCCAAGTACTTCCGGTGTTTCTTCAACTGCGTGTTACCTCAACTGCCGGCCCTCTCGGTCCAGCATTGGGTATAACGACGACGGCGCGCGGATGATTCCCGCCGTTTGCGGCAGATTTCCGGGCCGGCAGTACATGCTGCGCTGCCCGGCGGCCGGGGGTCAAGCCGCAGGTCCGGCGCGTTGTACCATAACGGAATGATCAAGGAAGTGCCGCCTGCGGCGGAAATGCAGGAAGGCACGGTGCCCCGGCACCACCAATTGATCGTTACGCTGTTTGGCCTCTATGCCCGGACCCCGGGAGCAGGCATTCCGGTGGCCACCATCATCCGGCTTCTACAGGACGCCGGTGTCGGTCCGGCGGGGGTGCGCTCCTCCATCTCACGCTTGAAGAAGCGGGGTGTCCTGGAAAGTGTGACCGTCCAGGGCCGCAGCGGATACGCCCTGTCGTCCGGGATGCAGGACACCTTCCGCGAAGGTGACGAGAGGATTTTCCATCCCCGCCGCGCCGGCATTGAGGATCCCTGGCTGCTCGCCACCTTCACCGTCCCTGAATCCCAGCGCAATATCCGGCACAAGATCCGCAGCTCACTGGTGCGGATGGGTTTCGGATCAGTCACCCCGGGGCTATGGATTGCCCCCGGACATTTGCGTCCCTCGGTTCTGTCCTACTTCGAAAACCGCGGTATGGGCCAGTACCTGGAGTTTTTCCTCGCCGACCACGTTGGCAGCAGTGACATGCGGGCCAATGTGGCGCAGTGGTGGGACCTGCCGGCGCTCGAACTTCAGTACGCCGAGTTCATCCGCCTCCAGCAACCGCTGCTGGAACGCTGGCTCGACGGCGGGCAGCCCGTTGCGGACCGCATGGCCCGCGCGTTCGTGGACCACTTGCTACTGCTCACCGAATGGCGCCGGCTCCCGTACCTGGACCCGGGGCTGCCGGTGGAGCTGCTCTCCAAGGACTGGAATGCGCTGGAGGCACACGACCTCTTTTCCCGGCTGCACTCCGTTCTGGGTCCGCTGGCCGAAGAGCACGCGACCGCCGTCATCGACGACGTTCCCTAGTTCCGGCTCGTTCCGGCTAGTCCCGGTCCTGGATTACGGCGACGCCCTGGATCTCGATGACCGCTTCCTTCTGCCACAGCCGGCTGACACCGATCCCGGCCATCGCCGGATACTCCGACCCCGCCATCTCGCGCCAGATACGGCCGATTTCGCGGCCGTTGGCCATGTAGTCGTCCACATCCGTGAGGTAAATGGTCACGGATACCAGATCCTCGGGACGGCCGCCCGCCTCGGCCAGCGTTGTCAGCACATTGCCGAAGGCCTGCCGGAACTGTGCAACCACACCGCCTTCCACAATCCGCATCTCTGCATCCAGGGCAGTCTGCCCGCCCAGATAGACCGTGTTCCCCGACAGCACGCCGTGCGCATACCCCGACGGTTTGGGCAGCGAAGAGGGGTTGATGACCTTATTCTGCATTGCGGTTTTTCCTCCTGAGCGGATCACTTTCCTGCGTGCAAATGCCTCTGTTCAAGCCATTTGCACCGTGCTACATTGAGCCTACGTGACGCCAGTCACAAAGTCGACATATTCCTCGGGACTGCTTCCACGGCCGGGGAAGACACAGGCAGGGAGAGCATATGAAGCTGGCAACCATAGCCGCCGGGGGCGGCACAAACGCGGCCGTTGTGCTGCCGGACGGAAGCTACCTCCCCTTGGGCGCACCAAACCTCAGCTCCCTGCTTCAGCAGGACCAATGGCGCGAAGAGGCAACCCGGCAGGCCGCCGCACCGGACGCCGTCGCCCGTTCCGTCCCGCGTGAAGGGACCACGCTGCTCAACCCGCTCCCGGTGCCGGCCAAGGTCATTTGCTGCGGCCTGAACTACAGCGAGCACATCTTGGAAATGGGCCGGGAGCTTCCCCGGTTCCCCACACTCTTCGCGAAATTCGCGGACACCCTCACCGACCCCTTCGCGGACCTGGACATCAGCGGCAGCGAAAGCGTGGATTGGGAGGGCGAACTTGCAGTAGTGGTGGGAACCGCGCTCCGCCATGCCGACGAGGCTGAAGCAGCAGCAGGAATTGCCGGCTACACCGCGGCGAATGATATCTCCATGCGGGACTGGCAGAACCGGACACTGCAGTGGTTCCAGGGCAAGGCCTTTGACCGGAGCACGCCCCTGGGGCCGGTGCTC
The DNA here is from genome assembly GCF_030125565.1 of Arthrobacter sp. zg-Y1143. Taxonomy (NCBI): domain Bacteria; kingdom Bacillati; phylum Actinomycetota; class Actinomycetes; order Micrococcales; family Micrococcaceae; genus Arthrobacter; species Arthrobacter sp. zg-Y1143. Next base: position 564,930 of record NZ_JASKLW010000001.1, on the reverse strand, counting down.
GTCACCGCCGATGAACTGGACCCGGAGGCCGGAGTGGAAGTCAGCTGCTACCTCAACGGCGAGCGCATGCAGCACGGCAATACGGCCAGCCTGGTCTTCAGCGCCGCCCGCCTGCTCTCCTATATTTCCACCTTCACCGAGCTGCGTCCGGGCGACATTGTCCTCACCGGGACCCCCGGCGGAGTGGGCATGGGCATGAATCCTCCCCGCTATCTGTCCGACGGCGATGTCCTCACCACCGAGGTGGGCGGGATCGGCCGGCTGGAAAACCACATCCGGGTCTCCTCCCGGGTCACCGCCTAGAGCATCCACCCACCGGCACCCACGGTGCCAGGAAAGGAAAATCATGACCGCGTACAGCGTCGAAGGAGACAACTCCGTTTATGCCGGCCCCGACGGGCAGGTGGTGCCCGTGGTGACGCGGGCCGGGGAGGAAGACACCAACACCGCCCAGTCCGGGGACTGCGTCCGGGTCTCCGGCGTAAGCATCCAGCACACTCCGGCCACCAAAATCTGGTTCGGGCAGGTATCCAATGTGCCCGGTTACCGGTCGCTCCCGCATCACCACGGCGAAGCGGAAACCGGCGGCTATGTCCTCCGCGGCCACGGACGCATCTATTTCGGTGCGGACTACTCCGAGTACCTGGATATGAAAGCCGGAGACTGGGTCTTCGTGCCCCCCTTCATGCCCCATGTGGAGGCCAACATGTCGGTCACAGAGGAGCTCGTCTGGCTCACCGCGCGGACCCCGGAAAACATTGTGGTCAACCTGGACGACGTGCCGGACGAAACGCTGGACGGATACCGCCGCTCGTGAACTCGGATACCTTCCTGCAGGCCATCGAGCTCAAGCCCACCGTGGCGGAGATCTTTGACCAGGCCTACACCGCCATGCCCCAGTACGTTCCCTGGCCCAAGGCCTACGGCGGGGACATGGTGGCGCAGGGTGCGCTGGCCATGATGCAGTCAGCCGCCGCGGACCGCCGGCTGCACTCCATGCACAGCTACTTCCTGCGGCCGGTGGATGTGGGGATTCCGGTCCGGTACGAGGTGGAGCTCCTGCGCGACGGGCGCGGCTACTCCACGCGGCAGGTGCGGGGCTACCAGAACGGAAAGCCGGTCTACGCAGCACTCGGGTCCTTCCACGTGCCCGAAGACGGCCCGGAGTATGAGCCGGACCTGCCGGCGTCGTACGCAGGCGTGGATCCTGAGTCCCTCGCCAGCGCCGCCGACGTGCTGGACGGCCACGACGGCGACGACGCCCGCTACTGGTCGGCCGGCCGCAGCTTCGACATGCGCCATGTTCCGGGACCGCTGTACCTGGAAACCGGCAGCGGCGTCACCGCCCACCAGGCCGTGTGGGTCAAGGCTTTCTCGGAACTCCCCGATGATCCGGCGATCCAGCGTGCGGCCCTGGCCTATGTCTGTGACTACACCATCCTGGAACCCCTGCTCCGGGCCCACGGACTGGCCTGGGCAACCCCCGGGTTGACCACCGCAAGCCTGGACCACGCCATGTGGTTCCACCGTGACGGCCGGGTCGATGACTGGGTGCTCTACGCCCAGGACGCCGTTTCCTCCCAAAACAACCGGGGGCTGGCAGCGGGCCGGTTCTTCACCCGGGACGGAACCCTGCTGGCCACGGTGGCCCAGGAGGGCATGATCCGCGGTCCCCGCTCCTAACCCATCCCAGGGACACCAGCCCAGCTACGGAAAGAGGCACCATGGAACTATCCCCCTCGGCCCATCAGGACACCTTCACGCGCGACCACCTTCCGCCCGGGGAACAATGGCCGGTGCTGGAGTTCACCCTTCCCGAACTGCAGTACCCCGACCGGCTCAACGCTGCTGAAGCACTGATTGATGACACCGCTGCCGCGATGGGCGCCGACCGCACCGCGCTGCTGACCCCGGACGGTGAGCGGTGGAGCTACGGACTGCTGCTTGAGCGTTCCAACCAGGTCGCCCGGGTACTGGCCGAAGACCTTGGCGTTGTTCCGGGCAACCGGGTGATGCTGCGCGCACCCAACAACCCGTGGCTCGTGGCCTGCTGGCTGGGCGTACTGAAGGCGGGCGCCGTTGTGGTGACCACCATGCCTGCCCTTCGTGCCGGGGAAATCGGCACACTGATGGAACTGACCCGCCCCACGGCGGTGCTCTGCGACCACCGGTTCCTGGATGACATGAGGGCCGCGGCCGGCGAGGTGCCGGTGGTCCCGGTGGGCGGCGACGACGACGGCGACCTCACCGTCCTGTCGGCAGCCAAACCCGCCAGCTTCACCAACGTGCAGACCGCCGCCGACGATGTTGCCTTGCTGGGGCCCACCTCCGGAACCACGGGCACACCCAAAATCACCATGCACTTCCACCGCGACATCCTGGCTAATGCCGACACTTTCGCGCGGCACATCCTGCAGCCGGTTGCCGATGATGTCTTCGCCGGCTCACCGCCCCTGGCCTTCACCTTCGGCCTCGGCGGACTGGTGGTTTTTCCGCTCCGGTTCGGTGCCAGCGCCCTGCTGACCGAGCGCACCACTCCGGCCCAGCTGGCCGAACTGAGCCGGCAGGCCGGTGCCACCGTGCTGTTCACCGCGCCCACCGCTTACCGGGCCATCATCAAGGAAGGGCTCGCCGATCTGCTGCGCCCGCTGCGCATGGCCGTCTCGGCCGGCGAGCATCTGCCGGAGGCAACGTGGCGGGAAGTGAAGAAGGAGACCGGTCTTGAACTGGTCAACGGAATCGGCTCCACCGAAATGCTGCACGTCTTCATTTCCGCTGCGGGCAGCGATATCCGCCCGGGTGCCACCGGACGTACCGTGCCCGGTTTCCGGGCCACCATCCTGGGACCCGATGACGAGGAAGTGGCCCCCGGGGAGATCGGGCGCCTGGCCGTCATTGGTCCCACCGGCTGCCGGTACCTGGATGACCCGCGGCAGGAAAACTATGTGGTCAACGGCTGGAACGTCACCGGGGATACCTTCCGCCAGGACGCCGACGGCTACTTCTACTACCAGGCCCGGTCCGACGACATGATTGTCTCCTCTGGCTACAACATCGGCGCCCCGGAAGTGGAAGCCGCCCTGAACCAGCACCCCGACGTACTGGAGAGCGCTGTGATCGGCCGCCCCGATCCCGAACGGGGATCCATAGTCCTCGCCTTTGTGGTGCTGCGGGAGAACGTTCCGCCGGGGGATGCGAAGGCCGTCGAACTGCAGGACTTCGTCAAACAGGTGATCGCGCCGTACAAGTATCCCCGCGCCATTTCGTTTGTCGACGAGTTGCCCCGGAACCCCAGCGGCAAGCTCCAGCATTTCAAGCTCCGCGAAATCGTTGAAACGGCCCAGGCCTAGATCCACGCCGGACACCCGGTATTGAAAGGACACACCATGAAGATCGCAGTTGTCGGCGGCGGCCCCGGAGGGCTCTACTTTGCCGCATTGATGAAGCAGCTGGATCCTGCGCACGAGGTGACCGTGTGGGAGCGCAACGCCGCGAGCGACACGTTCGGGTTCGGCGTCGTGTTCTCCGACGAGACCCTTGGCGGCATCGGGAACGCGGACACCGAGATTGCCGCCGCGATGTCCCGGCGTTTTGCCCGCTGGACGGACATCGACATCCATTTCCGGGGTGAGCAGCACACCGTGGGCGGACAGGGCTTCGCCGCCATGAGCCGCAAGGAACTGCTCGAACTGCTGCAGCAGCGGTGCGGAGACCTCGGCGTCGACGTGCGGTTCTCCACGCTGGCCCCCGACGTCGCCGAGCTCAGCCGCACCCATGACCTGGTCCTCGCCGCCGACGGCCTCAATTCCGCCATCCGCGGCGCCTACGCGGATTCCTTCAAACCGTCGCTGGACCTGCGCCGTTCCAAGTACATGTGGCTGGGAACCGACCTTGTGTTCGAGGCCTTCAAGTTCTTCATCAAGGACACCGAGCACGGCGTCATGCAGATCCACGGTTACCCGTATTCGGACCAGGGCTCCACCTTTATTGTCGAAATGCATGAGGATGTATGGCGTTCGGCCGGCTTCGACGAAACTGAAGGGCAGGTGTTCCCTCCCGGCGTCAGCGACGAAGCAGCAATCGCCCGGATCACGGAAATCTTCCGGGACGAACTGCAGGGACACAGCGTTCTGTCCAACAACTCCAAGTGGCTGAACTTCACCACCGTGCGCAACGAAAACTGGCGGCACGGGAACATCGTCCTGCTTGGCGACGCCGCCCACACCGCGCATTTCTCGATCGGCTCAGGCACCAAACTCGCCATGGAGGACTCCTTGGCGCTGGCTGCCTGCCTGCACGAGCATCCCGATGTGGAGACCGCGCTGGCAGCCTATGAGGCGGAGCGGCGTCCCGTGGTGGAATCCACCCAGCGTGCCGCACAGGCTTCGCTCGAATGGTTTGAGAACATCGGCCAGTATGCGGGCCAGGATCCGGTGCAGTTCTGCTTCAACCTGCTCACCCGCAGCCGCCGCATCACCTACGACAACCTCAAGCTCCGCGACCCTGGCTTCGCCGCCCTGGCGGACAAGGCCTTCGCCGAGTCCGCCGGCGTGCAGGACGTGGCACCGGCCATGTTCCAGCCGGCCCGCATCGGCAGCCTGGAACTCAAGAACCGCATAGTGGTCTCCCCCATGGACATGTATTCGGCGGTGGACGGACTGCCGGGGGACTTCCACCTCACCCACCTGGGCAGCAAGGCGCTGGGCGGCGCCGGACTGGTGATGACCGAGATGGTCTGCGTGTCCGATGTCGGCCGGATCACCCCGGGCTGCACCGGCCTGTACTCGGATGAGCAAGCTGCCGGCTGGCGGCGGATCGTGGACTTTGTCCACCAACAGTCCACGGCCAAGATCGGTGCGCAGATCGGGCACTCCGGACGCAAGGGGTCCACCCGGCTCATGTGGGAGGGTATTGATGTTCCGCTGGAGGACGGCTGGGACGTGATGGGTCCGTCGGCGCTTCCCTACGGCGAGAACTGCAACGTGCCGCGGGAAATGGACCGATCCGACATGCAGCAGGTCTTGGCGGAGTTTACCGACGCGGCCCGCCGTGCTGCCGACGCCGGCTTTGATTTGCTCGAACTCCACGCCGCGCACGGATACCTTCTGTCCTCCTTCCTCTCCCCGCTCTCCAACCGGCGCACGGATGAATACGGCGGCAGCCTGGCGAACCGGCTGCGCTATCCCCTCGAAGTTTTCGACGCCGTCCGGGCGGCTTGGCCGGCCGAGCGCCCGCTCACCGTCCGCCTGTCCGCCACGGATTGGGTTGAGGGCGGAAACACCGACGACGACGCCGTGGAGATCGCGCGTGCGTTCATCGCCCACGGGGCAGACGGAATCGACGTGTCCTCCGGCCAGGTCTCGAAGGAGGAAAAGCCGGCGTTCGGCCGCAGCTACCAGACACCCTTTGCGGACAAAATCCGCAACCAGGCGGCAGCTGCTGCCGGCGTGGCCGTTATCGCCGTCGGCGCTGTTTCCTCCTACGACGACGTGAATTCCATCCTGCTCGCCGGGCGCGCCGACTTCTGCGCGTTGGGCCGCACCCACCTGTACAACCCGCAGTGGACGCTGCAGGCCGCGGCGGAGCAGGACTACCGGGGGCCGGGAGCGGATTGGCCCCTGCCGTTCAAGGCCGGCCGGCGCAAGCCGCCCAGCGCCCGGACCGACGCCGTCCGGCCCCGGCTGTCGCTGCTGCGTGAACTGGAACCGGAATCCGCTGCGACGCACGTGCGGTGGACACCAAAAACCGCCGCCCGGTCTGCGGAAGTCCTGGCTTCGGGCGTATAGACCGCCCCTTCCAAAGGGAAAGGTCCCGTCTACAGCAGACGGGACCTTTCCCTTTGTGCTTCCAGCCGGGCTTTCGGCATGCTCTCCGGAGCCGGGCTGCTTAGTGGCTGCTGAAGGCCTCGGCGAGCCACCAGGCACCGTTGTCCGACGTGATTTTGGCGTCGATGACCAGCGGCCGGCGCGGGCCTGATACCAGCCACTGAGTTACGGCGTCCAGGTCCTCGGCCTTTCGGACGGTGAGCCCGTCTGCACCGAAACCGCGTCCGATGGCTGCCGCGTCCGTTTCCGGGAACACCACCGTGTCCATGTCAGCATGCGGATTGTCCGCACCGAAGTGATGGACCTCTGCCCCGTAGGCGGCATCGTTGTACACAACGCAGACCAACGGCAGGTGGAGCCTCACGGCGGTTTCCAGTTCCGCCAGGGCCATGTGGAAGCCGCCGTCTCCGGTCCCGAGGACCGGGAGGCGGTCCGGGCGGGCTACAGCTGCTCCGATCGCGGTGGCCAGGCCTAAGCCAACGGACTGGAACGCCTGCGTGAAACAGAACCCGAACTCGTCCGGAACTTCGAGGAACTGGCTTGGATAGCCCATGAAATTGCCGGAGTCCACGGCAACAATCCGCTCTGCCGGCAGCAGCTCGTCTAGCCTGCGGGTCAGGACACGCGGATCGATCCTGCCGCCGGCTGAGGAATCCACCAGCGGCTCATCCCGCCACCGGATGGAGGCGGCGATGCGCCGGCGGACGCCGTCGGTCCGGTACCCGGTGCGCGCAGCGCTCCCGCGGCTGGACAGTTCCACGAGTACCGCCGTCGCCGTTTCGGCTGCGTCGCCCTGCACCCCCAAGGTGATCGGACGGTTGGCGCCGAGTGCTTCGTCCTCCAGATCGACCTGGACCACGGCGGTGTCGGGGCCCACAAGATGCCCGTGCCGCATGGTCCACATATTCAAGGCGCAGCCGAAACCGACCAGCAGATCCGCGTCCGTGATCAGCTCAGCGGCCAAGGGTGAGGCGAACCCGCCGGAAATGCCCAGGCTGAACGGGTCTGCGTTGAACAGCCCCTTGGCCACCGCGGAAGTAGCCACCAGGGCACCGCTGCGGCGGGCCAACGCCAGCAGTTCGTTCCGTGCCCCTCTGCCTCCCCGGCCGGCAATGATTACCGGACGCCGGGCCTTTTCCAGCAGGTCCGCGAGCGCGGCAACAGATCCTGCACCCGGCCGCACCGGATCCGGCCGCCGCAGGGCGGGGACCGGCTGCGAAGGAATTTCCGGCACTGCTTGGGCCTGTACGTCCAGGGGAAGATTCAGCACAACCGTGCGCCTGTCATTAACTGCCCGGCGATAGGCTCTGACCGTGTCCGCGACTGCGGTCCGGGCAGAGTGGATCCGTTCGGGAACGGCCAGGACGGACCGGGCGAAGCTGTCCTGATCCATGCTGAAGTTTGAGTTCACGGATGCGGACGGGGCCTCGGCAGCCAGCACGATCACCGGTGTCCGGGACTTGGCCGCCTCGCCTATTCCTGTTGCCGCGTTTGTCAGCCCGCACCCCTGGTGCACCGAGACGAGGCCCACCCGGCCGGACATGCGGGCATAGGCATCGGCCATGGTGGCAGCGCCGCCCTCATGCCGTGCGGCGGTAAACGCTACTCCGTGCTCGCGTAGAGAATTTGTCAGGGTGAAGTTTCCCGACCCCACCACGCCGAAGCAGTGCCCGGCACCCAGTTCCGCCAAGGTCCGGCCCACCAACTGCGCTACGTTCATGCAGGTCCTCCGCCGACAGGGTTGGTGCCCGGCACGCGGCCGGGCACCAACCGTAGGTTTTATTTGGTGGAACCGGCCGCAGGGGAGGCAGCCGGTACGGCAGTATCCGCAGCCAGGCCGTCCAACTGGGGAACCCGCTTGGGGATCATGGCGACCGCGCCGGCGGCAACCAGGCCGATGACGGCAAAGACGGCAAAGTTCCATTCGAAGGGAACTCCGGCACCGGCGATCCAGCCGCCGATGATTGGACCGCTGATGGCACCGATCCGCGCGAAGCTGAGCGCCCAGCCCGTGGCCGTGGCTCGGGTGGCCGCCGGGTAGTAGTCCGCAATATAGCCGGTGAGGACCAAGGACGTGGAGATGGATCCAATGCCCGCGAAGGCAACGAAGGCCAGGTTCACCACCATGGAGTTGGGGAACATCAGCAGCAGGATTCCCGCTGCACCGAGGATGTAGAAGACCACCAGGATGCGCTTTTGCCCCACCCGGTCTGCGGCGTATCCAAGGACCAGGCCACCGATGGCGGAGGCCAGGCTGAAGACCAGAAGGAAGGTCAGCGAGGATCCCAGGTCATAGCCGGCCTTGCGCATGATCTGCGGCAGCCAGGTGTTGAGGCCGTAGACCAGGACCATGCCGCAGAACAGCGAGATCCAGAAGAAGACCGTGGACCGGAGGAACCGCTTGGAGAACATGGTGGCCATGACTTCGCGCCAGGGAATTGCCGCCGTCCCGCGGGCAGGCGGTGCGGGGTTGTAGTTGGGGATGTTCTGGCGTGCGGCGAGGGCTTTGGCCTGCGTGATCCGGCCCTTGGAGACGAGGTACTCCAGCGATTCGGGCAGCAGGTAGGCCACGACGGGCAGGATGACCACCGGGAGCGCCCCCACGGCAATGACTGCCCGCCAGCCGAATGCCGGCAGCAGGGCCATGGCGACCAGTGCCGAGGCAACAATGCCCAGCGAGTAGCCCGAGTACATCAAGCCGTAGTTGAAAGAGCGCTTCTTCGGTGCGGAGTACTCGATGGTCAGCGCGGCGGCCACCGGGATGACGCCGCCCATGCCGAGTCCGCCCAGGAAGCGGAAGAGGCCGAACATTTCCGGGGTGGGGGCCATCGCGGCGCCCGCCTGCGTCACGGTGAAGATCAGCATGGACAGCAGCAGCATTTTCTTGCGGCCGATGATGTCGCTGAGGGTGCCGATAAACAGGGCGCCAAAGAGCATGCCTACCAGTGCGTAAGCGCCCAGCCCGCCCAGTTCAAGGGGTGAGAGGTCCCATTCCTTGTATTCCGCGAGTGCGGGAAGCACGGCGCCGAGGACGCCGACGTCGTATCCCTCAGCCAGGATTGCCAGCCAGCAGGCAAACAGCACCAGGCCCGTGGTGCGGCGGGGAATGTTCCATTCAGTCGATGATGGTGCCTGTGTAGCCACGGTGCTCCTTGCGTTGCAGTGCTTGGACGCTCCATTATTGACAGACTATGACGATCGTCACAATAGATAAATAGAATTACTTTCTGCCGCTGCCGCCACACACAGATAGGGCCGGACAGGTATTCCTGTCCGGCCCTATGGGTACTTGGGTTTTCGCTGCGGCTAGCGCTTCCGGCCGAAGACCAGCGAAGCCAGGGCGACGGCCCCGGTTACGGTGAAGACGGACGGCCAGGCGCCCATCTTCTTGGCCAGCGGGTGGGACAGGCCGAAGGCGGCAACGTAGCCGGTGGTGAGTGCGGCAGCGGTGCCCGTGCCGGCGTCGCGCTTCCACAGGGCGAAGGCGGCGGCGCCCGCCGCGGCGAGGACGGCTCCGCCGAGCTGGCGGTTCCCGGTATCACGGGCGGTCTTGTAGCCGCCGATCAGGCCGGCGCTGGTAATCAAGGGGGTCAGCAGGGACAACGTATTTCTCCTCGGATAGGCAACATCCCCAGCTTAGGCCGGGACGGGCGCGGCCCGCACACGGCGGTTCAGTGCCTGTTCGGCCTTTCCGCCTGCGGGTGGACCGGCATCGCCGCCTAGACTGGCCGAACCGGAACCTGCATGAAGAAAAGACCTGTCCGGAGCAGACCGGGACGGAGGAGGAGCGGAAGGACCGTGTCCAGTGCTACCACCCTGACCGAGTTGAAAACGCGGCTCCTGGCGTTGGCCGGGACCACGGACGGGCCCGTGATCGTCGGCGTCACCGGTGCGCCCGGAGCGGGAAAAACCACCCTGGTGGAAGCACTGGTCCAAGCCCTGAATCCGGAGGACCAACCCCTGGAATCGCACCGCTTTGCCCATGTTCCCATGGACGGCTTCCACCTCTCCGACCGGGAACTGACCCGCCTGGGCCTGCTGCAGCGCAAAGGCGCACCGGAGACCTTCGACGCCGGCGGGTACGCCGCACTGCTGGAGCGGCTGGCCGCTCCGCGCACCGCCGTCGTCTACGCCCCGGGGTTTGAACGGACCCTGGAGCAGCCGCTGGCCGGGGACATCCCGGTGTTCCCCGCCGCACGCGTCATCCTCACCGAGGGCAACTACCTGCTGCTGGACCGGCCGGAGTGGCGGCAGGTCCGTTCCCGCTGCGCTGAGGTTTGGTTCTGCGAACCCGAGGAGGAACTGCGGGTGGAACGCCTGGTGGAACGGCACATCCGTTTCGGCAAGGACCCGGTGACGGCAGCAGCGTGGGTGCAGGACGTGGACCAGCCCAACGCGGACCTGGTGCGCACTTTTCGGCAGCACGCCGACCTCCTGATCCACGGTTGGGTCCCCTAGCCTTGCGCGCGCTTCGCAACCCCGGAGCACATCCGCGGTGCTGCCCGGCTTGGGACCGGCGACCGCCTCGCGTATAAAAGGACGCAGACCGCACACGCTTGGGCCCGCAGGGGCTGCGAAAAGGAGACAACGCATGGACGCACTGCTGGAAGACGGAGCCGAGCTGGAGCAGGTGGGCACCGGGGCGGTCTGGGCCGAAGGACCAACCTGGGTGCCGCAGCGCAATGCTGTCCGGTACAGCGACGTGCGGTCCAACCGGATCCTGGAATACAGCGAAACCACGGGCGAGCTCAGCGTGTACGGCCGGGATGTGGAATTCACCAACGGCCGCGCACTCGACGCCGACGGCTCCGTGGTCCAGTGCTCGCACGGACGCCGGGCCATTGAGCGCGATACCAACGGCACCGTTCAGACCTTGGTGGACCGCTTCGGCGAGGTGCGCTTCAACTCCCCCAACGACGTCGTGGTCAAGTCCGACGGCACCGTCTGGTTCTCGGATCCCTCCTACGGCATCGACAATCCGGCGGAAGGCCACGGCGGAGAGCGGGAATACGGGGACCGGTACGTGTTCCGCTTCGATCCGGCCAGCGGGGAACTGACCGCAGTCATCACGGACATCATGGCGCCCAACGGCCTGGCGTTCTCGCCGGATGAGTCCGTCCTGTACGTTTCGGACACCGCGGAGGAAACCGTCTCCCCCGCCGGGCCGGCGCAGCCTGCGGGCAACCCCATCCGCGCCTACGACGTCGTCGACGGGCGGCAGGCGAAAAACGGCCGGGTCTTCGTGCGGGTGGCCCCGGGCGTGCCGGATGGTTTCCGGGTGGATACCGACGGCAATATCTGGTCTTCCGGCGGCGACGGGGTGCGGGTCTTCTCCCCTGCAGGGGAAGTGCTCCTGCACATTCCGGTGCCGGAAACGGTCAGCAACGTCTGCTTCGGCGGCGCCGACGGCCGCACGCTGTACATGACCGCGACGTCGAGCCTCTACCGGATCCGGACCACTGCCAGCGACGCCGCCGCGGCCCTGCGCGGCCAGCGCTAGGCGGCCCGCTAGGCGGCCGGTGCTAGGCGGCCAGCGCTAGGCGGCCCGTCCGATCCGGTCTTCCGGCTCCCGGGCCCGCAACGCCTGCGGGCCCTGCTGCCTGCCCGTTTCCCGGCGGTGCCCGCGCCGGTTGAACAGATAGCGGCGCAGGGGTACCCGGATGGCGGTGCAGGGGTCCATACTTCTGCCCTAGCGGGTGCCCGGCACCCGGTCCCGGCACTGCCGCGTACGGAACGGAGCAGATATGTCCACAGTTGCGGGCCGCGGAGGTTCCGTCCTCCGCCGCAAGCCCATCGAAGAGATCGACGACGAGAAGACCGGCAACAAGCTGTTCAAAAGCCTGGGCCTGTGGCAGCTGACCGCCATCGGGGTGGGCGGGATTATCGGCATCGGCATTTTCACCCTCGCCGGCCTGGTGGCCAACGGTGGACCGGACGCTGCCCCGGTGGGTCCGGCCGTACTGATTTCCTTCCTCGTCGCCGGTCTGGCCAGTGCGGCTGCCGCGCTTTCCTACGCTGAGTTCGCCGGCATGGTGCCGCGGGCCGGGTCCGCTTACACCTACGGGTACGTGGCTTTGGGGGAGCTGATCGGCTGGTTCATCGGCTGGGATTTGCTCCTGGAGTACACGGCCATCGTGGCGGTGGTCGCCATTGGTATTTCCGGGTACTTCACCGAGTTCCTGGCGGGCTTCGGTATCGACATGCCGGTGTGGATGCAGGGGACCGGTGACACCGTGGAGGGCGGGCTGATCAACCTGCCCGCCGCCGTCGTCTGCTTGTTCATCACCTTCATCCTGAGCCGCGGCACCAAGACCTTCGGCAGGTTCGAGCTGGTGGCCGTGGGGTTGAAGGTGCTGCTGATCCTGTTCATCGTCGGTCTTGGTTTCTTCTTCATCAACACGGACAACTACACGCCCTTCCTGCCCAGCGGATTCGGCGCCGTGTTCACCGGTGCCGCCACTGTGTTCTTCGCCGTTTTCGGCTACGACGCCATGAGCACTGCAGCAGAGGAAGCCAAGGACGGCAAAAAACACATGCCCAAGGCCATCCTGCTGTCCCTGGGCGTGGCCATGGTCCTGTACATCCTGGCCACCCTGGTGCTCACCGGGATGCAGAATTACGGGGACATCAGCCCAACGGCCGGGTTCGCGTCGGCCTTCCAGTCCGTGGGGCTGCCGGTCATTGCCACCGTCATTTCGGCTTTCGCGGTGCTCTCCATCCTGACCGTGATGCTCACGTTCCTGCTGGGCGTCACCCGGGTGTGGTTCTCCATGAGCCGGGACGGGCTGCTGCCGGGCTGGTTCGCCGGCACCGACCGGCGCGGCACTCCGCAGCGGGTTACCTGGATTGCCGGCGGGGCCTCGGCCCTGCTCGCCGGGTTCTTCCCCATCCGCGCCGTGGCCGACCTGACGAACATCGGCATCCTGGCCGCCTTTGTGGTGGTAAGTGTTGCCGTGATTGTGCTCCGCTACCGCCAGCCGGAAGCCCCGCGGGAATTCCGGCTGCCGCTGATGCCGTGGATCCCGGCATTCGGGGTCTTGTCCTCCGGCTTCCTGATGCTGCAGCTGCACTGGGAAACCTGGCTGCGGTTCTCCATCTGGCTGGTGATCGGCATGGCCGTGTACGGGTTCTACGGCTACCGCCACTCCCTGCTGAACCCCAACAGTCCGCGGCATTCCCAGCTGCGCGCAGATCCCCAGCCAGGAAGCTGAGCCGGCGGGAAGCGCCCTTGTGGCCTCGGCGGTAAAAGCCCATCTCCCAATTCGGCCAAAAACGGCTATTATCTGCATAGGTCCAGATAGGGACCTTTAGTTGGGGAGAAAACCGAAATGGGCAGTCAGTCTCAGGCCATGCCTTCCACCCGGAAGCGGTCGGCCATGCTCTACCGCCGGGCGCGCAGCGGTCTTGTACTGATCGGCGTCTTCTGGCTGTGGATGCTGTTCGGGGCCGCTGACCTGGTCGGCGCCCTGTTCGGTTCCCCCGTGCATGCCGCCCTGGCTGTATTCGCGCTCGGTGCCCTCACCCTGATTTCGCTGCTTTTCCTACCGATTTGCGTTGCCTACCTGGTGCTGAACCGGTCTGCCATGAAGGCCCCCGGGAAGCCGGCGAACGCCGCCGAGCGGCACGAGGGCACCGCACCCGCTGCAGGCCTAGCACCCGTGATCCGCATGATGCCCCGCCGAGCTGCTGAACGCGGCGCGGAGCTCACCGGCCGTGCTGCTGCGAAATGGCGGGACCTGGCTTCCTAGCCGCCCCTCCTCCGCACCGGCAGAAATGTCAGTGCCACTTGCCATGGTTTATCCATGAGCTCCTCCGCCGGCACCTCCGCCCTCTCCGCTGTTCCCACTACACCTGTCACCCACGCCCATTACCGCCGGGAACCGTACGTTCGGTGCACCACCCGCGGCGGCGGAACCGTGGACGGCAAGGCCGTGGCCTGGACCCGCACCCAGGTGCTCCTGCACTGGATTGACGACGACGGCGTGGCCCACAACCGCTGGGTACCGGCACCGGCGGTGCAGCGCATTCCCCGGGACGACTCCGCCTGGCGGGATCCGTACGACGATTTCCGTTTTTACTACAGCCCCTCCCCCGCAGCCGCCTGACCCTTGACGCAGGCGCACCGGGAGGAGCTGATAGTTGGAATGGATTTCAAGCACTTTATCGAAACGGTCGGGGAGCTGGTGGACCTGGCCGGGGTTGCCGCCATAGTGCTGGGAGCCATTGCCGCAAGCGTTGCCGCCGTCGCCGCCTTGGCTCAAAGGAAGCCCCGGGTCTACGCGGATTACCGGCAGCGGCTGGGCCGCAGCATCCTGCTGGGACTGGAACTCCTCGTTGCTGCGGACATCATCCGCACCGTAGCCGTGACCCCCACGTTTGAATCACTGGGAGTGCTGGCGGTCATTGTGCTGATCCGGACCTTTCTGAGTTATTCGCTGCAGCTGGAGGTCACGGGATATCTGCCGTGGAAGCGCCCGCCCGGCGAATTATCAAATGTCAGCGAATAGTCCACCGAAGCAGTTCCGTCCTTTCGGTCCGCAGGCCAGCAAGGGGCACTTCGGTCTCGCCAACCAGCCCGGTCAGCAGGCCGCACCCCAGCCCTAAGCGCCCCGGGCATCCGGTGCGCCCAAAGCACTCCTGAACCGATCCAAGGCCACCTGGTTAGTCAGCGTCCGGAACACCAGTCCACCCGGTGCCAAGGCAGACCTGGAAAAATTGTTAGGCGCACCGAACTTTGAGTGTTAGGTTGCTGTCATGGCTCGTACAGTCCCTTCCCCAGAGACCGTTGTGCCGGACCCCGGCACCCGCCCGGCAGGACGGCCGCGCAATATCCTGTGGCTGCTCGGGCCCGCGCTCGTAGCCGGTGTTGCTTATCTGGACCCGGGCAATGTTGCCAGCAACATGACCGCTGGGGCCCGGTTCGGCTACCTGTTGGTCTGGGTGGTGGTAGTCGGCAACATCATGGCCTGGCTCATCCAGTACCTTTCAGCCAAGCTGGGCCTGGTCACGGGCCGCAGCCTGCCGGAACTGCTTGGTGAGCGGATCGGCCGGAAGCCCGCCCGCCGGCTGTACTGGCTGCAGGCCGAGCTGGTGGCCATGGCAACCGACGTGGCGGAGGTAATCGGCGGCGCCGTCGCCCTCTGGCTGCTCTTTGACTTGCCGTTGTTCCTGGGCGGACTGATTACCGGCATCATTTCGATTGTGGTGCTGCAGCTGCAGAACAGCGGCCGCCAGCGCGGCTTCGAATACGTCATTGTCACCCTGATGGCGGTGATCGTGGTGGGGTTCACGGTAGGGGTGTTCGTCAGCCCGCCGGACGCTGGCGGGGTGGCCGAAGGCCTGGTCCCGCGTTTTGAAGGCAGCGAATCGGTGCTGCTGGCAGCTTCCATCCTGGGCGCCACCGTAATGCCGCACGCCATCTACGCACACTCGGCCCTGACCCGCGACCGGTTCCCCGGACGCACTGACACGCTGACCACCCCGCGGCTGATCAAGGCCACCAAGGTGGACGTCACCATTGCCCTGGCGGTGGCAGGGTCAGTGAACCTGGCCATCCTGCTGCTGGCCGCCAGCGCCCTGCAGGGAGTGGACGGGACCGACACGCTGCAGGGCGCGCATGCCGCCATTGCCGGGTCCCTGGGCGGAGTGGTGGCCACACTGTTCGCCGTGGGGCTGCTCGCGTCCGGGCTGGCGTCGACGTCGGTGGGCGCCTACGCGGGTGCGGAGATCATGCAGGGGCTGCTGAAAATCCGCATCCCGATGCTCCTGCGCCGCCTGATCACGCTGATTCCGGCCCTGGCGATCCTCGCCGTCGGCATCGATCCCACCTGGGCCCTGATCCTCAGCCAGGTCATCCTCTCCTTCGGCATCCCGTTTGCCCTGATACCGCTGGTCTGGCTGACCGCGCAGCAGGCGGTGATGGGTGTGCACCGCAACCACTGGTGGACCACGGCACTGGGCGTGCTGGTCTCACTGCTGCTGGTCGCACTGAACGTCACGCTGCTGGTGCTGACCTTTACCGGCGCCTGAGCTGAGGAGGGGCCCGGTACGTCCGGACAGGGCTCGGCCCGCATGCCTAGCCCTGCAGGGAGCCTTCCACCAGTGCGGTGGCAATGCTGTCCGCATCTTCCACTGCTGCCAGGTACCGCTCGGCGTCGAGCGCCGCCGAGCAGCCGGTGCCGGCCGCGGTGATCGCCTGCCGGTACCGGTGGTCCACCGCGTCGCCGCACGCGAACACGCCGTCGAGGTTGGTCTGCGTGGTGGGGGCGGCCACCCGGATGTAGCCGTTTTCGTCCAGGTCCACCTGCCCGGCCAGCAGATCGGTGCGCGGCGCGTGGCCGATGGCCACGAAGATCCCGGTAGCCGGCACCTCCCGCGTGCTCCCCGTGACGGTGTCCGTCAGCGTCACTCCGGTGACTTTGTCCGTGCCGTGGATGGCGGTGACCTCGCTGTTGAACTCGAAGCGGATCTTGCCGTGGTCGCGGGCGCGCTGGGCCATGATCCGCGAGGCACGCAGGGCATCGCGGCGTACGACGACGGTCACCGACTCCCCGAACCGGGTCAGGAACAGTGCCTCCTCCATGGCCGAATCCCCGCCGCCCACCACCACAATGGGCTGGTTCCGGAAGAAGAAGCCGTCACATGTGGCGCACCAGGAAATGCCCCGCCCATTGAGCTGTTTCTCCTCGGGTAATCCCAGCTCCTTGTATACGGAACCGGTGGCGAGGATGACGCTGCGGGCCTTGTAGGTTTTCCCGCCTCCAGTGGCCACCCGTTTGGTGTGGCCGGCCAGCTCGACCGAGACGACGTCGTCGTACTCCACCACCGCACCGAACTTCTCCGCCTGCCGGCGCAGGTTTTCCATCAGGTCCGGGCCTTGGATGCCGTCGGTGAAGCCGGGAAAATTCTCCACCTCGGTAGTATTCATCAGCGCCCCGCCAGCGGTGACCGAGCCGGCCAGGATGCGCGGCTTCAGCCCGGCCCTCGCCGCGTAGATCCCGGCCGTGTACCCGGCGGGTCCGGAGCCGATGATGAGGACGGAGTCGGTGGCCATGGGGTGTCCCTTCGCTGCGGCGTCGCGGGTTTCTTCAAGTCTGGCGGGGAACCGGTTAGGGTCGGAACCCCGGCCGCATATTCGCGCTGCCGGATCAGGCAAAGGAGCCGGCAGCGGCCGCAAGGACGGCGGCAGGGGAAGGTAAGTAGCCAGGTCCTCAAGACAGGTATTTCTGGTGTGAGCATGCACCCTTTTCCGCCTGTTTTGGGGCCGGAAATGTCAGTGCCGGGTGAAATCCTTGGGGCATGGATCAGCTCGGGAACACCGAACGGATAACCGAAGAATCAGGGTCAGAACACCAGTCGGCTGAAGGCCACGCTGGTAACTCGGATGGGCCTGATGTGGTGCGCACGCTCGCCGTGTTCCGGGCGGGTGCCGGTACCGTCGACGGCGGCTCCCGGTCCGGCGATTCTGCCGCAGGCGCGGATGCTTCCACCGCCTTTCCGGACGGCTTCAGCGGACTACTGGCTCTGCAGAACCTTGAATCCTTTGACGAACAGACCACCTGCGATGTTTTGGCCCGCGTGGTCCATCTGGTGCGTTGGACGCAGGCACAGGAGGCCCGCCTGATCCACCATATGGAGGAACTCTTTCGGTCCGGTCTCTGCAAGGATTTGGGCCGGGAAGAAGCCGGGCTGGCGTTCAGCCTGGCAGCCTCTGAATGTGCAGCCATTCTGAACGTGCCGCAGACCACCGCGCAGGGGATGATGTTCGAAGCGGACAGGCTCTGCGGCACCCATACCGCCACCCTGGCCGGACTGGAAGACGGACGGTTCAGCTACGGGCACGCTCAAGTGGTGCTGGACCAGTGCCAGGACATTCCCGCGCCGGACCTTCCCGGATTCGAGTCCGAACTGCTGGCCAAAGCCGAGGGCGTAACGAGGAGCCAGTTCTGTGCCAAGGCCAGGCGGCTAAGGGAGAGGAAATATCCCCAAACCATTCCCGAACGGCATTTGACGGCCTTTGATAAACGGCGCGTCGTCCTGGACCGGGACGAGGACGGCACGTCGTGGCTGTCGGCGCATTTGCGGGCCGCGGAAGCCCAGCAGATCTACACGGCCTTGAGCACTGCTGCCCGCGGTGAACAGGCCGCCGGTGACTCCCGGACTGCGGACCAGCTGCGCGCCGATGTCCTGGCCCAGCTGCTGATGGGCGGCCTCGGCTCAGCCCCGTCAGGTGCACGAAGTGGAGCAGGCAGCGGAGCAGCCGGCGGAGCGGGCAGCGGAGCAGCCGGTCGAGCAGCCGGCGGAGCGGGCAGTCGAGCAGGCGGTCGAGCAGCCGGCGGAGCGGGCAGTGGACCTGCCGATGCCGATCCCGACGCCTCAACGGTCCTGCCGCGGGCGGAGATCATGGTCCTGATCAACGCTGAAACGCTCTTTGGTGCCAACGAGGAGCCGGCTGAGCTCCACGGCTACGGTCCGATCAGCGCCGAAGAAGCCCGCCGACTGGCCCGCAACGCTGCGGGGTGGACGGGTCTGGCCCAGGATCCGAAGACCGGTGAAATCCTCGGCGTGGGCAGGCGCCGGAAAGTCCCCGCCGGACTGGCCCGCTGGCTACGCGCCCGGGACGGGACATGCCGATTCCCCGGTTGCAGGGTCAGCACCGCCGTCACGGAAATCGACCACACCATCGACTGGGCGGCAGGCGGTCCCACCGAGCACGGCAACCTTGAACACCTGTGCCGCCGGCACCACCGCTTCAAGACCCTGGGCTATTGGAAAGCCCACCAGCCAACACCGGGTGTGATCGAGTGGACCTCACCAGCCGGACGCACCTACCGCACTGATCCTTTCCTGGAAACCGAACGCCCCACCGCTGACCATCCAAGTGCGGAGCCTGCACCGTTCTGAGCGCGGGTTTCTGACTGGAGTCGGTTAGGCTTCCCGGATGACATCGTGGACAGAAATCACAGACGCCGTGGGGATAGCCCTGAGCGGGGACCGGACCGAGGGCAAACGCCGTCTCCTCGAGTGCTGGGAGGGTACAGTTCCGGGCGAGCACGCCCACCGCTGCGTCCTGGCGCACTATCTGGCGGATACGGAAACTGACCTGGCAGCGGAAATCGCCTGGGACGAGGCCGCCTTGGCCGAGCATGCAGGCGTCAGGGACGAGGACCTGGTGCCGCTCGGCATCCCCTCCGCCCGCGGGTTTGCACCCTCACTGCATCTGAACCTCGGGGATGGCTATCTCCGCCGCGGCGAGCCTGAACCGGCACACCGCCACCTTGTGCTGGGACTCGCCTCAGCAGAGGTGCTGGGCAACGACGGCTATGGCTCGATGATCCGTGCAGGCTTGGAAAATCTGGCCCTGCGGATCGAGGCAGCCCGCTTCACCGGGGCAGGAACCAGCGCGGACCGAACCGCCTCGTGATTGCGCAGGACCTTTTTGTCCGGCAAACCACCCTCGCCACAGGCCGCCTGCGCCTGGAACCGCTCGGTCTGGCGCACTTCGACGGGATCTGGGCCTCTCTCCAGGACCCGGAGATCAGCCGCCTGACCGGAACCCACGCCGAGTTCACCCAGAGGCAGATCCACACGTGGCTCGCTTCCCGGTCCGACGCCGCTGATCGCGCAGACTGGGCAATGGTCAGCGCTGCCGACGGCACTTATCTGGGCGAGGTGGTGCTGAATGACTTGGATCCGGACAACGAGTCGATGGCATTCCGAATCGCTTTGAGGGGACCGGAAATATTCGGTCAGGGCTACGGCACCGAGGCCATCCGCGCGGTGCTGAACCATGCATTTGATGACCTCGGCCTGCACCGAATCGAATTGGAGGTCTTCGAATTCAACCCGCGCGCACGGCACGTCTACGAGAAGTGTGGCTTCGTCGTAGAGGGCCGGCGCCGGCAGGCCCTCCGTTGGGGCGGCCAGTGGGTGGATGCAGTCTCCATGGCCGTATTGGCGGATGATCCGCGCTTCTGAACTGCGAGGCAGCCCGCTGACGGAAGCGCCGAACGGATCCATCAGCGGCCGCGCCGTCGTGCCTGCCGCGCCTCGAACCTGTACCGGCGTCGGACCCTGCTCAGCGAATGCGGGACCGGATCCGAAGCGCGGCCAGGACGGAAAAGACCACCACCATCGCCGCCAGGACAAACAGCACATATCCGGTGGGCACGGCCCAGTCCCCCACATAGGCGGTGATGCCGAAGAGACGCTCTACCTCCGCGATCGCCCCCGGCTGGTCCGTCACCGCCCCCATGGGCCCTTCGGTCATTTCCTGGCGCACCACCATGGACGCCTGCATAAACGGCAGCGCGCTGACAAAGTTCCGCACACCCTCGGGAAAGGCACCCACCGGAATGTAGGACCCGGCTGCGAAACCGAGAATGGTGCCCACCAGCGTGGACAGAGCCGCGAAGGACCCCGGCGTGCGGACGAACGTCACCACAAAGCAGCTCAACGCCCCGAACGCAACACAACTGAGAACCAGATAGCCGTAGGAGCGGGCCACCTGCCCCACAGCGAGCACCACCCCGTCCACTAAGCCCAGGTAGGCCAGGCTCACGGCGAACACCACCGTGGTCATGATCAGCGCTATCACCACCGTGGACAGCAGGTACCCCAGCACCAGCTGGCCGCGGCTGATGGGCGACACCAGGAAGTCGCGGAAGCGGCCGGTGGCGGTGTCGTCCACAATCACGTTCACGGCGGCAAGTCCGGTGGTGATAGCGGTGATGCCCACAATGCCGGCGAACATCCAGGCGTCCACGAAGCCCTTTATGTCCTCTTCGGCGGCTTGCGGAAAGCTCTCGGCCAGCCCCTGGGTCTGCTGGTTGCCCAAGAACAGGGTGTACAGCAGGAACAGGACCAGAGCCCCGAGGAGGGAAAAGAAGACGTTCAGCCGGTCCCGGAAGTACAGGCGCAAGTTCCGTCCAGTGATGTCCATAACTACGTTCATTCCGCTTCCCCCCGACGGCCGGTCAGGGCCAGAAACACATCGTCCATGGTGCCGTGGCGGAACTCGAAGTCCAGTACGTTTTCGCCGTGCCCGGCCAGCAGCTCCCGGGCAGTGTCGGAGCGGTCCACCGCCAGCCGGAGCACGTTCGACTCCTCACCCACGACGTCGACTCCGGCGCCGCGCGCGAGGAGCCGCAGTGCCTCCGGGTCGGCGGAGCTGATCGAGAGGATGCTGCGGCTGTACTTTGCCCGCAGCTCGGTGGGTGTTCCGTCCGCAATGATCCGGCCCTTCTCGATCACGCAGACCCGGTCCGCTTCCTCGGTTTCCTCCATGTAGTGCGTGGTGAGGAAAACGGTGAGGCCGTGGTTTTCCCGCAGGTCGTGGATGGTGGACCAGACCAGAGCACGGCTGGCCGGATCCAGGCCGGCGGTGGGTTCGTCCAGGAAAATGATCGACGGCGCGTGCAGCAGGGCGCGGGCAATGTCCACCCGCCGGCGCTGCCCGCCCGAATAGGTGCTGTAGCGGCGGTCAAGGAAGTCCTCCAATCCGACCATCCGGCTCAGCTCCTCGATGCGGGCATTGTTGGCCGCCTTGTCAGGGGAATAGAAGCGCGCCCTGGTCTGCAGGTTCTCGCGGCCGGTCAGGATGGGGTCCAGCATGGAGTCCTGGAACACCACCCCGATGGTTTCACGGACTCCGGTGCCGCTGCGCAGCACATCATTTCCGGCCACTTCCACCGTGCCGTGCCGGAGTCGAACGGCAGGACCGTGGTGAGGCAGGAGATGGTGGTGGACTTCCCCGCGCCGTTGGCCCCGAGGAAAGCAAAGACGGTGCCGGCGGCCACTTCGAAGGACAGATCATCGACAGCGGCCACGCTACCGAAGCGTTTCGTTAATCCGCGTACAGAAATAGCGGGAGTGGTAGCTGCCAAAGGGTTTCCTCGGTTACTGGGGATCACAAAAGGGGAAATCGTCGAATTCCAGCGCGGTTACGGTGTTGGTTTCCCAATCCGACCGAAGTATCGCATAGGCAACCGATGCCACCCGGGAACCGTCCGCCGTCGGCCATGCCTGACGGTAATGGGCCTCCTTGACGAACCCGGCGCGCAAGAACGTTTTCCGCATGGCAATGTTGTCTTCCCGCGTCTGGCCTTCAAACCGGACACTGCCGGCGTGCCCGGTAAACACGAGCCCACAAAGCGCCCGCAAAATACCCGCGCCCCGGCCCTGCCCGCGGTGTTCCTCAGCCAGTCGGAGGTCGAACATCGGGTTTTCATCCTCAGGATCCTCAACGACCACCAGCCCGAGGTCCTGATTGCCATCCTGGATCCAGTACCCCTGCGCCGCCGTCGACCAGAAGTGCCCCTGCTGCACCCGGTCCCGTGCCTGCGCCGCGGTGGGCGCGGGGGACGCATGAAAAGGAAACGTGTTGGAGGTCAGGAAAGAGGTAAGGACATCGGCGTCGCCGGCGGTCATCCTGCGGAAGGTGAACGTCATGACCGCGAGTCTAGCCGGGCTGTTCCGTACGGCTAGAGTGCGCCGATGCGGTCCTGGTTCCCGGCTGCCGCCGCTGCCTCGACCTCTTCCTCCAGCTTGCGGCGCCAACCGCGCGGCGGAGGCCAGGAGATTCCCCACTCGGCAAGCTGCTGCTTGGTGAAACCACCGGAGGGCGTACGGGCTGCATCGATTTCTTCGCGGGTCGGCATGGCCAAATCATGACATGCCGGCGGGGCTGTGTCACCGAATAAAACGAACGTTTTGGGAGGTGATTTCCAGGTCAGTTATTGACTATTCACCAAACACGGGCTAATCCCCGGAAATCCGCGGATTCCGGGGGTTAGCAGAACCTTGGGTATCACTCAAAAGATAGTATTAGGGACGTCCGGTACTGCCTAATAACCTTTTACGGGTGGGTGGTAACCATAATCAATTGCCAGCCTTCCGGGACCTGCTTTTGCAGGGCTTCCCGGGCGTCAAGAAAATTCTCGCCCTCCGCTTCCAGTTCCCGGGTTTCGATGGGGCGCATGATGCCAGTAACCTTCATGGTTCCAGCCTAGGCACCGGACACCGGGAGCGAAAACCGGTTGCCCTGTTGTGTCCACCACCCGGCGGGTCGCCAGCGGCCAGGATCTCGTGCTCCGCCCGGCCCTAAGCCTTGTCGTGCACGGTGATCGCATAGCCTTCCGGGTCGCAGAAGTGAAGGTGGTGCCGAAGGGACCCTCGAAGGGCTCCTGAATCACAGGCGCACCGAGCGGCCGGCACGGCCGGAATCCGGCAGATCACTGCCCGCTGTACTGACCCCCGAAGGCACGGATCTCTTGGCACGTGCCGAAGCAATGGTGGATACCGTGGACCGGCGGATCGTCTCCGGGCTCAGCGATGGGCAGGCCAAGGCACTGGCACAGGCACTGGGTGCCTGCATGGAGGCTTTGGAAGAGGCCTAGTTGTACTGACCCGGCTAGGACTGCAGCGAAGTGCCGGTTTCCCGAGCCAAGGCGGACAGGAGCTCATCCTGGAACGCTTCGTCATGGACTGCAGCGTGGGGCTGTTGCCGCTGCCGGTGATACCAGTAGCCGCCACTCGTGAGGGCTTCAGGTTGGTCGCTGGCGGCCAGCCATTCCTGGGTTTGATGGCCCAGCTCCAAATCATCCGGAGCACCGGGGCCGCCCATCCGCGTCGGCACCCAGCCGGGGTCCACCGCGTTGCTCAGCACCTCCGGCCGCAGGCGTGCGAGCGCAGCCGAGAAAGCGGTCACAAACAGCTTGCTGTCCGCGTAGGACCGGGGCCTGCCGCCGGACCAGTCCGCGCCGGCCAGGGATGGCTGTCCGGCGAAGTGGGAACCGCTGCTCAGGTACACGTGCCGCTGCGGGCCTTCCAGCAGCGCGGTAAGGAGATACGGTGCGACCGTGTTCACCGGCAGCACGGCCGGGCCCCTCCATACTCCGGCGTTATGGATCACCGAGTCCAGCGGCGCCCCGCTGTTCAATTCAGCAGCAACCTCCCGGACGGCGTCGCGGTCGGCGAAATCTCCCACCACAATCTCCGCCCCGCGGCTGACAAGGGGCGCCAGGCTGGCTGCACGGTCCCGGTTGCGTGCATGCACTACGACGTCGTGCCCCTGGGAGAGCAGCGCATCGGCGGCAGCGTGCCCGAGACCGTCGGCTGAACCGGTTACGAGGATCCTCATGGAACGCACCTTCCGCGAATACTGACCGTTTTCGGCAAACACTGACCACCGGCTGCTGCTGGGGCTGTCCGGTTGCCAGGTTGCCGGGGATGCCAGGTTGTCCGGTTGCCCGCCCAACGCTGGCCGCCAGGGCCGCCGGCACTGCACGAGGTATCCCCGTCCCCCCTGCCGCGTGCATCCCGCTCACGACTTTCCCGCTCACGACTATAAGGACCACGGCAACCGGTGTCAGGAGGCCCCCCGCGGAGGATCCCACCGAGTGGGGCTGCTGTGACCTATGGGGAAACACCGGCCCCACCGTTAACACTGCGTGGGAAGTTCCGCTCGCGGGCGGGCTGGCATACGAACGAAAGGGCAAAATTTACCGATTTTTGGCCCAGAATCGGTAAATTGTGCTTTTTCGTTTCCGGGGCGGACCCCACTGCCTCCGTCCCACCCCGAACCCGTAATCCCGATCCCGCAACCCCTGGCCCCGGGGCGCAGAAAAGGGGCCCGCTTCCCGGTAAACCGGGAAACAGACCCCTTCGAATCTGTGGAGCCTAGGGGAATCGAACCCCTGACCTTTTCATTGCGAACGAAACGCTCTACCAACTGAGCTAAGGCCCCAAACTGCACCGTACGGCGTCGGAACGACCAACATTTTTCCTGATCAACTCTGCCGATCAACCGACCCCGCTAGGCTACACCGATTCTAATCACGCCGTCGCGCAGCGGCCAAACGAGCGGCACCCTTGGGATGTCCTGCCGGCGTCGTTACCGTGGGGCAATGGGTCCATCCGCACCGGCGGCCGGGACCTGCCAACGCACTGCGGAACGAAGGAGAATCCCATGGCCCTGATCACCGAAATGCTCAAGAACCATCCCGGCGGACCCCGCACTTCGGACCCCCGTAAACTCGCCGAATGTCTGCAGGCCTGCGCGGAGTGCGCCCAGGTCTGCAACGCCTGCGCAGACGCGTGTCTGGGCGAGGACATGCTGGGTGACCTGGTGGCCTGTATCCGCATTGACCTCGACTGTGCGGAGATCTGCGCGGTTACCTCGGCGGTACTGTCCCGTACCGCAGCGTCCGGCCCCGCAACGGCAACCCTGCTGCGCGCCTGCATGGCCGCCTGCGCGGCCTGCGGCGAGGAATGCATGCAGCACGCGTCCATGCATGAACACTGCCGGATCTGCGCGGAGGCATGCCGCCGTTGCGTCAACGCCTGCGAGGAACTGCTGACCTCGATGGGCTGAGTTGGTCCTCCGACAGGGCCCTAGGAACCTTCCGCGAGCACCAGGCCGCGCAGATACGCGGCTTGGCCGGCATGCTCCAGGCAGTCCGCCAGGATGCTCACCAGCCGCACGCCCAGGGTGACCGGCGGATCCCAGGCCCGGTCCACCACCTGGTCCAGGTCCGCCGCGGACAGTCCGGAAACAAACGCGGCAGTGCGGGAATGCACGTCGTCGTAGTAGCCCAGCAAAACCTCGGCCGAGGATACCTGCACCTGTGCCACCTGCTCGGAATTGTGTCCGTAGCCGGTGTCTTCCACCGATAACGGCAGCCCCACGCGTTTCGCCCAGCCGTCCGCCGTCCAGGCCTGTTCCTGCCCGGCGGCATCGGCCACTTGGGCGTCCTCCACCCGGGCCAGATGCCAAATCAGCCAGGAAATGGAGTTTCCCTCCGGGTAGGGGCGGTGGTTCAGGGCCTTCGCGTCCAGGTCCTTCACCGTGCGCCGTACGGTGCCGGGCAGCCGGCCGAAGGCGTCAATCAGCAGATCACTTTGGTCCATGGTGGCAGGCTCCCGAAGGTCGGCGGCAGGGTGCGGCCATCCTTTCACGCCACCCCGCCGCCGGGAAGAGCCGGGGTTCGTGTGCGACAGCAGAAAAAGCCGGCCTAACCGGTGCGCCGGCACTCCGTCGGTCCTAAAATTGCCGGATGAGCTGGACTGACGAGCGGCCCGCATGGCTTCCGCCCATTCCGTCCCCGCACCGCGGCCTGATCCGGATCACGCTGGGCATGATCCTGGTCTGCGCGAGCATGCTCACCTGCCTGGTCATCGCCGCATTCGGCGCCCTGCTGAGCATGTACCTGCTCTGGCCGCTGGCAATCGGCCTGCTGCTGCTGATGTCCGGGCTGCTCAGCCGGCGCCGCGGCGCCTAGCGCCCCGGCCCGCTCCGGAGCCCCGGCGGCACGCCCCGGCCCGCCCCGGCCCCACCCGCTTCCGCGGCAACGGCACGCCCCGGCCCGCCCCGGACACAACGAACACAACGGCCGCTCCGCGGAGGTTAGGTTAGCTTTCTCTTGCTGGAAACCGCGGTGCCGGCGGGCTTACAACAGAGGCATGGTCACTGTTCGCATGAACCGAAGCCGCACCCTGATCCGGCGTTATCCGCTGGTGGTCGCCACCGTGCTGGTGGGGGTGGCGTTCCTCGTACTGCAGGCGGCCGGCGCGGGCACCGCCGCGGACTGGACCGGCGGCGTCTATGCCTGCGCAGTAGCGGCAAAAACCGGAGCGGGCATGATCCGGGACATCCGCGCCGGACGCTACGGGTTGGACATCCTGGCCGTAATCGCGATCCTGAGCACCGTCGTCGTCGGCGAGTACCTGGCCGCGCTGATCATCGTGCTGATGCTCACCGGCGGTGAGGCGCTGGAGGACTACGCCGCCGGCAGGGCCCGCCGGGAGCTGGATGCCCTGCTCACCCGGGCTCCCCAACAGGCGCACCGGTTTCCGGGCGGAAACACCCAGCGCGGTGCCGTGGATGTCCCGGCCACCGACGTGGGGCCGGGCGACCTGCTGCTAATCCGGCCCGCCGAGGTGGTTCCCGTGGACGGGATCCTGGTCTCCTCTGCCGCGGACTTCGACGAGTCCTCACTCACCGGCGAATCCCTTCCCGTGGGCAGGCACGCCGGGGATCCGGTGATGAGCGGTTCCGTCAACGGTGCCCGCGCCGTGCTGCTGCAGGCCACGGCGACGACGGCGGACAGCCAGTACCAGCGCATCGTGGCCCTGGTGGCCGAGGCCGCCGAGTCGAAGGCGCCGGTGGTCCGCTTGGCCGACCGGTTTGCGGTGCCCTTCACCGTGGTGTCGCTGCTGATCGCCTCCTTGGCCTGGGCACTGAGCGGGGATCCCGTGCGTTTCGCGGAGGTGCTGGTCCTGGCAACGCCGTGCCCGCTGCTGATCGCAGCCCCGGTCGCGTTCCTGGGCGGTATGAGCCGTTCGGCCCGCACCGGGATCATCGTCAAGGGCGGAGCCGTACTGGAACAGCTCGCCAAGGTCGGCACCGCGGCGTTCGACAAGACCGGAACACTCACCCACGGGCATCCCGAACTGGTGGAGGTCCACCCGCAGCCCGGCTTCAGCGCCGAGGACGTGCTGGGCCTGGCCGCTTCCGCCGAACAGTATTCCTCCCATGTGCTGGCTGCCGCCGTGCAGCAGGCCGCTGCCGCCCGCGGACTGGAACCACACTCCGCCGCGGACGCGCGGGAAACGGCCACGAACGGTGTGGAGGCCGTGCTGGACGGGCATTCTGTCCGGGTGGGCAAGGAACGTTTCGTGGCCGAAACCGCCCCGGATACCCGGCCGGCAGACCTGCAGCCGGGCCAGATGGTGGTTTACATCGGCGTAGACGGACACTTTGCCGGCACCCTGATCATGAGCGATGCCGTGCGGGACAACGCCGCCGCGACCCTGCACCGGCTGGCGGAACTGGGCATCGGCCGCACGGTCATGCTCACCGGTGACAGTGCGGCGACCGCGGAGGCCGTAGCCGCGGGGCTCGGCATAACCGATGTGCGGGCGGGCTTGCTGCCCGCCGGCAAGGTTGACGCCGTGCGGACGCTCGCGCCGCGGCCGGTGATCATGGTGGGCGACGGCGTCAACGACGCTCCGGTACTGGCGGTGGCCGACGTCGGCATTGCCATGGGAGCGCGCGGATCCACCGCCGCGAGCGAGTCCGCCGACGTCGTGCTGGTGGCGGATGACATTTCAAAGGTGGCCGACGCGGTTCAGATTGGCCGCCAGACCATGCGGGTGGCTTTGGGCAGCATCTGGCTGGGGATCGCGCTCAGCCTGGCACTGATGCTGACCGCCGCCTTCGGGTTCATTCCGGCGGTAGTCGGGGCATTGACCCAGGAGCTGGTGGACCTGGCCGCCATCCTCAACGCCCTGCGCGCCCTGCACGGCGGCCGGCAACTTCCGGGTACCGCCCGCGAAACGCCCTCCGCGGCGGACAGCGTCGCGGCAGCGCGGCCGAAGCCGGTCCCCCGGGCCGGCTGATCCGCCTAAGCCGGCTCAGCAGGCGCCGCTATGGCATTGCAAAGGTTCCGGGGGCAGGCTATTGAAGCGGGGGAACACCGCGTGCACGAACCGTCGGGGACCACACACAGGGGTGAGACGTGGATACAACCGAAAGCCCGGCCGCATGATCCCGCCAATGCTCGCCACCTTTGTGGTCCTGGCCCTGGCGGTAGCGGGCTTCATGACCAACCGGCTGCCCCTCGTGGTCGTCGCGCTCTTCGTTCCGGTGGCACTGTGGGCCACCGGAGTGCTTCCCCTCAACGAATCCCTGCAGGGTTTCAGCGACCCGATCACCCTGTTCATCGCCTCGCTGTTTGTGCTCAGCGAGGCCCTGGACGCCACGGGGATCACCGCCTGGGTTGGGCAGCAGCTGGAACTTCGCTCGTCGCTGAGCCGCACCGGCCTGCTCGTCACGATCATGGCTGCCGCCGCGCTCCTCTCCGCGGTCATCAGCATTAACGGTGCCGTCGCGGCGCTCCTGCCCGTGGTCGTCGTTGCAACGGCGCGGGCCGGGGTCATTCCCTCGCACATGCTCATCCCGCTGGCCTTCGCTGCCAGTGCGGGATCGCTGCTGACCCTTACGGGAACGCCGGTAAACATCATCGTCTCCGAGCTCTCCGCCAGCTCCGGAGGACGCGAGTTCGGGTACTTCGAGTTCGCGCTGGTGGGGCTTCCCCTCGTCGCCGTGACGACCCTCCTCGTTGTACTGCTGGGGCGAAGGCTCCTGCCGAAGCGTGCACCCGAGCAGCTGGCAAAGGCGGGCACCGACCCGCGGGAGCGGGTGCGGTCCTGGCGGGAGATGTACACAGCCGACCTCGACACGGAGCGGCTGTTCACGGGACGGCTGGGCGTGGTGGAGGTTCTCATCGCGCCCCGATCAACGCTGATCGGGCGCATCGTCAGTCCCGGCATGACCACGCGCGACGAGGACCTGGTGATCGTCGCCCTGCACCGCGGCGGAACCACCGCGGTGCACCCCGACGCCCCCGCGCCTCCCGGCACGCTGACGCTGCGGGCCGGAGACTCGGTGCTGGTCCACGGCCCGTGGGATGCCCTGAACCGATACGTCCAGTCCTCCGATGTCATCGCCGTCGAACCTCCGCATACCCTCCAGCGGGGAGTGCCGCTGGGCCGCGGATGGCGCCGCTGCCTCGCCGTGCTGGCCGCCACGATCGCGCTGCTGGCCACCGGGCTCCTCCCGCCGGTGATCGTGGGGCTCCTCGCCGCGGCCGCCCTGGTGCTCCTTGGAGTGGTGACCGTACCCCAGGGGTTTCGGGCTATTTCGTGGAACACGGTGGTCCTGATCGGGGCGCTCATCCCCCTGTCCTCCGCGTTTGTGTCCTCGGGTGCCGCGGATGCGATCGCTTCGCTGGTGCTGAATTCGACCGGCAGCATGTCCCCGCACCTCGCCCTCCTGGTGATCTGCGTTCTCGCGCTCATCCTCAGCCAGTTCATCTCCAACGTGGCCACCGTGCTCGTGATGGGACCCGTAGCAGTGACTTTCGCGCAAACGCTGGAGGTCAGCGTGCTCCCGTTCATGATGGGGCTCAGCGTGGTTGGGGCAGCCGCCTTCCTCACCCCCATCGCCACCCCCGCCAACCTCATGGTGATGCAGCCGGGCGGCTACCGTTTCGGCGACTACTGGCGCCTTGGGCTGCCGCTCTCCTTCGTCTTCCTCGCCGCCGCGGTGCTGTATGTGCCGCTCATCTGGCGGTTCTGATCCCGGCGGAGCCGGGAACGGGGATAATGGTCAGTGGTCCGGCCGGCAGTGCCGCTCCGCTGACGGTAATCAAGGATTCGACGCTAGGGGTATGTCCATGACGCTGATCGACAACGCGGTGTACGTGGACGGCAAGCGTGTCCACGACCCGGACAACCTGGATGAGACCTTCGAGCTGACCCGAACCTCCGACGGCATGGCCTGGATCGGCCTGTACCGCCCGGACGAGGTGGAGCTGCTGGCCGTCGCCGAGGAATTCGGCCTGAACCTGCTCATTGTCGAAGACGCCCTCGCCGGACACCAGCGTTCGAAGCTGGAGCAGTACAACGACCAGCTGTTTGTGGTGCTGCGCCCCGCCCGCTACCTGGACGACGTCGAACGGGTGGAATTCGGTGAGCTGCACCTGTTTGTGGGCCCGAACTTCGTGGTCACCGTGCGGCACGCCGAGTCCCCGGACCTGGCCCGGGTACGCAAACGGGTGGAGCAGGAACCGGATCTGCTGGCCCTGGGGCCGCAGGCCGTGCTGTACGCAGTGCTGGACCAGGTGGTGGACGAATACGCGCCGGTCGCTGCAGGGCTGGAAAACGACATTGACGAGATCGAAGACCAGCTGTTCAGCGGCGACGCCGAAGTATCCCGCCGCATCTACGAACTGTCCCGTGAGGTCATCCAGTTCCAGCGCGCCATCTCCCCGCTGCAGACCGTGGTGGGCGAACTGCGGCATGCCGCGGACCAGTACGGGGTTCCGCCCGAACTGCGGGACAACCTCGGCGACGTCCTGGACCATGTGCTGCGCCTGATCGACCGGGCCAACGCGTACCGCGCCATCCTGGAAAACGCGCTGACCCTGTCCTCCACGCTGGCCTCGAACCGGCTGGCCGAAACCAGCATTGAGCAGAACGAACAGGTCAAGCGGATTTCCTCCTGGGCCGCCATCCTGTTCGCTCCCACCCTGGTGGGCACCGTGTACGGGATGAACTTCGACAACATGCCCGAGCTGTCCTGGCAGTTCGGCTACCCGCTGGCACTGCTGGGGATGCTGGTCACCGGCATCGTCCTGTACCTGACCTTCAAACGGAACAAGTGGCTGTGACGCGCCGCCTGCCGGTTCCGGCCCTCTTGTCCGTCCTGCTGCTGCCCGCGCTGCTGCCGCTCGCGGCGTGCGGGGACGTCGCAGGCAGTACTTCCCCGGACGACGGCGGTGCCACCCCGGATGCCGACGTCACCGGGGCCTGGGGCGACACGGCCAACACCGAAGCACCGTCGCTGGACTTCGACCCCAACGGGCGGGTCAGCGGAACCGACGGCTGCAACCGGCTGATGGGCCACTGGAACATCAAAGGCAACCGGGTCACCATGCAGGACATGGCCTCCACCATGATGCTCTGCCACGGCATCGACACCTGGCTTTCCGGCGGGGCCGCCGCCGACGTGGACGGCGACACCCTGCGGATTTACGACCAGGCCGGCACCGAGCTAGGCGTCCTGGAGCGCCCGAAGCCCGGGTCCTAGCGCGGGCGCCGCTTGGCCGCGGTCTCCACATGCAGGTCCGTGCCCCGGGTTTCCTTCACCATCGAAACTGCCGCGAAGGAAATGACGCACAGCACCATGATGTAGAGGCCGATGGACGGGGACCAGCCCGTCCCGTTCAGCAGTGCCTGGGCAATGGTGGGCGCGAAGGCACCGCCCAGGATGGCGCCGAGGGCGTATCCGATGGACACCCCCGAGTAGCGCACCCGGGCCGGGAACATCTCCGCATACAGCGCGGACTGCGGCCCGTAGGACAAGCCCAGGCCGATGGTCAGCACAAAGATCGCCACCGCAAACAGGACAATGTTGGTGGTGTCGATCAGCAGGAACATCGGCACCGACCACAGGAACACCCAGACGTAGCCAAGCTGGAAGGTGCGTATCCGTCCAATCCGGTCCGAGAGGATGCCTCCGTACAGGGTGAAGATCAGCCAGCCGAAAGAGCCCAGGGTGGTGGCCAACAGCACAGAGGGGCGGTCCATGCCAAGCCCGCCGCCGCCGTCGGGATTGGGCTTGCCGCTGGCATAGGAGGCGAAGAACGCGATGACCAGGTAGCCGGCCGCGTTGTTCGCCACGAAGATCAGGGCGCTGAGGATGACTTCCCGGCTGTTGTGCCGGAACAGCTGCCGCAGCGGGGCGGAGGACTCCTTCTTCCGCTCCTGGATTTCCTTGAAGATTGGGCTTTCGGACACGGAACGGCGGATGACGTAGCCCACGGCAATCAGCACCACGGAAAGCAGGAACGGAATACGCCAGCCCCAGCTTTCGAACTGGTCCTCGGTGAGGCTGGTGCTCAGCACGTACATCACGAAGGTTGCCAGGATCATGCCGATGGGTACGCCAATCTGCGGATACGCACCGAAGAGCCCGCGCTTGGCCACCGGGGCGTGCTCCACGGACAGCAGGGCAGCTCCGCCCCATTCCCCGCCGGCGGAGAAGCCCTGCAGGATGCGCAGCAGGATCAGCAGGATCGGGCCGGCGATACCGATCTGCGCATAGGTGGGCACCACCCCGATCAGGGCGGTGGAGGCGCCCATCATGATCAAAGTGAACACGAGCATCTTTTTCCGGCCGATCCGGTCCCCCAGGTGCCCTGCGACAATGGCTCCCAGCGGACGGAACAGGAAGCTGATGCCGATGGTGGCGAAGGAGACCACCTGGCCCAGCGGGCCGTCATTGATGGGACCGAAGTACAGCGTTGCCAGCACCAGACCCGCGGCCTGGGCGTAAATAAAGAAGTCGTACCACTCGATGGTGGTGCCAACCAGCGTTCCGGCGAGGACTTTGCGTTCCTCCCGGCTCATCCGGCCGGCGGAAGGCGCGGCGGAGGCGGCGTTGACGCTCATCTGAAACTCCATTGTTCGAGACGGACAGTGTGGTGCGACGGACCCCGATTTGAGACCCTTGCTGCAGGAATCCGGTTGCACGCATCCTAAGCCCAGCCCGGATGCAACCGGCAGAGCCCTGCAGGACCCGGGCGAGTCACGGAAGGTCCTCATGTCCACCGCCCTGCCGCCACCGCCGCCGGCGGAACCGGCACCCACTGTCCTGGGCCTGCCGTTCACCGGCCGCTGGCTCACGCAGAACAGCCCGGCGAACCGCGTCCCCAGCCACGGCACGGACCTGTTCGGAACTACCTACGCCATAGATTTCGTGGCCGTGGACGGGCATGGCCGGTCCGGTCCGCCGGGCTGGCGGGCACTGTTCGCCACCGAGGCGCCGGAAGATTTCCGCGGGTTCGGCACACCGGTGCTGGCGCCGTCGTCGGGCACCGTGGTCTCCGTGCACGACGGCGAGCCCGACCACGAAGCGCGCCG
Organism: Arthrobacter sp. zg-Y1143; assembly: GCF_030125565.1. Lineage (NCBI taxonomy): Bacteria > Bacillati > Actinomycetota > Actinomycetes > Micrococcales > Micrococcaceae > Arthrobacter > Arthrobacter sp. zg-Y1143. The sequence continues at coordinate 531,619 of NZ_JASKLW010000001.1, read as the reverse complement.
CTCGCAGCCCGCGCTGCTCGCCTACGCCCTGACGCAGGCGGGCCGGGTGCGGCAGGGACCGAATGCCATTGCCGGCAACCACGTGGTCATCGCCCTCGCCCCCGACGGCCCGTATGTACTGCTGGCCCATCTGCGCCGGGGATCGATTGCCGCCGTGCCGGGCGCCTTGGTCGCCGAAGGTGCACGGATCGGTGGATGCGGGAACTCCGGCAACAGCACCGAACCGCATGTCCACCTCCAGGTCACGGACTCAACGGACTGGTCCGCCTGCCGCGGCCTGCCGCTGGCGTTCCGGCATCCCGACGGCGGTCCCGGGCCGTGGCTGCCGCGCAACGGCACGGTCTTCAACGCCTGGTGATTGCACGGATTACCGGAGGCCGGAATATGCGGGCACCGTCACGGGTTTGCCTCTAGGGCACGCAGGGCCAGAATGGACTTCGGCCTTTTCCGACACCACTATTCCGAACGGCAGCGACGCACCTTGAAAAACCTCTCCCCGGACACCGTCAGGCCCTGGCCTGCCCTGTGGTCCCTGGTCATCGGATTCTTCATGATCCTGGTGGACTCCACGATCGTTAACATCGCCACCCCGGCCATCATGGAGGACCTGGGCGCCGGCCTGGACAAGGTCATCTGGGTGATCAGTGCCTACCTGCTGGCCTACGCCGTGCCGCTGCTGATCACCGGCCGGCTCGGTGACCGCTTCGGCCCGCGCCGCGTCTACCTGATCGGCCTGGTGGTCTTCACCCTCTCCAGCCTCTGGTGCGGTTTTGCGGGCAGCGTTGACGGGCTCATCCTGGCCCGTGTCTTCCAGGGCTTCGGCGCCGCACTGATGACGCCGCAGACCATGTCCGTGATTACCCGGATCTTCCCGCCGGAAAAGCGCGGTATCGCCCTTGGCCTGTGGGGCGCCACGGCCGGCGTCGCGACCCTGGTCGGGCCGATCCTCGGCGGCGTCCTGGTGGACGGCCTGGGCTGGGAATGGATCTTCTTCATCAACGTCCCCGTGGGCATTGTGGGCTTCATCCTCGCCTACCGGCTGGTACCGAAACTCTCCACGTCAGTGCACCGCTTCGACTACCTGGGTGTCCTCCTCAGCGCCGCGGGCATGTTCGCCCTGGTCTTCGGCATCCAGGAAGGCGAAAGCTACAACTGGGGCACCATTGCCGGTCCCATTTCGGTCTGGTCGCTGATCATTGCCGGTATTGTGCTGCTGGCCCTGTTTGTCCTCTGGCAGCGCCTGAACCGGGCCGAGCCGCTGCTGCCCCTGAAGCTCTTCCGGGACCGCAACTTCTCCCTGGCCAACATCTCCATCACCGGTATGGGCTTCGCCGTGACGGCGTTCTCCCTGCCGCTGATCCTCTTTGCGCAGAACGTGCGCGGCCTCAGCCCCACGCAGGCAGCCCTGCTGCTCGCCCCCATGGCGGTGCTGTCCGGTGTGCTGGCCCCGCTCGCGGGCAAGACCGTGCAGCGCGGCAATCCCAAGTTCATCGCCGTGTTCGGTTTTGCGGCCATGGCGGCGTCGCTGATCTGGCTCGGCGCCCTGCTCAGCCCGGATGTCCCCTACTGGCAGCTGGTCCTGCCGATGCTGCTGATGGGCCTGGCGAACGCCTGCATCTGGCCCTCCGTATCGCTGACCGCCACCCGCAACCTGGCGGCCAACGTCGCCGGTGCCGGGTCCGGCGTCTACAACACCACGCGCCAGTTCGGTGCGGTGATCGGCAGCAGCGCCATTGCTGCGATCATGCAGTCCCGCCTGACCGCGCACCTGGGCGGCGGGGCGGCCGACGGCGGCACTGCACCTGCCGCAGGCGCGTTCCCGGAGGCGCTGAAGGCCGGCTATTCCGAGGCCATGGGCCAGTCCCTGTACCTGCCGGCCGCTGTGATTGTCGTGGCGCTGCTGGCGTCGCTGTTCTACGCCAAGCCGGCTCCGCACCTCACCTCTGCCGGGGCCCGCAGCGCGAAGAGTCCCGCAGAGAACACTGTCGCCTAGCATTCCGCTTCTGCTGCCGGTTTCGGTTTCTGCTGCCGGTTCAAACCCGCAGCAGAAACGTAAACCGGCGGCAGAACCTCCGGGGTACGCTCGCCCCATGACTATGGTTTCCAAGTTCTTCGCCGGGGTGCTCTTGGCCAACGCTGTACCGCACGGCGTCAGCGCCGTGCAGGGCCGGCAGTTTCCATCACCGTTTGCCTCGCCGCCCGGCGTAGGCCTCTCCGGTCCGGTAACCAACGCCGCCTGGAGTGCCGTCAACGCCGTGGGCGGCGCCGCGCTGCTGGGCCGGGGCGGACTGGACCAGCGGAACCGCGCGGCCGTGACCGCCGGAGCCGTGGCGATGGGTTTCTTCCTGGCGCATTACTTCGGGAAGAACAGCAGCCATTCTGCAGCCGGGACCGGAGCCGGGCCGGCGGCCGACCCCGTACCCGGGCCCGACCCCGTACCCGGGCCGGCGGCCGGCTAGACCGTACCCCTGCCGGCGGGCCCGGCCGCGGTGAGCAGCAGCCCGGACCGCGGGATTGAGGGCAGCTGGGACAGCGAGATGCTCAGGTCCTGCGCCGGAACCCCGTACCCGCCTTCGGCCAACAGCCGCACGGCGGTTTTCACCAGTTCCAGGGTCAGCCCCTCCCCCGGGCAGCGGTGGGCCTTGGACACCTGCCCGGCACCCTGCGGCACCAGCCGGTAGGGGTTGTCATCCCAGGTGCGGAACCGTTCGGGGCGGAAAGCCTCCGGATCCGGCCACAGCCGGGAATCGTGGTTGGTGCCGTAGATATCCAGCATCACCCAGGAACCGGGCCGGAAGTCGTGGCCGTTCCAGGAAAAGTCCTTCAGCACAGTGCCGGCGATGGCCGGGAAGAACGGATAAAAGCGCCGGACCTCCTGCGCAAACGGCTCCAGGTCGGCTCGGTCGTCGTCGCTGCCGCCGGCGAACTGCTGCCGCCACTGCGGGTGTTCCACCAGCGCCGTGCCGGCGAAGGTGATGAAGCGGGCCACGGCCACAATCGGGCGCAGCACGTTGAGCAGTTCCACCGCAGCAATGTCCACCGGCAGCAGCTGCCCCTCCGGGTCCCGGTGCCCGGCCACCAGGCCGGCGGCCGACGTCGGCGACACCTCCAGGGCACCGGAGCGGATGGCGCTGACGATTCCCTGCGCCCATCTCTCGGTACTACGGCGGCGCAGCTGCGCCCACCAGTTGGCCGGGCCGAAGGACCCGGCCTGGTCCACCATCAGGCCGAACTCGGCGGCCCGCCGGTCCACCACGGCGTCGGGCTGCGGGATGCCGGCCCATTCGCACGCGGCGGCGGTAAGCATCCAGCGGGCTTCCTCGTGCAGCACCACGGGTTTCCCGGACCAGCCGGCGGTGCGGCGGCGCCACACATCCTCAAAGATGGAGCCGATCCGGGCAATGGACTCGGGTGCCATCATGGCCGTGAACATAGCCTTGCGGTGATGATGCGCGGCGCCGTCGAGCGTCTGGACGCTGCCCTTGTCCTGGAGCAGGTGCACCACAGTGGGCGGCAGGGCGCCCTTGCGGCTGAACCGGTCGCCGTCGTAAAAGATCTGCGCCGCTTCGGCACCGCGCATGCAGTACACGGGGCGGCCGGCAATCCGGGTCCGGAACAGGTCGGTGCCCAGGCGGTCGCAGCGGGAAGAAATGAACGTGTAGCCCTCGCGCAGGAAGGCCAGGGAGCTGTCCGGTGAGGGCAGTTTCGGAATCAAAGGACGTCCTCGATAGTCAGGGTGCTTTGTTTCCCAGCCTACCGAGGGGCCCGCCGCGGCGGGAATCAGCCGGTGCGCAGGTTGCCCGGCTTGCCCGGCGGTGCCCGGGCACGGCAGGACCGGGCGCCGTCCTGCCGCGCCCGGTTCTGCCGGTCATGCCGTCCCCGGGGTGGCGGCTACTCCTTCTTGAGCTTGTCCTGCGCGCTGCCCGCTGCCTTCTCCACGGTGTTGGGCACCTCCGTGGTGCCGTAGAACCGTACATCCGGATGGGTGGGCGGCGGCATGGGGGCCGATGTCGTGGGTCCGTCGTGGTAGCTGAACTCCCCGTGCCCGTCGGGGGTTGGGCCCTTCGCCCAGGAGCCCTCGGACGCATGCTGGCCGTCGGAGAAGTTCAGGTACTGGTAGGACACCTCCCGGTATTCCTTGCTCAGCGGGAAATTGCTGGGGACCGGAAGCTGTTCCATGTTCTCCGCCTGAAGTTCCAGGGCCGCGGTGGTCCACTGGTTCTGGTGCATTGTGTCCCGCGCCAGGAGGAAGGACAGCAGGTCCCGGATCCCATGGTCATCGGTCATGTGATAGAGCCGAGCCACGGCGAGGCGGCCCTGCATCTCGATGTTGGCGTTGGAGGTGAAGTCCGCCAGCATGTTGCCGCTGGCCGTGATGTAACCGCCCGTCCACGGGTTGCCGTTGCTGTCCACCGGGCGGGCACCCGCACCGGCAACAATCGCGTGCTGCACGTCCATGCCGCCCATCACTGCCGCTACCGTCGGATCGGATTGGACGGCGTCATTGGTAATTCCCAGCGGAGCCTTTTCCAGCAGCTGGGCAATCATGATGGCAAGCATTTCGACGTGGCCCATTTCCTCTGCGGCGATGCCGTAGAGCAGATCCCGGTATTTGCCCGGTATATGGGAGTTCCACGACTGGAAGCCGTACTGCATGGCCACAGTGATTTCACCGTACTGGCCGCCCAGGACCTCCTGCAGTTTCCGGGCATAAACGGCGTCTGGCTTGTCCGGGGTGGACTTGAACTGGAGTTCCTGTTTATGGAAAAACATGCAATTCCTCCGCACCTTGGGGACCGCCGCGGGAGACGGAACCCGCATGTCGGGAGCCGCGGCCGGTCACGGTGCTCCCAACGTAGACCGATGGCCGGAGGCATGGAAGAGCAAAGCGGACGCTGCCCGCCCCGAAAAGTGAAACCGTCCGTAGAGATCCCGGGTTAACCGGTTCCGGGCAGGTAGTGTGCTTGCCATGGTCTCCCCGGAACATCCCGAACCCCCTGCCCCGCCGGCTTCCGGCATCTCCGGCGACGGCGCCTCCTCCGCCTCCTCCGCATCCGGCACCGCCGCGGCCGGCGCCAAGGTCGACGTGAGCGACGACTTCGCCGTCCGCCGCCACACGCTGCCCTCCGGCCGGGAATACACCACCACCGCCGGCCGGCTGGTGTTCCGCAAGGAAGAGGTCAAGGACGGCAAGTCGGACGGCTTCCGGCCCAAGGCGGAAATTTTCATGGTCGCCTACACTGCGGATGCTCCCGAGACCGGCCCCAACCGCCGTCCGGTGGTGTTCGCGTTCAACGGCGGGCCCGGGTCCGCCTCGGTCTGGCTGCACATGGGCCTGCTCGGTCCGCGGATGGTGGTTTCCGGCGACGCCGGTGCGCTGGCTCCGCCGCCGTTCGGCCTGGTCGACAACCCGGACACCCTGCTCGAGCACGCGGACCTCGTCATGATCGACCCGGTGAACACCGGCTTCTCCCGCGTAGTGGACGGCAACGACGCCGGCGAGTTCCACGGCTTCGAAGAGGACCGGGACCTGGTGGCGGAGGTGATCCGGCTATGGACCACCCGCAACAACCGCTGGCTGAGCCCCAAGTACCTGGTGGGCGAGTCCTACGGCACCCTGCGCGCCGTCGCCGTGGCGGGGAAACTGTTTGACGCCTACGGGCTGGCGGTCAACGGCCTGGGCCTGGTCTCCACGGTGCTGAACATGGCGACCCTGGATTTCGCGCCGGGCCGGGACACCCCGTATCCGCTGCACCTGCCCACGTACGCCGCCATTGCGCACTACCACGGCCGCCATCCGGGCCGGGAGCTGGCCGACGTCGTGCGGGAAGCCGAAGAGTACGCGTCCGGGGACTACGTGCTGGCCCTGCACAAGGGGTCCCGGCTGGGCGCGCAGGAGTACGACGACGTCGTCCGCCGGCTCGCGGAAATCACCACCCTGAGCGAGGGGTTCATCCGCCGCACCAACCTGCGCTGGGACTACTCCATGTTCTCGGCCGAGCTGCTGCGGGAAGAGAACCTGGCGGTGGGCCGAATCGACGGGCGGTTCACCGCGGCGCCGGCGCACCAGCAGGACTGGATCAACTGGGACGATCCGAGCATGACGGCAATCAACGGTCCCTACTCGGCAGCGGTCAACCACTATCTGCGCGCCGAACTGGGTTACGAGAATGACCTGCCCTACGAAATCCTTACCGGCCGGGTCCGGCCTTGGAGCTACAAGAGTTTCGAGGGCGTCCCGGTGGATGTCACCGGCACCCTGGAACGGTTGCTGGTGCACATTCCGGCGCTTCGGGTGCATGTGGACTACGGCTATTACGACGGCGCGACCCCGCATTTCGCCGCGGAATACGTGTGGGCGCACCTGCGGATGGACGACGCCGCCCGGGCCCGGTTCAGCCACCACTACTACGAGGCCGGGCACATGATGTACGTGAAGCCCGAGTGCCGGGTGGATCAGCTGCGGAACCTGGCGGAATTCGTGACCGCGGCGGAGTAGTCGGGGCGGGGGCAGCGGGCCTCTAGGCCTCGGGCTTGCGGAAAAGCGCGGTGAGCAGGAACGGTTCTCCAAACAAGGGCGAGTCTTTGCCCTGGGGGATCATGGGCCGAATCGCGATCTCTTCGAAGTCCTCGAAAATCCAGCGGAGATCTGCCGGGCTGAAGGCCATGCCCGCCTCGAACTGTCCGTCCCGGTACAGCTGGTCATCGGGGAGCTCGGATCCCATCTGCCCGCTGGCGAAACAGGCCAGGCCGAAGTAGCCGCCCGGGGCTAGCGTGCGCTCAAGCAGCTGCAGGTAGCTGATCCGCCGGTGCGGCGGAAGATGGTGGAGGCAGCCGGAATCGTAGACCAGTCCGTAAGGTCCGGGGATTGCCTCCGGCGGGAGCGTAAACGCGTCGCCACAGGTGAAAGCGACGTCGAGATTTCGGTCCCGGGCCCGTTCCTTCCCCCACTCGACCGCGGTGGACGAGAGGTCCACGGCGTCGACAGTGCAGCCCTGCTCCGCGAGGAACAGGGCGTTGCGTCCCGGTCCAGAGCCCAGATCCAAGACTCGGATTGGTGCACGCAGGGTGTTCCGGACCAGTGCGGCAAGGTTTTCATCTGGTTTGTCCGCGAAGAACGGGACAGGACGGCTCCGGTCGGAGTAAAAGGAGTTCCACCATGCTCCCCCGGCCGTTTCGGTCCACCGCGCTGCGTCCTGGACAAACAGGCCGTCCATCAAGGTGAGGAGGTCCTCCACTGCCCGGAGACGGCGGTTGATCCCGGGCTCATTCATGTCCAGAGCCTACTGGTCCGTGCTGCGGCGCGGGAAGGGTGCTGCCGCCTGGGAAGGGTGCTGCGGCGCGGGAAGGGTGCTGCCGGCACCGGTACTGGCTGGCCGTCGTCGTCGTCGACCTAGCGGGTGGCGAAGTGCACCCAGACGCCCGCACCCCAGATACCGCCGGCGGTTAGCGCCAGCGCGAGTTCGGCCAGGATGCCGATCCCCATGGCCTTCAGCGTGGCCAGGCTGGAGGACCAGGCGGTGCGCAGGTCCCGCTGGCGCAGCCACTCGCTCAGCAGCAGGCCGACGGCGAATCCCACGAACAGCCCGACGGCCGGGATGGTGAACATACCGACGACGCCCAGCACCACACCGGCGACGATGGAGCGGGTGGGGATTTTCCGTTCCTTCAGCCGCCTCCCGGTGAGGAACGTGCTGGCGAGCATGCCGGCGACCAGCAGCACCGCGCCGATCCCGAAGGTCCACCAGCCGGCCGGGCTCTGCACGCCGTAGGCCCAGCCCAGCAGGGCAATGATGATCAGGATGCTGCCGGGAAGCACGGGCACCACAATGCCGGTCAGCCCCACGGCGATCACCAGGGCTGCGACGAGGGTTATCAGAAGGTCGGGATCCATGGCACCAGTCTTCCATCGGTTTCGAGCCACCTGCGCATTTTGGTTCCCGGGAGTGGTTTGGCGTCCGGTTTGGGATTCTGCTGCCAGTTTGGGCTTCTGCTGCCGGTTTGAAGTGGCAGGGAATTCCCAAACCGGTCGAATTTCCCCAAAACGGAGCGAAAACGGAGCGATTCGGGCGCCCGGTGCGCCCTGACTCCGTGGAACGCGCCGCCGCGACGTTCATAGTGCAGCAGATGCTCCTTCGGGACCGGCCAGGCCGCATCTGCTGCACACTGAATGGGTTTGACGGCTTGCGGGGGGGGCGCCAGATTGCCGCGACGGGATGCGGGCGGGTTCACCGGGGTAGGTCCTGTGCCCGGGACGTGTTGCCGCCAGTCTGGGATTCTGCCGCCGGTTTGGGATTCTGCTGCCAGTTCGGGATTCTGCCGCCGGTTTGAACCGGCAGGGAATTCCCAAACCGGTCGATTTTCCCCAAAACGGAGCGATTCGGCGGCCCGGTGCCCGGAAATTCCGCAAACTGCCCGCCACGTCGGGTGGAGAAATTAGTAAGGATGCTTATATGGTGGCATCTTCAGCCCGAATCACCGGACGGAAAACAGGAGATGCAGTAATGAGCACCGAACCAGGGAACACCTCTAACGCTTCCGCGGCCGGCCGCGGCGCCGGTGACGGCGGTCCGATGCGGGACCGCTCAGACCGGCCCGCTGCCGATGACGCCGCCCGCACTGCCCCGGAACACGGCACCGAAGATACCGGCACCAGGGTGATCCGCACGGACTCCGCACCTGCAACCACTCCGGTTGAGGGTACCGGCCGCCACACGGGCAGCCACACGGCCCAGCCCGCAGACGGATATGAGGACTCGCGGGTTGCATCGGCCGTCTCGAATGAGCACCCGACCGCTGGCCACACCGCCGACGAGAACACCCGTACGCGCGCGGTCCCCGCCACCGAGGACACCGCCACGCGCGCGGTCCCCGCGACGGACTCCCGCCACGCCGAAGACACCCGCACGCGGGTTGCCCCGGTAACGGCCAGCCGGGACCTCCCGGAGGAGACGGACCACAACCGGCACACCGACCGCGCAGACCGGGATGTACGCGACGCCCACGGCACCCGTCACGACGACGCCGACCGTGACGGCGTGGTCCGCGAAGCTGCCCTCCCCAACCGGGAAGCACTGCTGGCCCGGGAAAAGGAGCGCTTCGGCGGCATGAAGTTCGGCTCGGCCTTCTTCGGCTGGCTGACCGCCACCGGCATGGTGGTGCTGCTTTCGGCACTGGCCGCGGCTATCGGCGCCGCCATCGGCCTCTCCGCTGAAACGAATCTGGGTGCGGCACTGGAATCAGCCGCCGCCAACCAGTCCGCGGGCATCATCGGCGCCATCATCATGCTTGTGGTGCTGCTGCTCTCCTACTACGCCGGCGGCTACGTGGCCGGCCGGATGGCACGCTTCAACGGGCTCAAGCAGGGACTCGCCGTCTGGCTGTGGGCGCTGATCGCCGCCGCCGTCGTCGTCATCCTCGGCCTGATCTACGGCAGCGACATCCGCAGCATCAGCCAGCTGAACTCCGTGGCCCCGCTGCCGGAGGACCTGGAGAACGTCAGCGCCGGCACCTGGCTTGCCGTGGCCGCGAGCCTGGTGGTCACCCTGATCGGCGCCATCCTGGGCGGCCTGGCCGGCATGCGGTTCCACCGCCGCATTGACCGCGCCGACTTCCGCACCGAAGAGACGGTTAGCCGCTAATACCCAGGGCACAACACAAAGGAAGGGCCCCGCAGCTGCGGGGCCCTTCCTTTGGTTAAGCGGAAACCAACGCTTACGGCGCGGGGGTGCCGCCGTTGACGTTCAGCGTCTCGCCGATCACGTAGCTGGATTCCGGGGAGGCCAGGAAGACGTAGGCCGGAGCCAGTTCGGTCGGCTGGCCCGCGCGGCCCAGCGGAACGTCCTGGCCGAACGTGGTCAGGGCGTCCTTCTGCTGTCCGTCCGAAGGCTGGAGCGGGGTCCAGAACGGACCCGGAGCCACGGCGTTCACGCGGATGCCCTTGGGTGCCAACTGCTGGCCCAGGCCCTTGGTGAAGTTGTTGATCGCGGCCTTGGTGCTGGCGTAATCCAGCAGGTCAGCGGAGGGCTGGTAGGCCTGGATCGAGGTGGTGTTGATGATGCTGGAACCGGCCGGTAGGTGCTTCAGTGCTGCCTTGGTCACCCGGAAGAACGAGTAGATGTTCGTCTTGAAGGTGTGGTCCAGCTGCTCGTCGGAGAGATCCTCGAGGTTCTCCACGGCAATCTGCTTGCCGGCGTTGTTGACCAGGATGTCCAGCCCGCCCAGGGCAGACACCGCATCTTCCACCAGCTGGCTGCAGTACGCGGGGTCCTTCAGGTCACCGGGCAGCTTCACGAGCTTGCGGCCGGTTGCCTCCACCACCTCGGCGATGTGCGCGGCGTCGGGCTCCTCTTCGGGGAGGTAGGAGATGGCGACGTCGGCACCCTCACGGGCGAAGGCGATGGCCACGGCCGCGCCGATGCCGGAATCGCCGCCGGTAATGAGTGCCTTGCGGCCCTCGAGCCGCCCGGTGCCGCGGTAGGTGTCCTCGCCGTGGTCCACATGCGGAGTCATGTCCTTGTCCAGGCCGGGCTCCGACTGGTCCTGCACGGGCGGAGCGATGCTCGGGTAGCGGTCCACGGGGTTCTGGAAGGTGTACTGGTCCGTCTTGTTGCCGTTTGTCACAGAAGTTCCCACTTTCGGTAGGTCAGTCCATTCGGGCGGTCCGGATACGGGCCGCCGTAAAAGGCGGTCACTCACGCGAACGTAAGTATGCTTATCACCCTATGCCCGGTTCCCGTTCCGGCTCAAGTCGGGAGCCGACGACGGCGCGCGGGTGGCCAGCAACGCCAACAGGGCCACCAGCCCGGAGCCGCACATGACCAGGGCCAGCGGCAGGGCGGTGTCTTCGCCTGCAATCCCGGTCAGCGGGGAGACCAACGCACCGAACAGGAACTGTCCGCTGCCCAGCACGGCCGAACCGCTGCCAGCGGCAAACCCCGCCTCGGCCAGGGCCAGGCTGGTGGTGTTGCCCATGATGAAGCCCACCGAAGAGGCGGCCAGGAAGATCGGCACTGCCAGCAGCAGCGGCGGAACATCCAGCAGCACCAGGAGCAGCAGCACAGCGGACGCACCCAGCAGGACCGGAACGGCGATGCTGACAGTACGGCGCGGCGGCACCGTGCGGGCCAGCCGGGCGGAAATGAATCCGGCCAGCACCAGTCCAAGGGCATTGATGCCGAAGGCCACCCCGTATCCGGCCGGAGAAAGGCCCATCAGGGACTGGTAAATGAACGGGGACGCGGAAATGTAGCCCATCAGCACACCGAAAGTGGAGGCGAACAGCACCGCGTAACCTACAAACCGGCGGCGGCGCAGCACCGAGGCCAGACCGCCCAGGATCGGCCCGCTGCTGCGCTTTTCCGCCGGCCGGGTTTCCCGCACGACGCCGGCCACCCCGGCCAGCATGGCAGCGGCCAGGCCTGCCAGCACCCAGAGCACTCCGCGCCAGCCGACGCTGCCGGCCAGGATGCCGCCAACGGTGGGGGCAAGCACCGGTGCAACACCGCCGATGGTCATGAGCAGGCTGAAGGTGCGGGCCGCGGCAGGCCCGGAGGTCAGGTCCGCCACGATGGCACGGGCAATCACGACGCCGGCGGAGGCAAACAGGCCCTGGAAGAGCCGGCCGGCAATGAGCACCGGCAGGTTCGGGGCCACGGCGCAGACCACTGAGGCGAGCACAAACAGCACCGAGCCGAGAAGCAGCGGACGGGACCTGCCGTACCGGTCCGAGAACGGCCCGAAGACCAGCTGCCCGGCGGCCATGCCGATCAGGAACGCGGTGAGGCTGAACTGCACCCCTGTGGCCGAAGCGTCCAGCTGGTCCGCCATCTGCGGGAAGGAGGGCAGGTACAGGTCGGTGGCAAACGGGCCGGTGGCCGAGAGCAGGGCGAGGACCAATAGGAGCCCGGTGGTCATGGCGGTGGTTGTCCGGGCGGATCCGGGTAGGGCAGGCATATGCCACATCCTATTTGGCCCGGGCCGCCGTGCTCTGGCCATTACCGCTTCATGAAGCGCACACTGCTGGGTATCTGGACGCAAACATTGGCTGGACGCAAACATTGGAAGGAGCCCCCATGGCTGAGGCACACCGGAAACGGATTGTGGTGGGCATGGACGGCTCGGAGGAGTCCATTGCCGCGCTGCGCATGGCGGCCCGGCTCGCCGAGCTGCTCGGCTGCCGGATCCAGGCGGTCACCGTCTGGGAGTACCCGGCCATGCTGGCCATGCCGTTTCCCACCTCGGAGTTCTCACCGCGGGTGGAAGCGGAGCGGGCACTGGCCGAGGCGGTGGACGCGGCGTTCGAGGGCAGCGGAGCTCCGGAGGACCTCACCCAGGAAGCGGTGGCCGGCCAGCCCGCCAGGGTGCTGATGGAAGCCAGCCGGGGAGCGGAAATGCTGGTGGTGGGCAACCGCGGCCGGGGCGGTTTTGCCGGACTGCTGCTTGGCTCCGTAAGCGCCGCGGTCGCGTCCCACGCCTATTGCCCGGTCCTGATCGCCCGGCCGCACCGGGACTAGCTCTGCCGGGTCCAGCGGGGCGGAAGCCCTTACGGCCGACGACGGCGATGCGGCCCTGGCGGGTCCAAAAGAAAGTCAGAGCGGCGGGACAGCCTTGACGCACCCTCCCGCCGCCCGGCTGCGCAACTATGCTGCCGGCAGCGACTCGAAGAACGCGCAGTTGTGGAGGTCGTACAGCCCGGTCGTGACATAAACCTCCGGCGCAAAAACGATCGCCTGGTCGCCTGCCAGGGTGTAAGCCGGCCACTTCAGCTCGCCCCGCGCAGTGGGTGCTCCCGACTTGGCGAACGCAGCCCAGTAGTCCTGCATCGAATGGCCCAACTCCTGCTCCTGATCGGTGAGCGGGCGATCTCCCAACGTGAAGTCGAACAGGTAGGCCAACTCGGCGCTGTGGGCGCTGGACATATCTATTCCCTCGGGTTGGAACCCAAACAGCGTTGGGCTGCCCGGGTCCTCAAAGAGATACCGGTAGACGGGCACGCCCTGTCCGAGGAACAGTTTCGCGTTCCTATCCACCGAACAACCGGCTCCAGCATCCGTGCGCATGGACGCCAGTGCATAGAAGGGCGCCTCATACGCGCTTGCCGGATATTCGGCCAAAACCAGCGGACCGGCAATGTCTCCATAGTCCTCCATCACCATCGCCTCGTATTCGGCCTCGGTAATGTCTGCCAGCTGCTGGTTCTGGAGCTTCTGCTCCCATCGGGTGTTGCCTACGATCACGGGAACCTTGTGCCAGTTGCCGTCAGCGATTGCAGCCCCCGCCGACTGGGGCAGCACCGCCGTGCCAGTGTAGGCACTGGTCCGGTTGACCACTGCCTGCGCCTTGACCAGGGCGGCGGGCCAGGCCTTTCGGAGACAGTCGAGCTGGTTCGGGCCGTCGGCACACCCTGCTGCAACCGCATAGGACTGTCCGCTGGCGTGAGCCTCTTCCTTGGTGATCTCACCGGCAGTGCAGGCCGAACTCTGAATCACGGCACGGTTAATGAGTCCCTCGGTGAGCGGTGTCGCCAGCAGCCGGCAGACCGCTCCGCCGCCTGCTGACTGCCCGAAGATGGTCACATTGTTGACGTCACCGCCGAAGGAGGAGATGGACTGTTGCACCCACTTCAGCGCTTCAATCTGGTCCAGGAGTGCGAAGTTCCCGCCCACGTCCGGGTTCTCTGCGTCGAGTGCGGGCAGGGCAAGGGTCCCCGAAGCGCCGAGGCGATAGTTGGTACTGACAACAATGACGTCTCCCCGGTCGGCGAGGGTCTGGCCGCCGTACAGCACGCCTGATCCCTGGGTTCCGGCGCCACCATGATAGAAAACCATCACTGGGAGCTGGGTGCCCCGCGGAATCCGTGCCGGACGGTACACATCCAAATACAGGCAATCCAGACTGGTCGGCTGATCGTTCTTGACGCCTGTCGGCTCGAACTGAAGGCATGCGGGTGCCTGCTCGGTGGCATCCCGGACCCCCTTCCACTTCTCCGGGGCCACTGGCGCCTTCCACATCAGGTCATACACGGGAGCCTGTGCGAAGGGGAGACCGAGGAAGGCTTGCGAATTCCCCCGTTCCTCACCCCGCACCTTCCCAAAAGGGGTTTGCACCTCGAGGCCCTGATGACCCTGCTCGTGGCCGTGCGAAGCCGTTGCCGCTGAGGGCAGGGCCGAGGCACCTGCAACGAGCGCTACACCCAGGACGGCTGCACCCGCCACCTTGGCGGCCCGCCGCCGAAACCCGAACTGACGCAGTCCTCGATGTGAACTCTTCATTGAGTCAACTCCTCTGGTCACCCAGCTCGATCCGTACGGGCTGTGGGATCACGAGTATTGAGTGTCACCCAGCGGGGCACAAGCGTCGTGGTGTGAAAGAAGTCAACGTCTTGAATGATTTCTTGTTGCAGACGTAAGACTTCCCGGCCCGGCCGCACCGGGACTAGCGGGCACCGCGCGGCAGGGCACCGGGAGGCCCGGCCTTTTAGTGCCCGGCGGGTGCCTTGCGCAGCAGCACGACGGCGCCGGCAGCGGCCGCCACCATCACCAGCACGCCGATCAGCGAGGTCAGGCTGACACCCGAGTCGAACGCGGCCTGGGCCGAGTGCAGCAGGGCCGAGGCGCTCTCCGCCGGCAGGAACTGCGCCGCGTCGAAGGCCCCGCCCAGGGTTTCCCCGGCGGAAGCCGCCTGCTCGGGGCTCAGCCCGTCCGGCACGGTGACGTGGGTGCGGTAGGCGGAGGTGAGGATGCTGCCCAGCACCGCGGTGCCCAGCACGGAGCCGATCTCGTAGGCGGTCTCGGAGATCGCCGAGGCGGATCCGGCCCGGGACGGCGGCACGCTGGCAAGGATCAGGTCATTGGAAATGGTTTCCGCCGCACCCACGCCAACGCCGAGGAACAGGAACGCCACCACCAGTTCCATCACGGTGACCGATTCCCCGGCGAAGAACACCAGGGCGTAGCCGGCCGCGTTGAAGAGCAGGCCGCCGGCCACCACGTAGGCAGGCTTCAAGTGCTTCACCAGCGGCACCACGGCCAGGCCGGTGATGATGGTCAGCACCAGTCCGGGCAGCATGGTCAGGCCGGCTTCGATGGGCGACTGCCCCACCACCAGCTGCAGGTGCTGGGAGAGGAAGAAGATGAAGCCCACCATGGCGAAGAGGCTGAGCAGGTTGGCACTGATGGAGCCGGTGAAGATGGGGTTGCGGAACAGCCGCACATCCAGCATCGGCTTCTCGCGGTGCAGTTGGCGGCGCACAAACAAGGTGCCGAGCACCAGGCCGGCAAGGATGATCGGCAGACCGGGCACCACGCCGTCGTGCGCGAAGGTCTTGATGCCGTAGGTGATCGAAAGCATCGAACCCATAACCAGGACGACGCCGAGGATATCGACCGCGCCCGGGCTCGGGTCCTTGGATTCGGGCAGCAGGATGGGGCCGAAGATCAGCAGCGGCAGCAGCACGGGGATGGAGAGCAGGAAGACCGAGCCCCACCAGAAGTGCTCCAGCAGCACGCCGCCCACAATCGGGCCCAGGGCTGCGCCGCCGGAGAAACCGGCTGCCCAGATGGCCACCGCCACGCGGCGCTGGGAAGGCACGGTGAAGATATTGCGGATCAGCGACAGCGTGGCGGGCATCAGCATGGCACCGAAGACACCCATCAGGGCGCGGGCCAGGATCAGCATGGTGGCGGAAACGGAGAACGCCGCCACCAGGGAGAGCACGCCGAATCCCACGCTGCCGATCATCAGCAGCCGCCGGCGTCCGATCCGGTCCCCGAGGCTGCCCATGGGAACCAGCAGTCCGGCGAGGATCAGGGCGTAAATGTCCACTATCCACAGCAGCTGCACGCCGCTGGGGGCCAGCGCCTGGGACAGCGACGGGATGGCGAAGCTGAGCACGTTGTTGTCGATGGAGATCAACAGAACCGGCAGCATCAGGACAGCAAGTCCCCACCATTCGCGCTTACCAGCGCGCGTTTCTGCGGGCCTTTCCTGAACCGCCAGCACGGCATCCTCCTTCTGAAGTGTTTGGATTTCGTGAGGGAAAACCTCGACTAGCTACTGTACCGTCTAGACTGTATGGTTCCAAATGCCCGCATTTGAGTCCGCTCATGGCGTAGCGTAAAAGCATGCCCAACTCTCGTCCCGCCCGGGACCGTATCCTCGATGCCTACGAGGAACTGCTGATCAACGAAGGCCCCCGCGGTGCCACCCTGGACGCCGTGGTGGCACGCGCCGAGGTCTCCAAGGGTGGCCTGCTGTACCACTTCAAGAACAAGGAAGCGATGGCCGGGGCGCTGATCGAGCGGCTGCGCGAGCTGGCCGACGTCGATCTGCAGGCCATGCGGGAGGATCCCGAAGGTCCCGCCCGGTACCTGGTCCGCAGCTCGGTATACGTGGGCAGCCCGCTGGACCGGGCGCTGATCGGCGTGGTCCGGCTGGCGCAGGCTTCGGATCCCACGGCCTCCGACTTGCTGCAGCAGATCCACAGCAGCTGGTTCGACATGGTGCAGCAGGAAGTGGGCGATCCGGCCATCGCCCGGGCCATCACGCTGCTGGCCGACGGACTGTATTACAACGAAGGGCTGCCCGGCGGCTGGCCCCAGTCCACACGGGACAACCGCTCGAGCTCGGTGGGCGACCTGCTCCAGATTGTGGATGTCCTGAAGTCCCACGCCCAGCCCGCCACGGCCTAGCCCGGGCAACTTACCGGCGACGGCGTGGCAGCGCCGACACGGGGCACGGCCTCTGCCACAGTAGGTGCCATGGAAACCCGACTGAGCACAGCTGACCTTTATGACGAGCGCGGCGACGAGCTGGCCTCCGTGTCCCTGCAGTTCAAGGACCTGGGCGGACACACCGCCTTCACCGGCCCCATCCGGACCGTGCGCTGCCTGGAGGACAACGGCCTGGTGAAATCCCTGCTGAACTCCCCCGGAGACGGCGCGGTCTTGGTGATCGACGGCGCCGGCTCGCTGAACACCGCGTTGATGGGGGATCTGATTGCCGGGGCCGCCGTGGAGAACGGCTGGGTCGGCGTCGTTATCAACGGCGCCATCCGCGACCGCACCGCCGTCGCCAAGCTGCCGCTGGGCGTGAAAGCGCTGGGCTCGAATCCGCGCAAGAGCGCCAAGAACTCTGTCGGCGAGGTGGATGTGCCCGTAGAGTTCGGCGGCGTCACCTTCCGTCCCGGTGCGGTGCTGTACGCGGACGAGGATGGCATCCTCGTCGAGCCCTAGGAGAACCGATGGCAAACGTCCTGCTCTTCCACCACGCCCTGGGCCTGACCGCGGGGATGGACGCCTTCGCTGAGGTGCTGCGCGAGGCCGGGCACACCGTAACCGTGCCGGACCTGTATGACGGGCGGATCTTCGGGAACCTGAACGAGGGGATCGAGTACGCCGCCGAGCTCGGTATGGACACCGTCGAAGAGTTGGGCGTACGGATTGCCGAGCGGTTTCCGCCGGAGATGGTCTACATCGGTTTTTCACTCGGCGTGATGCCGGCGCAGCGGCTGGCGCAGACCCGGCCCGGCGCCCGCGGTGCGGTGCTAATTAGCGCGTGCGCACCGCTGGGCACCTTCGCCGACAGCTGGCCCGCAGCGGTGCCGGTGCAAATCCACGGCATGGACGCCGACCCGTACTTCGTGGAGGAGGGCGACCTGGACGCCGCAGAGAACCTGGCCGCGGCCAGCCCGGACGCGGACCTGATCCTGTATGCGGGCGCGGCGCATCTGTTCGCGGACATCAGCCAGCCGGACTATGACATGGACGCTGCCTTTGCCCTGACCCGGATGGTGCTGCGGCTGCTGGACCGGGCGGACGCGGCCGGCTGACCAGGCTGGTGAGAAACCGCCGCTGGTCGGCCGGCTAAAAACCGCTTAGGCGTTCCACAGTCCGTAGGAATCGGCCAGCGAGGAGATCTTCTGTGCACGGGCCAGGCGCGGCAGGTAGGAGCCGTCGCCCACCACGGCGCCGGCCGCGTGCGCTTCGAGCAGCTCGTGCGCCCAGGTGATTTCGGATTCGCTCGGCGACAGTCCCTGGTTGATGAAGTCCGCGGCCTCGGGCATCAGGCAGAGCTTGCCGGTCATCCCCATGCTCTGGGTGACCTTGCAGGCGTCCAGCAGCTTCTCGCCCAGGGCACCGACGGTGGGGCCGTCAATGGGGCCTGGCAGCTGGCCCACGCGGGAGGCGACCACGAGCTTGGAGCGGGCATAGGCCAGGGCCATCGGCTCGTCCGAGGCGCCGGTGTCGCGGCGGAAGTCGCCGACGCCGAAGGCGAGCCGGAAGGTGCCGGGTGCGCTGGCAATGGCGGTGGCGTTTTCAATGCCGAGGGCGGATTCCACCAGGGCGAGCACCGGGGTGCCGGCCTGCAGCCGCATGGCGGTGTGGGTGACCTGCTCGGGCTTTTCGGTCATGGCCAGCATCACGCCGCGCAGGCCCGGAGCCTTGGACAGGGCGGCCAGGTCATCAGCCCAGTAATCGGTTTCGATGCCGTTGACCCGCACCCAGGCGGTCATGCCGGTGGACAGTGCCTCGACAACGCGTTCACGGGCTTCGGCCTTGCCGGGCGCGGGGACGGCGTCTTCCATGTCGAAGACCACGGAATCAGCCTCAGAAGCGAGCGCCGGTGCAAAGTTCGCTTCGTTGGCTGCGGAGGCCAGCAGCCAGGAACGGGAGAGTTTTGCGGGGAGCGCAGCCGCGCGGCTGTTTCGAAATGGGGCCATAAGTAGACCCTACTTTCAGGGCGCACGGTTCCTAAAATGCGACGGCCGTCATTGTGGGCACCCTCACCTGTGTGACGCCGGTATCAGTAGGGTCCCTCCTCATTGGGCGCGCCGGGGCCTCTGTTGCGGCCCCCTTCCACGTCAGCTCCCCACACAGGCGCCGGGGTCCTCCAGCCAAGCAAACGCATCCCGCAGCGGTGCCCGGTACTCCAGGGAAACCTCCCCGCGGTAGCCGCCGGCCCGGAGGTCGGAGATCCACTGCACCAGCGGCTGCTGCCCGGTACCCGGTGCACCCCGGCCGGGCGCATCGGCTATCTGCACGTGCCCGAACCGGGCAGCGGCTCCGCCGGCCAGCAGCGCCGCGACGTCGTCGCCGTTCACGGCCAGGTGGTACAGGTCCGCGAGCAGCGCCGCGTTGTCCGTTCCGGCGCCGTGCAGGTCCGCGAGCACCGCGAAGACGTCCGCGGCGGTTTTCAGCGGATAGTCCGGGGCGCCGCTGAGCGGTTCCAGCAGCACGGTGCCGCCGAACGGCGCGACGGCGGCGGCAGCTTCGCGCAGGTTCCGCAGCGCTTCGGCGTCCTGCTCGGCCGGGGAATACTCCGGGCTCCGGTTGCCGTACAGGGCGTTGAACAACCGGCAGGCCAGCCGTTCGCCGATCCCGGCCACCACCTGCACGTTAGCGCGGAAATCCGCCCCGCGGTGCGGCAGCGAGAGCAGCCCGCGTTCCCCGGCCTCCATGGTTCCGCCGTCGAAATTCAGGGCACCCAGCTGCACCCCGGCATCACGGATGGCTGCCTCGAAGGCGCGCACGTCCGCTTCCGGCGGGACGGGTTCGGCGAACGGCCACCAGAATTCCACGGTGTCGAACCCCGCCGCCCGGGCCGCGGCGGGACGTTGCAGCAGCGGCAGCTCGGTGAAGAGGATGGAGCAGTTGACCGAATAGCCGGTCCGGGAACCAGCGGCCCGGGCATCTCCCACCGGGACCGAAACCGGCCCGCTCATCGCCGGCCGCCCAGCAGGACCTGGCGGTTCACGTCCTGATAGAGGAGGTAGCGGAAGTTGCCGGGCCCGCCGGCGTAACAGGCCTGCGGGCAGAAGGCGCGCAGGGACAGGTAGTCGCCGGCTTCCACCTCCACCCAGTCCTGGTTCAGCCGGTACACGGCCTTGCCCTCCAGCACGTACAGCCCGTGCTCCATCACGTGGGTATCGGCGAACGGGCTCACTGCCCCGGGTTCGAAGGTCACCACGTTCATGTGCATGTCATAGGCGACGTCGTCCACGGGGATCAGCGAGGTGGTGCGCCACTTGTTGTCCGCGCCCGGCATGCCCACCGGTTCAATCTCCGCCTCGTTGCCGAACACAGGCTGCGGGGTGCGCCCGGCCAGCGGCTGCCAGGCCTTGCGGATCCAGGCGAACGTGGCCGTTTCGTCCGTATCGTTGAAGGCGCCCCAGAGTGCTTCGGGCGGCAGGTAGGCGAACCCGCCCGGGGGAAGGGGGTGGTCGGTGCCCAGCAGCCGCACGGTGAGCGTGCCTTCCAGGACAAAGACGAAGGACTCCACTTCCATTTCCGGTTCCGGAGCACGCGAGCCGCCGCCCGGGCCCACCTCCACCAGGTACTGCGCGAACGTGGTGGCACCGCCGGCCACCGGGCGATTCAGGATCCAGGTGCGGGTGTCCGTCCATTCGGGCAGGACGCTGGTGACAGTGTCACGCAGCACCCCGCGGGGAATCACCGTGTAGGCCTCAGTGACCACGGCCCGGCCGGTGGGCAGTTCGGTTTGGGCGGGCAGGCCGCCACCGGGGGCGTGGTAGCGCGGTGCGGAGGTATTCGGGGGCGGGGTATTCGGGGGCGGGGTGCTCATGACTGGACCTTTTCGGAAGCAGCGAATCTGGCGGGCGGAGAGGGCGGCGACGAGGCCTTTGGATACGCCGGCGCCGCCAGTTCGACGCCGAGCAGCCCGGCGCCGTCCTGCACTTCGGCCTCGGTGACGCGGCGGCGGGTCATGGGTGGAGCAGTCCGTCCAGGCGCAGGATGGCGATATCGCGCAGCTGGGCAGCGATGACGGGCAGTTCTTCTTCTACTGTGTGCTGCAGGCGGTCCTGGAGCGAGGCAAGGATCTCCTCGGCGCTGCGGCCGGCGGCGCGGATCAGGAACACCCGGCCGAACCGGTCCTCATAGGCGCGGTTGCCTGCACCCAGCCGGTCCCTGACTCCGGACAAGCCGCTGACGGAGGCCTGCTCGCTGCGGGAAAAGGCGCCTTCAACCCCGGAGCCGGCCGGACGCTCGCCGATCCGCGGATGGTGCGCCAGTGCGCCGTCGACTTCGGCTTCGGTGAAGTCCGGGGCCGCCAGTTCGGCAAAGCTCAGCAGCTCCCCGGCGGTGGCGAAGGGCCGGGCTGCGGCAATCTCGTTGCACCAGCGGGGAATGTCCAGGCAGGGGCGCAGCATGGCTTCCGCTTCAGCGAAACGTGCGGTGTTGAATGCGGTGAGGAAGTCCGGTCCGGACGCCCCGTGACCCGGGGCGTCCGGCGCTGGTTCTGAGGACACGGGTGTCAGCTTTCGCTAGGGCTGCGTCGGCAGCCGGCGCTGAGCGCCCTTGACCATCGGCTGCGCCGACTTGATTCGATCTTTCCGGCAGACGCAATTGATATTCCGGACAGTCTGGGCGAGCGCCGTCGAAGGTGTCAAGGATTTGTATAGGGGTCCGCGTACCGGACGTACTCTCCGGTAGGCGCCGTGCCGTTGAAGCTTGTCTCAGAACCGAACCGGCCGTCCAGCTGACAGCTCTGCTGCGTGCCGGAAAAGGCAACTTCGTTGAACCCGTAAGTGACATCCATCGACTGGCCCGGGGACAGCGTGATGGCGCCAATCTTCTGGCCCGCACTCCAAGTCTGCTCCTCGAAGGCATCAATGCCATGGTCCGACTTCAGGGTGGAGAGGACGTCCGTCAGGGAGACGGACTCGGGGACCTTGACGGAAGACGCGGCAGCAGCCATCCGGGATGCCGGAACCGGTGCGGCTTCTGTGGAGGAGTTGGTGAGGGTTGCCGATTCCCGCGGCGCTCCCATGCCGGGAATGACCGAACCGGGCTCGAAGACTGTTCGAATATCACCGGGTTCGCACTCGGTCATCGCGGCCGTTGCCGGCAGTGCCAGGACCGCGGAGCCGGCCAACAGGCCGGCGGTGGACAATAGGACGGCCGTTCTTTTCGTCACGTTCTTCATGTCGCTCCTCTGTGTGCCGGGCTCTGTCCGGCACCTTCGGGAGCCCCCCACGTTACCGGCCGGTAGTTTTCTGTCAACACCGTCCGGCGTTTGCCCGGCGCGGGTTCCTGTGCCCTGGCCTGCTTCTCACAATGGAAGGCGATGGACGCCGACACCCGCCGGGATCTGAGCCTCTGGTGCATCTGGACGGCGTGCGCAGCCGGTCTGGTGCACGCTGCGTTCAGTCTGTACTGGGCGGTGGGCGGGCAGTGGCTGCTGGACACGGTGGGCCGCTGGGCGGTTGAGCAGTCCGTCTTGGAGCCGCTGCGGACCGGGCTGATCCTGGCAGTGGTGGCACTGATCAAAATTGCCGCTGCACATCTTCCGGTGGCCCTCGCCTACGGCCAGCTGTCCGTGGCGGGTTACTGGCGGGCAGCCTGCTGGGCCGGTGCGGTGCTGCTGGTGCTCTACGGCGGCGCCAACATGGCCGTCAGCCAGGCTGTGCTGAGCGGGCTGGTGCGCCCGGAAACCGGCTATGACAGGGCGGCAATGATCGGCCATGCCTGGCTCTGGGATCCGTTGTTCCTGCTGTGGGGTGCTGCGCTGCTCGGCTATCTGCTGCTCACCCGGACCGGGCCGCGGACCGGGCCCGCAGCCGGGAGCGATGCCGGGAGCGATGCCGGGAGCGATGCCGACGCCGCACCCGGTTCGGGCTGACCTCCGGGGTATCCCGCCCGCCTGAACAGCGTGGTACGCTTCCCTGCAATTTGGAGGGTAGGCCGCAGTGTTGGAGATGCTCGAGGTGCTGGCGTCCGCAGGGGAACCATGCGTCGCAGCCACCATTGTGCGTGCTTCCGGATCGGTGCCGAGGCCGGTGGGCACCTCCATGCTCATCAGCGGCAGCGGGCAGGTCACCGGGTCGCTATCGGGCG
Source organism: Arthrobacter sp. zg-Y1143 (assembly GCF_030125565.1). Classification (NCBI taxonomy): domain Bacteria; kingdom Bacillati; phylum Actinomycetota; class Actinomycetes; order Micrococcales; family Micrococcaceae; genus Arthrobacter; species Arthrobacter sp. zg-Y1143. The sequence goes on along the minus strand of NZ_JASKLW010000001.1, from coordinate 508,763 downwards.
GCTGCGTGGAAGCCTCCGTTATAGCAGTGGCCGAGGACGTGTTTGCGGACGAACGCGCGCGGCTGGAGGTCTTTGGCTACAGCGACGACGATGCCTTCGCCGTCGGGCTCAGCTGCGGCGGAACGCTGGACGTCCTGGTGGAGCCCGTGGCTGCGGGGACGTTCCCCGCGTTGGCCGGCGCCCCGTGCGCCCTGATCCGTGCGCTCCCCGCCGGAGACGGCGACGGTGCACGCCAGCTTCCGCTGCTGGTTGCCAGCCCCGCCGCTGCCGCCGCCCCGGCCGCACTGCTCGCCGCGCACGGCCCGGAGCTGGCCGCGCTGCTCAATGTCCGCCCAGAAGCTGCCCTCCCTAATGGTGTCCTGCAACGTGCCGCCGCCCGGCTGTCGCCCCTGCTCGCTGCGGGCCGCACCGGCGTCGTCGAACTGGACGGTCCGGGCAGCGGGACATGCGAAGGCAGCGCTCCCGCACTGTTCCTGGAGTCCCGGCTGGCCCCGCCCCGGCTGGTGCTGATCGGCGCCAATGATTTTTCGGCCGCCCTCGCCCGGCAGGGCCGGCTACTGGGCTACCACGTCACCGTCTGCGACGCCCGCCCGGTGTTCACCACCCCGGAGCGTTTTCCCGCCGCCCACTCGGTCCAGGTGCAGTGGCCGGACCAGTACCTGCGCGGGGAGGCGGCGGCGGGGAGGTTCGATGCCCGCACCGTGGTGTGCGTGCTCAGCCACGACGCGAAGTTCGACGTGCCGGCGCTGGTCGAAGCGCTGCGCCTGGATCTGGGCTATGTGGGGGCCATGGGCTCGCGCCGCAGCCACGACCAGCGCCTGACGGCCCTGCATGCTGCGGGGTTGGGCGCGGCGGAACTGCAGGCCCTGCACTCACCTCTAGGATTGGACATCGGCGCCGCTACGCCCGAGGAAACGGCTGTGTCCGTTTTCGCCGAGATCGTGGCCGCCCGATCCGGGACCGCTGCCAGCGGGCGGCCCCTGCGGGCCGTGAGCGGCCCCATCCACCCGCACACCTCATTAACCTCATAGGGACATCATGGACATATCCACCGTTTCCGAGCTGGTCCGCACCGCGGACCCGCAGCAGTGGCGCCCGGGCGATGCCTGGCTCGCCGGGGGCACGGTGCTGTATTCCAACGGAAGCGAAGACCTGCAGCGGCTGCTGGACATCACCGGCGCAGGCTGGGAACCGCTGACGGTGTCCGACGCCGGTCTGGAGATCGCTGCGACCTGCACCATCGCCGAACTATACGCATTTCCCGATGCCGTCCCCGCGGACCGCCAATGGCAGGCCCTGAAGCTGGTGCGGCCGTGCTGTGATTCCTTTGTGGCCTCCTTTAAGGTCTGGAATGTCTCCACCGTGGGCGGGAACATCTGCACCGGGCTGCCCGCCGGGCCCATGACCGCATTGACCGCGGCCCTGGACGGCGTTGCCCTGATCCACTCCCCCGACGGCACGTCCCGCCGGGTTCCCGTGGCCGAGCTGGTGGTGGGAGACTGCCGCACCGCGCTGGCACCGGGCGAACTGCTGCGCAGTATCAGCGTGCCCGCCGCCGCGCTGCGCGCCCGGACCGCGTTCCGGCAGCTGTCCCTGACCCGGCTGGGCCGCTCGGGGGTGCTGCTGATTGGTCGGCTGGATGAGGACGGCGGGTTTGTCCTCACCGTCACCGCCGCCACCAAGCGTCCGGTCCAGCTGCGCTTCGCAACTCTGCCGGACGCGCCCGGGCTGCGCGCGGCACTGAACGAGACGATTGATGCCAGTCTCTGGCACGACGACGTGCACGGCCTGCCGCAGTGGCGGCACTACATGACGGACCGGCTGGGCGAGGAAATCCGCGCCCAGCTCGCGGCACCGGAGCCGGCACCGGTTCCATAGCCGCCGCCATAGCCGCAGCGCCGGCCTGCCCGGACGGAGGACTCGCTGGGGCCGCAGGGGCGAAGGTGATGGGCATTCCCCCGCAGTTTGTGCGTTTTCCCGCGCTGCGCACCGCGGGAAAATGCACAAACGGCGGGGATTTGGAGCGCGAAATGCCTACGGTTTGCGCGTTCCCTGCCGCTTGGGAAATCCCTCCGCAGCGCACCGGCAGGGATTTCCCAAACCGGTCGGTTCAGGCTGTGGTGGTGCCGGTGCTGTTCCTGGAAAAGCTGATGACCGGGCTCTTCCAAGCCGCCCAGGCACTGACCAGGCCGGCTACGGAACACAGCCCGTAGAAAAATGCCGGTTGGACGCCTATCAGCCCGATGGAACTGTTACCCCCGAGGCTTAGGAACAGTCCGGACAACGGCAGGGACGTCAGCGGGACGAGGAGCAGGCAGGCCCATGGCCGGATTCCTGGTCCGACAGCGGCCAGCAGCGCCGCGACCACCAGCAGCTCCAGGAACCAGAACGCCAGCCGCTGGTCGTTGATCAGGTACGGCCCGCCCCAGAAGGTCCGCTGCGCACCGCCTCCCTGCAGGTAGCTGGTTACCGTGATGAGGACGCCCAGCGCCGGTGCACCGATGAACACATGCAGCCGTGCGGTCCGGACGGGGTTGCCCAGCAGTGCCAACAGGTTTGCGGCAGCGAAGAAGCAGAACACGAGCGGATGGACTTTAATGCTTGGCTCGGTCACCGCGAGGGTAATCCCCACGCCGACCGCGGCCGCGAGGGCGGCACCATGCAGGATCTTCGCGGTGGTCCGACGGTGTGCAGCCACAGCGCCGAAGGCCGTGAGGGTGAGGATAAACACGATCACCGCGGGGGTAGTGAAGGCCCCGAACGGATGATCCACCAAGTTGTAACTGTTCCACCGGAACCAGCGTCCGAGTTCGCCAAGGACCAGCATCACCAGCGCCAGCGAGGTGCCGCCGATGCAGCCGACGGCGGCCAGCCGGTCCCGGTGTCGTCGGGGCAGATACTGGTTCACCCGGGCCGCCGCTCCGTGCAGCACAACGTGCGCCAGTTCGGACCGCGTGGCCTTTTGCCTTCCCTCGGCGGCGGCGACGTCGAGCATCACCCCGACGAGTTCCTCGCCGTGCCTGCTGCGCCAGCGGGACGGGTAGGCCCGCAGCATCTGGCGGTAACGGCGTTCCAGGGCGTCGCTCATGCCGTTGCCCCCTTGGACCGCAGGCTCAGGCTTTGCCGGGCGGCGCTCGCCGCGGCTTCCATCCGTGCGGCCTCGACGTGCAGGGCTTCGGCCCCGGCATCCGTCAGCGCGTAGTAGCGGCGCAGGCGTCCGGCCACCACTTCCTCGCCGGCGTCCTGCACCAAGCCTTCCTCCTGCAGTCGGTCCAGGCTGGTGTAGAGACTGCCCGGCTTCAGTGCCACCCGCCCGCCGGAGAGTTTCTTGGTTTCGGTGAGCAGCGAGTAGCCGTGCTGCCTGCTGCGGGCTAGGGCTGTGAGGATCAGGAACGTGGGTTCGCGCATTTCCCGGTTAGTCATGTGAGCAATATATGTATTGAACATGACTATGCGGGGAAGTGCGACCTTGGCGTGTCGGTTTGTGCATTTCCTGCCGGTTTGGGAAATCCCTCCGCTGCGCAGTGGCAGGGATTTCCCAAACCGGAGGGACCCGGAGCGCCCCGCCGCACACCCGCTGGTCCCGCCAGCACCAGGGTGGCCAGGACCACCGCGGCACCCAGGCACTGACCCGGACTGAGCGCCTGCCCCACGAGCAGCCAGCCGGCCGCGGCCGCCACTACCGGACTGAGCAGCCCAAGCAGCGCCGTCCCGGAAGCGGGCAGCCGGTGCAGGCCGCGGAACCATAGCGAGTAGGCCAGCGCGGTGCCGACCAGGCCCAGATAGGCGTACCCGGCCAAGTTGGTGCCGGTCAGGGCGGGCGGCGGCCCCTCCACCAGCAGGGCCACCGGCAGCAGGAACAACCCGCCGGCCACCAGCTGCCACGAGGTGGCGGCCAGCAGCGTATCCGGGGTGCCCCACTTCTTGGTCAGGACAACACCTGCGGCCATGGCCACGGAGCCGCCCAGCGCGGCTGCCACGCCGAGCGCATCCAGCCGGGCTTCCGCCTGCAGCACCAGCAGCCCGACGCCGGCCAGTCCGGCAGCGCCGGCCGCCACTTTCCGCCCCGTGAGCCGCTCACCGATCCAGCGCGAGGCAAACAGCGCCACGAGCTGGCGGAAACCTTCGCTGCGCACGGCCTGGATGCGGCGTCCTTTGACGTGCTGGCCACACTGCGCCGCTCGGGCCCGCCGTACACGCTCAGCCCCCGCGAGCTCACCGCCAGTTCCATGGTTACCTCCGCCGCCATTGCGCAGCGGCTGAACCGGCTGGAGGCGCAGGGGTTTGTGCGCCGCTCCCCCAACTCCGCCGACGGGCGCGGCAAGCAGGTGGCGCTCACCGATGCCGGCAGGGCCGCCGTCGACGCCGCCCTGCCGGACCATGTGGCCACCGAACACCGGCTGCTCGCACCCCTGGACGAGGACGAACGGAAGACACTGGCGGGCCTGCTGGCCAAGCTGGACACCTGACCGGCCAGGCCGAAGAATTCCCCCGGGTGTTCCGCATGTCTATCCCGGTGCAGGGTGCAGGACTCCTTAGGCTGAGCGCGACGTGAATTGGCTTGATGGGAATTCTATTGACCGGCTCAGCGAAGGGGAGTCCCCGTGGGAATTTTCAAGAAGAGGCAGCCGGGCGGAGCGGAAAGCCCGGATCCGCACCTGACGTTCTTCTCCATCTCCACGGCGAATCATTTCCGGGCGCTCACCCGGCAGGTTTTCGCCGAGCTGGGGTACGAGGTGACCGTTTACCCGGATCATGCAGTGGACGGCACGGGCCGTAAGTTCGGATTCTGGAACATAGCTGCCACCTGCAGCCCGCAGCCGGAACCGGCATGGCGGTCCCTGATCAGCGTCCATCTCCAGCAGCGGTTGAGGAGCTTTGATGCTCCCTCCCCCTTTGACACCGTGCCCGCTGCGGACATTCCCGGCCACACTTTTGCCCGCCTCTACGATGAATCCAGCATTCCCGGACTCGGCAACCATCCCTACCGAGAGTTCGCGCCCGGTGTGGTCGAGATGCTTGCCTTGGACCTTCCGGAGAGCGTCGCTGTGTTCCGGCACGAAAATGCGCGGACCTTCGGTGGCTGGGAGGCACTCCGGAAACAGGGCATGGCGAACCTTGCCGGGTTGAAGACCGAACTCCTGGAAAAAGTGACCTCACCGGAAAACGCGTCTTTCAACATCCTGATGGGCTCATCCTTCTACACCGCCAGCAGGGCTCTGCTCCTTCCGGGGCTGGCCACGGAGCTCACCGGCAAACAGGTCCGCGAGGACTTCGGCTGGCTGATGAGCATCCCCAGCCGGCACCAGCTGATGTTCCACGTCATTGAGGATGACTCAGTGCTGGCCGCGCTCAACAACATGGCCATCCTTACCGCCAGGGGATACAGCGATTCCCCCGGCCAGATCAGTCCATACGTTTATTGGTGGAACGGAACCGGCTACGACCAGCTGACCCATGCAGGTGAGGACCGCCGGATGCGCGTCCGGATTGAGCCGGGATTCCAACGGGTCCTGGAAGCGGTCACGGCCCAGAAACCGGCGGAAAGGTAAGCGGCGGTTTGAGCCGTGTACCCGGGGGCGGACCGCCGCCGGCTCTCCCCGCATTTTCCCGTTTGTGACACCGCCCTGACACGTTAGAGGGGCGCCGCGGAACGGCCGGGAGCAGCGGTTAGACTCAGCGCATGAGACGTGGCGGGGGGCCAACAGCTGCAGCAGCATGGCGGGGGGTTGCCGGTTGCTTCGCTGTATGCGCCTACGCCGCCGTCGGGCTGTTCCACATCCTCGTCTGGAACCCCCGGGCCGCAGTTCCCGGAACGTCCCTGGATACCATTTCCCGCACGCTCGCCGACGCCGGCACCAGCCTCTCCACTCCGCTGGTCATGGCGTGGGCGGGGTTCGGCTGCCTGGCTGCACTGGCAGTGCTCGTGGCCGGCCTGCGCGGCAAGCTTCCCTCGGCGCGGGGCACGGCGAACTGGCACCTGGGGCTGCTGGCGCTGGGCGCGCCGGCGTTTTATATCGCCTCCTTCAGCGCCGCCGCCGCACTGCGGGAAACATATGCGGTGCGCGGCGGTTCGCGGTGGGACCTGGTCCTGTACGGCGTCAGTGCCGCTGCAGCGGGCGCCCTGCTGGTGGTGCCGGTGCGGAACTGGGCACGACGACGGCGCGAGCCCGGCGAGGCTGTCCACGCCGCCCCCGAGGCATCAACCGTGCCTGCACCGCAGTCCGCAGCCGCCCCGGTTCCCCCGGGCGAACCGGCACCTGCACCGGCGCCCGCCCTTGCCCCCGACCCGGCACTTTCGCTTGACCCAGCACTTTCGCTTGACCCGGCATCGTCACCAGCACCTGCACCTGCACCGGCCGTTCCGCCGGAAACCCCTCCCCTCTCCGTCCCCTCGTTGGAAGAAGAAGTAGCAACAATGTCCCAATTCATCCCACCGCCGCCGATCAAGACCCCGGCACCCGTTCCCTTTGCCGCCCCGGGCCAGCGGGCTGCCCCGGCTGCCCCGCAGCCCTCGCTCCACGACACCCTGCGCACCCTCCGGCCCACGCAGTCCGGAGACCAGAAGCCGCGCCAGGTAAGCCTGCTCCGCGACGATCCGGCCAAGCCCGATGTCATCTCCCTGCTGGCTCAGAACCGCGACCTGCTGTACCCCGGTCTGGGGGCCGGCGCCGTCGGCCTCACCCCGCCGTATCTGAAGGACCCGTCGGTGACCTTCTGGACCGTGCGCGAGAACGGCACACTGCTCGGCTGCGGTGCCATGAAGGAGTTCCGCCCGGCTCCCGGAAACGGCATTACCGAATTCTGCGCTGAAATCACCTCCATGCGCACCTCCCCGCACGCGCGCGGCCTGGGCGTGGGCCAGGTGATCCTGCAGCAGATCATCTCGGATGCGCGGACCCGCGGGTATGCGTCCCTGCTGCTGGAAACCGGCACCCAGGACTTCTTCGCCTCCTCCCGGCGCCTGTACCAGCGCCACGGTTTTGTGGTCTGCCCGCCGTTCGGGAAGTACCAGGCGCATCCGGGCAGCATTTTCATGCGACTGGCTTTGCAGGCCCCGGCGGAGACCGGCGCCGAGTCCGGTTCCACTGCGGCAGCAGGCTCCCCCGGCGCGGCCGCCGAGCAGGACAAGAACCACGCCAAGGCCGGAACCCTGTCGGCGATCCTCGCCGCGCAGCGGGCCCTGGCCGCGAAGCCGAACCCGCGCACGCGGTGATTGTGCCTGGACTGCAGGGCATGGACTTGAGCCGCGGCGACCCCGCGGCTCCCGATGTCCTGGCGCTGATGCAGGAGCATTTGGCGGACATGTATGCCACGTCGCCTGCGGAAAGCGTGCATGCCCTGGACCCAGCGGCCCTGCGCGATCCCGCGGTCACGTTCTGGACGGTCCGGGAAGACGGGGTCCTGCTGGGCTGCGGGGCGCTGAAGGAACTCGATTCGCAGCAGGGTGAAATCAAGAGCATGCGCACGGCCACGGCTGCCCGGGGCCGCGGCGTCGCCGGGACGCTCCTGCGGGGCATCATCGGGGAAGCGACCGCACGCGGCTACCTTCGCCTGCTGTTGGAAACCGGTACGGAGGACTTCTTCGCCCCGGCCCGCCGGCTCTACGCCCGGCACGGCTTCACCGGGTGCCCGCCCTTCGGCAGCTACACCGAGGACCCCCACAGCACCTTTATGCGCCTGGACCTGCAGCCGCAACCCGCGGCGCCCTGATGGTCCCGCCGCCGGGTAGCGACGTTCCCGCCTAAACTGGCAGGCATGGCTTTAACGACGGCGGAGCTCCGCCCCCGCACCCGCGCGCAGGCCCTCTGGCTGTGGCTCGGGCTGCCCGTGGCGCTGGTCCTGGTGGTCCTCGGCGCGCAAATCCACGGACTGGATTTCACCGTCTACCGCGAAGGTGCCCGCGCCCTTCTGGGCCAGGGCGGGCACCGGCTGTATGACCCGAGCCTGGTGCAGACCGACACCCGCGGCCTGCCGTTCACCTATCCGCCGTTCGCGGCCGTGCTGCTGGTGCCGTTCGCGTTCCTGCCCGAAACCCTGGGCCTGGTGCTGCTGACCGCCACGGCGTGTGCGTGCCTGGTGGCGGTGGCGTTCCTCGCGTCCCGCTACCTGGTGGACAACAGTGCGCTGCCGGAGCGGGCTGCCACCACACTCGGACTGCCCGGCCTAACCGTCCTGGCGACCCTGCTGATCGGGATACTCGGGCCGTGGCGGGAAGGCATGGGCTTCGGCCAGCTGAACCCCCTGCTGATGCTGCTGGTCCTGGCCGATCTGCTCCGGCCGGCGTCGTCGAAGCTGCCGCGCGGCGTGCTGATCGGGCTGGCGGCGGGCATCAAGCTCACCCCGCTGGCGTTCGGCCTGATTTTCCTGGCCCGGAAGGACTGGCGGGCCATCCTCACCATGGGCGCCACCTTCGCCGCCACGGTGGCCGTCGGCTGGCTGGCCGCCGCGGAGCAGGCCCGGAAGTTCTGGTTCGAGTCGCTCTCCGATCCCAGCCGGGTGGGCGATTCGTCCGAAATGTACAACGTGTCGCTGAACTCGCTGATCCCGCATCTGGGCGTCCCCGAGTCCCTGCAGCGCCCGCTGTGGCTGCTGGCCTGCGCCGCCGTCGTCGTCCTGGGCTTCCTGGTGATCCGCCGGATGGACCGCGCCGGGGACACGGTCGCGGCGGTCACCGCGAACGCCGTGGTAATGCTCGCGATTTCACCCATTTCCTGGTTCCACCACTGGGTCTGGATCGCGCTGCTGCTGCCCGTGCTGTGGGTATGGGCCCGACGGCGGCGCGGGGCGGGCCGTGCGGTCGGCGTCGGGCTGGCGGCGGTGCTGGTGCCGGTGTTTATGCTCTCCTCCATCACCATCACCTTCACGCTGACCGGCGTGGTCAGCGGCACCGGCCCGCCGGCGCTGGAGCTGTTCACCAGCCTGGGCGTGGTGCTGCCGGTCGCGGCGCTGGTTTACCTATTGGCCGTGCCGGCTGTTCCGAAGGGCTCGCCGGCCCGGAGCGCTGTCCCGGCTTAGGCCGCCGGCCGGGATTCGGCCAGCCGCAGAACTGTGCGGACTGGCAGAAAATCGACCAGGCGCCGGACCACGCGGTTGGAACGGCCCGCGATGACGCTGACCGGAGGCCTGCGGCGGTCGAGGGCCTTCAGGGCTGTGCAGACCACCTGCTCGGGGGTCTGGAACCGGGCGCCGTCGGTGCTGGTGCCGCTGCGTGCGTAGAACCCGCTGCGGGTCGGCCCCGGAGACAGCACCATCACCACCACACCGGAGCCGCGGACCTCATGTGCAAGTGCCTCGGTAAACCGGATCAGGAATGCCTTCGCGGCGGCATACACCCCCATGCCGGGGACGGGCATGTAACCGGTCATGCTTCCGACATTGACCAGCGCCCCGCGCCCTGCCGCGAGCAGGTCCGGCAGGAACGCCCGGGTGATCCCAAGCGGCACCTCGGCATTCACCTGCAGCTGCATGTGGATTTCCTGTTCAGTGGACTCCGCAAAAGCCTTGGTCAGGCCGGCGCCGGCGCAATTAACCACGGTGTCGACAGTGATGCCCATGGCGTCGACGCGTTGTTTCAGGAGCACGCCGGCCCGGTCCACGTCCAAGTCGAAAGGCACCACGTGGGCCTTTCGGCCGGTGTCGGCGGTGATTTCAGCTGCCGCCGCCGTGAGGGCGTCTTCACGGCGGCCCACCAGCACAACATCGGCTCCGCGGCGGGCCAGCTGACGGGCAAACTCAGCGCCTATCCCGGAACTGGCTCCGGTGATCAGGGCGGTGGTGTTCTCGAACTGCATGCTTCCTCCAACGGTTACGAAGCGGCTATGTAAGTCCCTATTACATGCACCCTAACCGCAAATGTGAGAACCTCATACATGGAAGGAGTGTTTTGTGGCCGAACGATCGAGTTACCACCACGGAAATCTGCGCAGCGCGCTGCTGGAAGCGACCATTGAGCTGGTCCGGGAACGGGGCCCCCGGGGGTTTACCGTGGCCGAGGCTGCCCGCCGGGCCGGAGTGTCATCCGGTGCCCCCTACCGGCATTTTGCTGACCGGGACGCCATGCTGGCCGCCGTCGCACAGCAAGCCTTCACGGAACTGGAAACCTATTTCGCCGGTCTGCGGCTGGAATCCAGCCTCGGTGAGCGGGCCGAGCAGATCGCCGTCGCCTATTTGGTGTTTGCGCGCGAGGACCCGACGCGGTTCGCCGTAATGTTCGGTTCGGGCATCAACAAGGATGCCTACCCGGAACTCCTGACGCAGGCCGGACGCGTGCAGGTGCTGCTCGAGGCAGCGGTTGCCCCCTTTGTCCCGGCGGAGGAAGTGGTTCAGCGTGCAGCGGAGTTGTGGTCGATTGCCCACGGGGTGACCGACCTGGCGATTGGCGGCAATCTCCGCCATGTCATGGCCCCGGAACGCATTGACGGGATTGCTTCCTCCGCCGCACGTGCCTGGGCCGCAGGATTAGCCGGCAACTCGGCCCACTGACCTACTGCCCGCCTCCCAGCCGAGGGCGAAGTAGACCTCCAGCTCGCCGGCGTACGGCCGGTCCAGGCTGCGGATCCGCTGCAGCCCGGCGGCCAGTGCGGTGCGCTGCGAACCGACGTTGGCGTCCGTGGTGCGGGCCATGACCGGCAGGGCGGGCAGCAGCTCCCGGCCGCGCCGCACGGCTTCGCGCGCCCCTTCGGCGGCATACCCCTTGCCCCACGCGGAGGGATCGTAGCGGTAGTACAGGTTGAGGATGTCCTGCCCATCCACCACGGCCCGCTGCAGCCCGGTGAAGCCGATGACGGTTTCCGGCGCCGCACGTTCGGCCACCGCCCAGTAGCCGAAGCCTTCCCGCTCCCAGTGCGCCAGGAAGTCCCGGAACAGCTGCCCGGACCGCTCCCGGCTGGGCTCATTCGGGTTGTGCCGGTTGGTTCGCGGATCCATGTGGATGCGCAGCGCGGCGTCACGGTCCTCAGGGGCCAGGCGGCGCAGCAGCAGGCGGTCGGTGCCGGCGGGGGTCCAGTCGGCGGGGTTCTGGGACGCGGGGTTCTGGGACATGCGCCCATCCTAGACAATGCCACTCCCGGAACGGCCGGTCCGGTGCGGGCAGGACGGCCGGTCCGGTTAGTCCAGCGCCTCCGACACGTGCCGCAGCCAACGTGCCACGGTGGCCAGTTCCTCGGCGCTGAAGCCCTCATTGATGCGCGCGTTCAGCTCGTGAAGGGATTCCCGCACGACGCCGAGCGCCTCCCGCCCGCCGGGGGTCAGGTCCAGGCGGATGGTCCGGGCATCGGCCGGATCCGGGGTGCGGGTGATAAACCCGGAGGTTTCCATTCGGGACAGCAGCCCGCTCAGTCCGGCCGGGGACGCCTGCACGGCCTCGGCCACCTCACCCGTGCTGGCCCCCGGATGCGAGGCCAGATGCAGCAGCACCCCGCCCGCGGAGGCGCTGATGCCGCGCTCCCCGCCCCGGCCGGCAATCCAGCGCCGCAGCCGGCGTTCGGCGGTCAGTGTCAGGAAAAACAGGCGCGGCGGGCGGGCGGTGCGCACCGCGCCCGGGCTGGTCCCGGCGTCGTCGTCCCCGGCGCCGATACCGGCCACGTCGTTCGTGCCGGTGGCCGCCCGCGGTCCCTGATCCGGGCCTATTGCGGGCTGAGCCCTGCTTTGTCCGTCAACCACGTGAGTACCTCCGGCCACAGCTTCTCACGCGAACCGCGGCGGAAGAAGCCCATGTGCCCGATGGCCGGGATGCCGGCGTCGGCGGGTGAATACGTGCGCCGCTCCACCGAGGCGTTCACCAGGTGGCTGAAGATGGCGTTGATCTGCCGGGGTGTGGCCCAGGGGTCGTCGGTGAAGCCGATAACCAGCGCGTCGGTCTTCACCTGCGCAGTGCGGTGGGCGGCGTCCATGCTCGGGTCGTCGAAGAAGTAGTTGGGTTTTTTGCTCCAGCCGCTCCACTCCAGCATTGCGCCGCCGGGCATGTCCTCGCCCAGACCGAGTTTCTTGCCCGGAACCGCGCCCAGCAGCCGGCCGGTCAGCGGACCCAGGAAGCTCAGGATCAGGCCCACGCGCCGGCGTTCCTTGCGGTCCTCGATGGCCTTGGTGACACCGGCGTGCGACGCCACTCCCACAAATCCGTGCAGGTCCTCCAGCCCGTTGTTCAGCGCCATGGCGTGCGCGCCGAGGCTGTGCCCCACTGCCAGGTGCGGCAGGTCCGGGAACCGCTCGCACACCCATGCCGCCGTCGCCGGGACGTCCTGGTCCATCCAGTCGCGCATCCGGAGCCGCCGGTTAGCCTTCGGGCTGCCGGAGGCACCGGTCCCGCGGTAGTCGTAGCTGAACACTGCGAAACCGTTCTCCGCCAGGTATTCACTGAAGCCGGTGTACAGCCGTTCGGCCACGGCGGTCGCGGGGTGGATAACGACGGCAGCGCGCGGCTCGCCGTCGGGCAGGCGCAGGGTGCCGGCAATGGTCCCGCCGGCGACAACCGGGATGGAGATCCGTTCGGAAGTGATCGAGGTCACGTCGTTATTTCGCATGCGAAACAATATACATGGGACGCCCGGTTTCGGATACCGTTCCGGGCCGGCTTCTTAGCCTGGGGTGGGGTGGCTGGCAGGCTGGCAGGCTGGCAGGAGGGGTAGGGCCGGGCGCTTTGCTACCGGTTTGTGCATTCCCTGCCGGTTTGGGTTTGTGCTGCCGGTTTAAACGGGCAGCAGATTCCCAAACCGGCAGCAGAATCTCGAACCGGTCGATTTTGCAGGCCGGACCTCCGCCCCGGCCGCACAGATTCCCCCCGAATGTTACTGGTGAGACCCGTGGGGAAACATCGGCCCCACCCGCACCAGAGCGTGGGAAAATCGGCTCACCCCGAGGCTGGCAGCCAAACGAAAAGGCACAAATTACCGATTTTCAGCCGAAAAACGGTAATTTGTGCCTTCTCGATTTCCCGCGAACCCTCCGGCCCCCACTAGTAACTCGCGCGGGCCCCGTCTTCAGCGGCCGGGAGGTACTTCGCAGCCAGCCCCTCGCTCCCCCGAGCCAGGAGGGCGACGTCGGCGCCCACCAGGATGAAGTCCACACCGGCGGCAATGTACCGCCGAGCGGTGGCCTCGGCGAACGCGTTCACACCCACCGGTTTCCCCGCGGCCTTCGCCACACGGATGCAGTGCTCGACGGCGGCGATCACGTCGGGATGCTCCTGCTGGCCCAGGTGCCCCATCGAAGCCGCCAGATCAGCGGGCCCGAGGAACAGGCCGTCCACCCCGTCCACGGCAGCAATCTCGGCAACATTCTCGACGGCGGCCGCGGACTCGATCTGCACCAGCAAGGTCACGGACTCCGCGGCGTGTTCCAGGTACCCGTCGATCCGGTTCCAGCGCGAGGCCCGGGCCAGCGCGCTGCCCACCCCGCGGATGCCCTGCGGCGGATACCGCACGGCGCGGACCAGTTCGGCGGCCTGCTCGGCGGTATCTACCATGGGAATCAGCAGGTTCTGCGCACCCAGGTCCAGGTACTGCTTGAGCAGCACCGCATCCCCGGACGGCGGGCGGACCACGGCGCTCACCGGGTAGCCATGTACGGCCTGCAGCTGGGCGAGCAGGGATTCGAGCCCGTTGGGGCTGTGCTCGGCGTCGATCAGCAGCCAGTCCAGCCCGGAGCCGGCGCAGATTTCGGCGACCAACGGGCTGCCGGAGCACACCCACATGCCGGTCTTGCGGCCGCCGGCGGCAAGCCGGGCGGCGAAGGTTTCCTCGGGGCTCATTCGAAGCGGCATGTGATGGTTCCCAACGGTCCGTAGTCGGCGAACACGGTGTCGCCCTTGTAGACCCACATGGGCCTGGTGAAGGAGCCGGCGAGAATGATTTCCCCGGCCTGCAGCGAAGTGCCGTGCACCGCCAGCTTGTTCGCCAGCCAATACACCCCGGCGGCCGGGTGGTTCAGCACCCCGGCGGCCACGCCGGTTTCCTCGATGCCCTGGTTGCGGTAAAGCAGCGCCGAAACCCAGCGCAGGTCGACGTCGGCGGCCCGCACCGGGTTGCCGCCCACCACCATGGCGCCCATCGCCGCGTTGTCGGAGATGGTGTCCACTATGGTGCGGCCCTTCATCTCGATCCGTGAATCCAGGATCTCCAGCGCCGGCACCACGTAGTCCGTGGCATCCAGGACATCGAAGAGCGTGCAGTGCGGACCGGCCAGCGGCTTGCCCAGCACAAACGCGAGCTCCACCTCCACCCGCGGATGGGTGTAGGCATCCCAGTCCAAGGTGGCGCCGTTTTCCAGCACCATGTCATCGAGGATGATCCCGTAGTCCGGTTCGGTGATGCCGGTGGCGGCCTGCATGGCCTTGGAGGTGAGGCCGATCTTGTGCCCGGCCAGCTGCCGGCCCTCGGCCAGCAGCCGGTCCGCCCACAGGTTCTGCACCGCGTAGGAATCCTCGATGGTCATATCCGGGTAGCGGGCGGTCAGCAGCGGCACCGGGGTCCGGGTCCGCTTGGCTTCGACCAGTTCGTCGGCCACCGTCTGGAGAGTTGATTGATCTAGCACCGTGCTGCTTTCTGTTCAGTAACGCTGAAGACGGGGTAGGACGACGGCGGCGCGCGCCCGCCGTCGTCGTCGTGCGTTAGAGCTGGGAGCCTACCTTGAAGCCCTTTTCCTCGCCCGGTTCACGGGTGTAGGAGAAGCCGTCGGCGCCGATGGTGACTTCCATTTCGGAGGTCTCCGTGCGGGAGGTCAGCGGCTGCGGGTTGCCGTCCAGGTCCAGGACGCGGGAGGCCTCGGTGTACCAGGACGGGACCACGGGGTTGCCCCACCAGTCGCGGCGCTGGTTGTCGTGGACGTCCCAGGTGACGGTGGGGTTGTCCGGGTCGCCGGTGTAGTAGTCCTGCGTGTAGATCTCGATGCGGTGGTCGTCCGGATCCAGGATGTACAGGTAGAAGGCATTGGACACGCCATGCCTGCCGGGGCCGCGTTCGATCCGATCGGAAATGCGCAGGGCGCCCATCTTGTCGCAGATCTGGATGATGTTGTGCTTTTCGTGCGTGGCGAAGGCCAGGTGGTGCATGCGCGGGCCGTCGCCGCCGGTCAGGGCAGTGTCATGGACGGTCTGCTTGCGGTGCATCCAGGCGGCGTAGGTGACGCCGTCGGAATCCTTGATGTCCTCGGAAACCCGGAAGCCCAGATCCTCCAGGTAGGCGCGGCCGCGGGGCACGTCCGGGGTGACCTGGTTGAAGTGGTCCAGGCGCACCAGTTCGCCGGCGGAGTAGAGGTCATAGCGCTGGGTGAGGCGCTCCACGTGCTCGGTCTCAAAGAAGAACTCGTAGGGGAAACCCAGCGGGTCCTCCACGCGCACCGAGTCGCCGATGCCCTTCACGAAGCCGTCGGCCCGGCGCTCCGTGCGGCAGCCCAGTTCCTTGTAATACGCCTCGGCTACGTCCACGTCTTCGGGGGTGCGGACCCGGTAGGCCAGGGCGGCGACGGCGGCCACCGGGCCCTTGCGCAGCACCAGGTTGTGGTGGATGAACTCCTCCAGGGAGCGCAGGTAGATGGCGTTTTCGTCCTCTTCGGTGACGTGCAGGCCGAGCACGTCCACGTAGAACTTCCGCGACCGCTCCAGGTCCGTGACCACCAGTTCGGTGTAGGCGCAGCGGACAATGTCCGGCGGGGCGATGCTGGGTGTGGGGATGGGGTTGGCAACTTCAAAGGTCATGGGGTTTTGCTCCTTTGCAAAAGGCGGGCGAAGTGTCGGGAGGGGTTAGCCGTCGACCTTGGCGGCGTCGTCGGTCCCGAACTTGGGGGTGTGGACCTTGCCCAGGGTGATGTGCACGGCCTGCTGGTCGGTGTAGAAGTCGATGGAGCGGTAGCCGCCCTCGTGGCCCAGGCCGGAGGCCTTCACGCCGCCGAACGGAGTGCGCAGGTCCCGGACGTTGTGGCTGTTGAGCCAGACCATGCCGGCCTCGGTGTTCTGCGCGAAGTTGTGCGCGCGGGTGAGGTCGGACGTCCAGATGTAGGCGGCCAGCCCGTACTTGGTGTTGTTGGCCAGTTCCAGGGCTTCGGCTTCGGTGTCGAAGGGGGTGATGGCGACGACGGGGCCGAAGATTTCCTCCTGGAAGATCCGGGCGTCCGGGGCGACGTCGGCGAAGACGGTGGGGGCAATGTAGTTGCCCTCTTCCAGGCCTTCGGGGCAGCCGCCGCCGGCGAGCAGGCGGCCTTCGGTCTTGCCGATCTCCACGTAGGAGGCAACCTTCTTGAAGTGTTCGGGGTGGACCAGGGCACCCACCTGGGTCTTCGGGTCATGCGGGTCGCCGACGACGATGGTCTTGGCGCGGGCGGCGAAGCGTTCGCAGAACTCGTCGTAGACCGCGCGTTCCACCAGGATGCGGGAGCCGGCGGTGCAGCGTTCGCCGTTGAGTGAGAAGACACCGAACAGGGCGGAGTCGAGGGCGGCGTCCAGATCCGCGTCGGCGAAGATCACGCAGGGGCTCTTGCCGCCGAGCTCCATGGACAGGCCCTTCAGGTTTTCCGCGGCGTTGCGAAAGATCGTTTTGCCGGTGGTGGTTTCGCCGGTGAAGGAAATCAGCGGGACCTGCGGGTGCTTCACGAGTGCGTCGCCGGCTTCCTCGCCCAGGCCGTTGACCAGGTTGAAGACACCGGCGGGGACGCCGGCTTCGGTGAAGATGTCCGCCCACAGGGAGGCGGAGAGCGGGGTGAATTCGGCTGGCTTGAGTACCACGGTGTTGCCGGTGGCCAGTGCCGGGGCGAGCTTCCAGGACTCGAGCATAAACGGGGTGTTCCACGGGGTGATCAGCCCGGCGACGCCGATGGGCTTGCGGTTCACGTAGTTGATCTGGCTGCCGGGGACCTTCATGGCGTCGTCGAACTGGGCGACGATCAGGTCCGCGAAGAAGCGGAAGTTCTCCGCGGCGCGCAGGGCCTGGCCCTTGGCCTGGGTGATGGGCAGGCCGGTGTCGAAGGTTTCCATTTCGGCCAGGCGGGACTCCTGGGCCTCGACGGCGTCGGCGATCCGATTGAGGATGCGGGCGCGTTCGCGCGGCTTCATTTTCGGCCAGGGGCCGTTGACGAAGGCTTCGCGGGCGGCGGCGACGGCGGCGTCGATGTCTTCCTTCTGCCCGGCGGCGGCGGTGGCGTAGGTCTGGTTGGTGACCGGGTCCAGCACCTCGAAGGTGGCGCCGTTGGTCGAGTCAACGAACTTGCCGTTGATGAAGTGCTGGATGTGGTTGGGCAGGTTCTCGGGGACAAAGTGGGTGGTCATGGGGTGTTCCTCTGTGTCTTTGGATCGGCGGGGTCGTTAGATCGGGGAGGGTGGCTGGTGGGCCTGCGCCAGGAAGGCGTTGAGCGTGTTGGTGCGGTGCGCGCGGGCGGCGTGCTCGACGTCGGTCGCGGAGGCTTTTGTTTCGATCAGGTTCAGCAGGTTCTCGTGTTCGGCCACGGAATCCTGCGCCCGGTCCGGCACGTACCGGAAGACCGAGGAGCGCATCCGGTCCAGCCGGTTCCAGCCGCGGTGGACCAGGTCCAGGATGTGCGGGTTGGGGCAGCGGGCGTACAGCAGGGCGTGGAACTCGGTGTTGAGCTGCGTGAAGCGGACCGGATCGAAGTGATTCAGTACGTTGCGCATTTCGGCGTTCAGTTCACGGGCTTTCGCCAGTTCCTCGGCGCTGATGTCCGGGGCGGCCAGCGCGGTGGCGGCGCCTTCGATGATGCTGAGGGTCTGCATGGTGTGCAGGTACAGGTCCGGGTCGATGCCTGCCACGGTGGCGCCCACGTTACGTTCAAAGTGGACCAGGCCTTCGGCCTCCAGGCGCCGGATGGCCTCCCGGACCGGGACCACGCTGAAGCCCATCTCGGTGGCGATGCTGCTGAGCACCAGGCGGTAACCGGGGCTCATGTCGCCGCCGAGGATGCGGTCCTTCAGCTGTTCATAGGCCTGCTCCGATTTGGAGCCGGTGGCGGTGCTGGTGTCGGCGGCGCTCATGGGTTCTTTTGTCATACTTGTTCCGCTGCCCAGGCCTCGTACTTTTCCTTCCACGCGGCGTTCATCGGGTACAGACCGTCCACGCCGTGCCCCGCCTTCACCATTTCGGCGATGAACTCTTCCTGGTGTTCCTGCTTAATGCACGCCTCCACCAGCTCCTCGGCGATGGCCGGCGGGATGACCAGGATTCCGTCGTCGTCGGCCACGATGATGTCGCCGGGCTGGACGGTGGCGCCGCCGCAGGCGATGGTGATGTCGGTGTCCCAGGGGACGTGCTTGCGGCCGAGGACGGCGGGGTGCGGGTTGGCGCAGTAGACGGGCAGGTCGATGCCGGCCACGGTGGAGTAGTCGCGGACGCCGCCGTCGGTGATGATTGCTGCGGCGCCGTTGTGCTTGGCGCGCAGGGCGAGGATGTCGCCCAGGGTGCCGGTACCCTTTTCGCCGCGGGCTTCCATGACGAGGATTTCGCCCTCGCCTACGGAGTCGATGGCGCGTTTCTGTGCGTTGTAGCCGCCGCCGTGGGACTTAAAGAGGTCCTCGCGGTTGGGCACGAAGCGCAGGGTGCGGGCGGTGCCCACCACCTTGCGGCCGGTGCGGGTGCCGGTGAGGCCGTCGATGGAGACGTTGTTCAGGCCGCGGGCGCGCATCTGCGAGGAGAGGGTGGCGGTGGCGACGGATTCGAGCTTGGCCCGAAGTTCCGGGGGAAGGGTTTTGGTCTGCTGCTTTGCCGGAGCGAGGCCGGCCTTTTCCGCGGAACCCCAGGCTTCTTCGCGCTGCGTGTCGTCAATCTTCGGCTGCGCGCCGAAGGAGGCCAGCGGCGTCGTGCCGTCGGTGACGGTGGTAGTGAGGCGGCCGGTGGTCATGTCCGTGCCGGGGACGTCCACTTCGATTTCGAGGCGGTCGCCGGGGACGGCCACGGAGGCGCCGGCGGGGGTGCCGGTGAGGATCAGGTCGCCCGGTTCCAGGGTGAGCAGCTGGGACAGGTCGGCTACCAGCTGGGCGAAGGGGAAGATCAGGTCCGCGGTGGTGTCCTCCTGCGCGAGGTCGCCGTTAACCCAGGTGCGGATGCGCAGGTTGGCGGGGTCGACGTCGGCCGCGTTGAGGATGGCCGGGCCGACCGGGGTGAAGCCGTCGCCGCCCTTGGAGCGGAGGTTGGAGCCTTTGTCTGCCCAGCGCAGGTCGTAGACGCCCAGGTCATTGCTGGCGGTCACTCCCCCGACGTAGCTCCACGCGTCCTCGACGCTCACGCGGCGGGCGGTCTTGCCGAGGACGAGGGCTATTTCGCCTTCGAAGCCGAGCAGTTCGCAGCCGGCCGGGCGCTCAACGCTGCCGCCGGTCAGGGCCAGGGAGGAGCCGGGCTTCAGGAAGTAAGAGGGCTGTTCCGGGGTGCGTCCGCGTTCTGCTGCCCGTGAGGGGTAGTTGATGTGGACGGCGATGACCTTGCCGGCCTGCTTGAGCGTGTCCGTGGTGGCGTCGTTGCCCATGTCTCTCCTGGATCAAGTACGAAATCGTATATGATCAGGGTCACATGTGGCGCGGGTCACGTCAAGGTCCTGGTTCTCTACCGCCCATTCGGGTCCCTCCAATGACCGCCTGATACAAACCCCCACCGTTGCCGTCGGAATGAACCGAAAGTGTCTTGCATGGCAAGGACCGAGCCAGCTCGATGAGAAGTTCCGCTACATAGCTGAAGGACACTCGGCGCCGCTAATACTGCGTAATCGCAACTGTCTCGCTCGCCGCGTCTCACAATCCATGGCTTATAAGGCAGTGGCGGGATCCGCTGGCCCGAGGAGACTTTCGTAAGCGAACTTTTCCATGCCCTGGTCAACCGGGGCAATACCGGCAAGTAGTAAGTCTAGCCACTGGCCGTCGCGGCCAGATCGCCATGTGGTCAACGCAATTAATTTATCGGCAGTGCATTGAGCGTTGCGGCCACCATGGTTTCCCCGTGAAATGAACGGCATGGTCCTGTCGGTAGCATCATTACATGTCGAAGAATGGTCCTCACATGTTCAATGTTCCAATCGTTATTTTCCGCGACCGCGAAGCGGGAAACCAACGTATAGAAATGATGGCTGCCTTATGGCCCGGCAACATCTCAGTGGCCGTCGACGCCGACATAGAACATGGCGACCGGATAGAGAGGAAGCTTCCAAACGGGAAGATTCAGACCTACTGGGTTACGCAGGTCAACGTAATGCAGAGCCCGTTTCATCGCGGTAATGGGTGGAACTTGGATCACACAGAAGTTAAGTACTCCACTAGCCCTCCTGATCGTCAGCAAAGCGCTACGGGGCGGGATAAAGTGAGTAGTCTCAACTCTGTGAGCAAACGAATATTCAAGAAAATTGATCTACCTCTCCTCTCGTCAGCCATAGCAAGCGGACTGACGCATGGAGAAATTACCCAGTTCGAGTTGGGCTTGGCCTTCACTACAGAGGGGACAAAAACACAGCGAGCTGCTGAAATAGTTCGACGCACATTCGATGAAGATCCCCACTGCGACACCACATTCTTGCGTCTGTTGAACTACACCTATTTTGAAACGTCGGGTGTCAGGAATGCCCGGCAGCTCATCGAATACAAGCGCCTGTCGATTGACGTCCTGACTCCACGAGGCATTCAACTCACCGACGATGGGTTCCAGCTAAGCTCGGCACAGGAACCGGATGCAGATGCAGATGCAGATACTCACGACGTGCGCACCCGTCAGGCACCTTCCATTTCATCTACCCCAAGACCTGCATCTAAAGGTTCGGACGGGCAAACAGCGGAGGAAAGATCTGAAAGCGAGATGGCATCAGCCGTGATTTCACGGGAGAACCATAAGGTCTTCATTGTTCAAGGACGTGATCAGCGCCCGGTTCATATGCTCGAGACGTTTCTTCACTTCGCCGGTCTGGAAGTCATGTCCTGGACTGACGCTGTAGACCTCACCGGGAAGCCCACACCTTCCACTTACGAGGTCATTGATAACGCCATGAGGGTAGCAGCAGTGATCCTGGTAGTTTTCTCCCCGGACGACGAAGCTAGGCTGAAGCCCGAATTCGCACTTACCACTCACGTCGAGGACTTGACAGGCCAACCACGCCAGAACGTGCTCCTCGAAGCTGGTATGGCCTTCGCGATGGCTCCAGATCGCACCATTTTCGTGAAGTCCGGTCCGACGAGAGACATTTCAGATATTGCAGGGTTCAACTGGGTCAACATGGACGGGACTTGGGATAGCCGAGACACCCTGGTCCGTCGCCTCCGCGCCGCAAAAGCACCGGTTAAACTGCGATCCGAGAACCTGGCCCATCGCCTCGCCGGCGATTTCAAAGTCAACTGAACACCGCGCTTCAGCCATCGACCGGTTCGAATAGCCAAGACCCGCCACTGCTGGCTAATCCCACTCCGTTGCGAATTGATCCGCGCGACCAGGTTGGGCTCGCGGATGACCCTGTTTGTCATCTCGATGCACGTGGGCGGAAACGGGAGCTCTACAGAAAACGGGACTCCTCAGTTCAATCGCTGGACAGTCCCAACCGTACGCACAACTGATCTGTCGTTCAGGGCTGGCCCCACTGGGGTCACCCCCCCTGTCAGCGTCGGGGGGGCATTCTTAACGATCCCGGAGGCTTCTCGTTAACTGTCCACTACCGGTGCTTTGCGGATTGTCCCCGAGGCTGGTCCTTCGGGCTGCCTGTTGAGCCAGACAGCAAAGGCTCCCTCCGCAAGGTCTTCCGCTTTCGAATAGCGCGGGCATGCCCCCCCCTGCCCAAAAACTGTTCCAGCTGGACGGATCGGTGGTCCCAAGCGAGCCCAGCAGCTTCTCGTCCAGGTTTGCCACTTACGATTTCGAGAGTTTTCCTCGACGAACAATGTCAGTGGTGCCCTTTAGAGTTGTGGGGTGACGAAGAACGAAGCACTCGTAAGCGACCACGCCCTGTCCCAGATGCAAGCGATCACCGCCGTCTCCAAAATGTTCGACTCCGCCACAACTGCCTCCGTACGCGCACTCGGCCTCTCACAGATGGAGGGGATGACGGCCGTGTCGAAGATGCTCAACTCCGCCACAGCTGGCTCTGTAGGCGCGCTGAACCTACCCCAGATGCAAGCGGTCACCGCCGTCTCCAAAATGTTCGACTCCGCCACAACTGCCTCCGTACGCGCACTCGGCCTCTCACAGATGGAGGGGATGACGGCCATGTCGAAGATGCTCAACTCCGCCACAGCTGGCTCTGTAGGCGCGCTGAACCTACCCCAGATGCAGGCGATCACCGCCGTCTCCAAAATGTTCGACTCCGCCACAGCCTGGCAAGCTTGGAGCCCGCTTTTTCAAGACGGCGGCTCGTTCGCGTCCGCCGCCGCGAAGCTGCAGAGATCTAATGCCGCTGTCGCCTCAACTCTTGCGACAGTGGCCGCGCAGCGACTAACTGCATCACATCGGGGTGTGAGCCAAGGATCCTTTGACGGCCAGTTCGCGGCTATAGCTAGGCGCATAGCCCTCGAAGACATTCCGGTTAGCTTGCGGAATGAACACCCAGAGCCGGCTGAAGATCCGCGGCTCATCGAAGCTGCGGCAATGAACATGGGTTTATCCAGCGTTCCTGCGGAAACAAAGGATCGATGGATCCTAGAGCTGCTCATTGGGTTTACGGCATGGCTGTCGTACGTCGTTGTGCAGATTGGAATGACCGCTGATCCTATTACGCCTGATTTTCTATTGGGCAGTATCGAAGCGGGATCTGCGGGAGCAGCAGTCGTGCACTGGGGGCCGGGCGTGCTGGAGAGACTTAGAAAGCCCGGCCCGTCCTGACAGTCTGGACAGCAGGCTTCTGAGCAGACTCAGATGGTCGCTTTACCCTGATCGGCCCCAGGTGCGTCCCCAGTTGCAGGGTCTGGTGCCCCGCAATGAACCATCACTCAAGCGGGGCGCTTTCCTCGTCGTCTACAGAGGCGAACCTGCTCCGTCGGATATCTGCCTAGATCCGATCAATGAAGATGCTCCCCATGATCTGTCTCCAAACGTTAGTGTCCGCCTCCAGTGGGCTAAAGGATGGAAGCGGGAACCGCACCACACGGTTCCTGCTTCCATCCTTGTTTCCTTCGCAACCAAGAAGGAAGTCTATGGGCCCTGGTGTCGCTCTTCTTGCAGGGCGCACCGGCCAACACGCCGGGAACGTATGTGTCAGATGTCGTAAACTCCGCGGGGCCGTTGCATCCGTTCGTCGACCGCTTCGTCTACTCCCACCATGTGAGTTCGAACGCTCTCGGAATATCCCCTGGCGCCCACATAGTTGCCCTACACATACGAACTGCAGCCAGGGAGAACTCACGTCCCGCTGCCACGCAACAAAAGGAACCCCCACTTGAAACTCTTTACCCCCCTGACCGTCGGCACCATGGAACTGCCCAACCGCCTCGTCATGGCACCAATGTCCCGCGTACGCGCCGACCGCAACGGCGTGCCCACCGACATCATGGTCGAGCACTACCGCCAGCGCGCCTCCATGGGCCTGATCATCACTGACGGCATCTACCCCTCCTTCACCGGCCAGGGCAACGCCCTGATGCCCGGCCTGGTCACCGAGGAGCACGTCGCCGGCTGGAAGCGCGTCACCGACGCCGTCCACGCCGCCGGCGGCCGGATCGTCGCCCAGCTGATGCACTCGGGCCGCGTCGCCCACGAGAACATCAACGGCGGACGTCCCGTGGTCGCCCCCAGCGCCATCGCCGTCGAGGGCATGGCGCACACCTACGACGGCAAGCAGCCCTTCCCGGTGCCGCACGCCCTCACCGAAGCAGAACTCCCCGGCATCGTGCAGGACTTCGTCTCTGCCGCGCAGAACGCGATGAAGGCAGGGTTCGACGGCGTCGAACTGCACGGTGCCAACGGGTACCTGCTGCAGGAATTCCTCTCCCCCGTCTCGAACACGCGCACCGATAACTACGGCGGATCGCCGGAGAACCGGGCCCGCCTGGTCATCGAGGCCTTCCGTGCCGTGGCCGAGGCCGTCGGCGCCGAGCACACCGGCATCCGCATCTCTCCGGAACACAACATCCAGGGTGTGCTGGAAACCGACCGTGCCGACGTGACCGCCACCTACACCGCACTGGTGGACGGCATCGCCGATCTGAAGCCGGCCTACCTGTCCATCCTGCACGCGGATCCGGCCGACGCAATGATTCAGGATCTGCGCCACCGCTTCGGCGGCCCGGTGCTGATGAACACCGGTTTCGGCACGGTCACCAGCCGCGAGGACGCCATCATGCTGCTCGAGGAGGACCTGGCCGACGCCGCCGTCGTCGGCCGCCCGGTCATCGCCAACCCGGACCTTGCCCGCCGCTGGCAGGAGGACCACCCGCTGAACGAGATCGACCAGGCCACCGTCTACACCGACGGCGCCGCCGGCTACACGGACTACCCGTTGCTGGCTCCGGCCGCTTCCTAGCTCGAACGAACGACGACGGCAGGCCTTCCGCACGATGCGGAAGGCCTGCCGTCCCTTAACGGGGATGTTTCTAAAGCAGCCCTCTAAGTAGGTCGGTCGTTGCGTCCAAGGAGTATGTCTTTGCCAGTTGGTCAAGAATGTCCGCCGGGGTCTGCTTGGTTCCTTTTCGTCCCGAGCGCTCAGACATTGCACGGACCGCAGCCAGTCCAAGCTCAGGGTGGACCGAGACGGTTTCGTAAGCGAAATCTTGAACGCGAGTGATCTGAATTCCGCCAGGAACCTTATCGGACGGAAAATCTCGAAAATTATCGGTCACAATACATCCGGCCCCTCCGACTACCGCAGCGGCTAACACGTGCTCGTCGTCAGGGTCCGGCAGTCCATAGGTCCCCTCCAAGCCTTCCCAGCCCGTCACGATCGAATCAGCGAAGTGGGTACGCATTTGCTCGGCAAGATGGCGGGCTTTGGCTTCCGCGGCCGGCTGGCTGTCGCCTCGCTTTATGCGCTTCCGTTCTTCGTTGACCTCCACCTCAGTGAGAATCGCTTCACTGAAAACGAACCGGTAGGACCCCTCGAAAGCCAGCGACAATAAGAAGTCCCTCAGCGTGCTCGGCCACAGCACGCAGCTGTCCAAGAGGGCGGTGAACATGCCCGTATTCTGGCACTACTTAGGAGCGCGCTGGCGGCGGCGTGCCGCTTCCTTCTTAGCTTCTTTCATGTCTTCGACGACGCTAGCCGGATTTTCATCTTCAATATCGCCCAGGGAATCGAGGGCCGCGTACTGCTCCGCCTTCCGGACTTCCTTGAAGTCCAGGACGTCTTCAAGCTTGACGCGTCGGTGCGTACCTGGCTTTTCGTACGGGATTTTTCCGGTATCCAGGAGACGGACGAGAGTGGGACGGGTCACGCCCAAAAGTTCGGCGGCTTGCTGGGTGGTCAGCGTCATTGATCGAGGAGTGAGGGTTACGGCTTGGCCCTTGCGCATGGCGTCCACGGCCTTGACCAAGACTTCGTAGATTTCATAGGGGAGTTCAACCTGATCGCCCTCGCCGGCGCCAGACAGGAAGAACTGCGGCCTGGGCTTTGCCCCGTTCTTCTGCGCATGTGCCTCAATGAAGTTGTAGAGTTTCCCCGTTTCGGGGGCTTCGGGAGCGAAGAAGGTCTCCTTGGCTGCGGCGTTCGGACTCATCCGTATCCCACTTCTCTGTGTTTTCGTTTTTTTCGTTTTGACGTTTTTTGAATCCTATCGCCAGGACCTTCGCGCGTCCAGTCCACACTGCTCCACCTTGTTCCACCGTTTTCCACCCTTTTCCAGGCAGCACCGTCTTCGCGATTCCACCAACCGAGCTGGCAAGGTTTGGGACCTGGTCGACGCCGTCGTCGTCGGCCGCCCGATTATCGCCGACCCGGACCTGGCCCGCCGCTGGCAGGAAAACATGCCGCTGAACGAGGTCGAACAAACGACGGCGGGCCCTCCCGAGTGTGGAGGGCCCGCCGTCGTCGTGTCAGTCAGCCGTGAGTTCGTTGCTGATTTCCCATAGCTCCGTGCGGAGCTCTGACCGGTACGCATCGGGGTGGGCGTTCGTTTCGGTCCCGCGGTCAAAAAACCGTCCTGTGATGTGCGAGAGCTCGGGCGCAAAGGCCAGCCGCAGTGTGGACCGCACACCGGTGTCCAAACTGTCGATGCTGAGTTCCGGTGAATCAAGCATCTTTGTCGGCATGTAGGTGCCGGGATGGACGCTGTTAACGGTGAGGACTCCGGGGTCGTAACGTTCTGCCAGCTCCATTCCCGCCATAACCAGGGCGAGTTTCGACGCTGAGTAAGCGCGCTGGCGGGTGTATCCGTGAGCCATCGCCAGGTCGTCAAAGTCGAGAGAGGTCTGACTGAGAGACGCCACGTTGACCACACGGGCCGGCGCGCCCGCCCGCAACGCACTCGCCAGCAATAGAGGCAGCAGGCGCTTTGTCAGCAGGAAGGGTGCAAGGTAGTTGACCGCGAAACACAGTTCGTGGCCGTCCGCGCTGAGCTGGCGGGCGTGGCCGGCGCTCACGCCGGCGTTGTTTATCAGAACGGATATGTCATCGGCCAGGCCACGGATCCTGTCGGCGAGCCGGGCCACCTGTGCCAGCTCCGCGAGATCCCCCTGCACCGTGATGATGTCCGCCGGGCCGCCGGTCAGCTCCTGTTCGAGCTTTTCCAGCCGCTCCGGGCTTCGACCGTGAAGAACCAATCGAATCCCGCTGTGGCCGGAGAGTCCGAACGCCAGCGCCTTGCCCAGTCCGTCTGTGGCGCCAGTGATAAGGATTGTGGGCGTACCTCCCCGATCATTTGTAGGCAGGTGTACTTCGTTTATCGGCATCGCGATCAGACCGCCGGCGTCTCGGCGGTTCCTGTCAGCCAGGCGCGGCCGATCGTGTGTCCGGCCATCAGAAAGCCCAGGGTTGCCGGGGTGGCTTCGGCTGGGACCTCGATTTCGTCGACGTCGAGGGCCGTTACCGTGATGAAGTAGCGGTGCTGTCCATGGCCTGCGGGCGGTGCGGCCCCGATGAACCGGGCTGCGCGCGCATCATTGGGAAGCTGCACGGCGCCTTCCGGCAGGTACGATCCGTCGTCGTCGCCGGCTCCTTCCGGAATGCTTGTTGAACCGGCAGGGATGTTGGCCACTGCCCAGTGCCAGAACCCGGACCCAGTGGGCGCGTCCGGGTCATAGACAGTGACCGCGTAGCTCTTGGTTTTTGCCGGTGCGCCCGACCAGGAAAGCTGCGGAGAGGCATCGAGGCCGCCCGGCACTCCGGACATGCCCGACCACTGCGCGAGAGCCAGCGGCTGCCCGTCGCTGAGGTTCTCGCTGGTGAGTGGAAAGGTCGGAACTTCCGGCAGTCGGGAGAATGGGTTGTTTTCGGTCATGGTGTTCCTGTCCGTGGTCGGCGTGCTTGGTTATCGATTATTACGTTAATAATCGATTATGTGCAAGGAGCTCTATGATGGGGAGATGACACCCACCGCCGACGCCAAGCGCCAAGCGCCCTCCGAACGCGTCTACTCGCTCTTACGGGCAGCGGTGCTGCACGGAGCCGTTCGGCCCGGGCAGCCACTCCGCCCCCAGGAGTTGGCCGACCAGCACGGCGTGAGCCTCGCCGTCGCCCGGGAGTCGCTATTGCGGCTTGTTGGCGAGGGCCTGGCCGAGCGGCTGCCGAACCGCGGTTTCGCGGTCCCCACCGTCGGCAATGACCGGTGGCAGCAACTGGCGCAGGCCAGGGCAATTTTCGAGCCCGCGATGCTGCGCATGTCTATCGAGCGAGGCGATCTGGAGTGGGAGGCCCGGGTACGGGCGGCGCATCATCGGCTCTCCGGCACAGCTCCGTATGAGCACGAAGGTGACGCTTATTTCTCGGATGCCTGGGCGGCCGCGCACCATGATTTCCACCGCACACTGCTGGACGCCTGTGGCAACGAGGTGTTGATGGAGACCTTCGATCGCATGTGGACCGCCACTGAGCTCGCCCGGCGCTGGTCAGCCGCAATCGCACCGCACCGCGACGGGGCTGGCGAACACCGCGCGCTCGAAGAGGCAGCACTGGCGCGGGAGGCGGAGAAGGCAGCCGACTTGCTCACCCGGCACCTGACCGGTACCGCTACCGCGCTCTCGACGCCACGCTGATGGGGAGGGGGATCCTGTGCCGTCATGGTGCGCTCCTTATGCCCGGCCCGCCCCTTCCCAGGCAAGCACTCCGCCGCGACGCCCGCCAACAGCCGGAAAAACTTGCCGCCGGCCGGGTCCATCCGGCCCGTGCCGGAATACGCTCAGATGAGCCGCGTCCCGCCTCAATGCGCATTCCCTTCCCCGCAGACTGCGGGACCATGGCAGGCAAGAGCGTGTTCCGCTGATCGGTGAGGAGCAGGAACCATGGTCCTGGACGACACGTACACCTTGGCCAACGGCCAGGCCATTCCGAAGCTGGGTCTGGGCACCTGGTTTATTGACGACGGCGCCGCGGCGCAAGCGGTCCGGGACGCCGTCGAGATCGGCTACCGGAACATTGACACCGCGCAGGCCTACGGCAACGAGCACGGGGTCGGCGAGGGCGTGCGGACGGGCGGGGTTCCCCGCGGTGAGCTGTTTGTCTCCAGCAAGCTGGCCGCCGAGATCAAGGACTACGACGGCACCGTGGCCGCCATTGACGGGTCCCTGGCCACCATGGGCCTGGAGTATCTGGACCTGATGCTGATCCACAGCCCCCAGCCCTGGAACGACTGGCGCGGCGGCACCTACGCCGAAGGCAACCGGCAGGCCTGGCGGGCACTGGAGGAAGCCCAGCAGGCGGGCAAGCTCCGCTCCATCGGCGTCTCCAACTTCGAACAGTCGGA
The DNA here is from genome assembly GCF_030125565.1 of Arthrobacter sp. zg-Y1143. Taxonomy (NCBI): domain Bacteria; kingdom Bacillati; phylum Actinomycetota; class Actinomycetes; order Micrococcales; family Micrococcaceae; genus Arthrobacter; species Arthrobacter sp. zg-Y1143. The sequence goes on along the minus strand of NZ_JASKLW010000001.1, from coordinate 479,977 downwards.
CCTGGAGAACATCATCGAGGTCTGCACGGTGGCCCCGCAGGTGAACCAGGTGCTGTTCCATGTGGGAAACACCCCGGATGACCTCCTCTCCTACTGCACCGGGCAGGGCGTCCTCATTGAGGCCTACTCCCCCATTGCGCACGGAGAGATCCTGGAGAACACCGACGTCGCCGACATGGCAGCACGCTACTCGGCGACCGTTCCGCAGCTGTGCATCCGCTACGCCCTGCAGATGGGCACGGTCCCGCTACCCAAGACGGCCAATCCGGACCATATGCGGGAGAACGCCCAGGTGGACTTCACCATTTCCGACGAGGACATCAGCGCACTGTGGCGCCTGCGCATCAGCGACTACGGCAGGTCCAGCCGGTTCCCGGTTTTCAGCGGCAAATAGTATGACAGCTCTGAAATGGCCGCCGCCAGCTGCTCCGGGTTAGTCGCGGTACTCGTGGCCGTAGGTTTTGGCGCCCTCCATCATGTTCCGCAGGGTGGCGGGTGCGTTGTAGCCGAAGGTGCTCTCGAAGGACTGGTAGCCCTCCTCGGATGACGCGGCGCTGCGCGGCAGCATCTCCTCGGCGAACGCATCGAACGCGGCATCGACGTCATCCGTCGATGCGGCAATCAGCCTGCCCAGCTCCGCCCCGTCGTACAGGGCCCAGTTCGCGCCGTCGCCGTCCGGCGGTGTCAGATGCGCGGCATCGCCGACGAGCATCACTCCAGGTATCCGGTCCCAGGTGTGGCCGAGCGGCAGGCCCCAAATCGGACGGATGACGGGGTCCGTGTCGCCGGCAGTCAGCAGCTGCCGGAGTTCGGGCGACCATCCTTCGCCGAGCTGGTCGGCAATAACCTGCAGTGCCTGGGCACGGTCTGTGGTGTCGAGCGTTTCCGCCCAGGACAGCGGCTTCTTGAGCACGGCATAACTGTGGATGATGTCGTTCGCTTCGCGGTGCCCGAAGATCCCCCGGCCGGGCTGCATCGCAAGCATCGCGCCCCGGCCGACGAGTTGCGCGCTGCCCGGATGGCGGGCTTCGACGTCGTGCAGGAACGTTTCGGCCCACAGGGTGCCGAGATATTCCGGGGCTGCGCCGTTGAGGTAGGACCGCACCCGTGACCAGGCGCCGTCCGCGCCGATGAGGATATCCGTGTCGATCGATGCGCCGTTGGCGAAGACGACGGTGTGGCCGGTGCCGCTGCCGTGGATCGATGCGACTTTGTGGCCCCACTGGATGGTGCCGTCCGGCAGCGACTCCGCGAGGATGCGGCGCAGCTCGCCGCGCAGTACCTCGGGGTTGGTCAGTTCCCCGTCGTCCGGGATCTCGCCCACGAGCTCCCCGCCGGAGTCGAGGAACCGCATGGCCTCGGCACCCATGTTGATGATCGAACGGAATTCATCCATGAGCTGGCACTGCTCGAGGGCGGTTTGGCCGTTGAAGTCGTGGATGTCGAGCTGGCCGCCCTGTGTCCGTGCGTTTATGGACGGTTCCCCCTCGTACACGGTCGCCGGGATGCCGTTGAGGTGCAGGACGCGTGCGAGCGTCAATCCCGCAAGGCCGGCTCCGATGATGACGATGGGCTTCATGATCAATCTCCTTCGTTGGAACGAGGAGACCTGCCGGGCCCCTCAACTTGTGCTGTTGCAAAATGATTATGTAACAAAACTATTATTTTGCAAAGAGAGTTTAGCCCTGACGCAAAACTATTTTGCGAATAAACTATGGGCTATCGACGATCCAGGAAGTGAGTGTGCAGCGATGGCAGATGTTGCCGGAGCCCCGACCCAGCGGAAACAGATCATCGCCAGCCTCCTGGCCTTCACCGCGGCGCAGAACGAACTCGTCCGCCTGTTCGCACGCAGTAACCACATGCATTCCACCGACGCCGCAGCGGTGGTGCAGATCATTGAACACGAAGACCAGGACCGGCCGCTCACCCCCGCCGGTCTTGCGGCGCGCATCGGGCTGTCCCCGGGCGCGACGTCGATCCTGCTGGCACGCCTGGAGGAGGCGGGCTTCATCAGCCGGACACGGGAGCACTCCGACCGGCGCGTCGTGACGCTGCGCTCCACAAAGTCGATCAACGACGCCGCCGATGCCTTCTTCCAGCCTTTGGCCCAGGAGCTCGACGGCGCCCTCACGGCGTTTGCCCCTGACGAGATCGACGTCGTGAACCGTGCTGCCGGCGAGCTGCAGTCCGTGCTCGAGAACTACGTCCGCACTGCTGCGGGTGAGATGGAAGCGAGTTAGCCCAAGGCTGCATACTCGGACCATGACCGTTTACTTTGAGTGCACCACTCGGACAGCCCTGCCGATCCAGGAGCTGTTCGACCGGGCCCGGAGTATTGACGTCCACAAGGATTCGATGGCGCGGTCCCGCGAAGCGGCGGTCGGGGGCGTAACGTCCGGCCTCATCTCCAAGGGCGAGGAAGTCACCTGGCGGGCCTGGCACTTCGGAGTTCCGTTGCGGATGACGAGCCGGGTCACGGAGATGGAGCCGCCGGACCGCTTCGTCGATGAGCAGATCCGAGGCCCGTTCCGGCGGTTCCGGCACGTCCATGATTTCAGCGAGGATGCCGCCGGCACCACCATGGTTGACCGGATCGAGTTCGAGGCACCGTTCGGCGTCGTCGGGCGGGCAGTGGAGAAACTGGTGCTGGCGCGCTACCTGAAGAAGCTCATTGAGGGACGCAATCGGCATCTGGCCGCGGATTTCTAGTCCGTACCCTCTGCAGAATATGGAGGCACCGTGCCGAATCATGGAATGATCCATCACATGACGTCCAGCAGCACTCCAGCGGCCGCGAACAAACCTGTCAGCCAAGAGAGTGAAGCTGCGGGCAGCGCCTCAACAACGGATTCGAGGGTGCTCTCCGTCAGCCGAAGCAGCAAGCACAACTTCAGCAAGGACCAGGTTGACTCGGTGCTGCTGGTGGAAGGGCTGGGTATCGACGGCGACGCGCATTCCGGCACCACCGTGCAGCATGTGTTTCGAAAGCGGTTCCATCCCACGGAACCCAACCTGCGGCAAGTGCACCTGATCCAGGCAGAACTGTTCGACGAACTGGCGCAGGACGGCTTCGAGGTGCGTCCCGGCGACCTCGGGGAAAACATCACCACCCGCGGCATCGACCTCCTGAACCTGCCCGAGGGGACACTCCTGCGCATAGGACCCGACGCCGTCGTTCAGGTAACCGGCCTGCGGAATCCCTGCCGGCAGATTGACCGCTTCCAGACCGGGCTGCTTAAAGCGGTGCTGCCCCGCGACAGCGAAGGAAAAGTGGTGCGAAAAACGGGAATCATGGGCATCGTACTGACCGGCGGGCTGGTGAGCATCGACGACGGGATCCGCGCCGAGGTTCCTGCCGGTCCGCAACGCCGGCTCAAGTGCGTCTGAAACCGGACCATCGAGGAGGAGAGCCCATGCGCGGTTCAGCACTGGTCGTCGGAGCGGGTATCGCAGGAACCGCCGTTGCACGCGGGCTGCTCCGGGCAGGATGGTCGGTCCAGCTGCTCGAACGCGGCGCAAACCTGCCCGGCAGCGGAACGGCACTGGCCATGTGGCCCGAGGCGATGCGAGCCCTCGACGCGTTGGGAGCCGGGGACGCAGTCCGCAGCGGTTCGGTGGAAGAGCACGGCGCGCGGATCCTGAAACCCGACGGCACCCAGATCGCAGCCATGGGCCGCAGCCGGACAGCCCGCCTGGTCCCACGCACCGTCCTGCTCGACGCGCTGGCCGGGGATTTGCCCGCCGGGGTTATCCAATGGAATTCACCGGTCGCCGGGCCCTCAGCCCTGCCCCCTGCCGATGTTGTTGTGGCCGCCGACGGAATCTTCAGCCGCCTGCGCACCGCCTGCAACGGAATATCGCCCCGGGCGCTGGGAACAGTGGCCTTTCGCGGCGTTGTCCCCGGCCCGGCCGGTGGAGTCAGTGAGACGTGGGGGCCCGGCCGCCTGTTCGGCATTACCCCGCTCGATGCCGGTAGCACCAACTGGTTTGCCTGCCTCCGTTCCACAGACCTTCCCGCGCTGGGCTCCCCGGAGGCTATCGGCGCCCAGGGGGCAGACCTGCTGCGCAGCCTCTACCGCGGGTGGCATCCGGGCGTCATCCGGGTCCTGGGGAAACTGGACGGAAGCCCGATAGATTACCGGGAACTGTTCGACGTCCCGCCGCTCCCGTCCTACATTTTCAGCAACATGGCGCTGCTGGGCGACGCGGCGCACGGCATGGCCCCGAACCTTGGCCGCGGCGCCTGCGAGGCACTTCTGGACGCGGTTGCCCTGATCGATGCACTCACCTCGGCTCCCGACGTTGCCGCCGGCCTGCAGCGCTACGACGCCGGCCGGCGTCGGCGGGGAAACCTTATGGTCCGCGCGGCACGGCTGCTGAACCGAGTCGGAACGGCCGAGCATTTCACCGGAGCCCGAAACCTCGCAATGTCCGCCGGGGCACGGTTCGCCTAGCACTTCCACCGGACGGAAGCACCCGCCGGGACGCCGCCGCCCGGGGAATTCCTGTACGGCAGGGGCGGTTTCTTTCCATAGGGACAGACGCAGGACACCGCGGTCTGTCCAGCTGAACACTATCGAAGGAATATGTAATGGCAACACTGGGAATCATCGGAAGCGGAAACATCGGATCGGCCGTCGCCCGGCTCGCGGTTGCCGCGGGAATGAACGTCGTTATCGCCAACTCGCGGGGACCTGAAACGCTCTCAGACCTGGTCACCGAGCTCGGGCCGCTGGCCACGGCCGGAACGGTGGAGGTTGCCGCGAAACTCGGCGACGCCGTCGTACTGTCCATTCCGCTCAAAGCGGTTTCCGAGCTTCCGGCCGGACTGTTGGACGGGAAAATCGTCTTGGACACCAGCAATTACTACCCGTCCCGGGACGGGCGCATCGCCGCACTCGATGACAGCACCGTCATGACCAGCGAACTGGTGCAGAGCTGGCTTCCCGGAGCGCAGTACGTCAAGGCGTTCAATAACATCCTGGCGCACCACATTCCGCTTCTTGCCCGCCCCAGCGGTGCCGCGGACCGCTCCGCCCTGCCCATCGCCTCCGACGACGACGCGGCCAGGGCCGAGGCGGCGGCACTGCTCGACGCGTTGGGGTACGACGCCGTGGACGCCGGCACCGTCGCCGAAAGCTGGCGGTTTGAGCCGGACTCCGCGGGCTATACCCGCCTCTACCTCGCGGATCCCAGCACACCCGATGACCAGCTGATGAGCTCGGCCCCCGGCACAACCCCGAGGGAGAAGGTCGAGTCCGCGCTGGCGTCGGCCGCCCGCGTGAACGTGGCCGAACGCGTCTTCTAAGCTGTTTTCGTCACCACACCACCGGGCCGTCCTTCGAGGTGAAGGTGCCGGACGGTCCCTGCGGTCCCGCCTGGGCCATGGCCACGATGATGCCGGCACCCTCTGCCACCGTCTGGGTGCCGGTATGGCCGTTCAGGTCCGTATCCGTGTAGCCCGGGTCCACCGCGTTGACGCGGATGCCGGGAAAGGCTTTGGCGAACTGGATGGTGACGGCGTTGACCACTGCTTTGGACGCCGGATAGGCAATGCCGGGATAGAAGTGGGTATAGCTGTCCGGATCGCTGAGCATGGCAAGGGAACCCAGTCCGCTGGAGACATTCACGATAGCCGGGGTGCTGGAACGCTGCAGCAGCGGCAGGAAGGCGTGGCTGACGCGCACCAGGCCGAAGACGTTCGTATCGAAAATCTGCAGCATGGCGTCGGCAGTGGTTTCGGCCGCGCCCAGGATGGAGTTATCCGGCTGCCTGCCCTCCACGCCGGCATTGTTGATGAGCACGTCCAGCCCGCCGTCGAACTCCACCTGCTTGGCGGCGGCGTCGACTGAAGCCTGGTCGGTGACGTCGAGCTGCACAAAGCGGGCGCCGAGTTCCGCGGCGGCCTTCCGCCCGCGGTCCTCGTCCCGGGCGGCGATGTAGACGGTGTGCCCGGCGGCGAGCAGCCGGCGGGCGGTTTCCTTGCCGAGGCCCTTGTTGGCACCGGTAATCAGTGTGGTTGTCATACCGCCATCCTGATCCCTGTCCGACCCGATAGGCAGGCTCCTGGTTTTCCTAGGAACGCCAGTCCCATGACAAGCCTCTCCGGCCACGGCAGACTGTCCTGATGGAAACGTTGGATCTGGGCCGGGCGGTGTTCCGCTGGCGGAACCGCCTCACCGCCGAAACAGTTGGCGTGCCGGTTGGCGCACGACGCCGCGTGGCCGGGTTGCGCCGGGAGGAACTGGCGGAGCTGGCCGGGATCAGCGTGGACTATCTGGTCCGCCTGGAACAGGGCCGGGCTACCTCACCCTCGGCGCAGGTGGTCGAAGCCCTCGCCCGGGCACTGCGGCTGACGGATACGGAACGCGAACTGATCTTCCGGCTCGCCGGACAGGCTGTTCCGGGAGCGGAACTGATCCCCACCCGGATCTCGCCGAGCATTCAGCGGCTGCTGGACCGGCTCGGCAACAACCCCGTTGCCGTATTCGATGCCACCTGGACCCTGCTCACCGCCAATCAGCCGTACAACGCACTGATGGGCGACACCTCCTCCTGGCGGGGCATTGAGCACAACACCCTGTGGCGGTTTTTCGCCGGCCCCGGCTCCCGGGCCGTCTCGACGTCGGCTGAACTCGCCGATCTGGAGGCCCGGCTGACGTCGGACCTGCGGATGGCCGCCGCCCGCTACCCCGCCGACCCGCGCCCCGGGCAGCTGGCACGGACCATAGCCAGAGACAGCGAGCGCTTTGCCCGGCTCTGGGAGGCGGGAAATATCGGTTTGGGCGGGGATCAGCCGCGGCGCAAGATCATCCGGCATCCCGACGTCGGCGACCTCGCCTTGGACTGCGACACCCTCACCGTTTCCGGCGACGGACTGCACGTGATGGTCTACACGGCCGAACCCGGCAGCGCCGATGCCGACCGCCTGGCCCTGGCCGTGGTGCTGGGTACGCAGCAGATGTCCGCCCCGCGGGAGCAGGTGGCAGACAGCTGAAGTCCGGGGCACGAAGAAGGCCTCCGCTCAGTCCGGGTCCCTGCGCCGTCTCCGCGTCCCGTCCAGTCCGATCTCGTCAAGTATCGCCACGGCAATGAGTACTGCGACAAGCATTGCCCCGACCAGCAGGACAGGCAGGGAAGCACCAAACAGGCCGGTCGCCGCACACGTGAAGACGGCGACCGGCCGGCTGTACCCCACGTGGCGCGTCGCCCGCAGCTGCAGAGCGAGTTGGGCAAGAAGAAAGACAACTGGACCAGCGACGACAATGGTCCGTTTTGTACTCTCCAGGGGGTCAAACGGGTGGGCGATGACCAGTTCATCGCCCACAGCCGTCAAGATGATTCCGGCAACGATGAGGCGATCATCGATGCTACGCGCCTGCTGCTCACCACCAAGGGCTACTCATCTATGACGATCGGAGACATCGTCGCCGCTGCGGGCGTAACCCGTCCGACCCTCTACCGGCGCTGGTCGAGCAAATACGAGCTCGTCGTCGAAGCCCTGCAGCAAGGGTTACGCAGGCAACGTGAGGCCTATCCGCCCTTGGATCTCGATGACCTCACCCCCCGGGATGCGATGGTGGAGGCTGTACGCCAGCTGAATCCGCGCTACCACAACCCCCGGGCGATGACCCTCCACGGTAACTTCATGGCAGAAGCCGAGCGCGAGCCCACCCTGCTCGCGCAAATGAGGGAACAGGGAAACCGGCCGCGTTGCGAGGAGTTCGCTGCCGTGCTCACTGAGCTTCAACGCAGGGGCGCGGTACGTGAAGATGTGGACCTCGATATGATCGTGAGCCTGGCCTTCGGCAGCTACTTCGCCGACTTTAACCGGTACGGGCGGGAAGTCCCCGCTGACTTCGCCGAGCGCGTGGTTGCCACGTTATTGCCCCTCGTCGCCGCGTAGGAGCCGCATAGGAACGGAACAACTTCCACCCGAGGCGGGAGCCCACCTTTCGGGAACGTAAATTGCCTCACGTTCCCTCCTTGGACCCTGTGGGCATTACGCGCAGGGCGAGCTCCGCCACGCGCTGCAGCTGCCCCTCGCTGGCACCGTCGCGGGCATAGGACGACAAGCCCACCAGCATCACCTGGGCGAAAGCGGCAAGGGCCTCCGCACCACTGCTTGCCTCGGCGCTTTCAGCCACTTCCCGCAGCCGGGCCGCGGTGATTGCGCAGTTTTGAGTGCGGTTGCCCGCCAGCTTCGGCTCGCTATTGACGAGGCATCCCCGCGGATGCGCCGTGCTCGCGTACTCCCGCGCCGCGCATTCGAACATTGCCCGGAGCACCTCGCGCTGGTTCGTCCCGGCATTTCCGGCCGTGGTCACCGACTGCGGGCTGGCTTCATAGCGAGCCACGGCCTCGTCGAACAGCTCCTGCTTGTCCCCGAATGCCGCATACAGGCTGGGGGCCGAAATACCGAGCTCCCGGGTGAGGTCATTGATGGAGGTCCGCTCGTAACCGCGCTCCCAGAACAGGCGCATGGCCTTATCGAGGGCGGCATCCCGATCGAAGCTGCGTGGTCGTCCCATGACTGCATTCTATAGCGGCCATTACATATGTGCTACCGTTCTGTATCGACCACTACAGAACGGCGGTTTCGGATCGCCGACCGGAAATGAGGAACCACATGACCACCGCCACAGAAACGACAAACGCCTTCCTGGAGCGGCTCGACGCGCATGACGCCGAGGGTCTCGGGGAACTGTTCGCCGAGGAAATCGACTGGTTCGTGCCCGGCTCACCGGAAGTGGCCCATTGGGTAGGCAAGCGCACGCGAAAGAGCGAGGTCCCGGACTACTTCCGCACCCTGTGGGCGGCACTCGAACCAGGCAAGAGCGTGGTCTCCCTCGAGACCATCGTCGCTGACGGTGATGACGTGGTGATCTTCGCCGTGTTCGACCATGTCGCCGCTGCCACTGGTCGTCCCTTCCACACCGATGTCGCAATGCGTCTGACCGTCACGGAGGGCAGGATCGTTCGCATGCACCTTTATGAGGACACTGCGGCAGCTGCGGCAGCGTTCGTAGAGTAAGCCGAACAAACGACCACGGCTCCCACACACAGCGGAGGAGCCGTCGTCGTATCAGCGGATTGGCTGCCCGTCCTCAGCCGTCAAGGAACCGTTCTTCCCGCGTCGGCGGCGAGGCCGAGATGGCCGCCGCCCCCGAAAAAGCACCGCAAGGGGCGGCATCAGCCAGGTTCCCTTCTGCCCGGGCGCACGAGTCGAGTGCAGTGGGCATCCTTGCCGCCGCCTTGTTCTGCGCCCTGCCAGGTGCCCTGTTCGGAACCTACCTGGGGGCGGCGCCTAACCGGATGGTTTGCACCCCCGCCACCGGCTACGGCTCCGGATGCGATGAAGGCGAGCTGCTGATCCCCCTGCCGGTGTTCGGCGCCCTCTTCCTAGCCCCCCCATTCCTCACATCAGCACACCCCCGGATACCTCGATCCGCTCCCCCGTTGCCCAGCGAAACTCAGGCGACACCAGGGCAGCGATCGAATCGGCAATGTCGTCCGGCTCGCCCACCCGCCCCAGGGCGGTCTGCCCGGACAGCGTCTGGCGCATGGCATCGCTGTCGCGCATGGCTCCGCCGTTGAAGTCCGTCGCGGTCGGCCCCGGTGCGATCGTGTTGACCCGGATGCCGCGCGGTCCCAGTTCGGCGGCGAGGCTCCGGGTCAGCGCTTCGAGCGCCTTCTTCGACGCCGCATAAACGGAGGTCGCCGGGCTGACATGCCGGCTGAGCGAACTCGACACGTTTACAATGCTTGCCCCGTCCGCCAGGTGCGGCAGGAAGACCTGCGTGACGAATAGCGGCCCCCGGACGTTGACGGCAAAGGTGGTATCGAATTCCTCCGCCGTAATAGCCCCCAGTGGTGCGAACAGTCCCACCCCGGCGTTATTGACCAGCACATCGATGGTGGTTGAATCCCATTCCTGTCCGATGCCGGTAAGCACCGCGACGCGGGCCGCCTCGATGGAGGCGGGGTCCGCAACATCCATCCGCACCGCCATGGCTTCGCCGCCGGCGTCGACGATTTCGTCCACGACGTCGCGTGCATCGCCCCGCGCGGCGGCGACCACTTTGATCTTGTTCCGGGCCAGGGCAAGTGCGGTCGCACGTCCGAGTCCGCGGTTGGCTCCGGTCACGAGGGCTATGCGGGTCATGTCATCTCCTGTAAGTAAATGGATACTTACCGATAAGCTAGTGTGCGGGCACCGGCCGGTCAATACCTATCGAAGGGGAAACAGATGGCACGTGACGCTGAAGCCACGCGGGAGCGGATACTCGCTGCAGCAACCGTGGAGTTTGCCGCCCACGGTTTCGCCGGCGGGCGTGTGGAGCGGATCGCTTCCCAGGCACAGAGCAACGTCCGGATGATCTACGCGTACTACGGCAGCAAAAGCGGCCTGTTTGATGCCACCCTCGCGGAAGCGCTGCGGCGCATGGCCGCGAACGTCCCCCCGCGCCCCGAGGACCTGGCCGGCTGGGCCGGAGACGTGTTCGACCACCATCAGCGCTTCCCGGAAGTCCTCCGCCTGAGCATGTGGGCCCAGCTCGAGCGGCCGGAGGCCACCGCCGAGCCGAGCGGCATCTACCGGGACAAAACCCTCGCCGTCGCTACCGCGACCGCCCGCCCACTTTCACCCGTTGACCTTCTGGTTTTCATTTACGCCATCGCGCAGGCCTGGCAGCTCTCGCCGAAAGGGCTTACCAGCCTCAACGAAAGAGGTGATGAAGTTGCCGCCCGCCGGCAGGCCGTCGTCACCGCCGTCGAGCGCATGCTGCAGGCCCGCGGGTTTGAAAACCCGCATACCGGAGGCACCAAATGAGCGGGTCCGCGCTGCACGCCCAGCGGGACGGCTGGTGGCAGGATGCCGTGATCTACCAGGTGTACCCCGGTCCTTCGCCGACGGCGACGGCGACGGGGTGGGCGACTTTGCGGGTCTGCTGGACCGCCTGCCGTACATTGCCTCGCTGGGCGTGGACGGCATCTGGATGACCCCGTTCCAGCCCTCCCCGCAGGTGGACCAGGGGTACGACGTCAGCGATTACTGCGCCGTCGATCCGCTCTTCGGCACCATGGACCAATTCGACCAGCTGCTCGAATCGGCCCACGCGCTGGGGCTGCGGATCTTCCTCGATGTGGTGCCCAACACTGCTCATCGGAGCATCCGCTATTCCAAGCCGCCGTCGCCGCTGGGCCCGGCTCACCGGAACGGGCGATGTTCCACTTCGCGGCCGGGAGCGACGACGGCGCCCCGCCGAACAACTGGCAAAGCGTTTTCGGCGGCACCGCCTGGAGCCGGGTGAATCCGGGCTCCGAGACGGACCGGGAGTGGTACCTGCACCTCTTTTCCCCGGAACAGCCGGACTGGAACTGGCGCAACCCGGCGGTGGGCAACTACTTCGAGGGCGTGCTTCGCTTCTGGTTCGGCAAGGGGGTGGACGGCCTGCGGATCGACGTCGCCCACGCGCTGTTCAAAGCCGACGGTTTGCCGGACGCGCCAACCGCGGACCCCGTCGTCGACGGCCTGCGTTCCAACCCGAAAGTCTCCGATCAGGAGGAAGTGCACGAGGTCTACCGGCGCTGGCGCCGCGTTGCCGACTCCTACTCCCCGGGGCGGGTGCTTGTCGGCGAGGTGAACCTGGCACCGGACCGCGCCGCCCGGTACACCCGCCCTGACGAAATGCACCAGGCCTTCGCGTTTGCCTTCGTCAAACTGGGCTGGGACGCCGCCGCGTGGGCCGCGGCCGGCACGGAACTCGAAGCCGCCCACCAAGAGCACGGAGCACCGCCCACCTGGGCGCTGGAGAACCACGACATCAGCCGCTCCGTGACGCGGTTCGGCGGCGGTGACCGCGGAGTTCTTCGGGCGCGCGCCGGCTTGGTTGCCATCCTCGGACTGCCCGGGGGCGCCTACATCTACCAAGGCCAGGAACTCAGCCTTCCCGACGTCGACGTCCCGGTTCACGCCCGGGTGGATCCCATGTGGGCGCGCGGCGGGGTGTCCCGTGACGGGGCCCGCGTTCCGCCGCCCTGGACGACAGCTCCCGAAAATGCCTACGGCTTTTCCCCTCCGGGTGCAGCTGAGCCTTGGCTGCCGCAGCCGGCGTTCTGGGGATCACGGTCCGTGGAAGCGCACCGCGGCAATCCCCATTCGGCCCTGCATCTGGTTACCGGGGCACTTCGACTGCGCACCGAGCTGCTCGCCGAGGGGATTTTCGCGGCCGACGACGCCTGCAGCTGGCAGGTCCGGGAGGATGGGTTGCTGCTCTGCGAACGCGGCGATCAGATCCTGCTGGCCGTGGCGATGGGCGATGGACCCTGCCCGCTGCCGGACGGAAGCGTCCTGCTGTCATCATCACCCCTGACCCCGGGAGGGTTCCTCCCACCCGACACCGCCGTCTGGATGCGCCGGCACCGCCGCTAAGCGGACTGGACTTCTACGACGCAGAATAGGTTATTCTCCGGGTCCGCAAGCACGGAAAGGCGCATGCCGGGATGTTCATCCAGCACTTCCCAACGCAGTGTTGCCCCGAGGCCGATGAGGCGTTCGGCCTCGGCCTCCCGTTTCCCCCATTCGACGCGGAAGTCCAGATGCATCTTCTGCTCGTCGTCGGCCGTTGTGGTGGTGCTGCGGTGGAAGTGGAACCGCAGTCCGTTCCCGGCGTCGGATGATAGGAACATGTCGGAGTCATTGCCGGCCGGTTCCCCGCCGGCGGCCGCTGCCCAGAAGGCGGCAAGGGCCTGAGGGTTTGCAGCGTTGATCGTGATGCCGGAGAGGCTAAGTTCGGAAGTGCTCATGGGTGACCTCCAGGTCAGCGGAAGAGTTATATCGTTGTTCGTCGATAATCGATGAATGCTAGCATCCCTGTATGCGCGTCGTCGTTCACCCGTCCCTGAAGGACATCCCGGTTCACCAGGTAATGCATGCTCTAGCAAGTCCCGTGCGGCTTGCAGTCGTAAAGGAGCTTCTGGACGGACAGGTGCACCAGGGCAGTGAGTTCGATTTCGGAGTGAGCCAGTCGACGCTGAGCCACCATGTGAAGATCCTCCGCGAGGCGGGCATTGTTCAAAACGATCCCGAAGGGACGCGCTGCCTGATGTCGTTGCGTGCGGCCGAACTGGACGAACGCTTCCCCGGGTTCGTTGAAATGCTTAGGGTCCTGAGCGCTGCATCCTGACCGCTGCGCACTGAATGAAAAAGCGTTAGGCGGTATCCGTGGCCGTCCCTCCGGAATACGCTGGAAGGGCCGAATTCCAGCTAAGGAGAGTGGCCATGAGCGAACCTGCCAACGGCGGAAACGCCCGCCTGGATGTCGAAGAAACGGTGCGCGAGACCGTGGTTCCCGCCGGGATTGCAGGTCCCGAACCGCTGGCCATGAACGTGCGCTGCTACGCCGTGGCCCAGCCAGCGGGCATTGTCATCATTGATACCGGAATTGCCGACACCGAAGCGGGCATCGCAGCGGCGGTCCGGGCTCTGGGCGGGACCTTCGACGACGTCCGGGACATTGTCCTGACCCATCTGCACCCGGATCATATCGGCTCACTCTCCGCGGTTGCGGCACGGGCTCCGCTGGCCGCCATTTACGCGGGCGGTGCAGACGCCCCGGATATCCGGGCACCGCACGCAATCACTCCCATCAGCGAAGGGACCGCCATCCAGGACTTCAATGTCCTGGCCACCCCGGGCCATACCGAGGGCCATGTGAGCCTGTTCCACGAACCCACGGGAACACTGTTCATCGGTGACGCAGCGGCCTCGGATCAGGGCGACGTCGTCCGCGGGCCTGAGGTCTTCACCGCAGATGCCGGCCGCGCCGAGGAATCACTGGAACGCATCGCGGACCTGGGCCCCGCCCGCATCCTGTTTGCGCACGGCGCCGAACTCGAGGATCCGGCCGACGCACTGGCCCGCCTGATCGGCGGCCCCGGCCCGCATCCGCCAGCCGGCCGGCTCTGAAACCGCACGCCCGGCCCGCCGGGGCCGCGCGGTTGTCCTGGTCATCCCTGGCCGTGAAGCTGGGCTTCCTTCTCCTTGCTCCACGCACGGGCGTAGATACCGAGCGCCGCCTCTTCGCGCAGGGGGATGCCGAGCCGGTTTTGGAGGACTCCGCTAGATGCCTGGGCCAGCCGTTGCGCACTGCGGCTAATCCGCTGCTTGTCCACCCGGTACAAGTACAGATCAATGGTCTGCGCCCAGCGTTTGCGCCAGAGATCCACTGACGGCTCGGAGGCCAGGGCTCCCATCACCCGGTGTGCCGGCGGAACCCTCGGTGCCATCTGCGCCAACATGACCTTGCGGCCCTGTTCCGTCCGTCCGCTGAAGGACGCGGTGCACGCCTGCAAATGCGTGTTCCAGTAAAAGTCCCAGCTGGTGGTTCTGCGGTCCGGCCATACAGCGGACCGGGGGCCGCGCATCATGGCATGGGCGGTGTCAAAGAGGAGCAGGGCCGCCAGCATGGAGCGCATGCTGGGCCGGGGAAAGCGGTTAACCGCCCACAGGGCCAGGTCCATGGACACGTCGGCAACATCGGATGCCAGTTTCAGGCCCTGCGCACCGCCGAACCGCGAAAACGTTGCCTCCATGAGCTCGGGTACCCGTTCCCCGGGCCGGGGCGGATACACGACATCCGACGATCGGGTGAGCTTCACTGCTCCGAGTTTGGCTGTGCTGCCCTCCGCGAGCGCGTGCGCAAACTTCCAGACCCGTTCGACGGTTTCGTGAGTGGCAAGCAGATGCAGCTGCACCGCCGGATGGTCCGGTTCCTTGCTCCGCGAAAAACCGAACCTGTACCCGCCCCAGCTCTGGGCCTTGGCACTAAGCGGAATGACGATATGGCGGATAATTCCATCCCCCGCATACTCCGGCTCTGCACTCTGCTGCCGGGTCCCCTGCTGCGGATCCGCCGCTATTTCCAGGATGGACCACACGGCGGTGCTGCCGGATTGCTGCTGGACGGGCCGGGCTCCCGGCACTCCGGGAAAAAACTGTGCTTGCGCGGTTTGGCTCATTTAAACCCCAAGATTGTTCGTGCCAATGGTGGTGCGGTTACACCCATCACCAGAGTGTGTTTCAGGGCGGCAAGGTTTGTCCCGCGTAGTGATGGGATACCGCCGCAACGGGAAAGGCAGGCCCTCCGCACAAAGGGGAAGGCCTGCCTTCTATCCGACGGCGGGCAGGAAGCCCCCGTCAGGTACGTTGCACCGGGCGCCCCGGCAGAACGGCACCGCCGGTCAGGGCACAGCGGCCCCGGCGAAAGCGGGCGCGGCGGAGGGTGCCGCAGGGCGGGGCCCGACGACGACGGCCTGGTTCAGCGCATTTGTGCCGTCGGTTTCATTCCAGGTGCCGAGGTTCGCAGCCTGCACGGCGAACCGGGGATCACCGGCTGTTCGGGCGTCCGACGACGGCAGCGCAAGCGAAAGGGAATAGCTGCCTTCGGCAAGGGCTGCGATCGCCGGATCAGACAGGCTGAGGGTAGTCGAGAGTGTGGTGGTGGTGCCGGCAAGCCAGTGGCGGGCATCGGCATTGGACGTAAACGGCACCGACACGGACGTACCGTCGCTGCCGGTCAGCTGCAGCATGGCTGTCCGCGGGAGATAGGGAGCCGCCCAGCCGTCATTGCGTATATCGAGGGAAACCTCAACCGAATCTTCCGCCGGTGTAACGGTGGAAGACTCCATCACGAAGCGGTACCCAAGCCGCTTGGCGGTTTCGGCCAGCGCCGGCTCGCCCCAGGAGTCCAGTACGAGCCGGTTGTAGTCGGTGTTGAGGTAGCTGTAGTGGTACCTGGCGAGTTCCACGGCGGCTGTCTCCCACTCGGAGCGGGAGGGGACCACCTTGCACGTCTCCCCGCCGACCGGAACGTAAACGCTGTCCGCGGCGAGATACTCGTAATCCAGGGTCCGCGGGTCCGACAGGTAGGTTCCTCCGTCGTCGTAATCCGAGAGGAAGCAGTCGTTGTGGTGCCCTATCCGGGCGATGGGTGTATCAGTGAAGGCCTGCTCGGCCGTTACCGCGCTCGAGGCGGCCGGCGGAACGTTCAGCAGATGCTGTTTCGTGGCCATGGTGCGCACCTGGACCCCGCGGTCCGCAGGCAGCTCGTCGAGCAGCGCCTGGGTAACGGCGGAGCGGTTAGCCCAGTCCTGCTCGGTCACCACGCCCGGGTTCGCCGGATCGGCCACGAAGTGGTCCGTGTAGTACCCCTCGCCCCACCGTCCGATGAAGCCGTTCTGCACCACAGGAATCACGTCTGCATTGGCGCGCAGCACCGGCCCCAGCTGCTTGATGTGCGCCAGGACGATGTCCAGGGGTGCATCACCGTAGGGCGGGGTGGCGCCGCCGTCATCCCCCACATAAGCAAACCGGGTAATCACCGAGATCCCGGCAGCACGTGCGGTGTCATAGTCCGCCTGAAGCTGTGACAGGACCCGCTCATCAAGCACCGGATTGGCTGCGAAGTCCTCCAGGTATACAACCCGCAGGATCTGGGTGATGCCCTTGGACCTCAGGTCCGCCAGGTTGGCTTCTGTCAGCGGGGTGTTCTGCTCCGGTTTGGCCGTATTGAAGTGCGTCGTGGTGTGGTGGTAGAAACCTCGCTGCGGATTCGCAATCACCGAGTCGCTGGGTTCATAGGCAACGGTGCTGGCCGCGTCGCCGGGAACGGAGACGGACACGCCGGGCGGCCCCTCCCCCGGGATTCCGACGGCGACCGCGGCCGCCGTCGGGCCCGCTGCGGTGACAAGACCGGCAACTAAAAGGACTGCTAAGGATCGTTTCATCATTCTCCAGGTACCTAGTTATTTTCAGGGGGGTTACTTGGGAGGGAAACTTGAGGGAGTTGCGTGGATCGAAGGGTTACTTGAGGCCGCTCGAAGCCAGGCCGTCAATGACGCGCCGCTGCAACAAAATGAACATCAGCAGCACCGGTGCCATGGCGAGCAGGCTTGCCGCCATCACCACCGGATAGTCAGTGGTCCGGTCACCGATCAGGGTCGCGAGCCCGGCAGACAGGGGCATCCGGTCGCTGAACGTGGTGACCACCAGCGGCCATAGCAGCTCATTCCAGGACCAGAGCACCGTGGTGATGGCCAGGACACTGATGGTGGGCCGGGCCAGCGGCAGCATCACCCGCCAGAAGATTTGGAACGGGTTGGCCCCGTCCAGGCGGGCGGCCTCCTCCAGTTCCGCCGGCATGGACAGGAACGCGGTGCGCATCAGGTAGGTCCCGAAGGCGCTGAACAGCCCCGGCAGGACCAGGCCGCCCACACTGTCCAGCAGCCCCAGGCCCTGCACAATCTGGTACTGGGACAGCAGGTACACCTGCGAGGGCACCATCAGGATGGACAGCACCAGGGCAAGGAGGACCGACCGGCCGCGGAACCGCATCCGGGCAAAGGCGTAGCCGGCCAGGGTACAGAAGAGGATCTGCGCCAGGGTGCGGATCACGGTGATCAGCACGGAGTTCTGCAGCTGGTCCAGGAACGGCAACCGCTCGAAGACTTCGGCATAGTTGGACCACTGCAGTTCCGCCGGCCAGAAGACCGGCGTGACGCTTTGGACCTCCGCGTTGGTGGAAAGTGACATCACAATCTGCCACAGGAACGGGAAGGCCATCACCAGCGCGCCCACCCCGAGGACGAGGTGCGCCACAACGTGGGACCCGCCGCGCCGTCGTGCGCGCTGCCGTGCCTGCGCTTTCACGGTCCGGGCCGGCCGCTGCCCGTCGCCGGGACGCACTTCCGCGCCGGAGGCCGCGGGCACAACAGCGGAGGGCGTGCGCGCCGGCAGTAGTCGGTCAGTCACTTTGCACCCACTTCTTCTGGAATCGGAACTGCAGCAGGGTGACGACGCCGATGATCAGCAGGATCACCATGGCGATGGCCGCGGCGAAGCCCTTGTCGTTGTTGACGAAGCCTTCCCGGTAGAAGAAGTACACAAGGGACATGCTTTTGGGCAGGACCGGGTTGCTGCTGCCCAGGATGGCGTAGAGCAGGTCAAAGAGCTGGAAACTGGATATGACCGTCACGATGGTGACGAAGAAAACGCTGGGTGAGAGCAGCGGAACGGTGATGTTCCGGAACTGTCCCCAGCGGCTCGCGCCGTCGAGTTCGGCCGCTTCATACAGTTCCGGCGGAATGTTCTTCAGCCCGGCCGCGAGCACAATCAGGCTGAACCCTAGCGAGGACCACAGGCCCACCACCGCTACCGCCACCATCGCAAAAATCGGGGTGCTGATCCAGTAGGGCCCGTCGATGCCCAGGAACCCCAGGCCGTAGTTCACCAGCCCGAAGTCGCCGTTGAAGATCATCCGCCACACCATCGCCACCGCGGTGGGCATGGCAACGTAGGGCAGGAAAAACAGCACCCGGTACACCGCTGCGAAACGCAGGCCCGGCAGGTTGAGCAGGCTGGCCAGGTACACCGCAATGGGAATACCCAGCATCACGATGCCGGTGTAGAGCAGCGTGTTGCCCAGGGAGCGGTACAGCTGGGGGTCCGTGAACAACTCGACGTAATTCTCGACGCCAGAGAAAGCGGATCCGCCGAACGGTCCCGTTTCGGTGAACGAGGTGCCCACGGTCTGCACAATGGGCCAGAGGTAGAAGACACAGATTCCCAGCACCAGGGGTGCAATGAAGAGCCACGGCCACGGTCCGTCCCCGCTGAAGCGCCGACGGCGGACCGCCGGGGACAGCGGGGGCGGACCGGAGCCGCGTTCAACTGTTGTCATGGGATTATTCCTCGGCCAGGGCCGCGTCCATCTGGCTGGCAAGATCCGCCGAAATCTTCTCCACGGGCTGAGCCCCGGAGAAGGCCTGCGGCAGCAGATCGGTCTCCAGTGCGTTCCACGCCGCCGAGTTCTTGCTCACCGGCAGCGGCTGCGCGTAATCGAGGGCATCCAGGAAGATCTGCAGGTTCGCGTTGGGCATGGAGCCCGTAAATGCGCTCTGTGTCCCTTCGAAAGCGGGAATGACCGCACCCGCATCGCCTTGCTGCTGCTGCGCGTCCTTGCTGGCCAGGAAGGCTTGCAGCGCCTGCGCAGCCTGCTTCTCCTTGGACGCCGCAGATACTACGTTGGCCAGGCCGTGGATCACGGTGGCCTGCTTCTCGCCCTGCGGCAGCGGCAGGACTACAACGTTTTCTTCCAGTTCCGTGTCGGTCAGCGCCGAGCGGAACCAGCTGCCGCCCCAGTACATGGCGAGCTTGCCGGAGGTGAACCACTGGTCTGCGGTGGTGTCAGTGAGCTGCTGGATGTTCGGGGAGCCGCCGCTGGCGATCAGGTCGGTCCAGAACTGGAGCCCGGCCTGCGTTTCCGGTGAGGCGTACCCCGATTTTCCGTCCTCAATCACGGTACCGCCGGCTTGGAGGATGGTGTTGTAGTACGTGGTCTGCCCGTCCATTCCCCCGGCGCCGCCGTACTCGCCGTCGGCCGCCAGCGCCGTTGAAATGTCCGTTGCCGTTTTCTGGAACTCGTCCCAGGTCCAGTCGCCGCTGGGCAGTTCGACGCCGGCCTTCTCGAAGAGTGCCTTGTTGGCCCAGATGCCGATGGTGTCCATGTCCTTGGGCACCCCGTACTGCACGTCGTCGATGGTGTAGAGGTCCACCAGCGCCTCCGGATAGTTGGCCGGATCAATGTCGCCGGCTTCCACTGCGCCGGTGATCGGCTCCAGCTTGCCGTTGGAGGCGTACAGGCCGATATTCGGGCCGTTGATCCAGAAAAGGTCCGGGAGGGTGTCGCTGGAGGCCTGGGTCTGAAGCTTGGTCCAGTACTCCGCGTAGGGGGTGACGTTCACGGTCACCTCGATGTTGGGGTACTCCTCGTTGAACGCGTCGATGTTTTCCTCGATCGCGTCCACCTGGTTCTTGTCCCACACCCCGTAGGTGATGGACGCGCTCAGGTCCTTGTCCGGGGCCGCATACTCCGCGGGTTCATCAGAGGCCGCGTTGGAGCCGCATCCGCTGGCGGCCAGGGCAAGTCCGACGCCGAGCGCGACGCCGGCGGAGGCGCGCCGGGCGGGCGGACGGCCGGGGACGTGCCCGGCAAAGGTACGCCGGACGGCAGAAGGGAACATGTTTCTCATCGGAAAGTCCTTCCAAGGGTGGATTGCGAGGAGTGGGTAAAGGCGGGGGGCGGCGGATCCGCCGGGGATGATGGCCGGGAGAAGTGCCCGACGATGTGCTCCGGCAGAGCGGGAACGTCCAGCGGCTGCGAACCGCTGCGCAGGGATTCGGCTGCCAGGTAACCGGCGGCAACCGCTTCGCGGGCTGCAACCGGGCTGACCAGGGTGGGGGTGCCGTCCAGCAGGGTGTCGAAGAATTCGGTCATCGTGAGCAGGTCCGCGTCTTCGTGTCCGCTGGCGGCGCCGTCGATGGGATATTCGACGTCGCCGGCGCCCTGCCATTCGTGGCGCCGGTTCCAGACCTTGATCACGCCGCCGGCGGTGTCGCCGTGGTTCTCCAGCCTGCCCTCGGTGCCGATCACCGTGTAGTTGCGCCAGTAGTCGGGCGTGAAATGGCACTGCTGGTAACTGGCCATCACGCCGTTATCCAGCGTCATCAGCATCATGGACACGTCCTCCACGTCCACTACCGGGTTCAGCCCCGTCTGCTTCTCCGGCGGCCAGTTCTCGTAGGAGAACCAGTCGGGCATGGTTTCGCCGTGGCGGCTGCGGCGGTCGGTGATGCCGCCGTAGACCATCAGCTCCCCCATGCCCACCACCCGCCGGGTGTAGCCCGAGGCAAGGTAGTGGATCACGTCAAGGTCGTGGCTGGCCTTTTGCAGCAGCAGGGTGCCCGTCTTGGACCGGTCGGCGTGCCAGTCCTTGTAGTAGTAGTCCCCGCCGTTGCCGACAAAGTGGCGCACCCATACGGCCTTGACCTCGCCGATTTCGCCGCGGCTGATGACCCCGCGCATGGCCCGGACCACGCCGGAGTGCCGGAAGTTGTGGCCTACATAGAGCAGGGTGCCGGTTTCGGCGGCCGCGGCCAGGACCCGGTCCGCGCCCTCGAGCGTGATCGCCAGGGGTTTCTCCAGATAGGCGGCGATCCCGGCGGCCAGCAACTTCAGGGCGATCTCTTCGTGCGTGTGGTCCGGCGTGGTCACGAGCGCGGCGTCGATGCCGCCGCCGGCAATCAGGGAGTCAACGTCGAGGTGGAGTTCGGCGTCGGGGTAGGCGCGCCGGGCACGGCCGCGGCCGGCGTCGTCCGGTTCCACGACGGCGACGACTCGGGCCCCGGGACGGGCGGAAGCCACGTGTTCGGCAATGGCGGCGCGGGCGCCGAAACCAATGACGGCTACCCGCGGTGAGGTTTCGGCGGGCGCAGTTTCGCTGGTGCGCTGGGTGTCCCGGTCGATGTGCATGACGTCATCCTGCATTAGATGCACGGATTTGTCACGAACTATCTCAAATTGATCATCTTCTGGCAGGAACGCGGGCACAACCGTGCACTGTGCACGCCCCGCGGCGGGCGCCGGCGGGTGCGCCTTTGGGCGGCCGGCTACTTGCCGGCGTCGGCGACGATGACCTCTACCCCGGCGTTGGCCAGTTCGGCGGCGAAGTCCGGTGCAACGGGCTGGTCCGTGACCAGGGTGTCGATGCCGGCCAGCGGGCAGATGCGGGCGAAGGTGCTGCGGCCCAGCTTGGTGGAGTCGGCGGCGATCACCACGCGGCGGGCAACCGCAGCGATTTCCCTGCTGGCTTCCGCTTCCCCTTCATGCAGGGTGGTGGCGCCGAAGGCTGCGCTGAGCCCGTCCACCCCCAGGACGGCCAGGTCCATGCTGAAGTCCTTCAGCGAGTTGGCCACCAGGGGGCCGATCAGTTCATAGGACTGGCGGCGCGGCACCCCGCCGGTCACCACGATTTTGATGTGCTCGCGCACCGACATTTCGTAGGCGATGTTCAGCGCATTGGTCACGATGGTGACGCCGGGCGAGTCGCCCTCGGGATGCAGCCGCTCGCTGCGGCCCAGCATCCGGGCCACTTCGCTGGTGGTGGTGCCGCCGTTGAGGCCCACCGACTGCCCAGGCTGGATGAGGTCTGCCACGGCCCGGGCAATGGCCACCTTCGCGTCGGCCTGGCGGGCGATCTTGTACTGCAGCGGCAGTTCGTAACCGGAGCCGAGGGCGGAAGCGCCGCCATGGGTGCGGGTGACCAGGCGCTGTTCGGCCAGGGTGTTGAGGTCGCGCCGCACGGTGGCCGTGGATACCCCCAGCACATCGCTCACCTCGGCGATCGACACACTGCCCCGTTCGCTCACGAGGTCAAGGACAACATTCAGGCGCTGCTGCTGGGTCATGCTCGGGCCAACCTTTCGTTATCCGTTCATATTCTCACAGCCAGCCTTGCTAATCGTGATTGATTCTGCTCAACTATCCACATATCGATCAAAACCAGTCTTTTATTGGTGCAGAGCAGACCGAAAGAAGCCCATGCCTTCCTCCTTCGTAGAAGCAGAAATAGCCTCCCAGCCCGAGACCTGGCGGCTTGCCGCCCAGATGGTCCCCGAGATTGCCGGCCGGCTGCCCCGCCGCGGCGAGCGGGTAGCGGTGGTTGGATGCGGCACCAGCTGGTTCATGGCCATGTCCTACGCGGTGCTGCGGGAGCGTGCCGGCCACGGGGTGACCGACGCCTGGGCGGGCAGTGAATACCCGGCGGGCCGGGACTATGACCGGATTATTGCCATCTCCCGCTCCGGCACCACCACCGAGATCGTTGACCTCCTCAAGACGCTCGGCCCGGTCCCCACCACACTCATCACGGCCGTGGCCGAATCCCCCGGAGCTGAAGCAGCAGATGATGTCATCGCCATGCCGTTTGCGGATGAGCAGTCCGTGGTGCAGACCCGGTTCGCGACGTCGGTGCTGACACTGCTGCGCGTCCACCTCGGCGAGGACGTTGAACCGCTCATCGCAGATGCTCAGTTGGCGCTGGACATCCCCGTGGACAAGCTGCTCGCAGCCAACCAGTGCACGTTCATCGGCCGCGGATTCGCCGTCGGCCTCGCGTTCGAGGCGGCCCTGAAGACGCGGGAGGCCGCCCAGTACTGGTCCGAGTCCTATCCGGCCATGGACTACCGGCACGGTCCCATTGCGATCGCAGAACCCGGCCGGCTGGTGTGGAGCCTGGGCGAGCCGCCCGCCGGGCTGGCCGACGACGTCGCCGCGACGGGCGCGCGGTTCGTACACCATGACCTGGATCCGCAGGCGGCCCTCGTGGTGGCCCAGCGCTTCGCCGTCGGCCTGGCCGTGTCGCGGGGCCTGGATCCGGACCGCCCGCGTTCCCTCACCCGGTCCGTTGTCCTGACCTGACGCTCCGGGCGTGACAGGACGCCGCCGGCGCCTAGGTCGCGTTGGCGCCCGGAGCTTCGGGGCCCACGGGCCAGCGCAGCAGTGCGGCGAGGTCGGAGCCGCCGGGCAGGACGCCGTCGGGCACCAGGAGGAGATTCGCGTCCGTCAGGGCCGCCGCGCGCAGCAGCGCCGATGAGGCAGGAACCTGCCCCAAGACTTCCGCGCCCAGCGCCTGTTCCTCGGCGGTGGCCAGCCACGGCTCGGCGCCCAGCGCCAGCAGGTGGCGGTCGGCCAGCGCACTGTCATTCAGGATCAGCGTGTCCACCTGGGCCTGCTGGAGCGCCTGCACCACAGCTCCCATGCCGGTGGCCGACTCGGGATTGGCCTGCCCTTCCTGCAGGGCAAGCCGGTCCATGATCTGTTCCTGTTCGGCCGCCCACTGCAGGGCAAGGCTTTCCTGGACCTCATCCTCGAACTGCTGCTGGTGCGGGTCCTCAGGGCGAAGCTCGGAATCAATCATGCTGACCAGCGGTTTGTGGCCCTCGGCCAGCTGGTCCCGCACCAACCCCCGGGCGCGGACGTCGCCGGCCAGCACAATCAACCGGGCGCCGCTGCTGTCCACAATCCGGTCGATCGATCCGGCAACTTCATCAGCGTTCCGGCGCCAGGTTTGCTCGGTCCTGCGCTGCTGCTTGTCCTGCGCCCAGCCCTCACCGGCGGGAAGCTTGCTGATGTCGTCGCTGGAACCCTCGACACCCTCCACTGTCCCGGGTCCGGGACGGCCCGCGTATTCCAACCGGATCTCAGCGTCCTCCCGCGTTGCTTCCACAACGATGTACGGGAACTCCTCGGGACGGTGCTTGAACAGCGGCAGCAGGTCCGGAACGGGTCCCACAGCAACCTGCATGGGGGCCACCAGCGGGCCGGGCAGCAGCTCGTTCAGTTCCACCGCGCCGTCCCGGACAAGGACAAAACGCGAGATTGGCGCGGGCAGCCCGCGGGCGGGATCCACCGCACCTTCCATGGCCTCCTGATCCTCCGGCGTCGCCCCCTGCTCCCCCAGCCCCGCCCGGACGTCACCGGACCGGGCTGCGGCGGCTTCGGCGCCCTGCGCTCCCCCGGCCCCGGCATCGACATAGGCAACACACCACGGCCCCTGCTTCCGATAGAGATCCGCAAATTTGTGGAGGTGCTCCGTCATGTCGATCTCCTTCCCGCACAGAGGCGGCCGCACATCGAATCAACCCGTGCCTCTAGCTAACACCGGTTCAACCGGCAGCTAAAGGGCTGCGGGGGCCGAAGGCACGCTTCCGCCCCACCCCGTCCTTTCGCCCGGACCAAACCTGTTCGGCAGGCTAGGGAAGCGCGGCCCCGGATGTGGTTGGTTGGGGCCATGGCGAACGAAAACGCCCAACGGGCCTCCCTCCAGCGCCAGCTGGACTCGATGAACCGCCGCATCCAAGACCACCCTTTGAACTCCGAGAAATTCACCAGGGCCCGCGCACTGGTGAAAGAGTCCTCCGTGGAGGACCGCGTCGAAGTCAGCGCAACCCTCCGCGAACAGGGGCTGCCCGGTGTGGGCGCCCAGATGCGGATGCTGGCGCTGGGCCTGGCGTCGTTGGCGCGGTTGAACCGCAAACGCCTGCGCCTGGAAAACATGCTCAGTGAGCTTGATGCCGGCGGGCCAAACTAACGCCGCTGCCGACGACGACGCACGCGGCTTCAGCGGCACGGTCAGCTTTCGGGATCATCCATGAACAGGCGTACCTCCTGCGCGCACCGGCATCCCTGCGCAATCTTCGCCGCCCAGTCCAGCGCTGCCTCGCGCGAGGGCACCTCCAGCACGGCGTAGCCGCCTTCGATCTGCCGCGTCTGCGGATAGGTGCCCTCGATGACGGTCCCGGCGCCGTCGACCATCACCGGGGGAACACTTTCATCAATACCGCCGCCGAACACCCACACTCCGGCGTCTTTGGCCTCCCGGACCACCGCATGGGCGGCATCCGACACCGCCGACAGGTCCCCCGTGGGAACAACCATGGCGCTGCTGGGAAATGAAATCAGGTACTTGGGCATCGAACCGGCTCCTTCAGTAAGGCGGAAATGCGGCCCATTGTTCCCCAGGAGGACGCAGGGCGCGAGCGTTCCGTGCCCTGCCCGCCGGGAGGAACGAAACTATTGACACCCCCCTGAGCCGGTGGCACAGTCGCGGACACTGGCTGTAAACGTTTACAACACTCAAAGGAGAGCGTTGGTCCGAGTCACCATCACACAGGCTGCAGCGCAGGCGCGCCCTTCCAGTGGGGCAGCCGAATGAGCACCACCGCCACCAGGACCACCCGCGAAACACCGCCGCCACCACGGGCCGGGAAGCGGGTTGGCCACCGTGCCCGCGCCCAGCGGCGCGAAGCGGTGGCCCTGGTGATTCCCGCCCTGCTTCCAATCATCATCTTCTCCGTCATCCCGCTCGTTAGCGGCGTGGCCCTGGGCTTCACCGACACCACCCTGAAGCGCAACGCGGAGATCAACTTCATCGGGTTCGGGAACTTCATTGAATTGTTCGGCGACCACCGTTTCTGGGGATCGTTCGGCATCGGCATAGTCTGGGCCGGCGCCGTCGCGCTGCTCACCCTGGTCTCCGCCATGGGCTTGGCACTGCTGCTCAACAGCGACCTGCGGCTGAAGGGCCTGACCAGGGTGCTGGCCCTGATCCCCTGGGCCATGCCGCCGGTGGTCACCGCCATTGTGTGGCGGATGATCTACAACCCCAACTCCGGTCCCCTGAACGGCGCCCTTCAAACGGTGGGTATTCCCGGGGCCAACTGGCTGGGAGACTTCTCCACCGCACTGCCCGCTGTCATTGTGGTGGGCGTGTGGGCGGGCATCCCGCAGACAACTGTGCTGCTGCTGGCCGGCATGCAGTCCATTTCCACCGAACAGCAGGAAGCGGCGGCCGTGGACGGCGCCGGGGTGTTCCGCCGGTTCTGGCACGTCACCCTCCCGGCCCTGCGCCCCATTGTCCTGGCCGTCACCGCCCTGGACTTCATCTGGCAGTTCAACTCCTTCGGCCTGATCTACGTCCTCACCGAAGGCGGCCCCGGCGGCCGCACCATGATCCCGCCGCTGTTCACCTATCTGGAGGCGTTCCGGAACCGTGAAATCGGCTATGCCTCGGCGATGGGAGACGTGCTCGTGATCGCGATCCTGCTGATCCTCTCGCTCTACCTCATCAACCAGTTCCGCCAGGCGAAGGGAGCACGGCCATGATCACCCGGCGCCCCTGGTACGGAACGGCGCTGATGTACGCCGCGCTGGCGGGCTTCCTCGTTTTCCTCGGCTTCCCGCTGCTGTGGCTGCTCTCGGCGTCGTTCAAGTCATCGGGCGAACTGAACTCGCTGGCCATTAACCTGCTGCCGGCCGAATGGGATTTCAGCAACTACGCCTCCGCCCTGGCACGGCAGAACCTGCTGCCGGCGGCCGGGAACTCGCTGCTGGTATCCCTTGCCACCATGGTGATCACCGTGCTGCTCTCCATGCCGATGGCCTACGCCCTCGCCCGCCTCAAGGGCCGGCTGCGCGCGGCGGGTACGGTGTGGATCCTGACCAGCCAGGTCTTCCCGTCCATCCTCATCATCATCCCGCTGTTCCTGGTGCTGCGTTCCATCAACCTCAATGACACCCTGTTCGGCCTGATCCTCGTCTACGTCACCTTCACCCTGCCGTTCACACTGTGGATGCTGCAGGGCTACGTGGCCGCCATACCGGCGGATCTCGAGGAGGCCGGTGAAATGGACGGCGCGTCCCGCTTCACCATCCTGCGGAGGATCGTCCTCCCCCTGCTCGCACCGGGACTCGTGGCGACGGCGATGTTCACGTTCGTCTCGGCGTGGAATGAGTTCTTCCTCGCCCTGGTCCTGCTGCAAAGCCCGGAGCTATACACCCTGCCCATCGCCCTGCGCTCCTTCCTGGGCGCCGAAGGGCAGACCCAGCTGGGGCCGCTGGCCGCCGGAGCAATCCTCGCGACCATCCCCTCGCTCATCATCTTCACCATCCTGCAGAAGAAACTGACCGGCGGAATGCTGGCCGGCGCGGTCAAGGGCTGATGGCCCGCCGCAAACCCGCATCATCCACCAGAAGGAAGGCAAGCATCATGAAGAGAATCCGAGGCATCGGCGCCGTCGCTTTCGCGGGCGTAGCCGTGCTTGCCCTGAGCGGCTGCCAGCAGGGCAGCACATCAAGCGGGTCCGACGGCGCCGAAGGCGATGCCGTCACCCTCCAGTTCCAGTCGCTCTCCGACCAGCCCGCCACTCAGGCCGCGGTGAAGTCCATCGTGGATGAGTGGAATGCCGAGAACGAAGATGTCCAGGTCGAGATTGTCCAGGCCGGCTGGGACGGGACCTTCGACAAGCTCATCACCCAGTTCTCCGGCGGCACCGCCCCGGACATCATCCACTACGAGGCCAGCTCCATTGTGTCCTTCGCCGCCGACGGCTACCTCGCGGATCTGAGCGACTACATTGACCCGGACCTGAAAGCGGACATCTCCGAGGGCATCTGGGATTCCGTCACGCAGGACGGGCAGATCATCGCCTACCCTTCCACCCTCCAGTCCTACATGGTCTTCGCCAATGCCGACCTGTTGGAGGCGGCCGGGGTCGAAATTCCCAGCGGCGAAACCATGACATGGGAAGAGCTGCAGGAAATTGCCAAGGCCACCACAACGGACAGCACCTACGGACTGGGGTGGGGCCTCGCCTCGCCCACAGCGGCGATGATGAGCCTCTCGCTCGGCTTCGACGGCGGGTTCTTCGACGGAGAAGGCACCGATGCCTCGATCCAGGTGGAGGATTCCGAACTGGCGGTGCCTGAACGCATCCACGAGATGGCCTACACGGATAAGTCCATTGAACCCACCTCGCTGACCCAGTCGGGTTCGGATGTGCTCGCCTCGTTCTACGGCGGCAAGGTGGCGATGACGGTGCAGGGCTCGTTCCAGGCGACGAACATCGCCAACGACGCCCCGGAGGGCTTGAACTGGGTGGCGCTGCCGCCGCTGGAGGGTTCCGCCGGCGCCGTGCAGGCAGCGAACCCGCAAACCTATTCGGTGAACGTGGATTCCGAGTATGTGGAGGAGTCGGCCGACTTCCTCAACTTCCTGATGAACGGCGACAACCTGGCCTCGATCGCCTACGCCGACGCGCTCATCCCCTCCTCCGGCGCGGCCCGCGACGGCGTCGAGACGCTCGCGGCGGATGACCCGGCGTGGACCCAGGTGCTGGCCTCCGGCGAAGGCCTGGAAGGACCGCCTTTCCTGAAGGTGGAGAAGTACACCGAGTGGAAGGACACCATTGCCACGCCGGCCTACCAGCAGTACCTGGCCGACAAGATCACCAGCGACGAACTGGCCGCCCGGCTCTCCGACGGGTGGAACGACGTCGCCGGCTGATCCCGGACGCGGGGAGGGACAGGGCAGCCGGCCGGTTTGCCCCCGGCCCGCCGCTTTCGGCCCCCGGCCCTTTAAACCGTCGTCACTTTAAGAGGTACTCAAGGAGTGGGAATGTACGTGTTGCAGGATCGGGTGGCAGGGGTGCTTGCCGGCGCAGCCGTGGGGGACGCACTGGGAGGCGCCACGGAGGGCTGGACGCCGGAGCAGATTCAGGAGCGCCACGGCGGCCGGGTCGAGGGCATCGTGGGTCCGTTCCTGGCCGATTGGAGGACCGCGCGGCCCATTGCCCCTTTCCACAAGGGCGACGGCCACGTCACGGATGACACGCTTATGACGCACGCACTCGTGGAGGTGTACGCCAAGCGGCGCCGCCACCTCGATGCCTACGACGTTGCCGCCGACCTGGTACCGCTGATGATCGGCGAGCGTCGCTGGGTTCCGGAACTGGAAGACCATGCGCTGATCCTGCAGCGCGTTTTCCTGGCCGAGAAATGGCTCGTGGCGAAGCTGCATTACGGCCATGCCGACCCGCGGGAGGCGGGGGTGGGCAACATCGTGAACTGCGGTGCCGCCATGTACATGGCACCGGTGGGGCTGGTGCACATCGGTGATCCGCGCGGCGCTTACGCCGAAGCCATCGACATTGCGGGTGCGCACCAGTCCTCCTACGGGCGGGAGGCGGCCGGTGTGTTTGCAGCGGCGGTGGCAGCCGCCGCGGCACCCGGCGCGGCGATGGAGGACGTGCGCGCAGCGGTGCTGGGGGTCGCGCACGACGGCACCGCTGCGGCGATCCGGGCCGTGTTCGACGCCGTGGATGCCTTCACTGCCGACGGCGGGGATCCGTGCGACGTCGCACGGGTGGTGCGCGCCGCTGTCGCACCCTATGACACGGTGGGCGAGCAGTACCGGGCCCCGGCCATGGACGCGCGGCTGCCCTCGCGCACCAAATCGATCGAAGAACTGCCCGCCGCCCTGGGGTTCGCGCTTGCCCGCGGCGGGGACCTGCGGGCCGCGGTGCTCGACGCCGTGAACTACGGGCGCGACGCCGACTCGATAGCGACGATGGCCGGCGCCGTCTGCGGCGGCCTGCACGGGACCGACGCCGTCCCGGCGGACTGGGTGGCGGACGTGACGGCGGCCAGCCGCCTCGACCTGGACGCCGTGGTCACCGCCATGACGGAGACGGTGCGGGAGGTGGCGCGGGCCGATCTGGACCGCGCCGCCCGGCGAACCGCGGCGCTTCAGTCGCTGCTCAGCCGGGAGGAGGCACGGTGAGGCTGACCTGGGCGCAGCCGGAGGACCTGGTTCCGGCCGAGTTCGCTGCCCTCCGCGAGCAGGGCGTTCCCGAGGAGGACCTCGTTCCGATCGAGCGGCGGTGGGCCGCCGCCGGCGGACCCACCAGGCTGGAGCCGTCCGGGGCCGCGGTTGCGGACCCGGGCCCGGAGGTGCGCGCCATGGCCCGGCGGGTGCTCGATGAGCTGCAGGTCCTGCAGGTGCGCAGCGACGCCGAGCCGGATGACTGGCTGGACATTTCCGCCCTGCTGCCGCCGGCCGCGCGGGGGGCCGCGGCGGCGAAGGGGCTGGCTGTGAAAACATCCCCGGCGTTCGATCGGGTGCACGGGGCCTGGCTCGGCCGGGCGGCCGGTTGCCTGCTGGGCAAACCGGTGGAGAAGATCCCCCGAGAGGGCATTGAAGAGATTGCCCGGGCGACCGGGAACTGGCCCATCCGCACGTATTTCACCGCGGCCGGGCTGCCCGCAGACATCGTGCAGCGCTGGCCGTGGAACCGGCGGTCCGCCCCCACCTCGCTGCTGGAGAACATCCAGGGGATGCCCGAGGATGATGACCTGAACTTTCCCATCCTCGCCCTGGAGCTAATGGAAACCTCCGGCCGGGCCCTGGCCACTGACCAGTTCGCGCAGGCATGGCTGGCGGCGCTGCCCGCCGGACGGGTGTTCACCGCCGAGCGCGCCGCGTACCGGAACATCCTCGACGCCCGGCCGGCGCCGGAGACGGCAACCCACCACAATCCGTTCCGCGAATGGATCGGTGCACTTATCCGCGCCGACGTGCACGGCTGGGTCCATCCCGGAGACGTCCGCGCCGCTGCTGCTTCGGCCTGGGCCGACGCCCGGCTCAGCCACACCCGCAACGGCATTTACGGAGAAATGTGGGCCGCCGCGCTGTGCTCCGCGTCCCTCACCGAAACCAGCGCCGACGCCGTGCTGGACGCCGCCGACACGGTGGTGCCGCCGTCGTCGCGGCTGGCCGCCGCAGTGCGCCTGGGGCGGAACACCGGGCGTACACTCGCCCGCGGAACCATCACGGACGCTGCCGCCCTGGACGTATTGCACGCCGGGTTCGCCGGGATGCACTGGGTCCACTGCCTCAACAACGCGGCACTCATTGCCTGCGCCCTGCAGGCACACGGCGGAAACTTCAGCGCGGCCATTGCCTTCGCCGTCGCGGGCGGGTGGGACACCGACTCGGACGGCGCAACCGTTGGCTCCGTGGCCGGCGGGCTGCTGGGCGCCGGCGCAATTGGTGCGGAGTGGACGGATCCGCTGCAGGACCGCATCGCCACCTCGCTTCCCGGCGGCGCGGAACGGTCCATCCGGAACCTGGCCGAACGCACACTCCGGCTGTCCCGGACCGGGGTACCGGACGCAACGGGTCTCATCGAAAGGACTAACGCATGAGTGGCGGGTTCGATCCCCTGCATCCGCGCGACGTCGACCTGCCCACCCGGGTGCCGCTCAAGGGGGACCTGAGCACCGGGGATGTGGCGATCTCGCTGGACGACGCCAAGATTTTCGCCGCGCCGGCGGACGCCGGTGATCTGGTGCAGTGGCGCCTGCAGCTCACGGCCTGGCGGGACGGGGCACGGAAGCGGCACGGCGAACCCACCCGGTACAACGACGGCGCCGCCGCCTGGGCCAGCCGGTGCTTCACCGTGGCGCAGGTCTGGTTGTGGGACGAGTTGTTCTTTGACTTCGAGGCACAGCGGTTCACGCCCGAACGGTTCCTCGCCGATGCCCGCGAGCGTTTCGGCGGGCTGGACGGCATTGTGCTGTGGCATGCGTATCCGGTGATCGGCATCGATGACCGGAACCAGTGGGATTACTACAACGTGCCCGGCCTCGCGGATGTTTCGGCCGCGCTGCGCCGCGCCGGTGTTGCCGTGTTCCTGAGCTACATGCCCTGGGACATCGGCACGCGCCGCAGCGGCGACGACGCGGCCGAGCTCACCGCCACCGTCCGCCGGCTCGGGGCGGACAGCGTTTTCCTCGACACCCTGAAAAAGGCCGACCGCTCGCTCGTCGCGGCCCTGGATGCGGCCCGTCCCGGGATCGGACTGGAGGGCGAATCGAAACTCTCCACCGACCGCATTGCCGACCACACTCTGTCCTGGGCGCAGTGGTTCGCGGATTCCGAGGTTCCCGGCGTGCTGCGGGCGCGGTGGTTTGAACGCCGGCACATGCAGCACCACATCCGCCGCTGGCACCGGGACCACGCCGAAGAGCTCCGCGCCGCCTGGCTCAACGGCGTCGGCGTCCTGGTGTGGGAAGTGGTGTTCGGCGCCTGGGTGGGCTGGAATGACCGGGATTCGGCCACGCTGCGCCGCATGGTTCCCGTCCAGCGCGGTTTCCACCGCTGGCTCGTGGACGGCGAATGGACACCGCTCACCGTGACCGAGGGGCCGGTGGTGGGCTCCAGCTTCGACCTCGACGGCGTCAAACTGCTGCTCCTGGCCAACACCTCGGACACCGATGCCAAGCATCAGCTGGCCGGAACGGGGTGGGATCCGCTGCACCCGGGCGACACTTCCGAGGTGGTCACCGTGCCGGCCAACGGCATAGCCGCAGCGGTCCAGGTCAGCGCCGGCGCCGCGGTTCCCGGGGAGATCGCTGCCGTTCAAACCGCCCTCGCCGGTGAGCCTGCCGTCCGGAATTCCTCCTTCCGGCACCGCCGCGCCCGGCGGCTCAGCGCCCCGCCCTGGCCGGGACCGGCGGCACCGGCTGCCTTTTCGGCCGCCGCCGTTTCGGCCGTCACTGTGCCGGCCGGTGAGTACACGCTGACCGTGCGTTACCGGATGCGGGAAACCGGGATGTACGGCGGAGCGCCCTACGTAGACGAGTGGAAGCCGCTGTCCCCGCGGCTCCATGACCAGCGCACGCTGGACCGGTTCGTGACGCTCCCACGGCCGGTGCATGTTGCCGCCGAGGAGGTGAGCGAAGCGGAATACGCCCGCTTCCTCGACGCCGTCGGCGAGCACGCCGAAGCCCGTGATCCGGAGCGTCCCGCCACCAAGGTGACGCTGGCCCGGGCCCGGGAGTACGCGGCCTGGGCCGGAGGCCGGCTGCCCAGCGAGGATGAGTGGCAGCTCGCGGCCGCCGATCCGGGTTTCCGGCGCAGGACCCCGGAAGTGTGGAACTGGACCGAGTCCGAGCACTCCGACGGCCGCACCCGCTTCGTGATGCTCAAGGGCGGCAGCGCCCACCGCAGCAGGGGCTCGAACTGGTATTTCGACGGCGGGCTGCAGCCGCCGGAGTTCACGGCCAAGCTGCTCCTGCCCGGACTGGAGCTGGACGCCTCCGCATCCATCGGGTTCCGGATCTGCCGGGACCAGTCCGACGACGGTGGAGGCCCCCAATGAGTCCGCTGGAGGGCCTGCGGGTCGTGGACGTTTCCACCCTTTTTGCCGGCCCGATGGCCGCCATGCATCTGGGCGACATGGGCGCCGACGTCGTGAAGGTGGAGCATCCCCGCCGCCCGGACCCGGCACGCGGCCACGGACCAGCCAAGGACGGGCAGAACCTCTGGTGGAAAACGCTGGGCCGGAACAAACACACAGTGGCCATCGACCTGCACACGGCGGGTGGACGCGGCGCGTTCCTGCGCCTGGCCCGCACCGCCGACGTCGTGATTGAAAACTTCCGCCCCGGGACGCTGGAACGCTGGGGGCTGGACTATGCCGCGCTGTCCGCACAGAACCCCGGGCTGGTCCTGGCGCGGGTCACCGGATTCGGGCAGATCGGGCCGTACCGGAACCGCCCCGGATTCGGTACGCTCGCCGAGGCGATGAGCGGGTTCGCGTCCTCCACCGGGGAGCCGGACGGGCCGCCCACGCTGCCGCCCTTCGGCCTGGCGGACGGCGTCGCGTCCCTGGCCACCGCGTACGCGGTCATGGTGGCCCTGCACGCCCGGGACCGGGACCCGGACGGCCGGGGCCAGGAGCTCGACGTCGCGATCATCGAACCGATCCTGGCGATGCTCGGCCCGCAGATCACCCGCTGGGACCAGCTGGGCACCGTGCAGCCGCGCATCGGAAACCGGTCCGTCAACAACGCACCGCGCAACACGTACCGCACCAAGGACGGGTCCTGGGTGGCGGTGTCCACGAGTGCGCAGTCCATTGCGGAGCGGGTCGTCGCCCTGGTCGGCCGGCCCGAACTCGCCGACGAGCCGTGGTTCGCCAGCGGCGCGGGACGGGCCGGGCACGCGGACCTGCTGGACGACGTCGTCGGCGCCTGGATTGCCCGGCACTCCCGTGCGGAGGTCATCGCCGCGTTCGACGCCGCCGAAGCCGCCGTGGCGCCGGTCTACGATGCCGCAGACATTGTTGCCGATCCGCAGTTCAACGCACTGGGCACCATCCACCGGATCAAGGACCCCGAGCTCGGCGACCTGGCCATGCAGGGGCCGCTGTTCCGGATGTCGCGGGATGCGGCAACCATTGCGTTCACCGGGCGGGCGCACGGCGCGGACACGGACAACGTGCTGACCGGGCTGGGGTACACGGCCGCGGAACTCGCCGCGCTGCGGGCGGACGGGAGCATCGGATGAGCCGGCCGGTCATGGTGGCCTTATATGCGCCGGCGGACCGGCCGGAGCGGTTCGCCAAAGCGTTGCAGGCCGGGGCGGATGCGGTCATCGTGGACCTGGAAGACGCCGTCGCCGCCTCCCGCAAGGACGCTGCCCGCGCGGCGCTGACCGACTTCGCGGCGTGCTGGGAAGAGTGCCGGGAAGCGGGCGGCGGGGATGCTCCGGCGGTCCAGGTCCGGGTGAACGCGCGCGGGTCCCGGGCCCACGACGCCGACCTCGCCGCCGTTGCAGCACTGCCCCCGGAGTTCGGGGTGCGGCTGCCGAAAACGCAGTCGGGCGCGGACGTTGCCGCCCTCCGCACCGTCCTGCCGGGGCGGCAGGTGCATGCCCTGCTCGAATCGGCGCTGTCCATTGAGCGTGCGTTTGAGATTGCCGGTTCCGGTGCTGCCTCGATCGCCGCCGGTGAAGCGGATCTGCGGGCCGAGCTGTGGGTTCCTGCCGGGCCGGCCGGCGAGGCGGGCCTGGCCTGGGCGCGCAGCCGCATCATTAACGCTGCTGCCGCGGCGGGCCTGCCCGCTCCGTTGATGGCGGTTTACGCCCATGTCCGGGACGTGGACGGGCTGGCCGCCAGCTGCCGTGCGGGCCGGGCGCTCGGTTTCGCCGGGCGGACCGCGGTGCATCCGCGCCAGATTGAGGTGATCCGCCGGGTCTTCACCCCGGATGCGGCTGAGCTGGCCCGGGCGCAGGGCATTGTGGAGCGTGTGCAGGCAGCAGCCCGTGACGGAAGCGGCGCTTTTGTGCTGGCGGACGGGACCTTTCTTGACGTCGCCATGCTGCGCGCTGCCGAGCGGGTGCTAGCCCTGGGAGGTCATTCCACCGCGTAGTCGAGCCGCACCGCCCCGTTCGCGAAGCGCCGCTCCCCCAGCAGGCGCAGGTTGATGCGCAGGCCGTCCGGCAGCACCCGGGTACCACCGCCCACGATCACCGGATAAACCACCAGCGAGACGGCGTCGACCAGTCCCATCTGCAGGGCGCTCTTGGCCAGCATCGGCCCGCCGATGGTGACATTCCCGGCCGCCTTCGCCCGCTCCACCGCCTCCCGGGTCAGCGCCGGTTCCAGTTCAGTCCGTTCCGTCCAAGGCTCGGTGAGGGTGGAGGAGAACACGGTTTTCGGCGTCGCCTGCCAGACCGCTGTGAACCGTTCGGCCCCGGGCGCGCCCGCAACGGCGGCCGGGTCCCTTTCCCACACGGCCATGCTTTCGTACATCCGCCGTCCGTACAGGACGGCGGCTGCGTCTTCCATGTCCTCGGTGTGGGAGAGAACCATTTCCTCGGAGGGCGCCATCCAGGAGAAGTCACCATTGGCGTCGGCGCTGTAACCGTCCAGAGAGCAGTTGATCGAATACATCAGGGATCCCATCGGCCCAGCAAACCCGCCCGGACCGCACTGCACAAGGGTGCCGCAGGTCCCGGCCGGCGAATTACAGGCCTGTTTACCGGCCGCGGCCCTCCGGGTCTGGACCGGTCAACTGCTGCGGTGGCACAGTGCTGGCATGGCTGATTCGAACCCTGATATGGAGCATTGGTGGCCGCAGCTGCCGGCCGCGGCCCAGCGGTGGCTGGTGAACCACAACGGTGAAGCGGTGCCGCTGGAAATCCAGGAGGAGATTATCGGTGCGGGCGGCACTGTGGTTGGGGAGGACTGGTGGGTGGGCACCAGCGACGACGACGGCTTCTACTTCTCCGACGCCGGCATCGACTGGATCGAGGACGCCGGCAATGACGAGTTCCCAGGCGCACCGTAAGCCGCTTTACGTGCTGGGTCCTGTTCGGGGTCCTAACGAGGGTTCGAGAACATCACCAGCAGGGCGCAGCCGGCGGAAAACACAGCCTGGCCCAGCAGCAGGGCACCCGGAACGTAGCCCAGGAACAGGCCCAGCAGCAACGGCACCGCTGCCAGCAAAATGGTGTCCAGGCCGCGGGCGAGGGACCCGGTTTGCGCCGTCGGGACCGGGCCGAACACGGTGTCCGACGGCGGAACCGTCCAGTCCGGCAGCGGCCGGTAGGCGCCCCGCACCGCGGCGGCGCCGAGCCCGGTTCCGGCGAGTGCGCCGAGCCCGATCAGCGCCGGACTGCCCGCCCCCAGCAGGACCAGGACGGTACAGAACCCGGCGGACCACAGGGCCATGGCAGCGGCGGGCAGCGTCATCCGGCTCAACCGCACCAGTGCCGGGGACAGCGGCAGCAGGGCGTCCAGGCCGGGGGTGATGGCGGTTTGCCGGGCCAGGGCACCCATGGCCGGGACGGCCGCGCCGATGGTGAGCAGGATGACTGCCAGCTGCATCAGGGCCGGTTGCTGTCCGGCTGCCAGCAGGACAGCGACGCACAGCAGGAGCAGCAGCACCGGACGCCCCCATAAGCCTCGGGTGCGCAGGAACGCGGTGGCATCGGCGCGCAGCAGTGCGCCGAACGGTGTACGGGCACCCTTGGCATACCAGCGTCGGGCGCGGCGGGAGGTCCGGGCGCCGGGGGCGGCGGCGAACGCCCGCCCCAGCTCATTGGTGTCCATCAGATACAGCGCCGCCCCGGCGTGGCCGGACACTCCCCCGCCGCGGATCAGTTCACGTCCCGGGATCCGCTCCAACCGCGTCTGGACCCACAGCCCCAGTCCGACGACGGCGGCCAGCGCCGCGGGGGCGGGCCACCACTCGCCGGCGGCAGCCAGCCGGGGAAGGAAACCCAGCAATGCCAGCAGCACCAATGCACCGGCCGTACCGAACGGTCCGGCCGGGATGCCGTTTCCTGCCGTCGGGCGATTTCCGCCCGGCTGTCCGTCTACCTGCTGCCCGCCTACCTGGCCGTTCCCGGCCGACTGCCCCACGGCCGCCAGCAGCAACGCGCATACCGCGGCCAAGCCGAAGACGGCTGCCCCGGCGAGCTGGCCGGCGAATGCCGCCTGCAGGTCGGTAATCACCCCGACCGGCAGGTACAGCACCGCACCGGCCGCCCACACCATGCCGACCCGGCGCAGCAGCCGCCCGGTGAGGAACGGCCGGCGGTCCACGGGCAGGCCCAGCCACCAGTACCCCTCGGCGGAAGTCACCGCCACCGGCCCCAGCTTCCGGGCCCCGGTGAGCACCGCCGCCAGGGCAGCGAACAGCAGGACGGTGACGGCCGCGCCGTCGGGCAGGCCGGTCCATACAGCGGCAACGATGGTGCGGCGGCCGCCGGCACCGGACCCCAGGGCCCGCGCCACCTCGTTCCGCAGCGCGAGGACCAGTCCCCCGGCCAGCGCCAGGATGGTGCCCACCCCCAGGAGCGTGGTGTAAGCCTCCAGCAGCACGTCCCGGAGGCGGGTGCTGCCGCGGCGGTGGCTCCGCGACACGGTCCGGGTGTAGCGGGCCGGATTGAACTGCGGCGAAGCGGGCGCGGTGGTGCGGGCCATGCGCTATTTACCGGCGATCTCGGCGGCGGCGCGGGCGGGTTCGATCTCGCGCACCTCGTCATCTATGAGCAGGCAGCGCTCCGCCGTCGCCAGGAGCAGCGCCGGATCGTGGGTCACCAGCAGGACCGTGCCGCCGTCGTCGGCGTAATCCCGGATGCGGACTCCCACGCGTTCGCGCATCACCGGGTCCAGGCGCTGTTCGGGTTCATCGAGGATCAGCAGCGAGGACGGGCGGATCAGGGCCGAGGCGAGCAGCAGCCGGCGGCGCTGGCCGGAGGAGACGGAATCCGGCACAGCGTCGGCGCGGTCCTGCAGCCCGAAGAAGTCCAGTTCCGCGTCGACGGCGGTGTCCGGGTCCGGCACGGAATGGCCGCGGGCCACCAGCTGCAGGTGTTCGCGGAGCGACAGCGACGGGAAGAAGGCGTCCTCGTCAAAGAGGGCGGCGACCTGGCGGCGGAAGGGGATGGCGTCCTCATTGGCGGGCAGGCCGTGCACCCGCACCTCGCCGTCGAGCATCAACTGTTTGCCGGCAATCGTGCGGGCGGCAGTGGACTTGCCGGCCCCGTTGAAACCGACGACGCCGAGGATCTCCCCGGGCGACGCGGAGGCGGTGATCGCCCCGCAGACGGGAGCGCCGGCGTAGCCCACCAGCAGTTGGGAAATCTCGAGCACGGGCCCGGCAGCAGTCATGCCCACCAATGTAGCGGGGCGGAGTGGCCGTTCAGGCCAGGGACATGTCTAGTGCAGCGACTTCAACCCGATCACGCCGCCCACAATCATGGCCAGGAACAGGATCTTCAGCACGGACACGGATTCCGCGCCGGTGGCCATGCCGTAAATGACGGTCAGGGTGGCGCCGATCCCCACCCACACGGCGTACGACGTGCCCAGCGGCAGTTCGCGCATGGCGTACGCGAGCCCGGCCATGCTCGCGACAAGCGCGGTGACGAAGATGGCGGACGGCCAGAACCGGCTGAACCCCTGCGACTTGTCCAGGGCGGTGGCCCACACTGCCTCCAGGACACCGGACAGAACTAGAACAATCCATGACATGGCAATCTCCCACGGGCCGTCTTGTCGCACACCGGGTACGGCACCCCTCGTCCGGGAGACCGTGTCGCGGCCTCCCTTCCACGGTCGCACGCACGGGTGCCGGGGGCAACTCGGGGCGAGGCGTGCTGCCGGTGCGGACGAAAAGGCAAAAATTACCGTCACGGGGATCGAAAAGGCACAAATTACCGGTTTCCGGGGCGAAAAACGGTAATTTGTGCCTTCTCGTTTCGACCGGGCGACACCCGCAGCAACTAGAGTGGCCGCATGCCGCAGCTGATCGCCCCCACTGCCGCACTGGAGGGCGCCTGGCGTCAGGCCCGCGCGGAGTGGGGCCCGGGCGTCCACGAGGACGGGTTCGGGCTGCGGCCGGAGGACGACGTCGAAACCTCCGCCGGGTTCTCGGCCTGGCTCCGGCGGCTGGCGGCGGACACCGGCTGCACCTACCGGTGGATCGTCTCCGGCGGGCAGGTGCTGGGCGGGATCGCCCTGCGTCACGGCGACGCCGACGCGGTGCGCCGGGCCGGGAACATCGGCTACGGCATCCGCCCCTCCGCCCGGCGGCAGGGCCATGCGGTGGCCGCGCTGCGGGCCATGCTCGACGAGGCGCGGGAGCTGGGCCTGCCCGAAGTGCTGCTGATCTGCGGGAAGGAGAACACCGCCTCCGCCCGCACCATCGAACGGGCCGGCGGTATCCCGGCCGGTCCCGCCGTCGGTCCCGGCAGCGGCGCGACTGGCCGCGGCAGCGGCCGCGGTGGCAGCGGCGCGAGGCTGCGGAAGTATGTCATCTCCACGGGTGCAGGCACCGCGGACTGAAGCTCTGACACGTCCGGCCCCTGCAGGAAGCACCGCGCATTGACGTGAGCCGGGGCGGCGGTCAGCGTGGATTCATGACAGAACCGGACGCTGCAGGCGCAGGCAGAAATGCCGCCGCCCCAGGCCCGGACACTGACCCGGGGCCGGGGCCGGGGCCTGCGGCTACCGCACTGGACTCAGCCTTTTTCGCCTTCAGCGGCCTCGCAGCGATTTGGTTCGCCGTCCTGCTGTTCCAAAGATCGCTGGAGCTGGGGCTGGGGCACATCGGGTTCCTTATCGTGTTCTGGGCGGCGCTGGCCTACCTGGTGCTGCCGCGGGTGGACCGGATCCTGACAAAGATCTTCATCCCGGACTACTTCATGGGACGGACCCGCACCAATGCCGGTTTGTTCGGGGACGCCGTCAACCTTGCGTTCCTGGGCACCGAGGAACAGCTCCGCGGAGCGCTGGGCCGGGCCGGCTGGCATCTGGCGGACCCGGTGACGCTGTCCAGCAGCTGGCGGATTGTCTCCTCGACCCTGCTGCACCGCAGCTACCCGTATGCGCCGGTGAGTCCGCTGCTGCTGTTCGGCCGGGAACAGGATTTCGCCTACGAGCAGGAAGTGGACGGCAACCCGCGGCAACGCCACCACGTGCGGTTCTGGCGCTGCCCGGAGGGCTGGATGCTGCCAGGAGGCATTGCCTCCGACTGGCTGGCGGCAGCGTCCTTCGACCGCGCCGTCGGCCTGTCCCTGTTCACGCTGCAAGTCACCCACCGGGTCGGCGAAAACATCGACGCCGAACGGGACTACCTCGTCTCCACCATGGAAGAGAACTCCCCGGAGATCTCGGTGCAGGTCATCAAGAACTTCTCCTCGGGCTACCACTCGCGCAACGGCGGCGGTGATTCGATCGCCACCGACGGTGACCTGCCGGTGGTAGACCTGGCCCGCATACCGGAGGAGGCCGGAGAACAGGAGGAGCTGGCGGCGATCAACCGGACCGGTTCCGGCGCCCTCTCCCGGCTGCCACTTCACCGGCCTGCTCCGGTGGTCTTCGGCGCCGTCCTGGTGTTCCTGCGCGGAGTCGCGGCTTTCACGGTGGCCTCGCCGTTCCTGGCCCGGTTTGCCAATGGGCCCTGGGTGACCCAACTGCTGGGCGAAGACAGCCAGGGGCTCGCGGATATGGGCAGCGCCTACGCTCCGGCCAGCGTCTCGCTGACTGTGTTCGCCGGCGTGGAAGCGGTGCTGGCCGTGCTGATCCTGCGCGGCAGCAACATTGCCCGGGTCACGGCCATGTCCCTGAGCTCCGCGGCCATCATCCTGCAGGTGGTTACGGTGTTCAGCCAGCCCGGGGTGCCGCTGGGCTCGAACCTGTTCGGGTATTCCTTCGACATCCTGCTGATCCTGGCCCTGTCCAGCAGCCGGGCCAGGATCTACGCCCGTATGCACGGCCGCCGCCACCTGCACCGGCGTGTGCAGCAGACTGGGTAGGCGGATTGGCTGGGCGGATTGGCTGGGCGGACCGGCTAGGCAGTGCGGCGGGAAACCATGCGCACAAGCACCCCGGCCACACCCAGCGCTGCGGCCAGCACCACCGTCCCCACGGCTCCGGGCGAATCCAGCGCTGCCGTAAAGGAGCCGGCGGCGTATTCCTGCATCAGCGCCAGGTCACCCCGGAAAACGCGTGTGCCCAGTGCCCCGGCGACGGCGTCGAACAGGACCGGGACCGTCCACAGCAGTGCCAGATCCACCACCCATACTGCCGCGCGGCCCATCCGGTCCGGCGGGCACCAGGCCAGTGCCAGCCCCGCCAGCACCGCCGGGAACCAGTGGCCCAGCATCGAGACCACCGGAGGCAGGGCGAAGGACTCCCAGAACACCTCACCCCACGCAAACAACCACTCCCCCGCCGGCACCGCCGCCAGCCCGATCCCCAGCGCCGCCACGGCCTTACTCCGCGACCGAACGGCCAGGAGTACCAGCACCGCAGCCGCTATTGCCGCGACCACCCCGGCCAGCAGCCCGTAGAAGTAAAGGTCGCCCATGCTGCCCATAAGCAGCCCGTCACCCAGGACCGAAAAGGACTGCACCGCGGCGGCGACCTGCACCAGCAGCAGTCCCGCGGCCGCCCAGCCGACCGCTGTCCAATGGCGGGCCGGAGCCCACCAGCGCAGGCCTAAGGCAGCCACCAGTCCGCCGGTAACCATCAGGCCTACGATCCGGATGGCCATGTACTGGCTCAACGGCAGCAATGCCACGGGCATATCCTCGGGCATGGTCTGGAAGGCCCACAGATTCTGCACCGGCAGCACCATGCCGGTAGCGGCCCAGGGCGCTAATCCCACCAGTCCGGCAAACACGCCGATTCCCAGTGCGATCAGCACCAGCGCGGCGACCGGGTGCTGCCGGCCGGCATACGTGCCTGGGCGGGCATCGCCGTCGTCGTGACTGGGCCGGCCCGGCTGCGCTGCGCTGTGACTCATGGAATTCCCCCCGGAAGCTGTTGGGCACCGCACCGGACCGCGCCCGGAAGTGCTGCGGACAGCCTAACGGCGCCAGGCGCCTAGTTCGACGCCGCGAGCCCGCGCATCCGGGTGCGGTAGCGAAGCGGGGACTCCCCGATGCTGCGTTTGAAGGCCGTGCTGAAGGAGCTTTCCGAGGAAAAGCCCAGGTCCAGGGCGAGCGACCGGATCCGGACGTCCCCGGAGCGCAGCTCCCGCTGCGCCACCAGCATCCGCCAGTTGTTCAGGTAGGTGCGCGGCGGAGTGCCGGCCACCTCACGGAACCGTTCAGCGAAGGCGGTGCGGGACATCGCTGCCGCACGCGCCAGCTCTTCCAGGGACCAGGGTTTGTCCGGCCGGGAGTGGATCAGTGCGACGGCGGGCCGCAGGCGGTCATCGGTCAGCAGTTTCAGCCAGCCGCTGGGCAGCTCCGCCTCTTCCAGAAAGGCCCGGAGCACGTCCACCAGCAGCAGCTGCCCGTACTGCCGGACCGCGAACTCCGATCCCATCCGCGCGTTGGACACCTCCGCGAAGAGCCGCTCGATCAGCCCGTGCATGTGCGGGGCGGCTGCGGAGCCGGAGCGGATGTGCGCCACGGGCGGCAGGGCCTGCAGCAGCAGTTCCCGCCCGGCATCATTGACGGCAATCCGGCCGCCGATGATGATGTCCTCCTCGCCGGGTTCCCCCTCCCCCACGCGGACAAAGGTGCCGCTGGCCGGCGGATCCAGCCGGACCGGCACGCTGTCCCCGGGGCCTTCCCCGGCGCCGCCCCCGTTGCAGCCCTCCAACCGGAGCCAGGTGCGGCCGTTGAGCACGGCCACCTCGCCGGCTTCCAAAAGCAGCGGGGTTTCTGCGCCGTTGGTGGACACCCGCATGGACCCCTGCACCACGGCGAAGAACTTCAGGTCCTCCTCCAGCAGGCTTTCCGACTCCCAGCGCCCGTGCACCGCCTTACTGCCCGAGATGATCCCGCGCACCTCAATGAAGTCCAGCACTTCCGACAACCGGTCATTCGCCATGTTTGTACTCTAGAGCAATAAATGCGGACTTTAAGTTATTCCGCGTACAGATTTTCGCGGGCAGACTGGAAGGCGTCCTCCAGTTCGGAGGAAAGGTTTTCTTTAGGAGTTCCCATGAATGACAGAATGATTACCCTCGTCACCGGCGCCAACAAGGGCATTGGCCGGCAGATCGCCGGGCAGCTGTCCGCGCTTGGCCACACCGTGGTGGTGGCCGCACGGAGCGCCGTCGCCGGCGAACGGGCAGCGGCAGAGCTGCGGGCCGAGGGCGGCGACGCCTTTGCCGTGGTCCTGGATGTCACTGACCGCGACTCGGTGGAAGCCGCCGCCGACGCGGTCAAAACCCGCTTCGGCCGTCTGGATGCCCTGGTCAACAACGCCGGCATCGTCGCGACGCCGGGGGTCAGCTTTGCCGC
This sequence comes from Arthrobacter sp. zg-Y1143, assembly GCF_030125565.1. Classification (NCBI taxonomy): domain Bacteria; kingdom Bacillati; phylum Actinomycetota; class Actinomycetes; order Micrococcales; family Micrococcaceae; genus Arthrobacter; species Arthrobacter sp. zg-Y1143. The sequence continues at coordinate 436,177 of NZ_JASKLW010000001.1, read as the reverse complement.
CCAGCAGCCCGGCTCGGTGGACGTCAATGAGATCCGTTCCGTTTTCGACACCAACTTCTTCGGCGTCATCAACGTAACCTCGGCGTTCCTGCCACTGCTGCGCCTGTCCCGGACCCCGCGGATCGTCAACGTCTCCAGCGTGGCGGGATCGCTCATGGCGGTCTCCGATCCGGCCAATACCGACCCGATCGCGGCCGGCTACGCCCCCTCCAAGACGGCACTGACCTCGCTGACGCTGCAGTACGCGAAGGGCCTTGCGCCGGAAGGGATCCTGGTCAATGCGGTGTGCCCCGGCTTTGTGGCCACGGACCTGAATGGTTTCCGCGGTACCCGCACCCCGGAACAGGGCGCTCGGGCTGCGGTGCGGATGGCCACCATTCCCGCCAACGGTCCCACCGGCACGTTCAGCGACGAAGACGGCCCGCTGCCCTGGTAACTGCGTACCTGGTTGGCGCGGCGGGGCGGCAGGGTGGTCCGGACCAGGCGGCCTTGCCGCCGTGTCCGCTCAAAACCGGTACTAGCCATGCCGACGCCGGGCGGTTAGGGTTTGGATAGCCTGCGGCACGCTTGTGCCGGACGTGCCGGACGCGTTCCCGCCGTGGGCTCCGCTATCGGGGGATGGATCGGCTTGGAAACTCGGAGTTCAGGTATTTTCGCGGCGCTGCTGCTGGCCGGTCTGCTCGCCGGGTGCGGTGCCACCGATGCCGAGATGAACGAGGCCCGCGCCCGCGCCGAGGCCAGTGCAAGCCCGTCGCAGGCAAAAAGGACCCTGCGTCCCTGCCCGGGCGGGGAAATTCTGCGTACGGAACCGTCCGGCATGCAGAGCATTAGGCCGGAATGCTACGACCAGGCCGTTGCCGAAGCCATCGCCGAATTCCCGGAGCCGCTGCCTGCCGGTGTGGAATGGCAGGTTGAAACCACCGACTTCAGCGACCCCGAGGTCCGGGCGAAGCTGGGCGACATCAGCATCGCGGACGGCAACCAGGACAACGATGTGGCCGCCTACTGGCTCTGCGCCTGGATGGACGCCTATATCTCAGCCTCAGACGCCGGTGACGCGGCAGCACAGGAACAAAGCATGGGTTACCTGGCCAAGTACACGAGCCTGCCGGCATCCCGGGAATACATGGTTAACCCGGAGGTCTTTGACGCAGCCGTAGTTGAGCCTGCCAGGGCCGGGAATCCCGCAAAACTCCGGGAGTACTACAAGGGCAGCTGCTCGGCCTTTCAACGGGCGGCGCATCCGGGATCCTAACCGGGGCGGCCCGCTCCGGCCGGAAGCCTTCGGCGAAAGGCGGGCAGGAGCAGCATTCCCCGGTAGATGCCGTACCCGAGGGGAGCTCCTCCGGTATTGGCCAGCAGGTCATTCACGTCCGCAACATGACCGCCGTTCCACAAAACGGCGTTGGCGTACTGCAGCAGTTCCACGGTGAGGCTGACCAGGAACCCCACGAGCAACACCCGTGGTGCCGAACGGATGCGGGAGATGAGCGGCAGGAGCATGCCCAGAGGGATGAACACCAAGATGTTTTGCAAAATGTCATCCCACTCTGCGTTCTGCAGCGGGACCAGGTTCAGGCTCCCCCAACGCGGGCTGGAGCCGGCCGCAAACTGAATCGGGAAGAGCGTGTTCCCGATGACACCGGCACCGTAGACGCACATGACGGCGCTCACCAGAACCCGCGGAACGGTCAGGTCCCCCCTGCGGTGCAGCCGCCACAGCAGAACGGTGAAAACCACCACGGCCAGCGGGATGACCACCGGGTACGCGGTGATCTCATAATGGGGACGCATTCCAGACTCCTATTGGGCGGGCCAAACCACCTCGAAGCGCTCGAACACCAACTCGTCGGACTCGGACCAGCTGCCGCCCCGCGCGGCTGCGGTGCGCTCCCAGAACCGTTGATGTTCCCGCCGCCAGGAGTCCAGGCTGAGATCGTCCTCCCCCTCATCGCGGGCGAGAGCTTCATCAGCATCGTTGAATGTGCCGAGCCTAAGCTCCGTGGTCCGCAGGATCACCCGCGGCACGCCGTCGCCGTCGCACACAATCCAGTGAAGCCCGATGCGCGGCAGGGGCTCACCCTCGTCCACGTATTCGGCAACGTGCGAGGAAGTGGCGCGTTTGGTGCCGTCCAGCACCAGGGCCAGCAGTTCGTCGGCCAGGGCCGGAGAGTCACCGAACGCCTCGACGTTGTAGGTTCCGGCGGCAGCCGCTTGGGCAGGGAACGCTGCTGCACAGGCATCCCAGAGGTTCGCGGCGGCGTCGAAGTCCAGCTCCGGCGAAAAAGGCTCATTCATACCGGCAAGTCTGCCACTGCCGTTACTCCCGGCCTGGACAAAGCCATCCTTGAACCCTTTCCGCATCAAAGTGCGCTATTTTCAGCACATGCCGGAGAAGGATGTCGGCCCGCAAATGACCGTGGCTGCGAAAACTCGCAAGTCCCCCAACTTTCGCGACGATTTGCTGCGGGCCGACACCCTCACCGTACATGATCGGAACATGTTCCGAAATAGACTAATTGCTCAGCCCGGAAATTGAGGATCCAGATTTGTCCAAGACCCTGCACGAAACGGCACAGGAAGCGTTTCAGCGCCTCCGGCTGCCTGCCCGTGTCACCCTTGATTCCCTGATTGAACGTGTTCAGGTGCTGCGTAACCGCCGGATGGTGATCATTGAAAGCGACAAACTCACGGGCACCAAGATCTGCGGACTGTGGATTCCCCGGGAGCATGTGGACGTGGTCTATCACTCCGCCACCAGGGGCGTGCTGCACCGCCAGCAAATGATCCTCCACGAACTGGCCCACATGATCCTCAGGCACGATGAAGCCGAAGGCGCCACCTGGCAGGGCATCAAGGCTTTCCAGGAGCTTTCCGGTGAAGTGGTGGCAAAGGCCCTGGCCCGCGGGGATTTCCGGTCCGATCTGGAAGCCACAGCCGAATACCTGGCAGACCTCCTAGCCGCCGCCATCAGGGAATCCAGCCAGGAAATCTACAGCTACGAGGCCTATTTCGAATGATCACCATTCTTGTTTCCGTCTTTATGTGGCTGCTTGTCCTGACCCTGCTGCTGCGTGCGCGTTCCCGACCCGACAACACCATGCTGAAAGCCGCCGTCGTCATAGCTGCGTCGCTTACCACCAACATCAATGGCGTTTATCTGTGGGCGGCGCATCAATTGCCCTGGCCCAATGCCCTGGACCTGGTCTCGAATATTTTCCTGATTGCCGGCATCTACTATCTGTCCCGCGCAATCGCCCGCGGAGCAGCGGCCGGAGACACCGGCGCGGCTCCGGGGCAGCGCTGGATTCCCGCCGCTGCCGGCGCCACCATCCTCGTTATGGTGGTGAGCTTCGCTTTCATTGACGATCCGGCTGTATCAACCACTTTTATGCTGGATTACGGGGATCAGACGGCCGCGGCGATCTATTCGGGTATCCAGTACCTGTACCTCTTTGCCGTGCTGGCGGGAACGTTGCTCACCTGCATCCGGAATGTGCCGCACATGCGGCGACGGCGCTTCCGGGCCGGGTTTAGGATCATCGGCTGGGGCTGCTGCGCCGGGATGGTGCTGTGCTCATCGGTGATCGTGATGGATGTAGCCCACGTAGCTGGTGCCGAAAGCCTGATGCGGGCTGTCGGCACGGTCTATGACATCTCCTATGCCCTGACGGTGCTGCTGCTGGCGTCCGGCCTGGCCGTTCCGCCACTGGGCAGGGTCCTGAGCGAATTCAGCGTCCGCCGGCAGATTCAGGAACTGGAACCGCAGGTGAAAGCCCTGTGGCTGTCCACCGTAGCCATGGCTCCGGCGGTCAGCCTGCTCGGCACCACGGCGGGGAGTGTTGCCGCTGGTCCCGAGAAAACCGCGCGGGACGCCACCGACACGATTCACCGCCTGGTGATCGAGATCCATGACTGGATAAATGTCAGCGGCCAGCCCGCACTGTCCGTGGAGCATCAGTCCGTCCTGGCCCGAGCGGAAGCGCTGTGCTTGCAGCAGGGCCGGGCCGTCCGGTGAACCGGTTCAAGGCGGCGCTTCTGGCCTCCGCCGCAGCCGTCGCCGCGCTCCCGCTGCTGGCCGGGCCTCTCATCCGCGCCCAGGCAACCGATGCCGCGCAGAGCAGGCGGCTGGTTCCGGTCCGCGGCCACGGCCACGGCCACGGCCAACAGGATTCACGCATGTACTTGGATTTTGATCCCGCCGGGTTCGCGGCCCACCCGGGGCGCCTGAGCATGCGCGCCGCGTCCGGGGGTGAACTCATCGTCCTTGGGCCTCCCGTCCTCGAACCGCCCGCCGCAATCCATGCCACCCCGCACCGGGCCCTCCCCGGACAGCCGCTCCGGGGACTGCGGCGAGCCGTGGAACGGGGCGATCCCGCCCGTGTTCTCCGCGACGGCAAGGGACAACTCAGCGGCCACCTCGGGGAAACCCCGGCCGATTTCGGTTTCCGGTACGAGGACGTGCAGATCGGCGGCTTGCCCGCCTGGGTTATCCCCGCCGAAGGTCCCGGTGATGTATGGGTCATCCACGTCCACGGACTGGGGAGCTCGCGGAGCCAGTGCCTGCGTGGAGTCCGGGCGTTTTCCCGGCTCGGCTACACCTCCCTGCTTCCCTCCTACCGGACCTCCCTGGACCTTCCCGGGCGGCAGCGGCGCAGTCACCTGGGTGTCAGCGAGTGGACCGAAATCGAAGCGGCACGCCGCTACGCGCTGGCCTGCGGAGCCCGCAGGATCATCTTCGTTGGCTGGTCGCTGGGCGCCTCCATTGTGGCGCGCGTTCTGCAGGAATCTCCTGACGGGAGCACGGCGGGTGCCCTCCTCGTCTCCCCCGCCCTGGACTGGCCCGCCATCATCACCGCACATTTGCGGAAAGCCGGCTGCCCGGAATTCGCCGCCCGTTGGCTGCCGTCTACCGTCAATATTCTTCGTCCCCGGGGCGAACCGGTAATCCGGTGGCACCAGATGCCGGGCGTCACCATGCAAAGCTATCCAGCGACCCCGACTATGATTCTTCATGGCTCAGATGATCAATCAGTGCCCGTAGAGCTTTCCCGGATATTCGCGTCCAGGCACTTGGCCTCTGTGCAGCTCATTGAGTTTGCCGGTGCCCATCACACGCTGGAATGGAATTCCGCCCCGGCGTTATGGGATGAGGCCGTCACTGCCTGGTGCCATTCCCTCGGGCTGGCAGGAGAACACTCCATCGAAGACTTTTCGGAGGCGAAATAAAACCGTGACCGGTGAGAGCGCCGCGCAGCGCAACCTAAGAGACGCCCAGATCCTGGCCCGGAAAATCGCTCTGCTGCTGGACGTGGTGGTCACCGCCGAGGGCAGGCCCTACGAATTCCAGGACATCCAGTCCGCCCTGGCGGACAAAGGCGTCAAACTGTCCCGCACCCGCTGGCACCACATCAAGGCCGGGGACGCGACCGTGCGGCAGCCTTCGGAAGTCCTGGCGGCCCTGGCCGAATTCTTCGACGTTAATCCTGATTACCTGCTCGAATCGGACGGCAAGGTACCTGAGCGCATCCAGCATGAACTGGAACTGCTGGCCGCCATGCGCCGCGCTAAGGTCAAGGAATTCGCCACGCGGACGCTGGCCGAAGTCGACAACGAAACCCTGGACGCAATAGCTGCCCTCCTGGACGACTCCACTAAATACTGACCAGTTCGACGACGGCGGCGGCACCGCCCGAGGTGCCGCCGTCGTCGTTTGCGGTGGAACTTCCCTAGTGGTGCACTTGGCGGGCCGGCAGCAGCGGGGTGAAGAACTGCGCCAGTTCCGCGGTGGCCGTCAGCGGCAGCACGTTGGCCACGTACTGGTCCGGCCGGACCACCACTACGGCGCCGCTGCGGGAGATGGAGCGGGCCTCGAAAATGTCCGCCGCCGGGTCCGTGCCGTAGACCTTCGCCAAATCACGCAGCTGGAACGGTCCGACCTGCGGCTTGAACACGGCCGGAACGGCGTTGATGTCAATGCCGGTGTGGTCCTGCTGGTAAATGACCTTGATGTCGAACCACGCGTCGCGGTCCAGGCCTGCCGGGGTGGCGGCCAGCGGCGAGTCCGGGGCGGTGTCCAGCCAGTCGGCGAACGCGGTGAGGGCCGAGTCCGTGCCGGCCGGGGCGGCGTCCGCGAACACGTAGATCCGCCAACGGCCGTCGGCCCGGGCCTGGTGGCCCAACTGCACCGGGTTGGTGTCGCTGACCCGCAGCACCGGCGCTGACTTGAAGCGCTTGCCGAGGGTAAAGCCGGCGGCCAAATCCTGGTGCGTACCCTCGGCGACCAGCAGGGAGCGCGTGTACTCGGTCATGAACCCGGCCGGGAATTCGGCGGTGCGCACGTAGAAGTCCTCCAGGTCCGAGGGGTTCTCGAACTCCTCGGGCTTCTTGGCCATGAGGCTGGACCATTCCTTGTCGAAATCGATGAGGTTCTTTGCCACCACCTGGCGTTCGGCCGAGTAGGTGGAGAGCAGCGCCTCGGGGCTGCGGCCGTCCAGCACGTGGCCGAGCTTCCAGCCGATGTTGAAGCCGTCCTGCATGGACACGTTCATGCCCTGCCCGGCCTTGGCGCTGTGCGTGTGGCAGGCGTCGCCGGTAATGAACACCCGCGGGCTGCGGGTGCCGAGGTCCTCGGGCCGCACGTCGTCGAACCGGTCCGTGAGCCGGTGGCCCACCTCGTACACACTGTGCCAGGCCACGTTGCGGACATCGAGCGTGTAGGGGGCGAGGATGCCGTTGGCCTTGGCGATGATCTCGTCGATGGTGGTTTTCCGGACCGCCCCGTTGTCGTCGTCGGGGACCACGCCCAGGTCCACGTACATGCGGAACAGGTGCCCGCCCTCGCGCGGAATGAGCAGGATGGACCCGCCGTTGGAGGACTGGATGGCGCACTTGGTGCGGATGTCCGGGAAATCCGTGTTGGCCAGCACGTCCATGACGCCCCAGGCGTGGTTGGCCTGGTCACCGTCCAGGGTGCAACCGATGGAGTCGCGGACCTTGCTGCGCGCGCCGTCGGCGCCCACCACGTACTTGGCTTTCACCGTCCGCTCGGTGCCCTCGAGCGGGCCGGCGGTATGCCGGAGGGTGACGGTGACCGGGTACTCGGCGTCGTCGTCGACCTCCAGGCCCATAAATTCCAGGCCGTAGTCCGGGGCCATGCGGGCCGGCGAGTTGGCCATGAACCGGGCGAAGTAGTCCAGCACGCGGGCTTGGTTCACAATCAGGTGCGGAAATTCGCTGATCCCGGCCGGATCATCAAGGGCGCGGCCGGCGCGGACAATGCGCGAGGGGTCCTCGGGGTCCGGGCGCCAGAAGCACATTTCCGTGATCCGGTACGCCTCGGCGGTGATTTCCTGAGCGAATCCGAAGGCCTGGAAGGTTTCCACGCTGCGGGCCTGGATGCCGTCGGCCTGGCCGATCACCAGCCGCCCGTCACGGCGCTCCACAATCCGGGTGGTGACGTTGGGGAACTGGGACAGCTGCGCCGCGGCGAGCATGCCGGCGGGGCCGGTGCCGACAATCAGCACGTCCACTTCCCCGGGCAAGTCTGCGGGCCGGTCGACGCCGACGCCGGCGGCGGGTTCGATGCGCGGGTCGCCGGATACGTAGCCGTGGTGGTGGAACTGCACGGATGTCCTCACTTCGTTGTGCCGTAGGTGCCGCCACACGGCTTTCTTCAAGCGTGTTCGATATTCGGGCACGCCGTTCGATAGCCGGAGGGGTGTAGCCACTGTACGGGAGGCATGACACAGGTCACAATTTCCCGGCCCGTTCCGTTGGGACGGAAATCGACCGGTTTGGGAAGATTCGACCGGTTTGCAGCGGAGGGATTTCCCAAAATGGCAGCAAAATCCCAAACCGCCAGGTGGCGGATGGGTCTGGCGCAGTCCCGGTTGTTGGAGGGCTCGACGTCGATCTCCGCCCTGGCTGGCGAGCTCGGCTACCGATCCGGGGCAGCCTCCGCTCGGGCCTTCCTGCGGGTGGTGGGGCAAACGCCGGGATCGGTCCGCACACGGCGTGACGCTGCAGCTTCCCGTTTCTGCTGCCGTCTCCCGCTTCTGCTGCCGCTTCAAACCGGCAGCAGAAGCCCGAACCGGCAGGGAAAATCAGCTGCCCGCACTACAACCGGCGGGCTGCAGCGGAGGTGCCGCATGTCAGGGTTACGGCCACCAGCGCGCCGCCGGAAACCAGCACGGCAGCGCCGGCACCGCTTGTATCGCTGAGCCAGCCCAGCAGGTTGTTCGCGAACAGCACCGGCAGCGTCTGCACAAACAGGCTGATGGACTGGATCCGGGAAAGGTATTCGTCCGGCACCTCGGTCAGGAGCACCGGCGCCGCCTTCGCCACGAAGTACCCGGTTCCGCAGCCTGCCGCCACGCAGGCCGCCCCGGCCCACCCCGGCGTCGGAGCCACCGCGACGGCGAGCATGGCCAGTCCCGTGACCGCGGTGCCGGCCAGTGCAGGCATCCGGGTGAGGCGGGAGTGCGGGCGGAGCAGGAAGAGGACCGAACTCAGCAGCACGCCCGCGCCGTAGGCTCCAGCCATGCTGCCGGCTGCGGCGCCGGGCCAGCCCTGGTCCCGGGCCAGCAGCGGCAGCAGCAGCCCGGTTAGCGGAATGACGAAGCCGGCAATGAAGGCCAGCAGCACCAGGATCACCCGGACCGCCGGTGTCCGGAGGGCATAGGCCAGCCCGTCCCGGACCGCCACCGAGAGGTTCCTGCCACTGGAGGCACGGGCCACGGGAAGCCGCCGGGTGCGCAGGGTCACCAGAATCAGGAACATGACGGCGAACCCGGCAGTGGCTGCCGCGGTGCCGCCCTGCAGGGACAGCACCATCACCACCACTCCTCCCAGCACCGGTCCCGCGATGCCGATCAGCTGGAGCACAATCTGCCGGGCTGCGGCGGCCTGCCGCATCTGGCCGGGCGGGACCAGATAGCGGGGGAAGGCGCCGGAGGCCGGGCGGTAAAACGCATCCGCAACACCCATCAGCCCGGCAGCCGTCAGCAGGACCCACAAGGGCGTTCCCACCGACAGCACCACCACGGTGAGCACGGCACAGACCACCGCCATCAGACCGTCTGCCGTAACCATCACCGCCCAGGCCCCGAACCGGTCTGCCACCGACCCGCCCCACAGCGACAGCAGCAGGCGAGGCAACAGTCCAGCGCTGAGCACCAGTCCGGCTGCGGTGCCGCTGGTCCCGGCCGCCACCCAGGCCAAGCCGAAGGTCAGCACGGCGTTGCCCGCCACCGTCCAGATGAACCCGAACAGCCACCAGCGGTACGCAGCCGGCAGCCGGGTGGGTTGATGCGCAGCGCGCAGGTCCGTGCTGGCAGAGCTCATGAGTATCCCCCCATTCTGAACTGATCCAGAAGTCCAGATCACTTGTGATCCAGAACAATAGATCAGTTCGGCGGTGCCGTCTATGCTTTTCCCATGGAGCGGGACAGGGACGCCACGGCAGCGGAAGCAAAAGCACTGGCGCACCCGGTGCGCATCCGGATTCTGCAGGCACTGCGCGGGGAAGCCAAAACCAACAAGGAAATTGCCGCCGAGCTGGGTACCACGCCGGGGGCGACCCTGCACCACATCAACCGCCTTGTGGACCAGGGGTTCATCGTGGTCCAGGCCGAGCGCACCGGCAGGCGCGGAGCGCGGGAAGTGCCGTATCTGGCCACCGGCAAAACGGCTACCCTGTCCTTCCCGGGCACCAGCGCAGAGTCGATGAGCGTCCGCAACGCCATCCTGCGCTCCGGACTGGATTCCTATGCGGCGGCACCGGAAGCGGACCGTTTCGGCGAAGCGTCCTACACCCTGCACCTGACCCCGGACCGGCTCGAAGCCTTCCGGGCCCAGCTGGCAGCGGTGGTGCGCGAGTTCAAGGACGACCTGCCCGGGGCCGGCAGCGACAAGTACGGCTTCTTCTGGGCCGGTTTCCGGCATACGTCGGGGTAAACCCCGCGGTTTGGGAAAAACCGTACGGTTTGGGAAATTCCTGCCGTTCCGCAGCGGAGGGATTTCCCAAACCGGCAGCAGAATCCCAAAACGGAGGGAAAAGCTAGCCGGCCACGTATGCGGCCAGATGCTCTCCGGTCAGAGTGGACGGCTGGGCCACCAGGTCCGCCGGCGTTCCCTCGAACACGATCGTGCCGCCGTCGCGCCCGGCTCCCGGACCCAGGTCAATGATCCAGTCCGCGTGCGCCATCACCGCCTGGTGGTGCTCAATGACAATCACCGACTTCCCGGACTCCACCAGCCGGTCCAACAGCGCCAACAGCTGCTCGACGTCGGCCAGGTGCAGGCCCGTGGTCGGCTCGTCCAGCACGTAGATGCCGCCCTTGCCGCCCATGTGCGTGGCCAGTTTCAGCCGCTGCCGCTCGCCGCCGGACAGGGTGGTCAGCGGCTGGCCCAGGTGCAGGTAGCCCAGCCCGACGTCGGCCAGCTGCGTCAGGATCTTATGCGCGGCCGGGGTGCGGGCCTCGCCGTCGCCGAAGAATTCCTGCGCGTCGGCGACCGAGAGCGCCAGCACCTCGGCAATGTCCTTGCCGCCCAGCCGGTACTCCAGCACCGAAGCCTGGAACCGGCGGCCCTCGCAGGTTTCGCACACCGATTCCACCGTGGCCATCACGCCCAGCTCGGTATAGACCACCCCGGCGCCGTTGCAGGTTGGGCACGCACCCTCGGAATTGGAGCTGAACAGGGCCGGCTTGACTCCGTTGGCCTTGGCGAACGCTTTGCGGATGGGTTCCAGCAGGCCCGTGTAGGTGGCCGGATTGCTGCGCCGGGAGCCGCGGATGGCGCTCTGGTCCACGGTCACCACATCCTCCCGCCCGGACACGGACCCGGAAATCAGCGAACTCTTGCCCGAGCCGGCCACCCCGGTGAGGACCACCAGCACGCCCAGCGGAATGTCGACGTCGACGTTGCGCAGGTTGTTGGTGTCCGCGCCGCGGACCTGGAAGAACGACGACGCCGGCCGCACCGCCTCCTTCAGCCGCGCCCGGTCCCCCAGGTGCCGGCCGGTCAGGGTGCCGCTGTCCCGCAGCCCGGCCAGGCTCCCCTCGAAGGTGACTGTGCCCCCGCCGGTTCCGGCGCCCGGACCCAGGTCCACCACGTGGTCGGCAATCGCAATGGTCTCGGGCTTGTGCTCCACCACCAGCACGGTGTTGCCCTTGTCCCTCAGCTGCAGCAGCAGCTGGTTCATCCGGGCAATGTCATGCGGATGCAGGCCAATGGTGGGTTCGTCGAACACGTAGGTGACGTCGGTGAGGGAGGAGCCCAGGTGGCGGATCATCTTGGTCCGCTGCGATTCGCCGCCGGACAGGGTGCCCGAGGGCCGGTCCAGGGACAGGTAGCCCAGCCCGATCTCCGCGAACGCGTCCAGCAGGTGCTGCAGTCCGGCCAGCAGCGGCGCCACCGAGGGTTCCTTCAGCCCGCGGACCCAGCCGGCCAGGTCGCTGATCTGCATGGCACAGACATCGGCAATGTTTTTCCCGCCGATTTTCGAGGACCGCGCTTCCGGGGCCAGCCGGGTGCCGCCGCAGTCCGGGCAGGTGCTGAAGGTGATGGCCCGGTCAACGAAGGCGCGGATGTGCGGCTGCATGGATTCCGGGTCCTTGGACAGCATGGACTTCTGAATCTTGGGGATCAGGCCCTCATAGGTGAGGTTGATGCCCTCCACCTTGATTTTGGTGGGTTCCTTCCACAGCAGATCATGCAGCTCGCGCTTGGAAAACTTTGCAATGGGTTTGTCCATCCGAAAGAAGCCGGAGCCGGCGAAGATCCGCCCGAACCAGCCCTCCATGCTGTAGCCCGGGATGGTGATGGCCCCCTCGGACAGGGACTTCGCATCGTCGTACAGCGCGGCGAGGTCGAAGTCAGTGACTGCTCCGGTGCCCTCGCAGCGCGGGCACATCCCGCCCAGCCGGTTGAAGGTGGCTTTCTCTGCCCGGGTTTTCCCGTCGCCGCGCTCCACCGTGATGGCACCGGAGGCGCGCACGGAGGGCACGTTGAAGGAGTAGGCGTTGGGCGGGCCGATGTGCGGCTGCCCCAGCCGGCTGAACAGGATCCGCAGCATGGCGTTCGCGTCGGTGGCGGTGCCCACGGTGGAGCGCGGGTTGGAGCCCATCCGTTCCTGGTCCACGATGATCGCCGTGGTCAGCCCCTCCAGCAGGTCCACATCCGGCCGGGCCAAGGACGGCATAAATCCCTGCACAAAGGCACTGTAGGTTTCGTTGATCAGCCGCTGGGATTCTGCGGCAATGGTGCCGAACACCAGTGAACTTTTCCCGGACCCGGACACGCCGGTAAACACGGTCAGGCGCCGTTTGGGGATCTCAATGCTGATGTCCTGCAGGTTGTTCACCCGAGCCCCCTGGACCCGGATCACGTCATGGCGGTCCGCCGCATGCCCCGCTTCGGTTTCCGTGCGCGCGCCGGTGTCCGTGCTCATTGGTGCTCCCTCCGCCGCCGGGACCCGCCCCGCCGTCGTTCCGATTCTGCCCGGTCCCGGAGGGCGCGGCAACGCTTAGCCGGAACGACGGCGGCGGGCCGGGGCGGGCGGGCGGGTTCCCGGCGCGAACTTCCGAGCCGGGGATGTACAGGCAGCCTTCCGCTTCCCTAGCGTTTAACCAGGCCGGGGTGGTCTGCCGAACCGCGCAGCCGTGCGCCCCACCGAGAGAAAAGACCATGCTTACCGACACCGACCTCGAAGACCTCCGCGCCGCCGTCCGGGGACCCGTCAGTTTCCCCGGGGATCCGGGTTATGACACTGACACCATGACAGTGAACCCCACCCTGATGCACCGCCCCGAGGCGGTGCTGGGCGCGGCCGGCGCCGCCGACGTGCAGGCCGCGGTCCGCTGGGCCGGCGAGCGTGGCATTCCGCTGGCGGTCCAGGCCACCGGACATTCTGTTTCCTCGCCCATGGACGAGGGCCTGCTGATTAATACCTCCCGGCTGCAGGACGTGGTGATCAACCCCGACGACGGCACCGCCACGGTAGGGGCCGGCGTCCGGTGGCGCACCCTGCTGCAGCAGACCGTGCCGCTGGGCCTGACCGGAGCCCATGGCTCCTCCGGCACCGTGGGCATTGTGGGATATTCCGCCGGCGGGGGGCTGCCGGTGATGGGCCGCGCCCTGGGCTTCGGCAGCGACCATGTGCGCAGCATCGAAGTGGTGACCCCGGACGGCCGGATGCGGCACGTGGACTCGGAGGGCGACGACGCCGAGCTGTTCACGCTGCTGCGCGGCGGCAAGGGGAATTTCGGCATCATCACCGCCATGACGCACGAGCTGACACCGTTCCAGGAGTTCTACGGCGGCGGCCTGATGTATCCGGAAGCCGCCGGACCGGAGGTGCTGCAGGCCTTCCTGGATTGGACGGCGCAGCTGCCCTCGGACGCCTCCGCATCGTTGGCCTTCCTGCATCTGCCGGATGTCCCGTTCCTGCCCGAGGAACTGCGCGGCACGGCGCCGGTGCACGTGCGGTTCGCGCTCTTCGGCAGCCACGAAGAGGGAGACCTGCTGATTGAACCCATGCGCCGGGTGTCCGTGCCGTTTATGGACACCATCGGCCCCATGGACTACTCAGGCATTGGCAGCATCCACATGGATCCGGACGGCCCGATGCCCACTATGGAGCGCGGCGCCCTGCTGTCCTCGCTGCCCGCTGCGGAGCTGCTGGAACAGGTGGGCCCGGGCTCGGACACCCCGCTGATGATGACCGAGATCCGGCAGATGGGAGGGGCAATGGACACTGAGCCGGACATTGAGGATGTGGTGCCCGGCCGCGGATCCGCGTTCCACCTGTTTACAGTGGGGCTCAACGCACCGCCCATCGCTGACGCGACTGCTTCCGCCCTGGAACGGCTCAGTGCGGCCACGGCCGCGTACTCCACCGGCACCATGGTGAACATGCACGGTCCGGCCGGGGATCCCCGGGACCGGCGGCGCGCCTGGGAGCCGGCAGCCTTCGAGCGGCTGCAGGAGGCCAAGGCCGTCTATGATCCGCAGAACCTCTTCCGCTTCGGCCACGCGGTGCCGTTGCCGGAACCCGGCATCTCCATGCGGTAGGGCTATATTCAGCCCTGTCACGGCAGGACGGGTGCAACGAAAGGCGCGGGCATGGCGAAGCTTGATTTACGGGTCCGGTTGGTGGGCAAGGTGCTGGGGGCGGTCTCGGTTTCACGCCTGAGCGAGAAGCAGATCCTGGCGAACCAGCAGCGGAGCATCCGGCACAACCCCGTGACCGACTGGTTGCTGGGCGGCCTTGCACCCGGAGTCGACGTCCGGGAAGACGCTGCCGCCGGCGACGAGGGCCGCATCCCCGTCCGCGTCTACCGGCCGGCGGACTCCGCGGAAGCACTGCCGCTGGTAGTCCTGATTCACGGGGGCGGCTGGACCACCGGGACGTTGGATGTCTATGACGGAATCGCCAGCACCATTGCCCGGGACGCGCGCGCCGTCGTCGTCTCCCTGGCCTACCGGCTGGCCCCGACACACCCGTGGCCGGCCGCGGCGGAGGACTGTTACGCCGCGCTGTGTGATGTCGCGGGGCGGGCCGCGGAATGGAACGCCGACGCCGGCCGCCTCGCCGTGGTGGGCGACAGCGCCGGCGGCAACCTGGCTGCGGTCCTGACGCTGATGTCCAGGGACCGGTCCGGGCCCGGAATCATCTTCCAGGGCCTGGTGTATCCCGCCACGGACCTGACCATGGGCAGTGCCTCCATTGAGGAGAACGCGCAAGCCCCCATCCTCACGAAGTCCGACATGCACCGCTACGGCAACCTCTACGTGCCGGACAAGGAGGACCGGAAGCACCCCTATGCCTCTCCCCTGCTCGCTCCCGACCACACCGGCCTGCCGCCGGCATTGATCCAGGTGGCCGAGCACGACCCGCTGCGCGACGACGGACTGCGCTATGGGGCGGCACTGCAGGCTGCAGGTGTACCGGTGCGCGTCAGCACCTACGTGGGCATGCCGCACGGCTACCTCGCGTTTCCGCGCCTGTTCCGCAGCGCACCGCAGGCGCTGGCAGAACTATGCAGTGAGCTGCGCCGGGCACTGGCTCCTGCACAGCAGGCGGGCTAGGGCGTGCCGGCCAGTGCCATCAGCGGCCACATCAGGACCCAGAGCAGGAACATGCCCAGGAACAACCAGGCACCGGCCTTGGGATTGCCGCCGCGCCAGGAGAGCAGCAGGACCACACCGCTGATCAGCAGCCCGGCCAGCCATCCCGGCCCCATCCACACGGTGCCGAAAGTCCAGCCGTCCACCTCCAGGGACAGCCGGAACAAGCCGTACGCAATCGGCATGGTGAGCAAGAAACCGGCCAATCCCAGTGTCAGCGCAATCCCGCCGGACCAGCCCAGCCGGACCGGTTCGGTCCCGGGCGTTTGTTCGTCCGGCGCGCTTGCGGGGGCTCCCTGCTGCGGAGCATATGGGTGGGCCGGGGTGTCCTGCCGGGACATGTCCTGCTGCGGCACGTGGTTCCTTCCGATCAGCGGTTCGGGGCGGCGGAACGGCGGCGGCGCGAGCGCGTACGACGGCGGGACTGTCCCTGAGAGCGAGACTGCGCCTGAGAGCGGGACTGCGCCGGAGTACGGGGGCCAGGCTGGATACGCGGAGTGGTTCCAGCCCCGGCGGCCATGATTCCCGCCTTGGACCGGGAGGACATCACGGACCCGACGGACAGCCAGGACATCACCGCGGCGGCGGACAGGGCGGAGCCGATCGCCAGCAGGGACCCGAAGGAACCGATCGACCCAATAGAGCAGACGGATCCCACACTGCCAATGGACAGCACGGAGTTCTTGGAACCGACGGACAGCACCGACCCCGAGGACCACAGCGATAACACCGATCGTTCCATGCTGACCCTTTCCGTCCCGGCGTATCGCCTCGACGCCCCTACCCTAACCCGGCAGGCGGCGCCTGTCCCCGACTCGTCCAGGATCAGTCGATGCCAAGAAACGATGTCAAGAAACCGTTGACGCCTGCGTGATGTCAAGTTCTAATTGACACATGAGAGCATCCCGAACCTTCAACATTGTTTGCGCCGTCGCCCTCATCCTTGTGGGCGCCGCGCTCCTGGCTGCCTGGCTGCTGCTGGACATGGCCAGCTTGTGGGAGGGCTTCTGCCTGGGCGCCGGGATTACGTTGCTTGCGGCCGGGATTTACGTCGCCGTGGCCTTCGTGTGGAAGGGAAGCACGGACGCCAGCGGCACCGAATACTGGCTGCCCAGCCGGGACACCGGCGGTTCCGCCGGGCCGCTGCCGGGTCCCAAGGGCGGTGGGCAGCCGTGAGCGGCAGCAAACCGGTCACCGATCTGCAGGAACAGATCGGCAGCCTGATCCTCGGGGACCGCGGCGAAGCCGGCGCCCTCAGTGAGGAGGAGCATCTTGCCCTGGTGGCACGGGCTGCCGCAGCGGAGCGGGCCAGCCAGGAGTTGCAGCGGCGGGCCGTCATGGCGGCCCGCGGTGCAGGCGTCAGCTGGGCTGCCCTGGGCCGGGAGCTTGGCATGACGCGGCAGGCGGTCCAGCAGCGGTTCGGCGGACACCCGGACGCCGCGGAGCCCGGTGCCCGCGAGCGCTGGCTTGGTCCCGTCACCGCCTTCGACGAATTGCGCGAACTGGAGCTCGCGGGGCGGCTGGGCTGGCGGACCGTGGGGGCCGAGCTGCTGCGGCACCGGATGCTGCAGACCGACACCCAGTGGGAGCACCGCCGTGTCCTCTGGACCCGTCCGGTCCACTACTACGAAACGGACGGCTGGCAGCTGGGCTGCCGGGCCTTTCCCTGGCTGTATCTGGTGCGGGACCTGCATATACCGCCGGTGGGCGAGTAATCACTCCATCTTCACGCCGCTGAGCCGGGCCACGGCCTCGGGGTCGGTGTGGTCGAAGAACATGGACTTCCCGGTATCCAGATCGGCGATGGCTGCCATTTCCTGCGGACTGAGCTCGAAACCGAACGAGTCCAGGTTCGCGGCCATTCGGTCCGGGTTCACGGTCTTGGGAATCACCACGATGCCGCGCTGGATCAGCCAGCGCAGCACCACCTGGGCAATGGACTTGCCGTGGGCTTCCGCAACGGCACTAAGTGTCGGATGCGAGAACAGGTTGTTCTTTCCCTCCGCGAACGGGGCCCAGGACTCCTGCCGGACACCGTGCTCGGTCATCATCTCGTTTTCGACCGCCCGCTGATAGAACGGGTTCGTTTCGATCTGGTTCACGGCCGGGGTGATCTCGTTGTGGATGATCAGGTCCAGCAGCCGGTCCGAGGTGAAGTTGGAGACCCCGATGGCCCGGGCGCCGCCGTCGTTGTAGATCTGTTCCATCACCCGCCACTCCCCGTACACGTCGCCGAAGGGCTGGTGGATCAGGTACAGGTCCACGTAGTCCATGCCCAGGTTCTGCAGCGAATTCTGGAACGCCGGGCCGGTGCCCGTCTCTCCGTTGTCCTGGATCCAGAGCTTGGTGGTAATAAACAGCTGGTCCCGCGGGATGCCGCTGCTGCGGACGGCCCGCCCCACGGCGTCCTCATTCTGGTAGGCGGCCGCCGTGTCCAGGGAGCGGTAACCCGCTTCCAGCGCGTTGGCCACCACCTGCTCGGTGTCCTCCGGCGGGACCTGGTAAACGCCGAAACCAAGGACCGGCATTTCCACGCCGTTATTCAGGGTGAAGGTATCCATCGGGGTTTTCCTTTCGTGGCGGGGCTGCAGCGGATACTGACCGTGGTTACAGGGCGCCGTATTCCGCGTCGGTGACCAGCTCTCCCCATTCGGATTCCTGGCCCACCGGCGGCGCCTCCCACATGGCCAGATGAGTCATCAGGCTGTTCCGGGCGGCACCGTGCCAGTGCCACTCCCCCGGCGGGGTGTAGATGGTGTCGCCGGGCCGCACCTGGACAATGAGTCCGCCCAGGGACTGGACCAGCCCGTACCCCTCGGTGACGTGCAGGGTCTGCCCGACGGCGTGGGCGTGCCAGGCAGTGCGGGCACCGGGGGCAAAATGCACGGCGTTCACCCGCATCCGCGAGGGGGCCGGCTTGGGTGCTGCAATGACCTCAAACCAAACGTCGCCGGTGAACATGTTGGCAGGGCCTTTAACGCTCGGGTGGCGCGGTTCCACTTCCATGGGATCTCCCTGGGGATGCAGCAGCCGGAGTGCCGTTTGAACCGGCACGGGACTCCTTGGACCCCTCCGACATTACAAGCGTGCGGGCTGATGCGGGAGGGGGCAGGCGCGCTGCGGCCCCGGCTGCCGCGTTCCCCTGGAGATGCTCCGGCGCTTAGCCGTGCCGCCCGCGTGGCATGAGGGTGAGCGCAATGACCACAACGCCGGCCGCCAGAGCGCCCAGACCCAGGACCGCCATCTGGGAGGGGGAGCCGCTGGCGTCGGTGCCGGTATAGGCCAGCGCACTGCGGCAGGGTCGCACCGTGTTGCCGCTTACCGGGTCAACCAGCGCACCATCAGGTCCCACCGTGGCAACCGGAAGCCCTGCAGCTTCAGCAGCTGAAATTGCCGCTGCGGCGTCCGGACAGGTGCAGTTGGCTGCGCCTCCGCCGCCAGATGCTGCACCCCCGCCACCCTGGGTGGCTGTGCCCGTGGTCGGACCCGGCGTCGCTGTGCCCGTGGTCGGGCCCGGCGTCGGCGTGCCCGTGGTCGGACTCGGC
The DNA here is from genome assembly GCF_030125565.1 of Arthrobacter sp. zg-Y1143. NCBI lineage: Bacteria > Bacillati > Actinomycetota > Actinomycetes > Micrococcales > Micrococcaceae > Arthrobacter > Arthrobacter sp. zg-Y1143. The sequence goes on along the minus strand of NZ_JASKLW010000001.1, from coordinate 417,500 downwards.
GTCGGCGTATCCGTTGTGGGGCAGGGGGTGGGAGCGGGTGAGGTGGTAGGTGGCGTGTCAGAGCAGCCGTTGGCCAGGAATTGCGCGGCCCGGGCCGGGTCCTCACGCCACTTCGCGCTTCCGTTGTAGCCCTCAAACGGCGGCACTACGTCCCCCTGATGGCTGTCATGCCCGTTGCCGCCGAACACGCTGGACGTACTCACGTTTTGATAGTTGTAGACATCCTCCGGCTGGCCCTGCGGGTGGTGGCAAATGCTGACTTTGCCGGCCCCCAGGGCGGGGGACGTTTGTGCCGGAAGAGTCACGGCCTGTGCGGGTCCGGCCAAGCCAAGTAGAGCGAGCACAAAAACAGCTAGAAAACTGAAGACAGGGATTTGGCGGGTTCGTTTCATGGCGGGGATGCTCCTACCGACGAGGGTGCGCTTCGTGAGCCATGCCCACCAGGCGGTAGACATGGCCGGATGCAGGCCTGGCGGGGAATGGGCCCAGCACCGATGTCGGAGTTCGGCCCGTTCGCTAATCCGCCGGCCCGGCAGTGGTGACAGAAACCGGGTGAATTGCAAGTAGCTGGACCGACACTACGCAGCAGCCAAGCGGCGCAATAGGGGGTTTACCCATACTGGGCCAAGTAGTTAAGACTTTTTCGCGGGTATTTAAATTGCCATAGTTCTGTCAACTCTCCGGCACCATTTTGGGCAGGGTGTATTTGATGCCCTTACACCCTTTCCGCCGGCTGCTGCAGCTCCGTCACCCACTCATGCTGGTCCGCGGAATCCGAGCGAAGGTAAACCTCCCGGCACGGACCCGACGGCGCGAAGCCGCGGGCAATAATTTCGGCGTGCAGTGCCTGCCAACTGCCAGGATGGAGGCAACGTCCTCCAGGCCGAAACCGAGCTGACGGAGGGCGACAATCCGGTGCAGCCGCTCCAGCTGCGCGGGATCGAAGGAACGGTCAGTCAGGGTCACGTATCACGTCCCGCAAGCTTCACACGGGGGTTATCCCTACCGGGATGCGGCGGTATGCCCGGTGTTGGTGTGCCTGCGGCACCGGCAGACTTGGACCATGACCCAATCACTGCCCCCTGCCTACCGCCGCGCCGGGAATCCCGCCCTCTTCCGCGGGGAGACCTGGCGGGCCTTCGGCTACCACTGGCTTTCCCTGCTGCTGACGCCGTTCGCCTTCACCTACGCGGTGGCCACCGTGTCCCTGGGTGCCTCGCTGGCGGTGACCTGGGCCGGGCTGGTGATTCCGGCGGCAATGATCGTAGGCGCACGGGGCTGGGGCTGGCTGAACCGCGGATTGACCCGTCACCTGCTAGGCACCCACCTGCCCGCACCGGTGCCGTTTACCCCGCAGCGCGGGTTTGTCGGTTTCCTGCGCAGCGGCCTGACTGACGGGGCGGGGTGGCGCGCAATCGTGCACATGGAAGTCTCCTTTGTACTGTCGGTAATCTCCTTCTGCTTCAGCATCTCCTTCCTGGCCGCCGGCTTGGGCGGTGTAACGCACTGGTTCTGGTACCGGTTCATCCCCATGCAGCAGAGTGCGGACGGCAGCTGGCACCGCGGTACGCAGGTCTTTCCGGAGGTCTATGCAGACACCCCAATATGGCAGTGGATCTACGCGGGCGCCGGCCTGCTGATCCTGTTCTTCGTCTGGCCATGGATCAACAACATCACCGCCCGGCTGCAGGCGCTCCTGGCGGCCGCGCTGCTCACCCCAACGGCGGCCAGCCTGCGCGTGCGGAAACTGGAACAGTCCCGCAGCGCCTCGGTGGAGGACGCCGACGCCCGCCTGCGGCGCATTGAACGCGACCTGCATGACGGCACGCAGGCGCAGCTGGTGGCCATCGCCATGAAGGTGGGCGATGTCCGCGAGCGCCTCGCCGCCACAGATGCCAGCCCCGAGGTCCTGGCCCTGCTGGACAGTGCGAACGGAACGGCAAAGGAAGCCCTGACGGATCTGCGCGGACTGGCCCGCGGCATCCGGCCTGCTGCCCTCGAAGACGGGCTGGACACCGCTCTCGAAACCCTCGCCGCCGGCGCCGCCCTGCCCACCACTTTGGACTACCGGCTGGCCCGGCGCCCGGATCCGGCCATCGAAGCCATCGCCTACTACTGCGCCGCTGAGCTGCTGACCAATGCGGTTCGGCACTCCCGTGCCACCCAGGTCGGGATAACGGTGGAGGGGCACGACGACGACGGCCTGCTCCTCACCGTCGCCGACAACGGAACCGGAAGCGCCGCCGTCGGCCGCCGCACTGCCAGAGGTACCCGCACCGGGCTGGCCGGGCTGCAGGAACGGGCCGGGTCCGTGGACGGCTGGCTGAACATCGATTCCCCGGCCGGCGGACCCACCCGGATCAGCGTGGAGCTTCCGCTATCCTCGAAGGCATGATTCCGGCACTTCCCCTCCCTGCACCCGCCGCTGCTGTAGCCGCATGAGGATAGCCCTGGCCGAGGACTCCGCCCTGCTGCGCGCGGGTTTGACCGAGCTGCTCACCAGCCGCGGGCACGAGGTGGGCATTGCCGTGGACAACGCCGCTGACCTGCTCGCCGCCCTGGACGGGGTTGACGACGACGCGCTGCCCGACGTCGTCGTGCTGGATAACCGGATGCCGCCCACGTTCACCAACGAGGGGATCCGGGCGGCCTTGTCGCTGCGCGGTAGCCATCCGCGGATCGGCGTGCTGGTGCTCTCGCAGTATGTGGAGACCCGCTACGCCGCGGAACTGCTGGCCGGCAGCCCAGCCGGTGTGGGCTACCTGCTCAAGGACCGGGTGGCCGATGTCCGGGACTTCCTCGACGCGCTGGCCCGGCTGGCGCGCGGCGAGACCGTGCTGGATCCCGAGGTGGTGCAGCAGTTGGTGGGTGCCTCCCGGCACCGGTCGGACCTGGACCGGCTGACCGCGCGGGAGCGGGAAGTGCTGGAGCTGATGGCGCAGGGACGCACCAATACCGCCGTCGGCAGCACGCTGTTCCTCTCCGCGGGGGCGGTGGAGAAGAACATCACGTCCATCTTCGCCAAGCTGGGACTGCAGCAGAGCCCGGCGGACCACCGGCGGGTGCTGGCCGTCCTCGCCTACCTGCAGTCGGCTTAGGGCTGCGCTAGGCTGTCCGCCATCACGGAGCACCGGCCCTCGCCGGGCAACAGGACGGTGGATTTGATGACTCTTGACGGTAATCCGGAACGTGCAACGCAACTGTGCATCGAGGCGCAGCAGCGCCTGATGGCTTCGGTGGCGGGCCTGACCGACGACGACGTCCGGGCACCGAGCCTGTTGCCGGATTGGACCGTTGGACACGTCCTCACCCATTTGGCACGCAACGCCGACGGCCTTGGCCGGCGGATCGACGGCGCCCTCGACGGCCGGGATGTCCCCAAGTACCCGGGCGGCACAGCGCAGCGGGAAGGTGACATCGAGGCCGGGGCGGGCAGGTCCGCACAGGAAATCATCAGCGATCTCGCGAACAGCCAAACAATGCTCGAGACCGTCCTGGCCCGATATGCCGAGGCAGGTTTCCCCAACGGACACTTCCTGGGCGGCGAGCACTACGGGGTGGCGGCCTGTCCGGCGCACCGGCCGCGCGAAGTGGAGATGCACCATGCCGACCTCGGACTGGGATACGGACCGGCTGACTGGCCCGAAGAATACGTGGAATGGGACCTGCCGGTGCTGCTGGCCACGGTTCCGGAGCGGCTTGCCTCGGCGTCGGACCGGCGGATGTTCATGGCCTGGCTTGCGGGCCGCGGGCCCTTGGCTGCCGCACCGGCTCTCGATCCGTGGTGACGGCGCCCTGGTGATAGTCCTTACCGGCAGACGCTCGCCCGCAGCGCACCGAACGGTTCCCAGAAGTAGTCGAAGCTGTCCTGCGGTCCGCTCATAAACCGCTGGGTGAAAACCACACCCGCGTCGCCGTTGGGATACACCGCGGCGCTGGTGCCGGAACCGCCGGCCCAACCCCACATCCCGGGTTCGGACCACGGGGCGCCCCGCCCGGTCTGCACCGCGGTCATAAACCCCCAGGATTCATCCGGCCCGGACATCTCGATCATGCCGGTCCGCTGCGGGGAGGTGAGCTGGTCATCGGTCATCTGCTGCCGCAGGGACGCGGGCAGCACGGCGTCGTCGGCCAACTGTGCCAGGAACCGCAAATAGTCGGGCACGGTGGACACCAGGCCACCGGCCAATGATTCGAATATCGGGGGCGCTGCCATGGCGTCCCGGTAGGAGACCGCTTCCTTCAATTGACCGTCCACTGCCTCGTACACGGTAGGGAACGTGTCCTTTCCGGTAGGAAACCCGGTGCCGGTGAGCCCGAAGGGTCCATTGACCCGCTCCTGCAGCAACTGACCAACTGAGCTGTCGGCGGCCTTGGCCATCACCACCGAGAGGAGGTCCGCGCATGAGTGATACATCCACAGATCCCCCGGCTGATGCGCCAGCGGCAGAGCAGCGAGGCGGGCCAGATACTCCTCGTGAGTCAGGTCCGGCGGGTTCGGACCCCACAGCAGGTCGCGGGTGGCGGCGGCGTAGGGTGTGGGCGCGAAGTCGATGCCGAATCCTGCGGTGAAGGTCAGCAGGTGACGCAGGGTGATCGGCCCGCGGGCGGGGACCGAGACGGACAGTGGCGCATCGGGTGTGGCGAGCACGCGCAGGTGCCCCAGCACGGGGAACATGCGGGACACGTCCTCATCCAGTTCCAGGGTGCCGTCCGCGAGCAGGCTCAGGGCCAGGGCGCCGCCCAGCAGCTTGCTCAATGAGGAAATGCGGAACGGGGTGTCCTCGCCCATTGGCGCGGACCGCCCAACACCCAGCGAACCGGTCGCGAAGATCTCTGTCTGCCCGTTAAGCCGGATACCCGCCACCAGCCCCGGGCACCAGCCGGATTCAACGGTCTCGGACAGTTTGTCCCACAGCGGTGCACCGATGCCTGGCATGGGTCCACTGTCCGCTGGCCATGCCGGGGAGTCAACGGCCACGGTCCCCGCAGCGGTATCGGCAGCGTATGCTGTGCGGCATGACGGCACCCATGGTTTACGTCCTGTTTCCGGGCACTGCGCGCAAAGCCCTCACCTTTTATGCCGGAGTGTTCGGCGGTGAGCTATCGCTGCATACGAACCGGGACTTCGGCAGCGGCGGCGCGCCGGACGCGGTTGCGCACGGAGTCCTGGATGGCCCTGTCGCCCTGGCCGGAGCAGATACCGACGGGCCGGAACAGAACGTCCGGATGGAGGGGGTCATGCTCTCCCTGCTCGGGACCGGCGAACCGGAACTCCTGCATAGCTGGTTTAGCCGGCTTGCGGCCGACGGCCGGATCGTGGACCCGCTTGGCCCCAAGCCGTGGGGCGCTTCGGACGGTCAGGTCATTGACCGATACGGACTGCACTGGCTGATCGGCTACGAACCGAAGGCACAGGACCAGAAGTGAGCGGCCGCCTCGTCCTTCTCGGTGCCAGCGGATATACCGGCACCCTGGTGTTGGACGCGCTGATCCGGCGCGGCGTGCGTCCCGTCCTCGCCGGACGCAATACCGCCGCACTGTCTTCCCTGGCGCGGGACCACGGCGGGTTGGAGTTCACTGCCGCAGATGCCGGCGATACCGGCAGTATCCGGCGGCTGCTGAATCCCGGCGACGTGCTGATCACCACCGTGGGGCCCTTTGAACGGTTCGGCCTGGGGGTGGCGGAAGCTGCCGTGCAGGCCGGTGCGCGCTACATCGACACCACCGGCGAGGTGGGGTTTGTCCGCACCCTGCAGGAGCGGTTCGGACGGCAGGCAGAGGAAGCCGGCGCCGTGCTGTTGCCTGCGTTCGGATATGACTACGTACCGGGCATCCTGGCCGGCGCCCTGGCGGCGCAGCAGGCCGGAGAAGCCGGACGGAGGCTCGACGTCGGATACTTCACCGCGGGCGCGCTGAGTCCAGGGCTCAGCCAGGGTACCCGGACCACCATGCGCGACGGCTTGTTCCTGCCCGCAGTGCGGTTGAGGGACGGGCATCTGGTGGAAGAACGGGCGGCAGCAGATGTCCATGTTTTCCCGGTGAGCGGTTCCCGCCGGGGACACAAAGCGGGCTTCCTGGTTCCCGGAACGGAAGTCCTGTTCCTACCCGATGCCTTCCCCCAGCTGGATAGCGTGTCGGTGTACAACGGCTGGTTCCCTTCCCTCAGCCGGGCAATCAGCCTGGCATCCGCAGCCAGCCATGCGATCGGAAAGTCGGCCCGGGGCCGCCGCCTGCTGGAGAACCTGTCCGCTCCCCTGATCGGGAAACCCGGCGGACCGGACAGCGCCCGGCGCGCAAAAACCCGTACACAGGTGGTGGCCGCCGTGACCGGGAGGGACGGAAGCCTGCTCTCGGCCGTGCAGCTCACCGGGCCCAATGTCTACACGTTGACCGGTGAGCTGATCGCTTGGGGAGCGGAGCAGCTGCGGGACCGGCAGGACCTGGACCCGGGTGTGGCCAGTCCCCTCAGCGCCTTCGGCCTCGAGGATCTGGCCAGCGGCTGCGCCGGCCTGGGTCTGGTGCCGGTGGAGGGCCGCCGGGCATAGGCACCGCCCCTTTGCCTTTCCCCAGCCGTGCTCGTAGAGTCGGTTCCAGTGACACGGGGTGCCGTAAGGCTGAGATGAAACCCGTTGAACCTGATCTAGTTAGAACTAGCGAAGGGATGTCGCGGATGACTATTCGCCTGACACCGTTAACCGTTTCCGACCACCTGTCGCGCCTGCGCGCCGAACCGCCGCTCGTGCAGTGCCTGACCAACGCCGTGGTCACCAACTTCACTGCCAACGTGCTGCTGGCACTCGGCGCCGCACCGGCCATGACGGATATCCCCGGCGAGGCGGGCCCGTTTGCCCGGGTTGCTTCCGCCGTGCTGATTAATCTTGGCACTCCGCATGCCGACCAGCGCACAGCCATGCTCGAAGCCGCCGAAGCAGCCAATGCCGCCGGAACGCCTTGGGTGCTTGACCCGGTGGCCGTGGGCAGCCTTCCGGTCCGCACCGCCCTGGCCGCGGAACTGCTGGCCCTGCGCCCCACCGCCGTCCGCGCCAATGCCTCGGAGATAATGGCCCTCGCCGGGCTCGGCTCGGGCGGCCGCGGTGTTGACGCCACCGATAACCCCGAGGACGCCCTGCCTGCCGCGTCCCTGCTTGCAGCCAAGTACGGCTGCATCGTGGCCGTCTCCGGCGCCACCGATGTCATCACTGACGGCACGGACACCTTGCGGCTGAGCAACGGGACCTCCCTGCTCACTAAGGTCACCGGCGGCGGCTGCGCGCTGGGCGCGGTTACCGCGGCGTTCCTTGCAGTTGCCGGCGACGCCGGGCCCGACGGCGGCGGGCTGGTGGCGGCGGCCGCCGCCACTGCGGCCTATACCGTGGCAGCCGAGCATGCTGCAGTCTCCGCGTCCGGCCCGGGCAGCTTCGCTCCGATCTTCCTCGACACACTCTGGCACCTGGATGCGGAGCTCGTAGCCGAACGGCTGGCCGCCGCGTGAACACTGCATCTTTCCCGGACTCCGGCCGCCTCCGCGAACGCGCTCGGAACACCGGCATCTACCTCGTTACCGACACCCTCCTGTGCGGGGCCCGGGGCGTGACCGAAACCGTGCGGGCCGCCGTGGCCGGCGGCATCCGAACGGTGCAGGTCCGGGAAAAGCAGGCTTCCGCTGCCGACTTTTACCAACTGGTGTTGGCCGTGGCTTCAGCGGTCGGGGACCGCGCCCTGGTACTGGTTGATGACCGGGTGGACATTTACCTGGCTGCCCGGACCGCGGGCGCCGAAGTGCACGGGGTGCACGTTGGCCAAAGCGACCTGCCCGCCGGCGCGGTGCGGCGGCTGGTGGGACCGGACGCCGTTGTCGGGCTGACCGCCAACACGGAGCGGCATCTGGCTGCCGTTGGCGCGCTCCCCGCCGGGACCGTGGACTACCTGGGTGCCGGCGTCATCCGGCCCACCAGCACCAAACCGGACCACCCCGAACCGTTGGGAATAAGCGGTTTCCGATCCTTCGCTGCCTCCTCGCCGCTGCCGTGCGTTGCGATCGGCGGAATCCAGCCCGCCGACGTCGTTGCGCTGCGCGCCGCCGGCGCTTCCGGAATTGCCGTGGTTTCAGCTGTCTGCGCTGCTGTTGATCCCCGCAGGGCGGCAGAGGAACTGGTGGCGGCATGGAACCGGTGAAAGTCCCCCGGGTGCTGAGCATTGCCGGCACCGATCCCACGGGCGGAGCCGGCACTCAGGCCGACCTGAAATCCATTGCGGCCACCGGTGGCTACGGTATGGCCGTAATCACCGCCCTCGTGGCGCAGAACACCGTTGGCGTGCGCTCGGTGCACACGCCTCCGGTGGCGTTCCTCCGCGAGCAGCTCACCGCCGTCAGCGACGACGTCGTTATAGACGCCGTGAAGATCGGCATGCTGGGCAATGTGGAAACTATTGAGGCCGTCTCTGAATGGTTGACTGCCGTCCGTCCGCCCGCCGTGGTGCTGGATCCGGTCATGATTGCCACAAGCGGTGACCGGCTGCTGAACGCCGATGCCGAGGATGCCATGCGGCGGCTGCTGGGCGGGGTGCATCTGGTGACCCCCAACCTTCCCGAACTCGCGGTACTGGTGGGGGACGCCTGCGCCGGCAGCTGGGACGAGGCGCTGGACCAGGGCGTCCGCCTGGCGCGGGCCCACGGGGTGGCGGTGCTGGTGAAGGGCGGTCACCTTGCCGGCCCGGCGGCCCCGGATGCGCTGGTCAGCATCGGCGGCGACGGCGCGGTACGCACCGCCGAGGTGAGCTCGGCCCGGGTGGACACCGTGAACACGCACGGCACCGGCTGCTCGCTGTCCTCCGCACTCGCCACGCTGTATGCGCGGTCCGGGAATTGGGAAGTGGCGCTGCAGGCGGCCAAGACCTGGCTGCAGGAGGCCTTGGAAACCGCTGATGAGCTGGACGTCGGGACCGGCCATGGACCCGTCAATCACTTCCACGGGGTGTGGGCCCGCGGCCTGGCGGACATGCCGGGCGACGGCAGCCACTCCGTACCCTAAGGCTGTCTGAGCGACGAGAAAACCAGCAGGTCCCGGCGCTGCCCGGCGATCACCATGTAGCTGCGCAGCAGGCCTTCACGCTCAAAACCGGCGGATTCGGCGGTGCGGATGGAAGCGGCGTTCCACGGCTCGATGTACAGCTCCATGCGCTGCACTTCGGGAATGGACCAGGCGAACTCCGCCACCGCGCGCAGGGCGTTTCCGGCGTAGCCGCGGCGGCGGGCAGCGGGGATGATTCCGTAGCCCGCCTGCGTGCGGCCGTGCGGCAGTTCCCAGCCCCACAGGCCGACCTGTCCCACTACCGTGTCCGTCTCCGCGTCGGTGATGGCGAAGGAGAAACCCGATCCTTTGTCGTGGAGCTGCCGCTCCAGCCACTCCAGCGCCTGCTCGTGGTCCGCGTTGGCGGGCAGGCTGCCGACGGTGGGAAAGTACTCGTCCCGGGCCATCTCCATCACCATTGGGGCGTCCTCATCGCGGAAAGCCCGCAGGCGCACATTGCCGTACTGCGGGTCGGTCGAGGGCCAGGGCGGGATGCCGGTGCTGGATTCCATGGGCATAGCTTGCCACGCCCGGCGCCGGCATTCCCGGTATTGGTGCGTTTACTTGCGGCCGAACAGCTTTCCGAGCCAGCTCGATCCGCCCGCCTGGGCGCCCACGGACGTCGCGGCATTGGTGCTGCACGTGCAGCGGTCCGCCTTGGGGACATTGTTCATGACCTGGTCCACGTGGTTGCCGCATCCGGCCCAGGTGGTCTTGCCGCACTTGCGGCAGCTGACTGCTCGGCACATTTTGAACTCCTTCTTCGACTTGCTAAAGCACTTGTTCCATCATCCAGGGTTCCTTGCCGGCGGCATCGGAGCCGGGCTGGCCTTCTCGGCTGCAACCAACACCTGCGCCATGGGCCAGGCCCTGTCCAAGATGCCCTGGAACAAGAGCGCCGCCGATCCCACGGCTTCCTCGGCCATCGCCCAGCTGCCCGCCGTCCGCTAAGCGGCGTTTCCGCTCTTGTTCCTCCCTCTTTAAGGACCGTTCCATGACAGTCGCCTTCGCGGCAACCCTGCTGCTCTCCGTGCTGATCGGGCTTTCGCTCGGCCTGCTCGGCGGTGGCGGGTCCATCCTCACCGTGCCGATACTCACCTACGTCGCCGGGCTGAACCCCCGCGAGGCAATTGCCTCCTCGCTGTTCGTTGTCGGCGCGACTTCCGCGGTGAGTGTCCTCGGGCATGCCCGCAAGGGCAGGGTGATGTGGCGCACCGGGCTGCTGTTCGGCGCGGCCGGCATGGTCGGCGCCTTCGGCGGCGGCCAGGTGGGAGGCCGCCTGCCGGAGACCGTCCTGATGGTGGCGTTCGCCGCCATGATGCTGGCTGCCTCCGTGGCCATGATCCGCGGCCGCAGGGGTGCCCCGGCCGACAGTCGGACGGGCGAGCAACCGGCGCCGAAGGTACTGCTGATGGGGCTGGTCATCGGATTGGTGGCAGGACTAGTGGGTGCAGGCGGCGGTTTCCTGATTGTGCCCGCGCTGGCGCTGCTGGGCGGGCTGACCATGCCAGCCGCCGTCGCAACGTCGCTGGTGGTGATTTCCTTGCAGTCGCTGGCCGGACTGGGCGGCTACCTCACCACCGTGAACCTTAACTGGCCGCTGGTAGGCGCAGTTACCGTATTGGCCGTCCTCGGCTCCCTCATCGGCGCCCGGCTGGCCGGAAAGATTCCGGAAGCCGCACTTCGGCGCGGCTTCGGGCTCTTTGTGCTGGTCATGGGGATGTTCGTCCTGGCCCAGGAGCTGCTGGGCCTGCGCTAGGCGCGTCCCACGACGGCACGGGGGCGTCCCGGGAATCGAAAAGGCAAAATTTACCGTTTTGAAGCCGAATATCGGTAAGTTTTGCCTTTTCGCCGTGCTGACCGCCTTGCAGCCACACTCCGTGGGAACCTCGGCGAGCCCTTTTAGACCGACCGGGTCTCGCCGGCCCGGTCGGTGAAAGCGGCCGTCAGGTTCCCCGCGAGCGCCTCCTCCACCCGGCGGCCCATGTCACGGATCTCCTCGTCGTCGGCAGCCACCATCTGGTTGCGCGCGGTCTCAAGTACCAGCGAGTTCTGCCGGCGGAGCTCCGCCCGCTGCGATTCGTTCACGGCGGTGGCCGCACAGTCGCGCAGCAGCCGCAGCACGGCGGTGAGCACAATAGGTTCGGAATGGGCGAAGCGGCGCACCGGGCCGCAGACCAGGTCCAGGAAATAGCGGTAGTCCCGGCCGTCGGTGACCAGGCGCTGCACCCCGTGGGCGTCTTGGTGCGCTTCGGGTCCCAGCCGGCGGCGCTGCAGGTCCACCAGCAGGTCCGCGCAGTACCCGGTGGCATGGGCTGCAGTGATGGGGTCATTGATGCTCGGCGAGATGGCCTTCACCGCAATGTCGGTCAGCTGCCTCAGCCCCAGCGCCGCATCCTGCTCGGGAGTGCGTTCGTACCCGATTTCCAGGGACTCGGCCAAGGCGTTCCGGACCGCTGCAAGCGGCACGGTGCCGCCGTCGTCGGCCCACACCCGGGCCACCGGGGAGCCGAGCGTCACGTGGTCGCCGGGCTGGACCATAATCCGCATTTTCAGCCCGTGCTTTTCCAGGGCGGCCATCAGCGGCTTCCAGTCCACCGTCTGCACAATCCCGCTGCGGCCCACGGGAACCAGGGTGCCGCCGTCGGGCACCGGGAATTCCTGCACCTCGCCCGTTTCGGAGAGCGGATACGTGTCGCGGAGCACGGCCAGGCAGCTCTGGTGCGCGCTGCGCATCATGGTGTCCACCCGCAGGGACCGGGCAATGTGCCCGATAAAGAGCAGCAGCACAATCCCGGAGGCGATGCCCAGCACGTAGACCAGGCCCACCACCAGCACGGGCACCGGCCGGTCCGCGTCCATCCCGTGCAAGCCGGTGATGCTGACCAGGAACGTTCCCAGCAGCACGCCCAGGACCGCCTGGGTGCGTACGTCGCGGGCAAATTCGCGCAGCAGCCGGGGCGAGAACTGCTGCGAAGCCAGCTGCAGCGCCACCACGGTCAGGGAAAAGGTCACGGTCACGGCGGTCATCACGCTGGTGGCCACGGTCTGCAGCAGGCTGGACGCGGCGTCGACGCCGGTGGGCCAGATCCAGCGGGCCCAGGCCACGTCGTCGCCCGGCCGGACCGGCATCAGCAGCAGGGTGACCAGCAGCGCCGCCAGGGAAGCACAGCTCGGCCAGAACCACATGGACGCGCGCAGTCCGTCCCGGGTGATCCGGAACCGCGGCTCGGGAACACGCGGACCGGGTGCGGCGGTGGTGGAACCGTGGGCTGGCTGAGCCATCGGAGCCTCTCTAAAGGTGGGACTTTCGCGTACCTTCAGTCTGCCCGGAAGCCGGCGCCGCTTCCACTCAGGGTTGGGGCAGGGAAACCGTAAACGTCGTCCCCCGTCCGGGCGCGCTGGTGAAGGTCAGGGTACCGCCGTGCGCCTCCACAATGTTCTTGGTGATCACCAGGCCCAGCCCCACGCCGGGAACCGCCGATGCCACGGCCCCGCGGCTGCGGAAGAACTTCGTGAAGACCTGTTCCTGCTCGGCCTGGCTCATGCCGATCCCGGTGTCTGCCACTTCCAGCAGCACATTCCCCGCGTCCTGCCACAGCCGCACGCTGACAATGCCGCCGCCCGGCGAATATTTCACCGCATTCGACAGCAGGTTATCCACCACCTGGGCCAGCCGGTGCGGGTCCACATCAGCAGTGAGGGACTCGGGCAGGTCCGGCTGCAGCTCCACCAGGTTGGACCGGGCTTTGGGCGCAACCGACACAATGCCGGCCCGCACCACCTCCGCGAGGTTCACCGGCCGGCGCTCCATCTTGGTATTGCCGGACGCCACGGACAGCAGGTCCGAAACGAGGCCGAGCAGGCGTTCCGCATTGCGGAGTGCAACCTTTAACGCCGCACCGACGTGCTCCGGCAGCCCTTCTTCGTCCAGGGCGAGATCCAGGTAGCCCAGGATGGAGGTCAGCGGGGTGCGCAGTTCATGCGAGACGCTGGCTACAAATTCCTCCTGCGCGGTGACGGCGTGCACCAATCGGGTGACGTCGGTGAAGGCGATCACGGTGCCGGTGAGCTCTTCGTCCGTCCGGATGGGGCGGGCGGAAATGTTCAGGGCCAACTGGTTGCCGCTGCCGGGACCAAACCAGACGACTTCGTCGGAGAAGGACTCGCCCGCGACGGCACGGCGTACGGGCCGTTCGAGGGCTGGGACGGGGGTCACCCGGTCCGGACCGAAGAGGATCCTGCCTCGATCGAAGACCTCCGTGTCCCCCATGATCTGGCCCCAGGTGGACATGAGGTGCGTGTTGGCCAGCACTTTTTCGCCGTGTGCGTCCAGGACGAGCAGGCCGACGTCGGCGGCGTTCAGGATCGTTTCCAGCAGCGCCTGGCTCTTCCGGCTCGCGGCCAGGTTTTCCTGCAGGATGGCGTCTTTTTCCTCCAGGGCTTTCTGGTTCTTTCGCACTTCTGCCTCTGCCGCGGCGCGGGCCTTGTCGGCCGCTTCGGCTTTCCGCAGGGCCTCCACCAGATCCCGCTCGTAGCGTGTGCGCTCCGAGGCATGGAATACGGAAATCCGGTCCGGGCCGGCGTCGCCGTCATCGCCGGCTCCGGGGGTACGGACACCGGAGAGCAGCACCGGAATCCGGCTGCCGTCCTCAGCCATCAGCTCCACGGCCATCTCGTTGAAGCAGCCGGCCACCGCCAGCTGCGGCACTGCGTGGGAGGCAAACAGCACCCGGTCCCCCACCGGCAGCAGGTCAAGGATGCTGCCGCCCAGGAGGTGTTCATGCGTATGCCCGGTCCAGGACAGCAGCTTGCGGTTGACGTCCAGGATCGTGCCGTCCGTTTCGAGGACGAGATATCCGGAAGCCGCTTCGTGGAAATGGGCCTCGTAGTCGTTAGGCATGTCGTTCCGTCTTCAGGAAGTCGTGGACGGCCTGCGCCGTCAGGTGGGGTGCGCTGAGATGGGGCAGGTTTCCCCGGACCGCCAGCATCGTGCGGGTGCCGGCGGGAAGATGTTCGAACAGATAGTTGGAGGCCGACGCAGGGCTGAGCGGATCATCCCGGGTTTGCAGGACCAGTGCCGGGACCTGCACCCGGGGCAGCAGGTGCCGTACGTCCGCGGCCAGGGACATCTGCAGGAAGTCGCGGACATAGTCCGGGTGCAACCGGCACAGCCGGTCGGCAAAGTATGAACTGAGGCCGGAGCCGGGTTCCTTGCCCACCACTCCCGGCGCGACGGCCGCCACCCACAGCGGGTAGTTCGCGTCCACGGAGCGCAGCAGCTCCTCAGCTTCTGCGGGCTCGAAACCGCCCACATAACCGTCGTCGTTCAGATAGCGGGCCGTACCGCCCAGCAGGACCAACCGTCCGATCCGCGGGGTCCGGGTGGCTGCGGACAATCCCATCATGCCCGCGATGCTGTGGCCCACAATGGTCGCGTCCTGCAGGTCCAGGACCTCCAGGACCTCCATCAGGTCTGCCAGGTACGCCTCCAGGGATGCGTACCGGAGCGGGTCGTAGGCCTCCGGATCCGCGCCGCCCGTGCCGACGTGGTCCAGCAGCACCACCCGGTGGGTATCGGTGAATTCCGGCAGGATCGGGTCCCAGACCACCTGGTCGCAGCCGAAGCCTTGTACCAGCACGAGCACCGGGCCGTCGGGGCGTCCAAGCACCCGGACGTTGTTTCTCCGGATGACTGCATCAGCGTTCATGCTGCCGCCGAAAGGTTTGGCGGGAAAAGGGCAGCGAAGCGCAGGGGCTCGCGGCGGCGGAGAGCCTGCGGACAGCGGTACGCATTGAAGTAGAGACCTTACGTTGAGACTGTGCCTGCTGCCGATGAGAGGCCGGCAGTGGAGACGCACTTGGTAAGTACGCTTATCCCCGCTGAAATTCTTGCAGACTGCCGCACGGCAACGAAATCGGCAGTTTTGGCCGGGACAGGGTTTTGCGCGGAGGGCTCCGTTTCTCAGACGGAGCCCTCCGCGCGCGGGGCACAGAACGGCACCGCCACTCCGCGGGGTCTCTACCTCCCACGGGGCACCGATACTTGCACGGAACTCTCAAGAAAGGCGCAGGTTTAACGCAAGGACAGCCAAATCAGCGGTTTGGTAGGAAGCGGCACCGCCGGGGCCAGTGCTGCGGCCCTCGCCACCGATCCCTGGAAACTTGCCTACGAATGGGTATTAGTTCCCTCACACTGGCGCCGGATATGTACAGCGCACACCGGGCGGCGGCGTATCGTTGACTTAAATCAACCTTTGACATCCGTCAACCACTTTTGGAGTGTGCATGTCCGTCTCCCCTGCCCTGCAGGATGCCCGCGCCGAGGCTGAAGCCGCGGCAAAACGCAAACACCGCGAAGTCCTCCAGGCCCTGACCGGCCTGCTGCTGGGCATGTTCGTCTCGATGCTGGCAAGCACCGTGGTGAGCACCTCGCTTCCGGTGATCATTTCCGACCTCGAAGGCGACCAGGCCGCCTTCACCTGGGTGGTCACCGCCACCCTGCTGGCCACCGCCGTGTCCACTCCGGTCTGGGGCAAACTGGCCGACCTGCTTAACCGCAAGGTTCTGGTCCAGCTGGCACTGATCATCTTCATTGTCGCCAGTGCCGCGGCAGGCTTTGCGCAGAACACGGACTGGCTGATCGCCATGCGCGTGATCCAGGGCATCGGCGCCGGCGGTCTGGGCGCGCTGACCCAGATCATCATGGCGGACATCATTTCCCCGCGTGAGCGCGGACGCTACATGGGCCTGTTCGGCGCGGTGATGGCTTTGTCCACCGTGGGCGGCCCGCTGATCGGCGGCGTCATCACCGACTCCGTCAACTGGCGCTGGAACTTCTACGTCGCGGTGCCGCTGGCCGCCGTCGCGCTCTTTATGATTCAGAAGACCCTGCACCTGCCCGCCCTGAAGAAGCGCAAGGTCACCATTGACTACGCCGGCATCATCCTGCTGGCCGCTTCGGTCTCGGTACTGCTGATCTGGGTCTCCCTGGTGGGCACCGACTTCGACTGGATCAGTGCTGCCACCGCATGGATGGTGGGCGGTTCCCTGGTGGGCCTGGCCGCCTTTGTGTTCGTGGAGCTGAAGTCCTCCGAGCCGGTCATCCCCCTGACCCTGTTCCGTAACCGCACCTTCACCTTCTCGGTGATCGGCTCCCTCGCCGTCGGCGTGGCAATGTTCGGCACCTCCGTGTTCCTGTCCCAGTACATGCAGCTGGCCCGCGGTGCTTCGGCAACCATGTCCGGCATCATGACCATTCCGATGATGGGCGGCCTGCTGATCGTCTCTACCCTCGTAGGCAAGATGATCACCAAGACCGGCAAGTGGAAGGCCTACGTGGTCTCCGGTGCGGTCATCCTCACGGTAGCCCTGGTGCTGATGGGCACCATCGAATACGACACCAACTTCTGGCTGGTTTCCCTCTACATGTTCCTGCTGGGTGCCGGCGTGGGCATGGTCATGCAGAACCTGGTGCTGGTGGTGCAGAACGATGTCCCCACCCGTGACCTGGGTGTGGCCAGCTCCGGCATCAACTTCTTCCGCACCATCGGCGGCACCATCGGCGTTTCGGCGCTGGGCGCCGTGCTTGCCACCCAGGTCACCGACCGGATGGCGGAAAAGCAGGGCGAATTGATGGGCGCCATCATGTCGCTGGGCGAACAGGGCAAGGAAGTTGCCGCTTCCCTGACTTCCGGGGCCATCCCAGCTGTGAGCGCGCTGCCGGAGCCGGTGCGGGTAATCGTGGAATCCGTCTACGGTTCCTCCGTTGCGCACATCTTCATGATCGCCGCTCCGCTGGGCCTCCTCACGCTGCTGGCCGTGCTGTTCCTGCCAAACCTGGAACTGGGCAGCATGACCCGGCACGAGAAGATGCAGGCGGAATCGAAGGGTGCCACCACCTCCGTCGACGGCGAAGCAGCCCTCGAAACCGCTGAGCACACCGCGGGAGACACTACAGATCGGATCACCGCGGATGCGCAGGCCGCTGCCGGCCAGAATCCGGATGTTCCTGGCGGAAAGCGCGAGAACTAGCGTGACGACGCCGGCGGCCGAGGAAGCCGCTGAGGCGACCATGGAGTCCTCGATCGCGGCAGTCGAGCGGCAGTTTGCGCACATGCTGACCGCAACGCGGCGGACCTTCAAGGACGCAGCCCTGGCCGTCCACCCCTCGCTGCAGCCGCTCGGGTTCACGGTCATGATGACCCTGTACCAGGGCACGGAATGCCAGC
The DNA here is from genome assembly GCF_030125565.1 of Arthrobacter sp. zg-Y1143. Classification (NCBI taxonomy): domain Bacteria; kingdom Bacillati; phylum Actinomycetota; class Actinomycetes; order Micrococcales; family Micrococcaceae; genus Arthrobacter; species Arthrobacter sp. zg-Y1143. Next base: position 400,195 of record NZ_JASKLW010000001.1, on the reverse strand, counting down.
AGGGGGCGGTGGCGGAAGCCCTGCAGGTGGACAAGGCGCTGTTGAGCAGGACCGTCTCACAGCTGGAGGCCCTGGGCCTGGTGTGCCGGCGCGCGGATCCTTCTGACGGGCGGGCCCAGCTCCTGGACCTGACCCCCGAGGGACGGGCCCGGTTCGAGTCCTCGCATTCGGCTAAGCGATCCCGCCTGCGGGGCCGTTTGGAAACGTGGAATCCGGCCGAGGTGCAGCAGCTCGCGCACCTGCTGACCAAGCACACAGCGCGTCCCTGAGGTTTAGGGAATACAGTGCGGCAGTGGCCGGCAACCTTCGGGTTGCCGGCCACTGCTGTTCCCGAAGGCGGCGCCGCCCGGGCGCGGGCCTACGCGGCGGACCGGTTTACCGGTTGAGGGCGGCAATCTCCGCGCTGACCGGAAGGTTGACCCGGTAAACGGTCCCCTCCCCGGGATTATTGACGAAGGTCAGGTCTCCTCCATGCTCTTCGATGATGCTCTTGGCTTCAGCCAATCCTGCCCCCGGAGTAACCGAAGCAAGGGCACGGCGGGAACGCGCGAACTTCGGTGCAGCCTTTTCCTGTTCGGCCTCGCCGGATCCCATGCCGGTATCGGCAATCCGAAGGCAGACAGTCTGCCCTTGCTGCCACAGATGCACATACACGGTTCCGCCCGCCGGCGAAGCCTGCACCGCACTGACCAGCAGGTTGCCGACCACCTGGGAAAGCTTCTGCGGATCAACATCCACCACAGTGGAGACCGGGACATCCGTGAGGAAATCGACTTGGCGGTTCTTTGAACGTGCTGAGGTGATACCCGCGCGGACAGCATCCGCAAGGTTCACCGGGCGGCGCTGCGGCTTGCTGGTTTCCGAAGGCACGGCCACCATGCCGGAAACCGTCGCGAAGAGGCGTTCAGAATTGCGCACCGCAACATCCAGCGCGCCGCGCAGGTGGGGTGCCAGCCTGCTGTCCTCCAGCACCAGATCTAGGTATCCCATAATCGAGGTCAGCGGTGTCCTCAGCTCGTGCGAAAGGTTGGCGGCGAATTCCTCCTGCGCGGCGACGGCACGGGCCAACCGGGTGACCTCGTGGACCGCTAAAACCGATCCGGAGAACGCACCGTTGGCTTTGATAGGGCTGGCCGAAACACTCACTGCGATTTGGTTGTCCCCGGTACCCAGCCACAGCTGCTGATCCGTAAAGGCTTTACCCGAAGAAGCCCGGAGGACGGGGCTTTCCGCCTTCGGCAGGGGCGTCACGCGGTCCGCAGCCAAGACCTGGTCCGGCTTGTGACCAAGGGGCACCCCCGCAGCCGACGGCCAGATGGAAGACAGATAGTCGTTTGACAGCACTGCGTTCCCTTGGGCATCAACTGCCAGCAGACCCGTATCAGCAGCATTCAGCACCGTTTCCAGCAGAGCGTTTTCCGTGGTTTTCTCAGCCAGGCCCTCCTGCAGGAGCCGGTTCTTTGCCTCCAACGCCCGCTGTTTTTCCCGCAGTTCCGCCTCAACCTCTGCGCGGGCTGCTTCTGCGGCCTCCGCCTTTTCCAGGGCATCCACAAGCTCGCGTTCCCTGATCCGGCGGGCAGAGGCCTTGACCACGGTGACGCGGTCTATTGTTCCGCCGTCCGGCCGGGTGGACCGTACGGCGGAAAGGAGGACGGAGAGGTATTCTCCGTCCTTGCAGAGCAGATCCGCTACCAGTTCGTTGACGCTTCCGGCCACTGCCAATTGCGGTACCACGTAGGAGGCGAACACCACCTGAACTGCTCTGGGCATTAGCTCCGCGACGTTGCCGCCGAGAAGTTTTTCCCGCCGGTGCCCGGTCCAGCCGGCAAATGTTTCGTTGACGTCGAGAATTGCTCCATCCGGTGACAGGATGAGGTAGCCGGAGGGTGCCTCATGGAAATGTGCCGCATAGTCGGGAGTTGTTTCCGCTCCCCGGGGCCCGGCATTTTTCCGCAGGCGCGCGGATTTACGCGTTGTGGCGGTTTTCCGCAGTGTCCTAGCCACCGTGGACCTCGCCCAGGTACTTCAGGATGGCCCGTGCAGTTGCGCCGGGAGAGCTGACGTGCGGCATGCTTCCACGGCCTTCCAGCAATGCAAAAGTGCTGCCTGGAAGATGATCGCGCAGGTGCTGCGTTGCCGTGCCCGGGGTCAACGGGTCCAGGGGCGTCTGCAGGATTAATGCCGGTGTGTGGACCAGGGGCAGAAGATGCCGGATGTCCGTAGTGAAGGACATCCGCAGGAAGTCCCGGACGTATTCGGGATCCAGGCGGCAAAACCGGTCGGCCAGTTCCGAGCGCACTGGGGATCCGGCAGGTGTCCCGGACATTTCCACAGCCGCAGCCGTGGCCCACAAGGGATAGTTGGCCTCCGTCGCATCCAGGACCATGTCTATGTCCTGCGGGTCCAGCCCGCCCGCATATTCGCCGTCGTTCAGGTAGCCGGGCGAGGTGCAAAGCAGGACCAGCCGTCCGATCCGCGGATTGTCCACCGCAGCGGCCAGTGCCATGGTGCCGGCAATACTGTGGCCCACGATGGTAGCGTCCTGGAGATCTAGGGCGGCCAAAACCTCCTGCAGATCGCTCAGGTAGCCGGCCAATGCTGCATACTTCACTGCGTCGTAGGCGGTGGGATCGGCGCCGCCGGTGCCCACGTGGTCGAACAGGACCACTTTGTACTTGTCCGTAAACTCCGGCAGCATCCGGTCCCAGATCACCTGGTCGCACCCGAATCCCTGCACCAGCACAAGCGCGGGGCCCTCCGCGGGTCCCAAAACCTGCACGTTGTTACGGTAAAGAACCTTCTCCGTGTTCACTTTCAGCCTGCCTTCCGAAAACCTGATGTATTCCCATGTCCTGCAGTAGAGCCCGGGATCCAACCGGGGCTTACGGACGCCGGGGGTTCCCTCCGGAACGCCTGCGTCGGTAGAGCCAAATGAACATGCCGGCAACCAGGAGAACGGCAGCCGCCACCGCGGCAGCAAGGACCGGACCGTTCCCCGGTTCGGCCGGTGGAACCGCCTCGGTGCCGTTGAACGTCAGATCCGCCTCGGCCTGGGCCGTGGCCAGCCCGCTCTTCAGGTCCAGTTGGGCGTGCCATGGGCCGGAGGGCAACTCCGGATCCAGGGTGACCGTCACCGGCGCAGATTCTCCCGGGGGGATGGTGACCATACCGTCCAGGGAAACGGGGTCGGCCGAGAGACCGCCCGGCCCGGCGCTAAGTGTCAGGTTCCCCTGCACGTCGATTGTGCGTCCGCCGGTGTTGTTCACCTCGGCGGTGATCCGGCGGACGCCGTCGGAGTCATGGTCCGCTGACGGGGTGCCTACGGTGAAGGATGCGGGCGGCCCGTTACCGGGGCCCACGGAGAGGTAGACGCGGATACCAACCCTGCTGGCCGTGACAACCTGGGTATCGGGTGCAGGCGCGGACCGAACCTCCGCCCACAGGACGGCAAATTGCTCACCCTCGGGTGCGTCGCCCGGCACCGCAATCTCCACCACAGCCTGGGCACTCTCACCTGCCGCAAGGTCCACCACCGGCGTATCCGTCTCGATCCATCCGGTGAGTTCGTTCCGGTCCTCCCGCGCCAACCCGGTGAAGGAGCCGTCCCTTACCTCGGCGGCCGAGACATAAAGCGCAATGGACTGCCGTTCGGTGGAGTTGTTCTGCACCTCGACCCGGCGCTTAACAGTTGTTCCGGGCGGAAGGTTATCCACTATGTAGGACCGAGCCCTCGGATCCGCCTGGCTGGCCTCGGGAATGTCGACCAGCCGGATGCCGATTCCCCCGGCCGGGGGAGTATCTGCGGCATATGACGCCGTGGCGGGGGCGAACAGGAAAAGCGCGGCAAGTAAACCGCTATATAAGGTACGCAAAAAAAGACCCCTGGCAGGCAGAAAAATACGGCGTGAAAAAGCGAATACAGCGATGGGAATAGCGCCGGAAAACGGCGGCGGCGGGTTAGCCGGCCAATCGCAAAAGTGGTGTCGTCCCGGAAAGCCGGGCCTCCCGGGACGACAGCCGCGCTAAAGGACCGAGTGGGTCAGAGTTGCCTTGTATGTTCCAGCCAAGGCGTCATCGGGAACCGGGACACTAAGGGTGGCATTCCATTCAGCCGTATTGTTGCCGCGGACGCCCGACGCCAGTACGGCGTTTTCCGCCCTGGTTGATTCGCTGTCGCCAGCCAGGGTGACGGGAGCCGAGACAAGCGATTCGATAGTACCCGTGTGCGTAAGGCTTTCTTCTGCGGCTGAATAGGTGGCGCCGGCGGCCGGGATCGGCTTCGCCCCGGCAACCTCAGTTTTGAAATCGCTCAAGGACACCGAAACGCTCCAGCTGCCGAGGACGGCGCGGTCATCGGCCACCGCGACGCCGGGAACAGCGAAGGTTGCGGGCGTGCCGGGCTTCAGTTCCGTGGATTCAAGGGCCTGGACAACGTTAATTCCGAGGATTCCGCCCTGAACCTCGATGGTGGCCGAGGAACCATCCTCAGCTGCCGAAGCGGGAATGGCAGAAGTGCTCAACAGGGCAGCTGAAACGCCGAGGGTAAGTGAAATACGGGTTGCTTTACGCATGGAGGTAGAGACCTTTGTGTTGATTCATAAACCACCGGTGAGATTGCCGGTGCCGGAGATGCGCCTGAGAAACGCATTTGACTCTCCGCTGGAAATGTAACAGAGCATCGGTGGATAAAAAAATTCATGCATTTGCATGAAGTGGGCACGTGCTCGCCAGGTGAATGCTCGAATATCCCGGTGTGACCGGGATGCAGGCTTTACGAAGAGGGCTTCGTTTCTCAGGCGAAGCCCTCTTCGCGCGGGGTGGTTGTGATTAACCGCACCGCAAGTCTGTAGGGGTCTCTACGTCCCACAGCCTACTGATCTTTCCATGCCATCCTCAGTGGCAGCTCGGGTTCCCCGCAAGATATGACAAATTTCACTCCGGGATGCCTCCTGTGCGGGTGCCACCCCCCAGTCCGGCCGCCCGCTACCGCTGCGTCGGTACGCCGCCGGTCAGTTCCCCCAAGATCCTCGCCAGCTCGGCCCTATCCCGCGGTTCCAGCACGGAGAAGAACTCGTCGGCCTCGCGTTTGCGGTCCGCCAACACCTTCTCCCGCAGCTTCTCCCCCTCCACGGTCAGCGTGAGCAGCGTGGCCCGCCGGTCCGCGGGGTGGGCGCTGCGTTCCACCAGCCCCTTGGCGGCAAGCTGGTCCACCACCTCGGTGGCTGAACGCGGCGCAATATGCAGCCGCTCGGCCAGCTCCTTCAACCGCAGCCCCGACCCGCCGTCGTCGGACCCGCCGTCGGGGCCCCCCGCACTCTCCCCGGCCCGGCCCACAACATTCAGCGCCCGGAACTGGTGCGGCGTCAGCTCAAACGGGGCGAGCTGGAGCATCCACCGTTTGCGCAGCCCGCGGAACGCACCGTGCATCAGTTCTCCCAGGGCGGCCGGATCGGCGCGAGCATCAGTCATGGCACCAGTCTACCCATTTTGCGGTAACCACATAGTGAGGTAACCTCTGCAATAGCTGCCGCGTACGATCCCGGCAGCATAGGAGGACCCCATGGCTATACCCGGACTCGATACCGACCGCTCCGGCGGACCCCGCAGCCCAGCAGGAGAAGGCAGGCCCGGCGGCGGACCAGGCGGCGGCCGCGGCCCCGCAAAACTCAACCCGGCGGACCGGAAGCAACTGAACCAGCACCCCGTCTCCCTGCGCCGCATCGCCGCGCTCTTCGCCCCGCACAAGGGGACCATCGCCGTCGTGGTGCTGCTCATCAGCGCCTCCTCCATGGTGAACCTGGCCCAGCCGTTCCTGGTCCGCGGCGTGATTGACAATGCGCTGCCGCAGCAAAACATCCGCTTGCTCGCCCTCCTCACCGCCTCGATGGTGGCCGTGGCCGCCGTGACCGCAGCCATCGGCGTGGTGCAGACCTGGATGGCCACCAGCATGGGTCAACGGGTGATGCACACCCTGCGCGTGGATCTGTTCACCCACCTGCAGGCCCAGTCGCTGGGCTTTTTCACCCGCACCCGCGGCGGTGAAGTGCAGTCCCGGCTCACACACGACATCTCCGGCATGCAGTCCGTGGTCACCACCACCGCCACGGGCGTGGCCTCCAACCTCACGACGGCGGTCGCCACCGCCGTCGCCATGGTGGCTCTCTCCCCCGGGCTGAGCCTGATCTCCCTGGTGGTGCTGCCGCCGGCCATCTGGCTCTCGCGCCGGGTGGCGAAAATCCGCCGCGAAGTCACCGACGAACGCCAGCGCGAACTCGCCGCCCTGCACACGCAGGTGGAGGAAGGCCTCTCGGTCTCCGGCGTGCGGCTGGCCAAGACCCTGGGCACCATCCCGCGAGACGCAGCCCGCTTCCGCGACCGCTCGGACAAGCTCGTAGGCCTGGAGCTGCGCAGCCAGCTGGCCGGGCGCTGGCGGATGGCCACCATGCAGATTGTCTTCGCCGCCATCCCCGCGGTCATCTACCTGGCCGCCGGCTTCCCCGCCACCAGCGGCGGAATGACCATCGGCACCCTGGTGGCGTTCACCGGCCTGCAGGGCGCCATCTTCCGCCCGGTGATGGGCCTGCTGAACATCGGTGTGCAGTGGGTGACCGCCCTGGCGTTCTTCAGCCGGATCTTTGAGTACCTGGACCTGGTGCCGCAGATCCGCCCCGCAGCCAACCCGGTCCGGCTGGATCCGGCCGCAGTGCGCGGCGAGGTCCGGTTCGAGGACGTGCGCTTCGCGTACGACGACGGCGCGGACGTCCTGCGGAACATCAACATGATCCTTCCGGCCGGAACTGCCACCGCCGTCGTCGGCCCCACCGGCTCCGGGAAAAGCACGCTGGCCTCGCTGCTGCCGAGGCTGAATGACACCAGCTCAGGCACGGTTCTCATTGACGGCGTGGACGTGCGCGAAATAGCCCCCGAAGACCTGGCCCGGATTGTCGGCGTCGTCTCCCAGGAGAGCTACCTGATCCACGCCTCGGTGCGCGAGAACCTGCTGCTGGCGGATCCGGACGCCGGCGACGAGCAGCTCTGGTCCGCCCTGGCCGCTGCCCGGATGGCGGACACGGTCGGTGCCCTGCCCGAGGGCCTGGACACCATGGTGGGCGCCCGCGGGCACCGCTTCTCCGGCGGCGAGCAGCAGCGGCTGGCCATTGCCCGCACCATCCTGCGCAATCCGCCGGTGCTGGTGCTGGACGAGGCCACCTCCGCCCTGGACAACACCACCGAGGCGCAGGTGCAGGCGGCGCTGGAACACCTCTCCGCCGGGCGGACCACGCTGACCATCGCTCACCGGCTCTCCACCGTGGAAAACGCGGACCAGGTAGTGGTGCTCGACGCCGGGCGGATCGTGGAGCGCGGCACCCCGGCTGAGCTGCGGGCCGCGGACGGCGCGTTTGCCCGGCTGGCCGCGCACAGCGCCGCGCGCTAACCGGATTTGCGGCCGGTTTGCGCTTTTGCTGCCGGTTCAAACCGGCAGCAAATGTCTAAACCGGCAGCAGAAGTTGAGGAGCTAGGCCTGGCAGAGGCAGAACGGATGCCCGGCCGGATCCAGGAACACCCGGAAGCTGGTGCCGGGCTGGTGCGTATGCTTGGTGGCCCCGAGCAGGAGCACCGCCGCCTCGGCCTCATCCAGGTCATCCACATCCACGTCAATGTGCATCTGCTGCGGGATGTCCTGCTCCGGCCAGACCGGCGGAGTGTAATTCTCCACCTGCTGGAAGCAGTAGCGCTGCCCGGTGACGTCGGAAATTTCGGTCCAGTTGTCGTAGGGCTCATCCTCGTGCAGGTTCACCTTCCAGTCGAGGAGGGCGCCGTAGAAGGTGGCAAGGGCAACTGCGTCGGGGCAGTCAAGGACAGTGGTGGGATAGCGAGCGATAGCCATGGCGTGAAGCCTAGATGCCGGTGGCGTACCCGGCTACCCCTTGGCCTGAAGCAACCGGTTCAACGCGCCCAGCGATTCCGAGGCAGCCTCCAGCGCTGCCTTCTGTTTGCCGTCCAGCTGCTCGATGGCTGCACGGACGGGCCCGGACCAGGCCGCGGCGATGGCTTCATTCTGTGCGCGGGCCTCCTCGGTGGGCACCAAGTGGCTGACACGCCGGTCGGTCGGGCTGCTGGACCGGGTGAGCAGGCCCCGCTCGGTCAGGGTACGCACTGCGGCGCTGGCGTTGCTTTGCTTCAGCCCCATGAGCCGCGCCACTTCCGTGACCGTGAGACCCGGTGCGTCCAGCACATGCTTCAGCAGGGCCAGTTCGGTGGCCGGCAGCGGATCAATTCCGGTGATCTCCGGCGCCCTGCGGTGGATGTTCCATGCAAGGTCCCGGAGCAGGTCGGCCACGGAGCGCTGCGCCTCGGGCACGCCGTCGATACTCATGCTGACCATCCTAGCGCATATACTGACATATATATGTTGACATATGTTATGCTCATTCGGCATTCTGACGGTTTAGAAAGAAAGACCCCTCCATGACGAGCTCTCCGCTCCCCGCTCCCCCCGCCAAGCGCCCCAACGGCGCACTGCTGACGGGAATTCTTGCCCTGCTGACGGCAGTGGCGCCGCTGTCCATCGACATGTACCTGCCGGCCTTCCCTCACATGGCACAAGATCTGGACACCACGGCCACCGGCATCCAGCTCACCATGACGGCCTTCCTGGTGGGCCTGGCCCTGGGCCAGCTGCTCATCGGCCCGCTCTCGGACGGTGTCGGCCGCCGCAAGCCCCTGCTGATCGGTTCCTTCGTTGCCCTGCTGGCCACAGTGGTCTGTGCCCTGGCACCGAACGTGGAAATCCTCACCGCGGCCCGCTTCCTGCAGGGCTTGGGCGGTGCGGCCGGTATTGTGCTGGCCCGCGCCATTGTCTCCGACACTTCCCGCGGCCCGGCCGCCGCGAAACTGCTGGGCGTGCTGACCATGATCAGCGTCATCGCACCTGTGGTGGGCCCGCTGGCGGGCGGCGCCATCCTGTCCGCCGGCAGCTGGCGGACCGTGTTCTGGGTCCTGTCCATCCTCGTGCTGCTGATGTTCCTGGGGGCACTGTTCGGCGTTCGGGAAACGCTGGACGACGCCGACCGGAACCGCGGCGGCCTCAAGACCACCTTCAAGGTGGCCGGCATCGTGCTGCGCAACCGCAACTACACCGGCTACCTGCTGACCTTCTGCTTCTCCTTCGCCGGGCTCTTCGCCTACATTGCCGCATCACCGTTCGTGGTGCAGAACATCCTCGGCCTGTCCGAAACCCGGTTCTCGCTGATCTTCGCCATGAACGCCGTCGCCATCACCATCGTTAGCGCCGTGGCCGCCGCGCTGGCCGGTAAGGCGCCCTACCGCACCATGATCAGCATCGGCCTGGCTGTGGGGCTCCTGGCTGCCGCCGGAATGCTCATCACCGTTGCCAATGGCACTCCCATGGTTCCCACCCTGGTGCTGTTCGCCGTGTTCCAGGGCTCCATGGGCATGATCTTTGGCAACGCCACCGTGCTGGCACTGGAGGAGGCAGGGCACCACGCCGGCACCGGTTCGGCCTTCCTTGGCTCCCTGCAGTTCCTGCTCGCCGCCCTTGTCTCCCCGCTGGTGGGCCTCTGGGGTGAGGAAACCGGCGTGCCGATGGGTGCAGCCATGCTCGGCTTCCTGATCCTGGCCGCGGCGTCCTACCTGCTGCTGACCCGCAAGGCTCCGAACACAGTTCCGGACGCAGTTCCGAACACGACGGCGGACACGACACCGGGCAGTGCTGCCGGGACGGACACGCACACCGCGGTCTAGCCCAGCGGGCAGCACTCCAAGACAAACGGCAGGTGCCGCTCCCCCTTTTTCGGGAAGCGGCACCTGCCGTTTTGCTATCCGGAGAAGGCTAGCTGCGCGCGTGCGCCTCGACGTTGTCCGACGCCGGCTGGTCCTCCGCGTGCGGATGGCGGCGCTCCAGGGACGCGCCCTCGACGTCGACGTCCGGCAGGATCTTGTCCAGCCACTTCGGCAGCCACCAGGCCTTGTCTCCGGCCAGGTGCATCAGGGCCGGAATCAGCAGCATCCGCACCACGAAGGCATCCACCAGGACACCGAAGGCCAGGGCGAAGCCGATGGGCCGGATCATGGTGCTGTGCGAGAAGATGAAGCCGCCGAACACGGACACCATGATGATGGCCGCAGCCGTCACCACCGAGCGTCCGTTGCGGAAGCCCTGCATCACGGCCACCCGGGCCGGCGAGCCGTGGACGAAGGCCTCGCGCATGCCGGTGCCCAGGAACAGCATGTAGTCCATGGCCAGGCCGAACAGGATGCCCACCAGGATGGTCGGCAGGAAGTTCAGTACCGGGCCCGGGGTTTCCACGCCGAAGACGCCGGCGAGCCAGCCCCACTGGTAGATGGCCACCACGCCGCCGATCGCGGCGAAGTAGGACAGGATGAAGCCCAGCGTCGCGATGACCGGAACGAAGATGGACCGGAAGACCAGGATCAGGATCAGCAGGGACAGGCCCACCACTACGCCCAGGTAGATCGGCAGGGCCTGGGACAGCTTCTCGGAGATGTCGATGTTGCCGCTGGCAGTGCCGGCCACACCCAGCTTCACGTCCCCGTTTTCGGTCTCCAGCGGGGACAGGTCCCGCAGGGTGTGCACCAGTTCCTCGGTGGATTCGCTGGTGGGGCCTTCGGCGGGAATCACCTGGAAGGCAGTGACGGTGCGGTCCTCGGAGGAGCCGACGGGGGCCACGGCCACTACGTCATCCTGGTCGAAGAGCTTCTGCGCAATCTCGGCCTGCGCCGCCGCGGATTCTTCCTCGGTGGGGTTGCCGGGAAGGTCCGCAACCACCAGCAGTGAACCGTTCTGGCCCTCGCCGAACTTCTGCGAGACCGTTTCGTAGGCCCGGTACTGGCTGGAGTCGTGGGCCTCGGAGGAACCGTCGGGCAGGTTGGTGCGCAGGTCCAGCGACGGAATGGCGATGACCAGCAGCCCCGCGATGGACAGCACCACGGTGAGTACCGCACGCAGCGTGGACATCTGCTTCACCGGGATGCTTTCCGGCTTGCCGGCCGAAGCGGAGGCACCGTGGTCCTTCTCCGCCGCGGCCCGCTCCTTGCGGCTGAGGATCTTCCGGCCGGCCAGCTTGAGCAGTGCCGGAGTAAGCGTGGTGGCCACCAGCACGGCAATGGCCACGCAGGCCGCGCCCACGGTGCCCATCAGGCCCAGGAAGGGGATGCCGGTGATGTTCAGGGCCAGCAGGGCGATGAACACGGTGGTTCCGGCGAACACCACGGCGTTGCCGGAGGTGCCGTTGGCCAGGGCGATGGATTCCTCCAGCGCATAACCGGCCTTCAACTGGCGGCGGTGCCGGTTGACGATGAACAGGGCATAGTCGATGCCCACGGCCAGGCCGAGCATAACGCCCAGGATGGGGGTCACGGACGCCATTTCGACGACGCCGGAGAAAGCCAGCGCACCGGCGGCGCCAACGCCCACGCCGATCAGCGCGGTCACCAGCGGCAGGCCGGCACCGATGAAGGTGCCCAGCATAACCACCAGCACAACCGCGGCAACCACCAGGCCAACCACCTCGCCCACACCCAGGATGCTGGGCACACCGGCGGAAACCTCGGATGAGAAGTCCACCTGCACGCCGTCGACGGGCTCATCTTCGAAGGCCGCTACGATAGCGTCCTTGGTTTCCTGCTCGACCTCCATCTGGGTCTCGCTGAAGACAACGTTGACCACTGCCGCGCTGCCGTCCTCGGACACAGTGCGGATTTCGGCGGCCGCGTCCAACAGGGCAGCACCCTGTTCGGCCTGGGTGGCACCGGCTTCCAGTTCTGCGCTCTTGGCATCAAGCTCGGCGCGGCTGGCGTCCAGCGTGGCCTGCTGAGCGTCCAGCTGCGCCAGCATTTCGGCGGGGGCACCAGCTGCTTCGGCCTGCTGCCGGGCGGCGTCGAGCTGGGCCTGGCCGTCCTCGAGCTGGGCCCGCCCCTGCTCGATCTGGGTGCGGCCGGCGTCGACCTGTGCCTGGCCGGACTGCAGCTGCTGGGCCTGGGCGGCGCGGTCCGCTTCGGTGCTGAACGGGTCCACGACGGTTTCCACGCCATCAATGTCCGCAGCCTCGGTGATCAGTGCCGAGATGTCCTGCTTCTGGGCATCCGTGAAGGCCGAGCCGTCCTCGGTGCTGACCACCACGGAGCCGGAGCCGCCGGAAGCCTGCGGGAGTTTCTCCTGCAGGTGGTTGGTGACCTGCGTGGTGGGGGTGTCCGGGATGGAGAAGCCGGTGGCAAGCGTGCCGCCGAAGAGCATAAAAGCTCCTCCGGCAACCACAAGCACTCCGATCCATGCCGCAAGCACGGTTTTCGCGCGGCGGGCGGCCGCGGCTCCGAGGCGGTAGAGGAATTCAGCCATTTGAGGGTCTGTCCTTTTATGGTGGGTTGGGAACTACGGGTGGAGTGATTTGGGGGAGGCCGGGTCCCGGACATAGCCGGAGCGCACCTTTTCAAGCAGCGCGTCCAGCAGTTCTGCCCAGACGCGGCGGGATTCGGGGGTATCCACGGCTCCGGTGGCGCAGTGCCAGTGGTGGTACAGCACGCCCAGACCGCTGGTGAGGGCACCGACCAGCAGGTCCACGCCCAGCTTGTTGGCTTCCGGATACCGGCCGAGCATAGCCGCGGAGAGCCGTTCGCTCAGTTCGGTGAACGCCCGCAGGGCAATCGGGTGTGCCTGCGTCTGGGCCGGCGCAGGAATGGGCCCGTCTCCCAGCAGCCGGGTCAGATACGCCATGGGCGCCACCAGGTCCGCTGCTCGGAACGCCTCGGCAATTTCATCGAACATGGCCGGGCGTCCGACGTCGGAGGCCGGGACGGCGATCAGGCTCTCCACTGCGGAACTGAGGACGTCACTGCACACTTCCGACACAATGTCGCGGACTGAGGAGAAGTGGTTGAACACTGTGCGGCGCGAAACATCGGCGGCCTGGGCCAGCTCGTCCACGGTGAAATCGGTGCTCTGCCGCTCATGCATCAGCGCCGCCGCGGCTGCCACAATGGCCTGCCGGTGGCGGTCTTTTAGCGCCTTGCGGCGGTCTTCCGATGGAACACTGTTCAGCACGCTTACTACACTACGTGCACGTTTGCACTCGGTGCAAACGGTTCCGGCCGTCCCGCTAGTACCGGCTGCCCTCCGGCTGCGGGGCGTTGTCCAGCATCGCCAGGTCCTCGTCGCTGAGCACCAAATCCCCGGCCGCGACGTTGTCGCGCAGGTATTTGGGTGTTTTGGTCCCCGGGATGGGGATGACCCGCTGTCCCTGGGCCACCACCCACGCCAGCGCCACCTGGGCCGGCGTCGCGCCCACCCGTTCAGCGACGTCGCGCACCCGCTGCACAATGGCCAGGTTCGCCATCAGGTTCTCCTGCTGGAAGCGCGGAAGACGGCGGCGCATGTCATCCGGCGGGAGCTGGTCAAAGGAGGTGAACCGCCCGGTGAGGAACCCGCGGCCCAGCGGGGAGAACGGCAGGAACGCGAGCCCGTTCTCCACGCAGTAGGGCACGACGTCGGCCAGCCTGTCCCGGGTCCACAGCGACAGTTCGGACTGCACCGCGGTGACCGGATGCACCGACTGCGCCCGCTTAATCTCCTCCACGCTGGCCTCCGAAATGCCGATGGCGCGGGCTTTGCCGTCCCGGACCGTCTGCGCCATGGCACCCCAGGAATCTTCCAGCGGCACCTCCGGATCCACCCGGTGCAGGATGTACAGGTCCACGTGGTCCGTACCCAGCCGGCGGAGGCTGGCGTCGATGGACTGGCGGATATGGTCGGGGCTGCCGTTCTTCACCAGCCCGGGCATGGTCCCCGCCGCCGGGGCCGTGTTGCTGACCTCCAGGCCAACCTTGGTGGAAAGCACGGCCCGCTCCCGGTAGCCGTCCTTCAGGGCCCGGCCCACCAGTTCCTCGTTCGTGTAGGGACCGTACACATCCGCCGTATCGATCAAGGTGGCGCCGAGTTCAATGGCGCCGCGGATCACCGAAATGGAGGTTTCCTCCTCCCGTTTGGCTTCCATGTCATAGGCGTAGCTCATGCCCATGCAGCCCAGGCCGATCACGCCGACCTCGGGTCCGTTGGTTCCCAGTGTGGTGGTACGCATTAGCGGGTTCCTCCCTGCGGTGCCTGCCTTACGGACCCGGGCGGGGCCGTAACCCTAGGCTAGGAGTGTCGCGGCCCGCGCGGGAGGGGCAGGCGCTTATCCGTTCAGATTCACTTCCAGCAGCCCGTCACGGACGCGGGTGGCAAAGCAGGGCTGCGGCGCCGTGGCCGGCCCGTGCACCACTTCGCCGCTCTGCACGGCGAAGGTGCTGCCGTGCCAGGGGCAGATGATGCACAGCTGGCCCTTCTCCTGGCGCAGTTCCCCCTCATGCAGCGGTCCGCCGAGGTGGCTGCAGGTGTCGGCCAACACGGAAATGGAACCGTCGGCGGCGCCGTCGGTCCGCTTCAGCACCATCAGGTCCACCTCCCCCAGCCTTGCCCGCTGCGGTGTGCCGGAGGCAAAGGAGTCCACCGGGCCCAGGGAATGCCATCCGGGCGATACCTCTTCGGGCAGGTCATCGTTGCGGTTCACCCCGGCACCCTGCCGGTAGGACAGGTGCCCACCGAGGAACCCGCCGATCATCGTGCTCGTCAGGCCGGCAAATCCCAGGGCCCGGCCCAGTCCCTGGCTGCCGCGGAACCGCGCCAGCCAGGAACCTGAATAGAGTCCGAGGGCCAGGATGTTGGAGAGCTGGTGCACCACCCCGGTGCGCTGCTGCTCAGTATCCAACTCGGCGAAGTCCGCGGCTCCGGCGAGCGCAGTGGGAGCGGCGGACAACACGCCCACTCCTATCAGTGTCCGGGCGGCCCGCTCGTTGCCGGGCAGCACATCCAGCACAGCGGCGGACACCCAGGCGCCCAACGGCACTACGATCATCAGCGGGTGCAGCGGGTGGCCCAGCGGGACGCCGTGCAGCACGTCCTTCACCCCTGTGGGCAGCACGGTCCGCACGGAGCGGGCCACCCAGGAGGCGGCGGGATCCAGCCAGCCGGCGTTTTCCAGTTTGTCGGCAACGGTGACCAGTGGCAGGCGGCGCATGGCTTCTCCTAGCGGGGCGGGAACGGTGCCCACAGACTAGGCAGCCGGGGCCGCGGGCGCCACCGAAAACGGCGGGAACTCTCAGATGGCCTTGCCCGGGTTGAGGATGCCCAGCGGATCCAGTGCGGCGCGGAGGGTGTTCATGACCTCCAGCGAGGTTCCGCCCAGCTCGTCTTCCAGCCAGTCCCGTTTCAACAGCCCGACGCCGTGTTCCCCGGTCAAGGTACCGCCCAGCCGGTGCGCCAGGTAGAACATCTCCCCCAGCGCCGCCTTGGCCGGTCCGGCGGTGACCGATTCTTCGGGGTCCGTCACGATCATCGGGTGCAGGTTGCCGTCCGAGGCGTGCGCGATAGTGAAGATCCGCACCCCCGTGCGCGCGGAGATCTCTTCCAGCCCGCCCACCACCTCGGCCAGCTTGCCGCGGGGCACCCCAATGTCCCCGATGGACACCCGTCCCAGCTTCTCCAGCGACGGAATCGCTTCGCGCCGCGCGGTTATCAGGGCCGCGGCGTGCTCGTCATCCACCGCCTTCTCGCAGCTGCCCAGCGGCACCACAACGTCCATCACCACGTCCTGCTCCAGGAACG
The DNA here is from genome assembly GCF_030125565.1 of Arthrobacter sp. zg-Y1143. Classification (NCBI taxonomy): domain Bacteria; kingdom Bacillati; phylum Actinomycetota; class Actinomycetes; order Micrococcales; family Micrococcaceae; genus Arthrobacter; species Arthrobacter sp. zg-Y1143. The sequence goes on along the minus strand of NZ_JASKLW010000001.1, from coordinate 384,516 downwards.
CGCCGTACCCGTCGGTCTGCACCAGCAGGAACGCTCCGCCCTTGGCGCGGTAGTCGGTGCCCATGGCCATGTCCACCGCCTCCAACGTGGGCCCGTCCATCAGTTCCATCACCGAGGGCTGGATGCGGGCGGCGACGACGGCGGACGCAGCCCGCGCGGCGGCCGTGACGTCGGGGAAGAACGCGGCCACGGTGGCAGTGTGCACCGGCATCGGGCGCAACCGCAGGGTTGCTTCCACCACCACCCCGAGCGTTCCCTCCGAGCCGATCATCAGGGCATTCAGGTCATAGCCGCTGACCCCTTTTATGGTTTCACGGCCGGTCCGCAGCTCCCGTCCGTCGGCCAGGATAACGCGCAGGGCCAGCACCGATTCGCGGGTGACGCCGTACTTGGCGCAGCGCATGCCGCCGGCGTTGGTGGCAATGTTCCCGCCGATGCTGCAGATGGCCGTGCTGGCCGGATCCGGGGCGTAGAACAGCCCGTATTCGGCGGCCGCGGCGTTGAGGTCTGCGTTCAGGACTCCCGGTTCCACCACGGCCAACTGCTCTTCCGGGTCAATCCGCAGGATCCGGTTCATGCCGGAGACATCCAGCACCAGTTCACCGGCCCGGGCGGAGGATGCGGCTGCCAAACCGGTGCCGGCACCGCGGGGCACCACGGGAATCCGGTGCCGGGTGGCCAGCTGAAGGGTGGTGACGACGTCGTCGGCGGTCCGGGCGAACACCACGCCGTCCGGCAGCGACTCGGGGACATACCCGGAGCGGTCGGTGCTGACCCGCTTGCGGTCCTCTTCCAGGACGGACACGGAAGGAAATGTGCTGAGGAAACCCGGTCCGCCCAGGGCGTTGCCGGGATCCGGATCGAGGGAGTGCGTACTCACGGGATGACTCCTTTTGCTTCGGGGCGTTTGCGGTCGGGGCGCTCAGGGCACCATCCAGCCCAGGATCGAGGTGGACTGCAGCCAGATCAGCAGTGTGAGGAAGGCGAGCAGGCCAAGGCTCCAGCCAATGAGCTTGCGCAGCAGCGTGGATTCGGCGCCGTTCAGGCCCACGGCGGCGGCGGCAATGGCGAGGTTCTGCAGCGAGAGCATCTTGCCCATCACACCGGCGGAGGAGTTGGCGGCGGCCATCAGCGTGGGTGAGAGTCCGGTTTCATTGGCCGCTGCCACCTGCAGGGCACCGAAGAGGGAGTTGGAGGAGGTGTCGGAGCCCGTCAGTGCCACGCCGATCCACCCGAGCAGCGGGGACAGGATGGCGAAGAAGCCGCCGGCGGAGGCCAGTGCGACCCCCAAGGTGGTGGTCTGCCCGGACAGGTTCATCACAAAGGACAGGGCCAGGACGGCGCAGACGGTCAGGATGGTCCAGCGCAGCTGCACCAGGGTCTCGCCGTACACCCGGACCCCGCGCCGTGGCGTAATCCGGTACAGGACCATGGTGATGATGCCGGAGAAAAGCAGCAGGGTTCCGGTGGCGCGGATGTGGTCGAAGCGCAGGGTCTGGGCGGCCACGGGTTTGCCGTTGGAACCGGTGACGTCCAGGCCCGGCCAGGAGAACGTGGTGCTGCCGATGCTGGTCAGCCAGGTTTTGATGCCGGGGACCTGGGCCAGGGAGAACACGGCAATAATGACCAGGTAGGGTGCAACCGCCATCCACACGTCATGCCCGGAAGGCCGGCCGGTCCCCGCGGATGCACCGGTATCACCGCTGCCGCGCGCCCCGCCGTCTTCTTTGGGGACGCGGCCGCCGTCGCCGACGGCGGTGGCTCCCCCGGTGCCCGGGGCCCCCGTCGCTCCCGCGGCCAGAGGGTCGCTGCGGCCGGGTCCGGTGAGAGTATCCGCGCCGGCGGTTTCGGCTACGCGCTCCCCGGCCTCCTCCGCTTCCCGGGTTTCCCCGGTCATTCCGATGATTTCCACCGGTTGCCAGACCCGTAGCATCAGCAGCACGGCCACCACGGTGACCACGGCGGCCACCACATCGGTGAGTTCCACAATGAAGAAGTTGGACGCCACGAACTGGGACAGCCCGAAGGCCGCCCCGGCCACCAGGGCCACCGGCCAGGTCTGCCGCACCCCGCGTTTGCCGTCCACCAGGAAAACCAGGATCAGCGGAACCACCAGCGCTATAAAGGGTGTTTGCCGGCCGGTCATGGAGGACAGTTCCTGCAGCGGGATGCCGGTGACGCCGTTCAGGGCGATGATCGGTGCCGCCATGGCACCGAAGGCCACCGGCGCCGTATTGGCCAGCAGCGCCACGACGGCGGATTTGAGCGGCTTCATGCCGGCCGCCATCAGCATGGCCGAAGCAATGGCCACCGGAGCACCGAATCCGGCCAAGGATTCCAGCAGGGCGCCGAAACAGAAAGCGATCAGGATGGAGAGGATGCGCAGGTCATCGGAGATCGACCGGATGGTGCGGCCCAGCACCTCGAACCAGGGCGTGGCTACGGTGAGTTTGTAGATCCACAGGGCGTTGATCAGGATCCAGAGGATGGGGAAGACGGCGTAGAACGCGCCAAGCCCGGTGGCGGAGAGGACCTGCCCCACGGGCATCCGCCAGCCGAGGATGGCTAGGAGGATGGAGAGCACCAGGCTGATCAGGGCCGCCTGGTAGGCCTTCATCCGGAACACGCCCAGCATCACGAATAACAGGAGCAGGGGCAGCGCTGCAAGGATTGCGGACAGGGCCAGGGATCCGGCGATGGGTTCGAGCGGCTGTTGGAATGCGGCTACCTGCGTCTTCACAAAAACTCCCTTGTTTTTGTTTCCACACCGTTTGCCCTCCGCCGTTTGGTGTTCCCGGGGGCTGCCCCGGGGGCATGTACGCGGTGAGGATGGCTCCGACACTAGGCCCGGGCTGTGCGCAGGGTCAACGGTTCAGGCGCATCTTAAACACAGCAGCCGCCGCGGTTCCCGTCCGTGAGGAGCGGGAGCCGCGGCGGCGTGCGGTGCGGTGCTGCGTGGAGCTTGCGGAGCGGGGTTGCCTAGACGCGGGCTGCGGGGGTGTCCGCATCCCGGCGGTCACGGGTCAGGGCCAGGCCCGAGCCGATCATTGCAATCGCGAGAACGGCATGCAGCCAGTTGTCAGCGCTGTTCAGCGGCACGAAGTTGGCCGAGGAGTCGTGGCCGATGAACAGGCCGTAGAGCAGCAGCAGGGCGTAGACCACGCCGCCCCAGATCAGGTAGTTGCGGGCACCCGAGACGGTGCGGGCAAAGGCAATGCCGGCGATCCCGAAGAGCAGGTGCACGATGTTGTGCAGTGCCGAGACCTGGAAGATGCCCAGCAGGTGCGCTTCCGAATGGTGGCCGGCGAATGACAGGTCTTCATAGTTGGTGGTCACACCGGGGATGAACCCGAGAATACCCACCAGCAGGAAAACGACGCCGAAGGCCAGCGCGGCCTTCTGGACGTTGGTGCGCCTTGACGCTGTGGCTGTGTTGCTGTGGTTCGACATTGCGTATACCTATCTCTCGTTTCCAACCCCGCGGTCAATACCGGGAGGATAACCTGGAAACATAATAAGCATACTTAGGGTTGAAGAACTAATTATCATCTCTGCTAAAGGGATTTCTCCGCCTATTGCCGCGGATCGGGATTCTGCGGCTCTTCGCTCCCCATGTCGGCGGCACCGAAGAGTTTCTCCGCCGGGGAATTCGCGGCGCTGTTCGCGCGGGCCATCAATTCCGGATGATGCAGGTCCAGAGCCGGCCGCTCGGAGCGGATGCGGGGCAGGGAGGTGAAGTTGTGGCGGGGCGGCGGGCAGGATGTGGCCCACTCCAGCGATCCGCCGAAGCCCCACGGATCATCCACTTCCACCTTCTTGCCGTGCCGCCAGGTGATGTACACATTCCAGAAGAACGGAATCATGGACAGCGCAAGAATGCCCGCCCCGATAGTGGAGAGCTGGTTCATTCCGGTGAAATTGTCCTCCACCAAATAGTCTGCATAACGGCGCGGCATTCCGAGCACGCCCAACCAATGCTGGATCAGGAACGTGGTGTGGAAGCCGAGGAAAAGCAGCCAGAAATGCAGCTTCCCAAGCCGCTCGTTAAGCATCTTTCCGGTCCACTTTGGCCACCAGAAATAGAAGCCCGCAAACATTGCGAACACCACAGTTCCAAAGACCACGTAGTGGAAATGCGCCACCACGAAGTAGGTGTCCGACACGTGGAAGTCCAGGGGCGGAGAGGACAGGATGACGCCGGTCAGCCCGCCGAACAGGAAGGTGATCAGGAAGCCGATGCTCCACAGCATGGGCGTCTCAAACGTTATGGATCCCCGCCACATCGTGCCGATCCAGTTGAAGAACTTCACCCCCGTCGGCACCGCAATCAGCATGGTCATAAAGGCGAAGAACGGCAGCAGCACCGACCCGGTCACATACATGTGGTGCGCCCAGACGGTCATGGACAGGGCGCCGATGGCGATGGTGGCAAATACCAGTCCCTTGTACCCGAAGATGGCCTTCCGGCTGAAGACCGGCAGTATTTCGGAAATGATCCCGAAGAACGGCAGGGCAATGATGTACACCTCGGGATGGCCGAAGAACCAGAACAGGTGCTGCCAGAGGATGGACCCGCCGCGCTCCGGGTTGAAGATGTCCGCGCCGAACCGGCGGTCCGCACCGAGGGCGAACAGGGCAGCCGCCAGGGGCGGGAAGGCCATCAGCACCAGGATCGAAGTGACCAGGGTGTTCCAGGTGAAAATGGGCATCCGCCACATCGTCATCCCCGGGGCACGCAGGCAGGTGATGGTGGTGACGAAATTGACCGAGCCCAGAATGGTGCCGAAACCGGACAGTGCCAGTCCGAAGACCCAGAGGTCTCCGCCCACACCGGGGCTGAATTCGGTGCTGGACAGCGGCGTATAGGCAGTCCAGCCGTAGGAGGCGGGACCTTGGGGCAGGAGGAACCCCGCCATCGCCACGGAGGACCCGAACAGGAAGAACCAGAACGCCAAGGCATTCAGCCGCGGGAACGCGACGTCCGGCGCCCCGATCTGCAGGGGCATGATCACGTTGGCGAACCCGGCGAAGAGCGGGGTGGCGAACATCAGCAGCATGGCGGTGCCGTGCATGGTGAACAGCTGGTTGTACTGTTCCCGGGTTTGCAGGATCTGCATCCCGGGTTCGAAAAGTTCCGCCCGGATGATCAGGGCCATCACACCGGCCAGCGAGAAGAAGACAAAGGACGCTATCAGGTACATGTAGCCGATGGTCTTGTGGTCCGTTGAGGTGATCCAGCTGACGACAATTCGGCCCTTGGATACCGGCACGACCCGGGGGGCAACGAACGTTCCATCCGGTTCCGCGGTGTACTTCATGGTCGACATGGAATGATCCCGATCCGCTGTTGGGGGTAGTGCGCTGCCAGGAACCACCGAGACTGTCCTTGGTATCGTAGGGCGGCAGCGCACCGCCCACCAGACCCCGCCGGGAATCGGCTGCGTCCGCCGCCAACCTCCGCGGCAGTCGAAGCGAACCGACCGGTTCGGGGAAACGGTGCGGCCGGCGGGGACGGCAAGGCAGAATCGGAGGATGGACACGAATCCCCTGCCCACGCAGTCGCACGACGCCGCTCCGCCCCGCACTGCGGTGGTCACCGGTGCCGGCTCCGGCATTGGCCGTGCCGCCGCGAGGGCCTTCCTGGCCGACGGTTTCCAGGTGGTGCTGGCGGGCCGCCGCGAAACGGAGCTGCGCGAAACCGCGGACGGATCTCCCCGGGCCCTCGTGGTACCCACCGACGTTACGGTGCCCGACGACGTCGAACGGCTTTTCGCCGCGGCCGTCGGGGCGTTCGGAAGGGTGGACGTGCTGTTCAACAACGCGGGGACCTTCGGCCCCACCGGGAGCATTGACGAACTCAGCCTTGAGGACTGGAACCGGACGCTGGCGGTCAATGTCACCGGCACCATGCTGTGCACCGCCGTTGCGGTGCGGCACATGAAGGCACAGTCCCCGCAGGGCGGCCGGATCATCAACAACGGGTCCATTTCGGCGCACACGCCCCGCCCGCTGTCGGCCGCCTATACGGCCACCAAGCACGCAGTGACCGGGCTGACCAAGTCCATTGACCTGGACGGACGCCCCTTCGGCATCACCTGCGGGCAGATTGACATCGGCAATGCCGCTACGGAACTGCTCAGCGGAATCGGCGGCGGCCAGGGCGCACTGCAGGCCAACGGTACCCGGGCGCAGGAGCCGTGCTTCCCGGCGGAGGAAGCCGCAGCGGCCGTGCTGTTCATGGCCTCTGCCCCGGCGTCGGCGAACGTCCGCTCGCTGGTGCTGACCGCCGCCGGGATGCCGTTCGGCGGCCGCGGCTAAGTCCCCGGCCGCCGGCCCCGGCTGGTTCGGACCCTAGCCCTGCCGGGCCTTCCGGGTCGGCGAGCCGTTCTTGCCGGTCTTAGGAATCCTCGGCCTCCGTTGCTTCGCTGGTAAAGGCCACTGCTGCCCCAACGGCGGGTGCGGTGCCGTTCGGGTCCAGGGCAGCCAGCACGTCCTCGGAATCCGTGTCGTCGGGCATTGGCTCGGGCTGGCGCCACTCCGCCACATGGTCCGGATGGGTGTTTCGGGTCAGCCCGGAGGTCTCAGACTTCATTTCGTCATCGAGCCGGCGCCCGTGAGTGCTGTTGCCGCGTTCCGCCATGATGCGTTCCTTCCGGTGAACCAACAGTAAGTGTACTTACGGTTTAGCACCCGGACGGCGGAGCCTCAACCCGTTACGGGGACGGAATCAGCATTCCACCACATTCACGGCCAAGCCGCCGAGCGCGGTTTCCTTGTATTTCGAGCTCATGTCGCGGCCGGTTTCCCGCATGGTCACGATGACCTCGTCCAGGGATACGCGGTGGTCGCCGTCGCCCCACAGGGCCATTTTTGCCGCGTTGACGGCCTTGGCGGCACCAATCGCGTTGCGTTCGATGCAGGGCACCTGCACGAGCCCGCCGATGGGATCGCAGGTGAGGCCCAGGTTGTGTTCCATCGCAATCTCGGCGGCGTTTTCCACCTGCTCCGGGGTGCCGCCCAGGATTTCCGCCAGTCCGGCTGCGGCCATGGACGACGCCGACCCCACCTCACCCTGGCAGCCCACCTCGGCGCCGGAAATGGAGGCCTGCTCCTTGTAGAGCACACCCACGGCACCGGCTGCCAGCAGGAACCGGACCACAACGTCGTCTTTCTGCTCCTGCGTGGCGTTTTCCATGCCGGGGCCGTAGTGGGTGGCGTAGAACATCACGGCCGGAATGATCCCGGCGGCACCGTTGGTGGGCGCGGTGACCACCCGGCCGCCGGAAGCGTTTTCCTCATTAACGGCCAGCGCCACCAGGTTCACCCATTCCTGCCAAAACTTCGGATCCCGGTTCGGATCCTCGGCCCGCAGCCGGGTGTGCCAGGCGGGGGCCCTGCGGCGGACCTTCAGCCCGCCGGGCAGCAGCCCCTCGCGCCGGATGGCGGAATTCTTGCATTCCTCCATCACGTCGCGGATGTGCAGCAGGCCGGCGCGGATGTCCGCCTCGGACCGGGCCGCGCGCTCGTTGGCCAGCATCACCTCGCTGATGCTCAACCCGGTGCCGGTGCAGTGCCGCAGCAGTTCGGCCGCGGTGCGGAACGGATAGGGCAGCTCGGATTTGCTGGCCTCCAGTTCCATGGCGTCGGCCCGCTCCTCGCCGTCGCGGACAATAAAGCCGCCGCCTACGGAGAAGAAGGTCGCGTCCCGGAGCACCGCGCCGTCGGCGTCCAGCGCCGCGAACTTCATGCCGTTGGTGTGCCGGGGCAGCACCGTGAGCGGGTGCAGCACAATGTCCGCCTCGCCGTATTCCAGCGGGCGGGCGACGGCGCCGGGAACCTGGGCGCACAGCTGAAGCTTCCGGGTGGCCTGGATGTCCGCCAGCCGGCCCTCCACCTGTTCGGGCAGGATCAGTTCCGGAGCGAATCCTTCCAGCCCCAGCAGGACGGCGGTCATGGTGCCGTGGCCGCGGCCGGTCGCCGCGAGGGACCCGTACAGGTCTACGCGGAGGCCGGCCACGGCGGACAGGATGCCGGCTGTAACCAGTTCCTCCGCGAACACGGCAGCGGCACGCATCGGACCCACGGTGTGTGAGCTCGAGGGGCCAATGCCCACGGTGAACAGGTCAAAAACGCCAACAGCCAAGGGGTATTTCCTAACGGTGTTCTGCAGCCGGTGCTGCGGAAAGGTCCGCCAGGCCGGGGTACAGCGGGTGGGACTGCGCCAGGGCCGTAACCCGTTCGCGCAGCGGTGCCAGGTCCTGCTCCGGTCCGGCGACCAGTGCAGAGGCGATGATGTCGGCTACCTCGCGGAACGCGTCCTCGCCGAAACCGCGGGTGGCCAGTGCCGGGGTGCCGATCCGCAGGCCGGAGGTGACCATGGGCGGGCGCGGGTCGAAAGGCACGGCATTGCGGTTCACGGTGATGTCGATCTGGGCCAGCCGGTCTTCGGCCTCCTGCCCGTTGAGCTCGGCGTTGCGCAGGTCCACGAGCACCAGGTGCACGTCGGTTCCGCCCGAGACGACGGAGATCCCGGCGGCGGCGACGTCGTCGGCCAGCAGGCGTTCGGCGAGGATCCGCGCGCCGGCCAGCGTGCGCTCCTGCCGTTCGCGGAACTCAGGGGTGGCGGCGATCTTGAAGGCCGTGGCCTTGCCGGCGATGACGTGTTCCAGCGGGCCGCCCTGCTGGCCGGGGAAGACAGCAGAGTTGATCTTCTTGGCGATGTCGGCGTCGTTGGAGAGGATGATGCCGCCGCGCGGACCGGCGAGGGTCTTGTGCGTGGTGGTAGTGACAACGTGCGCGTGCGGCACCGGGCTCGGGTGCAGGCCCGCGGCCACCAGGCCGGCGAAGTGCGCCATGTCCACCATCAGGTAGGCGCCCACCTCGTCCGCGATGCGGCGGAACTCGGCGAAGTCCAACTGGCGCGCGTAGGCGGACCAGCCGGCGACGATCAGCTTGGGCTGATGCTCCTTGGCCAGTGCTTCCACCTCGGCCATGTCCACGCGGTGGTCCGTCTCCGAGACGTTGTACGGCACCACGTTGTAGAGCCGGCCGGAAAAGTTGATCTTCATGCCGTGGGTCAGGTGCCCGCCGTGCGCCAGGGACAGGCCCAGGATGGTGTCGCCGGGCCGGATCAGGGCGTGCATCACCGAGGCGTTGGCCTGCGCGCCGGAATGCGGCTGCACGTTGGCGAAGTTAGCTCCGAAGAGTTCCTTGGCGCGGTCAATGGCCAGCTGCTCAATGACGTCCACGTATTCGCAGCCGCCGTAGTAGCGGCGTCCCGGGTAACCCTCGGCGTATTTGTTGGTCAGCACCGAGCCCTGCGCCTCCATGACGGCCACCGCGGTGTGGTTCTCGGAGGCGATCATTTCCAGCCCCTGCTGCTGCCGGCGCCGCTCGTTGTCGATCTGCTCGGCTACCTCGGGATCAACGTCCCCGAGGGACGAGTTGAGGAAATCGCTCACAGTTCGCCGCCGTTCTTTTCTGCGTACTCCTCGGCGCTGAGCAGTTCACCCTCGGCCGTGGCGTTGACGGTGAACAGCCAGCCGGCGCCGTACGGGTCCTCATTGAGCAGGGCCGGGTTGTCGATGGCTTCCTGGTTGATCTCCATGATCTCGCCCGAAACGGGAGCGTAGAGGTCCGAGACGGACTTGGTGGACTCAACCTCGCCGCAGGTTTCGCCGGCCGTGACCGTATCGCCGACGGCGGGCAGGTCAACGTAGACCACGTCGCCGAGGGCATCAGCGGCGACGGCGGAGATGCCGACGCGGATGGGGCTGGAGGAGTCGACCCACTCGTGTTCGGCGGAGTAGCGGAGTCCTGCGTTTACTTTGCTCATCTTGGGCCTCTCGAAAGGTTGATCGTGTCTGGTTCAAAGTCTAGGTTCCGAGTGCCCGCGGGGCGGCATTCGCCGCCCCTTAGACACCTCGCTCGTTCCTCGCTCGGCGATGCGGGGCTACACGAATGCCGCACCGCGTGCCCGTTCCATCAGCTCACCAACGCTTCAGGCACCTACCGTGAGCCACGCTGGCACCTCTACCACCAATTGCGCCGCGCGCCGCCGTCACAAGAATCTTTTTTTACCGCTTCTCGCGCTTATAGAACGGAAGCTCCACCACCGTGAAGGATTCGGGCTTGCCGCGGAGGTCGACGTCTAGGAGTGTGCCGGGGGCTGAATGGGCGGCGTCGACGTAGGCCAGGGCGACAGGGTAGCCGAGGGTGGGGCTGGGGGCGCCGGACGTGACTTCGCCGATGACGTTGCCGTCCTTCAGGACCGGATAGGAGCTGCGGGCCGAACGGCGGCCGGAACCCTTCAGACCCACCAGGGTGCGGGCCGGACCGGCTTCCTTGCGGGCTTCGAGGGCTGCACGGCCCACGAAGTCACCGTCCTTGGAAAGGGCGACCACGGGGCCGAGGCCAGCCGCGTAGGGGTCCGTGTCGAGGGTGAGCTCGTTGCCGTACAGCGGCATACCCGCCTCCAGGCGGAGGGAATCGCGGCAGGCCAGGCCCGCCGGAACCAGACCCGAGTCCGAGCCGGCGGCAAGCAGCGCTTCCCAGAGGGCCGCGGCGTCGTCGTTGGGGACGTAGATCTCAAACCCGTCCTCGCCGGTGTAACCCGTGCGGGCCACCAGCAGGTCCAGGCTGCGCTCCCCCGCGGCAACAGTGACCGTATCGGCAGCGTAGTACTTCATACCTGTGACGGCGTCGCGCTGCCCGGCCGGAACCAGGGCCAGCAGGATGGCCTCGGCGGCCGGTCCCTGCACCGCTACCAGCGAGGTCTCGGCGGACACGTTCTTCACGGTGACGTTGAAGCCTTCGGCGCGGGCCGCCAGCTCGGCGGCCACGGTGTCCGCGTTGCCGGCATTGGGGACCACCAGATAGGCGTCCTCCGCCAGCCGGTAGCTGATCAGGTCGTCAATGATTCCGCCGTCGTTGTTGGTGATCAGCGAGTACTTCGCCCGTCCCGGCTTCACGGCGGAAAGCTTGCCCACCAGGGCGTAGTCCAAGAACGCTCCGGCGTCGGGACCGGTGACCTCCACCTCGCCCATGTGGGAGAGGTCGAACAGGCCGGCGGCGCTGCGCACGGCCTTATGCTCGGCCAGTTCGGAACTGTACTTGAGGGGCATCTGCCAGCCCCCGAAGTCGGTGAAGGAGGCGCCCAGCTGTTTGTGCGCCTCGTAGAGCGCGGTGTATTTCTCAGTCACTGGAGTATCCCCTAGTTCTCGAACTCTTCGATGGGCGGGCAGGAGCAGATCAGGTTCCGGTCCCCGGCGGCACCGTCAATGCGGCCCACCGGCGGGAAGTACTTGTCCGTCCGCAGGCTGCGCAGCGGGAAGGCCGCCTGCTCCCGCGGGTAGGCGCGGTCCCACTCATTGCCGGCCACCACGGTGGCGGTGTGCGGGGCGTTGCGCAGCGGGCTCTGCTCGAGGGTGAAGTCCCCGGCCGCCACCTGGTCGATTTCGGCGCGGATGGCGATCATCGCGTCGATGAACCGGTCCATTTCGCCCAGGTCCTCGGACTCGGTGGGCTCCACCATCAGGGTGCCGGCCACCGGGAAGGACAGGGTGGGGGCGTGGAAGCCGTAGTCCACCAGCCGCTTGGCCACGTCTTCGGCAGTGACGCCGGTCTTCGCAGTCAGTTCGCGCAGGTCCAGGATGCACTCGTGCGCCACCAGTCCGCCCTTGCCGGTGTAGAGCACCGGGAAGTATTCGTTCAGGCGGGCGGCGACGTAGTTGGCGGCGAGCAGGGCGTGCTTGGTGGCGCTGGTCAGGCCCTCACCGCCCATGAGGTTCACGTAGGCCCAGGAGATGGGCAGCACGCCGGCGGAGCCGAAGCGCGACGCCGAGACGGGGATGTCCTCGCCGTCGGTCCAGGTGGCGGCGTCGCCGGGCATAAACGGTGCCAGGTGGGCCTTGGCTGCCACGGGTCCGACGCCGGGGCCGCCGCCGCCGTGCGGGATGCAGAACGTCTTGTGCAGGTTCAGGTGGGAGACGTCGCCGCCGAATTCGCCCGGCTGGGCCAGCCCGACCAGGGCGTTGAGGTTGGCGCCGTCAATGTAGACCTGGCCGCCGGCCTCGTGCACGGCCTCGCAGACGTCGCGGACGTCGTCGTCGAACACGCCGTGCGTGGAGGGGTAGGTGATCATGATCGCGGCGAGGTTCTCCCGGTGCGCGTCGATCTTGGCGCGCAGGTCCGCGTGGTCGATGGCGCCGTCGTCGGCGGTGGCAACCACCACCACCTTCATCCCGGCCAGGACGGCGGAGGCAGCGTTGGTGCCGTGGGCCGAGGCCGGGATGAGGCAGACGGTGCGCTGCTCATCATTGCGGGAGTGGTGGTAGCCGCGGATGGCCAGCAGCCCGGCCAGTTCGCCCTGCGAGCCGGCGTTGGGCTGGATGGACACCGTGTCGTAGCCGGTGATGACGGCCAGCTTCTGTTCCAGGTCCGCGATCAGTTCCCGCCAGCCCTCGGTCTGGGAATCCGGGGCGAAGGGATGGATGGAGGCGAACTCGGGCCAGGTCATGGCCTGCATTTCGACCGTGGCGTTGAGCTTCATGGTGCAGGAGCCCAGCGGGATCATGGTCCGGTCCAGGGCCAGGTCACGGTCCGAAAGGCGGCGCAGGTAGCGCAGCATCTGGGTTTCGGAGCGGTAGGAGGCGAACACCGGGTGCGTCATGAACTCCGAGGTGCGCAGCAGGTCCGCGGGCAGCTCGAAGCCGTCCGCCGAATCCACCGGGGAGGCACCGAACGCGGCGGCCACCTCGGCGATGACGGCCGGCGTCGTGGTCTCATCCGCGGAGATGCCCACGGTGTCGGCGTCGATTGAACGCAGGTTGATGCCCTTCGCTTCGGCGGCGGCAATGATCTGCGCGGCACGGCCGGGAACGCTGGCTGTCACGGTGTCGAAGAAGGACTCATGCAGCAGCTCGACGCCGGCGGCCCGCAGGGCGGTGGCCAGGGACCGGGCGGACTCGTGCGCTCGGCGGGCAATCGCCGTCAGGCCTTCGGGTCCGTGGTAGACGGCGTACATGGAGGCGACAATGGCCAGCAGCGCCTGCGCGGTGCAGATGTTGGACGTGGCCTTCTCCCGGCGGATGTGCTGTTCGCGGGTCTGCAAGGCCAGCCTGTAGGCGGGGGTGCCGGCGGAGTCCTTGGAAACGCCGACCAGACGGCCGGGCAGCGAACGTTCCAGGCCCTTGCGCACGGCCATGTAGGCGGCGTGCGGGCCGCCGAAGAACAGCGGAACGCCGAAGCGCTGCACCGAACCCACGGCGATGTCCGCGCCCTGCTCACCGGGAGAGGTGATCAGGGTCAGGGCCAGCAGATCCGCGGCCACGGTCACCAGGGCGCCGCGTTCCTTGGCTTCGGCAATCAGTGCCGCCTGGTTGCGGACCACACCGGAGGCACCGGGCTGCTGGAGGACGACGCCGGCCAGCTCACCCTCGGGGAGTCCGTTGGCCAGATCGGTAACGATGACGTCGAAGCCGAGCGCCTTGGCCCGGCCCTTCACCACGGCGATGGTCTGCGGGAAGGCTTCGGAGTCCAGCACAATGGCGCCGTTGCTGTGGGCCTTGTTGGACCGGCGCATCAGCAGCACGGCTTCGGCCACGGCGGTGGCTTCATCCAGCAGGGAGGCGTTGGCAATGGGCAGGGCAGTGAGGTCCTGGACCATGGTCTGGAAGTTCAGGAGCGCTTCGAGGCGGCCCTGGGAGATTTCGGGCTGGTACGGGGTGTAGGCGGTGTACCAGGCCGGGTCCTCCACGACGTTGCGCAGGATCACCGGCGGAGTGTGGGTGCCGTAGTAGCCCTGGCCGATCATCTGGACGGCGGTCTTGTTCTTCCCGGCGATCTTCCGCAGGGCGGCGAGGGTTTCCTCTTCGGATTTTGCCGGATCCAGCACCAGCGGGAAGCCCTGCCGGATGGCGGCGGGAACGGCCATGTCTGCCAGCCCGTCCAGGGTGTCATACCCCACGGCCTTGAGCATGGTTTCAACGGCGTCGGCACGGGCACCGATATGCCGGTCCGCAAACGCGGCGGCAAGGGTAGAGGAGGACGGATCTACAGGCATGAGGGGCTCCAGGAAAGGCAGACGGGGGTACGCCAACTAACGAAGGCTCCTCCCCGCTCTGTATTGGACCTGAGAGATTCCGCGGGTGTACTTCCGCTTGCACCGTCGGTGAGTTCCGGCCGTGCCGGAACTGCTTTCCAGAGTTGCCTCGCCCTGGCGGTACAGGGGCCTGAGAGATTCCCGGGGAGGGTTTGCTCCTACGGCGCCCGGCGCGATGCTCATGTGCATCCGGCAGGACTCTCCCGCCACGGCTGATAAAGGCATGTTCATTTGTAGGTGTCACACGCATGTGACACAGCAAACTCTAACCTGCCGCCTGCACCGCCTCAACCCCTCGACACACCCGGGCGCGGGGGAGCAGCCGGCCGCGAATGTGCCCTGTGACCTGCAACGTCACAAACCTCTGATTTGACGGGGCCAGCAAGCGGCTTTCAAACTGAAATGTCGGCGGCAGCGCCAACAGCAAGGTGCTGTCCCCCCGGGGAGCGGCATAGGCGATAACGGCGGTTAGCTGCCGGCGGGTGCCTATTAGAAGGATTTTGATGTCTGAGCGCATTACCCGCCCACCGAGCGACAGCGCTGTTTCCGCGCCGCAAAACAACTCCCCGCAGCCGCATCTTGCCCGCTCCCTGTCCAGCCGCCACATCCAGCTGCTGGCCATCGGCGGAGCCATTGGCACCGGCCTGTTCATGGGCTCGGGCAAAACCATTTCCGTGGCCGGCCCGTCCGTGATCTTCGTCTACGCGATCATCGGCTTCATGCTGTTCTTCGTGATGCGGGCCATGGGTGAACTGCTGCTCTCGAACCTCAACTACAAGTCCTTCAGCGATTTCTCCGCGGACCTCCTCGGCCCGTGGGCCGGTTTCTTCACCGGCTGGACCTACTGGTTCTGCTGGGTGGTCACCGGCATTGCCGACGTAGTGGCGATTGCCCATTACGTGACCTTCTGGTGGGGCAGCGCCCCACTGTGGATTCCGGCGCTGGCCTGCATCCTGCTGCTGCTGGCCCTGAACCTGCCCTCGGTGAAGGCCTTCGGTGAAACCGAATTCTGGTTCGCGCTGGTCAAGATTGTGGCCATCCTGACCCTGATTGTGGTGGGCCTGGTGATGATCCTTACCGGCTTCACCCACGGCGACGGCGTGACGGCCGGCTTCGGGAACCTCTGGGAGCACGGCGGGTTCTTCCCCACCGGGCCCATGGGCTTTGTTGCCGGCTTCCAGATTGCCGTGTTCGCTTTTGTCGGCATCGAACTGGTGGGCACCGCCGCCGCCGAAACCAAGGATCCAGAAAAGAACCTGCCGCGCGCCGTGAACTCCATTCCGATCCGCATCCTGCTCTTCTACGTAGGCGCCCTGGCCATCCTGATGGCAGTGGTGCCGTGGGACGAGTTCAGCGCCGACGAGAGCCCGTTCGTGGGCATGTTCACCCTCGCCGGGCTCGGCACTGCTGCGGCCGTGGTGAACTTTGTGGTGCTCACTTCCGCGGCTTCGTCGGCGAACTCGGGGATATATTCCACTTCGCGCATGGTTTTCGGTCTGGCGCACGACGGCGACGCCCCCCGGCCGTTCGGCCGGCTGTCCCGGCGCAAGGTCCCGCAGAACGCGCTGTTCTTCTCCTGCACCTTCCTGCTGGCCGGCGTTGTCCTGCTGTACGCAGGCGAGTCGGTGAGCGCGGCCTTCACCCTGGTGACCACCATTTCGGCGCTGTGCTTTATGTTCGTCTGGTCCATCATCCTGGCCAGTTACCTGGTCTACCGGAAGCGCCGCCCGCAGCTGCACGCGGCGTCGAAGTTTCCGATGCCCGGCGGCGTCGTCATGGTTTACGTGGTGTTCGCGTTCTTCGCGTTCCTCCTGTGGGCCCTTACCACCCAGCCGGACACGTTGCAGGCCCTGCTGGTGACCCCCATCTGGTTTGTCCTCCTGGGCATTGTGTACGCGTTCCTGCGCCGCACTCCCGTGCACCAGGCACGGGTGGCAGCGCACCGCGACGCCGTCGCCCGCGAGCGCGCCGGACTGGCCGACGCCGGAACACCGGTCCGCGGCTAATAAACCACTGTCCCCCGGGAGCTGACCGCTGCGCCGCCTCCCGGGGCGCCCGCCTTGGCGCTTGCGTCAATTTCCAGCCCGAAGGTATTCAGCGGCACTTCCAGCGCGGAAACCAGGTGCGGGACTACTTCGTGCTGGATCCGGCCGATTACGCCCTGCACATCGGCATCCGAGTTCACCGTGACCTTCATGGCCAGGTCCGGTTCGTCGGCTGTGCCGCGCAGCCGGACGGTTGAGCCCACCACGCCGGGGAGCTCCGCGGTTTCCCGGTTGGCTGCGGCCGCCAGGATCTGCGGGTCGCACACCGTGATGCCGTGCGTGGGGTCTTCCTGCAGGCGGAACGTTCCCGCCGCCCGGTTCCGCGGAATCTGGGCGAGCAGCCACCACAGGCCCAGCAGCCCCAGCACCACTCCGGCGAGCAGGACACCCCACGGCGCGTACTCCCCGCTGAGGAAACCTTCCCCGTCCGCCAGCAGTGGTTCCGACGGGTCCGCAGCGGCCGTGCCTTTGAGCGCTCCTCCTGCGATCAGTGCGGCCAGGACCCCGGCGGCGAGGAGGATGATCCCCAGGACAATCAGCCAGGTCCGGTTCGCTGGTCCGGCATGTGCTCTCATGGGACTGCCCTTCCTACTCCCTGGTCCGGATGCTGGCGGTAACCTCCGGCACGGGGTCCAGGCCGGTGGCCGCCAGGCGGGAGCGCACCCCGTCCACCACCCAGTGCTCCAGGTCCGAGGTGCCGTGCAGCGCCGTCGTGACGTCCAGGTGGACCCGGCGCGCGGAGGCGGTGGCGGAAGCTGATGCCACCCCGTCAATGTGGTCGCATGTGGAGGCCGCAAGCCGGGCAACTGCCCGGCGGCTCATCACCACGGTTTCGCCGCCCCGGACCGACGGTACTCCGCCGGTGTCCGCCGCTCCCGGCATCCCCGGCATGTTCACCGGCTTGGCCCGCAGCGGCAGGGCGCGGTACTCGCCCGGAATGATGCCGCACAGCAGCAGGATCAGGCCAAGCACGCCCAGGATGACGGCGGCGGTCCATCCCTGGGTGCTGTCCCAGCTGGTCTCCCGGAGCCAGCGCAGGGGTTCAGTGACGAACACCGGCCAGCTTCCGTTGACGAGCCGGAGCACCGCGGCCCACACCAGGGCCACTCCGAGGGCCAGCAGCAGGACAGCGGTGATCGTTGCCGGTACGGACCGGCTGGGCCGGCGGCGCATGGACACCGGCGGATGGATTCTGGCACTCATTGCAGCTTCCTCCGGCGGGGTTCGGATTGCGGCGGACGGAGCCAGGCCACCGTGATGTCCACCTGCCGCACCTGCACCCCGGTCAGGGCCGTGACCCGTTCGGTGATCCGCCGCCGCAACTGTTCCGTGGCTTGGCGCAGCGGCACCGGATAAGGCAGTCCCACCGTCACTTTAAGGCTGGCTATATTGCCGGCCAGCTGGACGCTGGCATCCGGCCGGGCGGAAAGGTCCGCCCGTGCGCCTATGCCCAGGAAGCCTCCGCTGCTGCCGCCGGCGAAGGTTTCGTCCCGGGCCACCTGGCTGGCGGTTTTTTCGAGCACCCGCCGGGCCAGGACGGTTTCCCCGCGGTCATTGATGTCCCGGGCCGGCCGCAGCGGCACCTGCGCCGAGGGCATACTCATCGGCTTGACGCTCTACCGAGCATTCCCTGGACGTCCACCTTCCCGTCCGCCACCAGCCCCACCATCAGTCCAATCAAGCCGAACAGGAGCGTGATGAGGAACGGCACCCAACCACCGAAGGCCAGCACGATTCCCAGCACCAGCCCGATTACCAGACACCACCGCGTTGCAGACATGGAGTCCTCCTTTTGGTTGTTGTTTACTCAAGGCTCTTGGACGGCTTGGCATCCTGGCTGTCGTCGTCCTCGTCCTGGTTGTCCCCGGGCAGGTGCACGTCGGTGACGTTGACGTTCACTTCGAGGACCTCCAGCCCGGTGGCGTTTTCCACGGACCGGATGACGTTGCGCCGAATGCCCTGGCTGACCTCCACTACGGAGTAGCCGTACTCCACCACAATGCTGACGTCCACCGCCGCCTGCCGCTCACCCTTTTCCACCGAGACGCCGTTGCTGACATTTGTCTGCGAACCCGGTATCCGTTCCGTCATGGAACTGAAGGCCCGGCGCGCCGCATTGCCCATGGCATACACCCCGGGCACCTCGCGGGTGGCCATGCCGGCGAGCTTCTGCACCACGGTTTCCTCAATGGTGGTGTCGCCCCGGGGTGTCTGCAGCGGCCCCGACCTGCGCTGGGCGTCTGGGGGCGCAGGCGCTTCCGGGGTGCTCAGTGTGCCCTGCCCCTGCGCTCCCTGCCCCGGTGCTCCCTGCATCCCTTGTGCGCTTTCGACGCTCTGCGCGCCCCGCGGACTCGGCGCTGACGGCGTGGGGGTCTTTGACGGATCTGCCATGGAAATCATCTCCTGCGTATCAACGCGGACTCACCGCGCACGTCCCTTACAGAATTAATGACGTGCGCGGGCCGGATTCGTCACGGCGAAAGCCAAAGTTTGGCTATCTTTCCCGCCGCCCGGGACGGTGTTGTTCCGCCCGGGTCCGCCCTCTGGGAAAATCGGGGCATGGTCCGGTCGCTGCCGGACGGAACAGGGACACCATGGCAGGATCCGAGCTGCCGCAGGCGGCACATAACCATTCTCCCCGCGGCCGTGCCGGGACCGCACTTTCCCTCCCGGACGAGGCTGCGTTGGTGGCGCAGGCCCGGAGCGGCGACCTCCCAGCCTTCGAATATCTGGTGGCCCTCTATCAGGGGCGGCTGTTCCGGCTCGCCTACCGGATGCTGCGGGACCGCGGCGACGCCGAGGACGTAGTCCAGGACACCCTCACGGCCGGCTGGCGGATGCTGCCCACGCTGGACCGGGGCGAGGCGTTCGGCGGCTGGGTTTACCGCACCGCCACCAACCGCTGCCTGGACGTACTCCGCCACCGCACCGCGCATCCGCAGGACCTGCCCGGAACCGAGCACCTGGCAGCGGCACTGGATGCGGGGGCAACCCGGCGCGGAGCCGATCCGCACCACAGTGCCGAGGTTTCCGCAGAACTTGAAACCCTGCGGCGCGCACTGTCCCTGCTGCCGGCGGACCAGCGGGCCTGCTGGCTGCTGCGCGAGGTCCACGGCCAGAGTTATGCGGAGATCGGTGCCGCCCTGCGGATCAGCCCGCCGGCGGTGCGCGGGCGGCTGGCCCGGGCACGGGAACACCTCACGGCCGCGATGACCCAGTGGCGGTGACGGCACCCTTGAACTTCCATTTACCAGACAATAATATCCACGATACGGAAGAAGTAACCGGGATCACCCGCCTGTTTTCCCGCTGGTTTCCGCCACTCCCCCCTCCGCCGGGGCACCGTTCACAGGAGAACCATCATGGCCGTTGAAGTAACCGACTCCTCCCCCGCGGAGGGAGCGGAGCACATCCTGACTCCCGAAGCACTGGAATTCATTGAAGAACTCCACCGCCGCTTCCGCAGCACCCGCGACGAGCGCCTGGCCTCCCGCGCTGTCCGCCGCCGGGAGGTCTCGGCCAGCGGAACGCTGGATTTCCTTTCCGAAACCGCTGATATCCGCAGCGGTGACTGGAAGGTCGCCGAGGCGCCGGCCGCGCTGCAGGACCGCCGGGTGGAAATGACGGGTCCGGCGTCCCCCGCCAAGATGGCTATCAACGCCCTGAATTCGGGGGCCAAGGTATGGCTTGCCGACCTTGAGGACGCCTGCACGCCCACGTGGCACAACGTGGTGGATTCCCAAGTGAACCTTTACCGTGCAGCCCGCGGCGACCTTTCCTACACTTCACCGGACGGCAAGGAATACTCACTGCGCACGGACGTTCCGCTCGCCGTCGTCGTGATGCGCCCGCGCGGCTGGCACCTGCCGGAAAAACACCTGCTGATCGACGGCGAACCTGCCGTGGGTGCGCTGGTGGACTTCGGCCTGCACTTCTTCGCCAACGCGAAACAGCTGCTGGAAAACGGCCAGGGACCGTACTACTACCTGCCCAAGATGGAGAGCCACCTCGAAGCCCGCCTCTGGAACGATGTCTTCAGCTTTGCCGAGGAGTACGTGGACGTGCCGCAGGGGTCGGTCCGCGCCACCGTGCTGATCGAGACCATTCCGGCGGCCTTTGAAATGGAGGAAATCCTCTACGAACTGCGGGAGCACGCCTCGGGCCTGAACGCCGGGCGGTGGGACTACCTGTTCAGCATGATCAAGGTCTTCCGCGACGCCGGGAAGTCCTTCCTCCTGCCGGACCGCGCGGACGTGACCATGACGGCACCGTTTATGCGGGCATACACCGAGCTGCTGGTGAAGACCTGCCACCGCCGGGGTGCCTTCGCCATGGGCGGCATGGCTGCCTTCATCCCCAACCGGCGGGAACCCGAAACCACGGCAGCTGCGCTGGAAAAGGTGAAGGCGGACAAGACCCGGGAGGCCGGTGACGGTTTTGACGGTTCCTGGGTGGCCCACCCGGATCTGGTGGCCACCTGCATGGAGGTCTTCGACGGCGTGCTGGGCGACAAGCCGAACCAAGTGGACCGGCTGCGCGAAGACGTGTCGGTTACCGCCTCGGACCTGCTCGATGTCAGCACCGCCGGCGGGTCGATCACCGAGGCCGGGCTGCGCTCCAACCTGTACGTGGCCGTCAACTATGTGGCCATCTGGCTTTCAGGCAACGGCGCCGTGGCCATCCGCAATTTGATGGAGGACGCCGCCACCGCCGAGATTTCCCGTTCCCAGGTCTGGCAGCAGGTCCGGAACCACGTAGTCCTGGAGGACACCGGCGAGACCGTGACCGAGGACCTGGTCAGCCGGCTCTTGGCGGAGGAGACCGAGCGGCTCCGCGGCGAGGTGTCAGAGGAGATGTACACCGGGTATTTCGAGCCGGCCAGCAAACTGATCGGCTCGATCAGCCTCTCAGCGGATTACCCCGATTTCCTTACCCTTCCCGCTTACGAGCTGATCGACTAGGCGCGGGCCCGCAGGTACCCGCCGGACCACCGAGTGATGGCATTGTAGGCCTGCGCCCGGACCACCGGGGCAGAGAGGAACACGTCATGCATGGCGTTGGCTATCCGCACCACGCTGACCGAGGGGCCCAGCGATAGCGCCCGGTGGGCCACCACATTCACATCCAGGGCAACGTCGGATCGTTCGGCATCTTCAGACCAGCGCGGGTGCAGGTAGCTCTTGTCCGAGAGGAGCACCAGCACGGGCACGTTCAGCCGCAGCCCGGTGGCTACGGTGGCCTGAGCGGAAAACACCGCATTGAGGAACGCCACGGTCACCGGAAAGCCCCGGACCGGCCGCCATTGTGGGTTATAGTTCCATTCGCCGCTAAAAGCCGCGGACACCGTCCGGCTGTAGATGCCCGGATCCACCGGGGGCAGCGGCATCCGCGGCCGGCGCTGTGCCTGCATGCTGACCAGCGGGGAGATCATGCGGCGGGCCAGTTCCGTTGCCTGGAACTCCAGCCAGGGACTGTTCAGGATCAGTGCCGCGGCCCGTCCCGGGTGACGGTAGGCCCACGTGGATAAGGTGAGGCCGCCGGTGGAATGGCCCAGCAGGAGCAGGGGCCGGGCGTCCGCCGCACCCTGGCCCATGGCGTCCAGTGCCGCTTCCAGGTCCGCGTCGTAGTCGCTGAGGCTTTGCACATACCCCGGTTCCTGCCCGGGGCGCAGGCTGCGGCCGTAGTTGTGCAGGTCCAGGGCGAAGAACCGGGCCCCTTGCGCAGCCCAATAGCGCGCGAGCTCGGTCTGGAAAAAGTAGTCGGACCAGCCGTGCACGTACAGGACATCCAAGCCTTCGCTGCCGGCATCCACGCCGGAAAGCATCAGTTCCGGAACCTGCCGCACACCGGCGGGGAGTACCTCGTTTCCCGGGGCCGGTGTGTAGCGGACCAGGGTCGCAACGTTGCCGCCGGGAAGGTCCAGGGTGAGCTGCTCGAAGCCCTCTCCGAGGATGTCCGGCTCCCAGCCGCGCAGCGGCGGCCTAGCCACGGGATCCCGTGGCTGCCGGGTCCTCGAACAGGATCACCTGGCGGATGGCTTTCCCGTCCGCCAGGGTGTCCATGGCGGCATTGATGTCATCCAGGGTGATGGTCGAGGAAACCAGTTCCTCCACCGGGAGCTTCCCCTCCCGCCACAGCTGGGCGTAAACGGGGATGTCCCGGGCCGGAACCGCGGAGCCGAGGTAGCTGCCGATGATGGTGCGGGCCTCCGCGGTGAGGGTCAACGGCAGAATTTCGGCAGTTTGATCAGGAGCAGGCAGCCCCACCGTCACGGTGGTGCCGCCGGCAGCGGTGATCCGAACGGCAGTTTCAAACGCACGGGGGTGCCCGGCGGCCTCGATGACCAGGGCAGGGCGGATCCCGGCCTCGAGCGCCTCCTGCGGAGTGTAGACGGCGTCCGCCCCCAGTTCCCTTGCCCGGGCCAGTTTCTCCGGCAGGGAGTCGATGCCGATCACGCTGCGGACCTCCAGGGAAAGTGCGGTCAGCAGGGCTGCCATGCCGACGCCGCCAAGTCCCATCACGGCGACGTCGTCGTCCTTGCCCGGGCGGGCAGGGTTCAGCACCGCGCCGCCGCCGGTAAGCACGGCGCAGCCCAGCAGGGCCGCCACCTGCGGGGGGATGTCATCCTCCACCGGAACCACGGATTTACGGTTGACCACCGCGTGGCTGGCGAAGCCGGAGACCCCCAAGTGGTGGCGTATCTCCTCCCCGTCTTCGCCGTGCAGGCGCATGCCGCCGTCGAGCAAGGTGCCGGCGTTGTTGGCCGCCGAACCCGTAAGGCACGGCATTTTGCCGTCCGTGCGGCAACCGGCACATTCGCCGCAGCGCGGCAGGAAAGCCATCACCACGCGTTGGCCCACGGCCAGGTCTTCCACCCCCTCCCCCAGCTCCTCCACCCTGCCGGCGGCCTCATGGCCTAACAGCATGGGCAGCGGCCGGACCCGGCTGCCGTTCACCACGGACAGGTCCGAGTGGCACAGGCTGGCAGCTTCTATGCGCACGAGGATCTCTCCCGGGCCCGGAGCGTCGAGCATCAGGTCACGGACGGCCACCGGCCGGGACCGGGCGTAGGGGCGCGGGGCGCCAATGGTTTCCAGGACTGCGCCGCGGATGGACCTGCTGCCGTTGATAGCCATGAACTCTCCCTTGAAATCCCTGCCCTGCGGTCGCCGTGTTTCCGCCCGGCCGGTGCTGCGGCGCCCGTTCCTCCCGCCATTTGATCATGTCCAGGCGGATCCCACACGGCTTGGGTGGCTGCCGGGGGCAGATTCGTTTGGCAAGATTAGGGCCATGAGCCAGAGTTCCCGAACCGTACCGGCGCTGCCGGACAAAGACATCCGTGCCCTGAAGCGGGCCCTCGCCGCCGGCGACGTCACGGTCTTCGTGGACGGCACGGCACTGCGCCTGCCGGACACCGCCCGCGACGCCGTACTGGACCTGCTCTCGCGTCTTGCGGACGGGTCCCCCGTTACCCTGTCCACCGCGGCCCCCGCTCCCGCGGACGCCGGCCAGGACGCACCCCTGCCGGCCGGACCCATGCCTCTGCTGACTACCTCGCAGGCCGCCGCTGCTGCCGGAATATCGCACACCTACTTGCGGAACCTGACCGACGCCGGCATCATCCCGGTGGAGTACCGCGGTTCGCACCGCCGGATCCGGATGGAGGACGTGCAGTCCTGGCTGGAGTCCCAGCAGGCCGCGAAGGCCGCTAAGGAAGCCCGCCCGCAGGGCAACGCCGGCTGACCCGGAGAAGCGCCGGGGAACCGGTCCTGCAGCGGTCTGCCGGCACGCCGGATGGGCATCTATGCTGGGGCTGTGTCGGCGGACACCTCGCCGGCTGACCCTACTGACGGAGCAATACTGTGATCATCGGTATCCCCAAGGAAATCAAGAACAATGAATTCCGCGTAGCAATTACTGCCTCCGGCGTGCATGAACTGCGCACCCACGGCCATGAGGTGCTGGTACAGAGCGGTGCCGGCACCGGTTCCAATATCACTGATGCGGAATACACCGCGGCCGGGGCGCAGATCCTGGACTCAGCCGACGACGTCTGGTCCCAGTCCGCCATGGTCCTGAAGGTCAAGGAACCCATCGCCTCCGAGTACCGGCATTTCCGGCCGGGCCTGATCCTCTTCACCTACCTCCACCTGGCCGCCGAGCCAAAGCTGACCGCGGCACTCTTGGAAAGCGGTGTAACCGCCATTGCCTATGAAACCGTGCAGCGCGGACGCACCCTGCCCTTGCTTGCCCCCATGTCCGAAGTTGCCGGCCGGCTTTCGGTACAGGTGGGCGCCCAGTCCATGATGGCTCCGGCCGGCGGTCCGGGCCTGTTGCTCGGCGGGGTGCCGGGCGTGCGGCCCGCCAAAGTGGTGGTGCTCGGTGCCGGCGTGGCCGGCACCAACGCCGCTGCAGCCGCCGTCGGAGGCCATGCCGATGTCACGGTGCTGGACATCAACATTGACCGGCTCCGGGAGCTGGATGCGCTGTACGCCGGCCGGATCAAGACCGTAGCCTCCAACGCATTCGAAATTGAACGCGCAGTGGTGGACGCGGATCTGGTGATCGGCTCGGTCCTGGTTCCCGGGGCCAAGGCGCCCAAGCTCGTCACCAACGCCATGGTGGCGCGGATGAAACCGGGCAGCGTCCTGGTGGACATCGCCGTGGACCAGGGCGGCTGCTTCGAAGACAGCCACCCCACCACCCATGAGGATCCCACGTTCCGGGTGCACGGCTCGCTGTTCTACTGCGTTGCCAACATGCCGGGCGCGGTGCCCAACACCTCCACTTACGCGCTGACGAATGTGACCCTGCCGTATGCGGTGGCGCTGGCCAACCTCGGTGTTGCCGCTGCCTTCCAGAAATATCCGGACCTCGCGCACGGCCTGAACATCGCCGGCGGCAAGGTGACGCATTCCTCCGTCTCGGCAGCGCACGGCCTGGAACTTGCCGCCGACTGGCCGGAACTGGTCGCGTCCTAACCCGGCTCGGTACCCGGGTCCGCAGCCGTTCGCGCGGACCCGGGTACCGGCCACATTGGCGGGCTGTGCCCCGCTAGTGGACGGGGGCCGGGTGCTTCTCGACCGGACCGTGCAGCACCGGCTTGCCCAGCCTGGAAATAACGACGGCGCCCAGGGCCATGGGGAGCACAAACAGGAAGTAGAGGTCCCCGGCGCTCCAGCCGCCGTCGATCAGGGCGCCGGCAAGGATGGGCGAAATGATGGCCCCAAGCCGGCCCATGCCGATCACCAGGCCCAGCGCCGTGCCCCGGACCTCGCTGGTGTAGTAGGTGGGGCTAATGGCAAGCATCCCGGCAATCGGCGCGTTGGAGCCGAAGCCCACCAGCGCGGCGGCGAAGAGGGCCCAGCCCACTGATCCGGTGGTTGAATTCGCGAAGACCACAAAGGTTGCCGCTCCGGCCACAAAGAACACCGCCAGGACCTTGCGCATCGGGAAACGCGCACCGAACAGGCCCAGCGTTATGCCGCCGGCAATGGCGCCGACGCTGAAGAGGACACCGGCGTTGATCCCGTCCCGGGCAGTGAACCCGCTGGCCGTGATCAGCTTGGGTGTCCAGGAGTTCGCGAAGTAGAAACTGGCCATCAGGATGAAATAGGCCAGGGACAGCAGAATGGTGCGCCGTGTGTTGTAACCGGTGAGGACGTCGGCAAACCGAGAGGTCTTCCGCTGCACCGGTACGGCGTCCGGAAGGGCATCCGGAAGGGCATCCACTGGCGGCTGCCCTATTGAGCGCAGGCTGCGGTTGAGCTGCGCCAGTGCGTCCGCCGGGCGCCTGGCCAGCAGGAAATCCACCGATTCCGGGAACACCTTCATCACCAGGGGAATCATCAGGAAGGTTGCAACCGCTCCGAGCAGGAACGCGGACCGCCAACCATACTGGCTGATCAGCACGCCGCTGGCCAGCCCGCCCAGCACCCCGCCAATGGGCTGGCCGATGGTGACAATGGACAGGGCGGTGGAGCGCCGCTTTGCGTTGGAGAACTCCGAGGCAAAAACGCCGATGGTCGCCTGCAGTGTGCCAATGGCCAAGCCGGTGAGCAGGCGAAGAACCAGCAGCACCGCATAGTTCGGGGCAAAGAAGGACGCCAACATCCCCAGTCCGACAATGCACACACCGACCAGCATGGTGCGCTGCCGGCCGAAGATGTCGGCAACCGTGGAGACGAAGATGGAGCCCACCGCCATCCCCACCAGTGCTGCGCTGAGCAGGTAGCCCAGCTGCGCGCCGTTCAGCCCCCATTCTTCTTCCACATGGCTTGCACTGAAGGCCATCACCAGGACGTCGAAACCGTCGATCATGTACAAGGCTGTACAGATGGCAATGATGGCCACCTGCCGCCGACTCATCGGGGCTTCTTCGATCCGGTCCTTGATGTGCATCGTACAAAGCTATCTGAGGTGCTCATCACACCGGTATTCGGGTCCCCGGGTGACTGTACGGTGACGGGCGGTTCCGGCTCCGCCAAGCCGTCCGCCGCCATAATCCCGCTTGTCAGCGCCGGATAGTCCACCGTAAGCTGTCCTCTGGTCAAGACGTGGCCGAGGCCTGTTTCTGCACAGCCGCACCCTCTTTTAGACCCCAAGGAACAAGTGCCGTTTCGACACGTCAACCCCGACCAGTCCGGGAACTCCGACCAGTCCGGGAACTCCGAGCAGTCCGATTCCAGTCCCGGCCCTGATTCCGTTTCCGCATCCCACACCGCTCCGGCCACCCCGGGCTATTTCCCCCGGCTTCTGTCCGCTGCTGCCCATGTCACCCATGTAGCCTCCGACGGCGCCTTGGAACGCTTTGGCCTGAACCGAAACTCTTTCACCCTGCTCACTCTCCTGGCCGCAGCTGCAACGGGTGACGCCGTAAAGGACACCGCGCTGGCTGCAGGTACCAGGCAGCCGCTGCCGGCCGTCCGGCGGGAGTTGTCTTCCCTTGTTTCGTCCGGATATGCGGAACAGCGGGGCTGTGTGCCGGAGGACCCGGAGACGGCTGCCGGGACCGGCCCGGCTGTCTTGTCCTGGGCCGTCACCGAAGCCGGCCGCGAGGCCATCAAGTGCGCACAGCTGGCCGAGGCGGAGGTAACCCTGGACGCAGAGGACAGCCAGGAACTGCGCCGGGCGCTGCGGTCCCTGATCGCCTCCCTCGGTTTGGAGCATCCGGACCACTAGTCCCCGGCCAGTCCCGGGCCAGTCCCGGGCTAGGCCCGGACAAGGGCAGCCACCAGGTCCGTCCAGCCCTGCTCAAGCCGCGTCTGGTCCATTCCCGTCTCCCCGCGCAGATGAAGCAGCAGCCCGGCGTCCAGGAACGCCGCCAGCTGGTAGGCGGCAAGTTCGGGGTCCCGCACCGGACCCGCTTCCCGCAGCAACCCGGCCAGATGCGCCACGGCGAGGGCACGGGACGGATTCCGGTAGCGGGTTCGGGGGTCGATGTCGGCTGCCCGGGCCAATTCGCTGTTCACCATAAGGATCGACAGGCGTGCCGAGCCGAAGGCCTGCAACCGGGCGAGTGCCGGCGCGCCGGGCCCCAGCGGCGGCGGACCGGACATCCAGTCCGCGCGGAAACCGGCCTCCACGTGCTCCAGGAGCGCCTGCATCAGTCCTGACCGGCTGCCGAACCGGCGGAAGACCGTCCCTTTGCCCAATCCCGCCCGCTGGGCCAGGGCTTCCATGGTCAGCGCATCGGCGCCGCCTGCCGCCACGAGTTCCCGGGCCTCCTCCAGCAGGCGGAGCCGGTTGCGCTCCGCATCCCCGCGGATGCCGGACGGTACGGGATTGCTTGCCTCCATCGCGCAAGTGTAACCCGGAGGGAATATATCCGGACCGTGGTCCGTTTAAGCGATCGAAGACAGAACCGCGTTCGTGCCTGGGGGAATCGGCACGGCCTAGACAGGAGTTCCCTATTTTGAGCACCACCATCCTGACCCTCGTCGGAAGCCTCCGCGCCGGATCCATCAACCGCCAGCTCGCCGAAGTGGCCGCAAGCGGTGCCCCTGAGGGCGTTGAGGTGAAGGTATTTGACCGGCTGGGCGAGATCCCCTTCTACAACGAAGACATCGACGCCGAGGGTCTTGTCCCCGAACCCGCACTGGCACTGCGTGAAGCGGCTGCTGCCTCCGACGGCCTGCTGCTGATCAGCCCGGAATACAACGGCACCATGCCCGCAGTACTGAAAAACGCCATCGACTGGCTGTCCCGCCCCTTCGGCGCCAGCGCCGTGTCCGGAATGCCGACCGCCGTCATCGGTGCGGCCTTCGGCCAGTACGGCGGCGTATGGGCCCAGGATGATGCCCGGAAGTCCGTGGGTATTGCCGGAGCACGCGTCGTGGAGGAAGTACGCCTGGCGATTGGCGGCTCCGTTACCCGCTACGCGGAAATCCACCCCAAGGACGACCCCGAGACAGTGGCCCAGCTCA
The DNA here is from genome assembly GCF_030125565.1 of Arthrobacter sp. zg-Y1143. NCBI lineage: Bacteria > Bacillati > Actinomycetota > Actinomycetes > Micrococcales > Micrococcaceae > Arthrobacter > Arthrobacter sp. zg-Y1143. The sequence continues at coordinate 355,945 of NZ_JASKLW010000001.1, read as the reverse complement.
ATGAAGCCGTCCGCGTCCTCGCCGAGGCTTCCATTTCCGTAGCCTAGGCGTCAAAACCGGCACCCTTCGCAGGACAAACGCAGAAAGGGACGGACCCACATGGTCCGTCCCTTTCTGCGTTTCTGCCGCACCGGTCCAGCGGACCCCGGCGCCTCAATACCAGGCCTGATCCGCCCACGCAGCATCCCGCAGATATTCGCGGGCCGGCCCAACATTCCACGCTTCACCGAAGGGTTCCAGCAGTCCGCTGTCCTTCATATCGGCCAGCAGATCTTCCGAGCAGCCCAGGACCAGACCCAGGTCTTGGGCGTCTGCCACCACTACCTCTTCTTGTTCGGCCACAGGCTGGGCCCCCTTCCCAATTGTGCGCACGTTTCAGCGCTTATCCAGCAGTACTGATTCCCGTTCCGGGCTCCAGGTGCGTGCGTACAGCCCCATGGCGGCTTCTTCCCGCAGGCTGAGACCAAGGCGGTTGAGGAGCATATGGGCTTGATATACCGTCAAGTGCTGGGCGCTACGGCTCAGCCGGGCCCTGTCCGCCCGGTAGAGGTAAGTGTCGATGCCGCGGAACCACCGGCGGCGCCAGTTTTCAACCGCCGATTCTGCTGCAGTGGCTGCCATTAGCCGGTGCGTCGGCATTACCTTGGCGCCTACCTGAACCGTCATTGCCTGCCGCACGCCTGCCGCCCGGGGGCCAAACCCGGCGGTGCAGCTGCGCAGGTGGCTGTCCCAGTAGTAGTCCCAGGACAAACGGCGCCGGTCCGGCCAGGCCGAGGCGCGGGGGCCCTTCATCATGCTCCGGGCCGCGTCGAAGAGCAGCAGCGACCCGAGCGCCCACCGGTTTTGGACCTTGGGGAAACGCGCGGTTGCCCAGCTGGCCAGATCCGAGGAAAGTTCAAATACTTCTTCGGCGAGGGACAGCCCCTCCACCCCGCCGTACTTTGCGAGGTCCGCTTCGATCCGCGGGTCCTGAGGCTCTCCGCCGCCCGGGCTCAGCCGGTCGGTGGCGGGTTCAGTGAGCTGCTGGCTGGTCTCCAGATGGCCGATCACTCCGCTGGATTGTTCCTGCAGGGCCGGCAAAAGCGACTGCAGCCGGTCCAAGGTCTCGGTGGTTGCCAGCACCCGTATCTTTACGTGCGCAAAGGCCGGATCCGAGCACCGGGTGAAATACCAGCGCTGGGCTCCCAGGACCTGCGCCTGCGCCGCCAGCGGGGTAACCAATTCTCCAATGATGCCGTCCGCTACATCGAAGCCCCCGGTATGGATGGAGAGTGACCACCAATGAGTGCCGGTTTGCGTCCGTGAGGCTGGTCGAACTGCAGCTAGCTGGCTCATGTGGATCTTTCCCCTCGGGGTTGGTTACCGCCGCTGGGGCGGGCCTGCATTGTTGTTATTTCCTGTGTTCGGCCCCTCGGGGGCCGATGGTTAGAACCAATCCCAGCTCTTCATGATTGCTGTCCCCCTTGAATCTCTTGGCTGTTGCTCAGCCGGCACCTTGATTTGACTCCGAAAGCTTCCCCCGCCGCTGACGCGTCTGTAAATAGGCTCCGCTGCCCTGTTCCGGACATGGCCGCTTCCGGCACCGGAACCCGGCATACCCGTGCCGAAATCGGACGCCTGAACGGGTATGCCCCACCTCTGCTTCCTGTACCGGCCGCGCCGCCGTCGTTGGCATTAACCGGACATGTCCGACTTTCCACAGTGTGTTGGCGACATAAAGCACTTTCGTAACGAGCGGACCGGAAACATGCTGTGCTGGGTAGGGTAGCCGTGGGGGCTTCAGCTTGCTGCTTTGAAAGGATTCGCCGTGCTGTCTCAGGTTTCGCTGGACGTCTACCGATTTGCCGTCAGCCGTCCCGGATGGACGGCTGAAGATGCATCGGAGGCACTGGGATACACCAGCCGCTCCATTGACGCGGCCATCGCCGAACTGACCTCCCGGTGCCTGCTGCTGGCGCAGGCTGCGGACTGCCCCAGCTACACCGCCGTTTCCCCTGACGTGGCACTGGCCGAACTGGTGGATCCGGACGAGCGGGCACTGCTGGAGCTGCGCGGCCGGATCAATTCCCGGCGCCGGGAAATGGCCGCCCTGACCCCCGCCTATGTGGAGGCACGCAAGCGGCTCGCGGCGGATTCCTCGGTGGAGGTGGTGGAGGACCAGGACAAGGTCCAGCGCGTGCTGATCGAATACGGGCGCAGCGCCACGGACCGCGTCCTGATTGCCCGCCCGGGCCAGGGGGCAAATGCAGACATCCACGAAGAGAGCGTGCAGAAGGACCTGGACCTGCTGCGCAGCGGCGTCCAGCGGCAGACGCTCTACCACTCCAGCACCCGGGACCACGTTCCCACCCGCAAGGCGGTGGAAACCATCACCGCGGCCGGCGGCCAGTTCCGCACACTTCCCTACATGCCGCTGCGGACACTGATTTTTGATGAAAAGGTCGCGGTGGTTGCCCGCCAGCTGCACCCCGGAGACGTTGCCGGCCTGGTCATCCGCGATCCCAACCTCATCCGCATCTTTGGCCTGCTGTTCGAGTTCGCCTGGGGCCTTGCCGAGCCGTTTCTCACGGAGAATCCGGCCCGGGACGAGCTGACCAGCACCCAGCGCTCGGTCCTGACCGCCCTGGCCGCCGGATATTCCGATGAAGCCATCGCCCGCCGGGTGGGTATCAGCGTCCGGACGTGCCGCCGGCACATTGCCTGGATGCTGGAGGAACTCGGGGCCGAGAGCCGGTTCCAGGCCGGAATCAAGGCCCACAAGGCCGGATGGATCTAGGGATGGGAACCTAGATCCAGCCAACAGTGTATGAAACAGCCGTTGCATAGAGGTCAACACCCGGGGTTAGCATGGGTGCCATGACCCGCGAGGAATTCTCCGATGCCGTAGAACTGCCCGTAGACACCATGGCCGCCCTGGAGCGGGCCGCCGGTGCGCACCGCCATGAGATGCTCTTCTCCAACCGCGCCTTCCACATCAAGCAGTCCGCGGTGCGGGACGTTTTCGACATCTCCATCCGGCCCGGGCTGATTTCCCTCGCCGGCGGCAGCCCTTACCTGCGCTCCCTGCCCCTGGAAGACCTGGGCGAGACCGCCCGGAACATCATTGCCCGGCACGGACTGGAGGCACTGCAGTACGGCGGCGGGCAGGGCATGGAGGACCTGCGGATGCAGGCCTGCAGGGTGATGGCAGCCGAGGGCATCCTCGACGCCGACCCGGCGGACATTGTGATCACCACGGGCTCCCAATCCGCCCAGGATGTCGCCGCGAAGGTGTTCTGCGATCCCGGCGACGTCATCCTCTGCGAGGACCCCACCTACGTCGGCGCCCTGAACGCGTTCGAGGCCTACGAGGTGGACGTCCAAACGGTCCCGATGGACGACGACGGCCTGCTCCCTGAGGCGCTGGAGCAGCGGATTGGCCAACTGCGCGCCGAGGGAAAAACCATCAAGCTGCTCTACACGATCCCCAGTTTCAACAATCCCAGCGGAGTCACGCTCAGCGCCGAACGGCGGCAGCTGGTGGTGGACATCTGCCGGCGGAACAACATCCTTGTTTTGGAGGACAACCCGTACGGCCTGCTGCGGTTCGACGGCGAACCCCTGGCACCCATGCGGGCCGGGAACCCCCAGGACGTGCTGTACCTGGGCTCGTTTTCGAAGATTTTCGCCCCCGGGGTCCGGCTTGGCTGGGCCCTGGTTCCCCGCCACCTCTACCGGCGGTTCTACCTTGCCTGCGAAGCCGTGGTGCTCTGCCCCTCACCGCTGACCCAGATGCTGGTCTCGGCCTACCTGCGCGACTACGACTGGATGGGCCATGTGAAGGATTCGCGGGCCCTTTACGCCGACCGCTGCGCCTCCATGCTCGCCGCCCTGGACGAGCACATGCCCGAGGGGGTTACCTGGACGCGGCCGGACGGCGGCTTCTTCATCTGGGTGACGCTGCCGGAGGGCGTGGACACCTATCCGCTGCTCTATGAAGCGATCGACGCCGGCACGGTCTTTATCCCCGGAGCTGCATTCACGCCCGGCGAGGGTCCGTCCAACAAGCTTCGGCTGGCCTTCAGCGCGGTGTCGTCGGAAGACATCGGCGAAGGGATCCGCCGGCTGGCCCCCATCCTCGTCAGCGCCGTCGGATCCGCCAAGGTCCGCTAGCGGCAGGCACGGTTCAGCGTCAGTCCAGCAGCAGTGCCGGTTCCTCGAGGATCGAGGCGACGTCGGCGATAAAGCGGGCCGAAAGGTCGCCGTCGACCACCCGATGGTCAAAGGAACCGCCCAGCGTGGTGACCCAGCGCGGGACCACCGCTCCGTCCACCACCCACGGCTTCTGCTTGATGGTCCCGAAGGCGACAATCGCCACCTCGCCCGGGTTAATGATGGGCGTGCCGGTGTCCAGGCCCAGCGAACCGAGGTTGGTGACGGTCATGGTGCCGCCCTGCATGTCCGCCGGGGGCGTCCGTCCTTCCCGCGCCGTGGCCGTCAGGTTGTTAAGCGCGACGGCGAGCTCCTTCAGCGATAGGTCCTGGGCGTCCTTGATGTTCGGCACCATCAGTCCGCGCGGGGTGGCAGCGGCAATACCGAGGTTCATGTAGTGCTTCACGAGGATCTCTTCCCCGGCCCACGCGGCGTTGACGAGCGGATTGCGGGCGGCGGCCCAGATGACTGCCTTAGCCAGGACCAGCAGCGGAGAAACCCGGATCCCCTCAAAGTCCCGGGAGGCCTTCAGCCGCTTCACGAACTCCATGGTCCGGGAGGCGTCCACGTCCACGAAGATGCTCGCGTGCGGTGCGCTGAACGCACTTTCCACCATGGCCCGCGCGGTGGCACGGCGCACGCCCTTGACCGGGATGCGTTCGATCCGCGCATCGGCTGCTCCGGTGCCGGTTGCGCCGGACGTCCCGGCGGCTTCCGGCGCCTGGTCGCGCCGGGCCTGGAAGCCCATCAAGTCCTGCTTGGTAACTTCACCGCTTGCTCCGGTGGCGGGCACCTCGGCAAGGTCGATGCCCAGGTCCTTTGCCGCCTTGCGCACCGGCGGCTTGGCAAGGACCCGCTGGACCAGCCGGTTGACCCGGTCCTGGACGGCGGTGGCGGCCGTCTCAACTGCGGCCTCAACGGGGGCCTTTGCCACCGTTTCTGCAGCAGCAGCCGGGGCCGCGGGTGCGGCCGGACGGCGGCGCTCCCGGCGGCGGACGGCGTCGGGCTTGGGGCCGGTGCCGGTGAGCGAGGCGGCGGGCGCCTCCCCCGTTTCAGGTGCCGGGGCGGCAGACGCTGCCGGGGCAGCCGGTGCGGGGGCGGCAGCCGGTACGGGGGCGGCAGCCGGTACGGGGGCGGCAGCCGGGGCGGGGGCAGATGCTGCACCTGGCGCGCCCACGGTGACGCTGATGATGGGCGTCCCCACGTCAACCGTTTCGCCTTCGGCCACCATCAGGGCGGAGACCGTTCCGGCGTACGGTGAGGGAAGCTCAACCAGCGACTTGGCGGTTTCGATTTCCACGATGACGTCGTTGACGGCAACCGTGTCGCCCGGCTGCACCTTCCACTGCACAATGTCGGCCTCGGTCAGGCCTTCGCCAACGTCCGGCAGGTTGAATGTCTTTTCAGTCATGGCTTCTCGATCTTGTATGGGCTGCTGATGGGCGCAGCTAAAGGGGGCGGGCCGGGTTCCGACGCGGGGTCCGTCAGTAGGAGAACGAGCGGTCCAGCGCCTCCAGCAGGCGGTCAATGTCCGGCAGGTAGTGTTCTTCGACCTTGGCCACGGGGTAGGGCATGTGGAACCCGCCCACGCGGAGCACGGGAGCTTCCAGGGAGAGGAACGCCCGCTCGGTCACCCGGGCGGCAATTTCTCCGCCGATGCCGCCGAAGGTGGGTGCCTCGTGCGTGACGATCAGCCGGCCGGTCTTCTTCACCGATTCGGTAACCGTGTCGAAGTCGATCGGCGAGATGGACCGCAGGTCCACCACCTCCACGGAACGGCCGTCCTCCTCCGCCGCGGCTGCGGCCGCCAGCGCCACCGGGACCAGCGGGCCGTAGGCGACGATGGTGGCATCGGTGCCTTCCCGCACGATGTGTGCGGAGAAGGGGTCCGACGTCGGCGCCGAGGTATCCACCTCGCCCTTGAGCCAGTACCGGCGCTTGGGTTCGAAGACGATCACCGGGTCCTTGCAGGCCACGGCCTGCTGGATCATCCAATAGGCGTCCTGCGGGTTCGACGGCGTAATGATGCGCAGCCCGGCCGTGTGCGCGAAGAGTGCTTCCGGCGATTCCGAGTGGTGCTCGATGGAACCGATGCCGCCGCCGTAGGGAATCCGGATGACCACCGGCGCGCTGAGCGCACCCTCGCTGCGGGAGTGCATTTTCGCCAGCTGGGTGGTGATCTGGTTAAAGCCGGGGAAAACGAAACCGTCGAACTGGATTTCACAGACAGGCAGGTAACCGCGCAGCGCCAGGCCGATGGCGGTACCGATGATCCCCGATTCAGCCAACGGCGTGTCCATCACCCGGTCCCGGCCGAAGTCCGCCAGCAGCCCTTCCGTGATCCGGTAGACCCCGCCGAGGGCGCCGATGTCCTCACCCATAAGCAGCGAGTTCGGGTGGCTTTCCAGCGCGGCGCGCAGTCCGGCGTTGATGGCCTTAGCCATGGTCATGGTGCTCATGCAGTCTGCTCCCGGGAAGCGGAGGTGGTGTCGGTGTCGGTGTCGGCGGCCGTGTCGGTGTCGGTGTCGGCGAAGCCGGCTTCGTACCGGCGATGGGCGTCCAGTTCCTCGCGTACCAACGGGTGTGCTTCGGCGTATACATCGGCGAAGGCGTCTTCGAAGCCGGGTGCCTCCATCTGCTGCACGTTCTCGCGCAGCCGGACGGCCATGTTGGCGCCTTCCTTCCGCAATTCGGCGAAGAAGGCATCGTCGGCCAGCCCCTGGCTGCGCAGGAACTTTTCCATCCGCAGCAGTGGATCCCGGTCCAGCCAGGCTTCCTCGTCCGCGCTGACCCGGTATTTGGTGGGGTCGTCCGCCGTCGTATGGGCACTCATGCGGTAGGTGAAGGCCTCGATGAGGACCGGACCGCCGCCCGACCGGGCGTGTTCCAGCGCCCAGCGGGTCACCGCGTGGACGGCCAGGACGTCGTTGCCGTCCACCCGTACTCCCGGGAAACCGTAGCCCTGCGCGCGGTTGGCCAGCGGGATCCTGGACTGGACCTCGGTGGGAACGGAAATGGCCCAGTGGTTGTTCTGGCAGAAGAACACCACCGGCGCGTTGTACGAGGCGGCGAACACCATGCCCTCGTGCACGTCGCCTTCGGAGCTCGCGCCGTCGCCGAAGTAGGCCACGGTGGCCGCCTCGGGGAGCTTCGGGTCCACGAGCCGGTCACGCGCCATACCCATCGCATAGCCGACGGCGTGAGGCACCTGTGCGGCCAGCACGAGCGTATAGAGGTGGAAGTTCGCTTCCCGCGGATCCCAGCCGCCATGGGAGATGCCGCGGAAACGGCGCAGCAGATGCGCCAGCTCCAGTCCGCGGGTATAGGCGACGCCGTGTTCCCGGTAGGTGGGGAACACATAGTCCTGGGGCAGCAGGGCACGGCCCGAACCGATCTGCGCACCTTCCTGGCCCGTGAGCGGCACCCACATCACCAGTTCGCCCTGGCGCTGAAGGGCCGTGGCCTCTTCGTCAAAGCGGCGCACCAGGAACATGTCCCGGTAGAACCCGCGCAGCTCCTCGGGACTCAGGTCCTGCACGTAGCTGCTGTAGGCCTCATCCTGCCGGAGCTCGCCGTCAATGGTGAGCAGCTGGACCATGTCCGGGACAGGGTTGTCCTCGGGAGCACCCATCAGGGATTGCTCAAGTCCGGCAGCGTTGAACTCGCTTGCCGGCAGGTGTCCTACGTCCATGCCTGCTCCTCGCCTGGACGGCAAAAGCCGCGCCCGCGCTAGAAATATGCCTCGTCGGGAATACATTCCCTGTTTTGCATATGTGTGGAAGTTACTTCCCACAGCCTAACGACGGCGCGGCTTTTGACCCTACTTAGGACCCGCTAGGAAACCCGCGGCCCTTTTGTATAGGTTGCACATAGCTCCAGGAACCGGGTGTTTGCCTCTTCCTCGCCGATGGTCACGCGCACACCCTCGGTTCCGAAGGCCCGCACCGCCAGGGCCTGCTGCTCTGCCATTGCTGCAAACTCGGGGGTGTTCTCGCCCAATTCCAACCACACGAAGTTTCCCTGGGCCGCCGGAATCTTCCATCCAAGGCCCTGCAGGCCCTCCACGACGCGGGTCCGTTCCGCGACCAGTCCTTGTATCCTCTCCACAAGTTGGTCGTGGTGGCGGAGGGACGCAATGGCTGCCTGTTCAGCGATGGTGGAGACCGCAAACGGGACGGCGGCCACGCGCAGGTGCTCCGTGATGTGCGGGTGGGATACCGAGTAGCCCACCCGCAGTCCTGCCAGCCCGGCACCCTTGGAGAACGTGCGAAGGACCACCACGTTGGGACGGTTGCGGTACATGTCGATGCCGTTGACGGCGGCCGGGTCACGCACGAAGTCTTCATACGCTTCGTCAATCACCACGATGATGTCGGACGGGACCCGGTCGAGGAAGGCCTCCACCTGTGCGGTGGTCAGGACCGGCCCGGTGGGGTTGTTCGGGGTGCACAGCAGAATGACCTTGGTGTTTTCGGTAATGGCCGCGGCCATTGCGTCGAGGTCGTGGGTCCCGTCTGCCTGCAGCGGAACCTGCACGCTTGCGGCTCCGGCCAGGCCCACGCTGATGGGGTACGCCTCGAAGGAACGCCAGGCATAGATGACCTCGTCGGCTGTTCCGTCCGGGTTCCGTCCGGCGAAGGTGGCCAGGAGTTGGTTCAGTGCCCCCAAGCTGCCTCCGCCGGTGACGATGTCTTCGGCGGGAATGTCCAGGAAGGCAGAGAGTTCGTTGCGCAGTTCCGTGGAAAGCGGGTCCGGGTAGCGGTTGACCGTGGCATGGTCATTGATCGCGTCCAGGACGGCGGGCAGCGGAGCGTAGGGGTTTTCGTTGGAGGAAAGCTTGTAGCTCTCCAGCCCATTGACGACCACCGGCGGCTTGCCCGCCTTGTACTGCGGCAGTTGGCCCACGATGGGCCGCGGGGAGATGCCGATGGCGGGAAGTACAGCTTCGTCGGTGTCATTCTCGGTAGTGGTCATGGCGTTAACAGTAATGGTCCGGCATCTGCCAGCATGGGTGCATGGTCACACTGTTTCTGCGGATTGTCCTGAACGCCATTGCCCTTTGGGTAGCCAGCTGGCTTCTTCCCGGCCTGACACTGACCTCGGAAACGGGCGGCATGACAGGAAACCCGACCCTGGACACGGTCCTGGCCTACCTTTTTGTCGGCTTGATCTTCGGTTTGGTCAACGCCCTGGTCCGCCCGATTGCGCAGGGCCTGACCCTGCCCCTGGCCATCCTGACGCTCGGGCTTTTCCGGATCATCATCAACGCCGCCATGCTCGAACTCACGGCATGGCTGAGCAGTTACACTCCCATCCGTTTCGAGGTGGATTCCTTCTTCTGGACGGCCATTTTCGGGGCGGTCATCATCAGTGTTGTTTCCATGGTGCTGGACACCGTGACCGGCGCGCGGGGGCGCAGCCGGCGCTAGCGGCCGACGCTAGCTGTATTCAGGCACCACGTTAGTTACATGGGTGATGGGCGTTTGCCGGCCTGGTTTTCTATGTTGTGACTTCGCTCTAACACTGCTGGAGGCAATGGCGTGATCAGATCTGGAAGCTGGATCGTACCTGCGAGTAACCACAGATTCTCCTTACTGGTATCGCCTCCTCCTGTCGATCAGGCTCGGCTTGTAGAGGCCTTCATGGCATCTCGAGGCCAACCCGAGCCTGATCCTCTCCAAGATTTGGGACTGCAGGTGGTCACGGGCATTTGGGGAGGGCCAGTGCTAATCAATCTGGAAGTATTGAGCGAGGCACCCACGTTGCTTACACATGATCATTGGGAAGATGTCGAGGAGACATCAGTCAAGCTCGGTGAAGGCACGCTCACTCTGGGTAATGACGAAGTCAGGTCGATAATGATCGGTTCACTGGAGAGTCAGGACCATCATCGGTACAGATTCCGTATCTACTCCTCCGGTCGGGACATCAACCGAGACCAAATAGTAGAGGAGCCCAGTGAACGCTACCTCCTCCAGTGCTGGCCGGAACCGTTGGGTCGACCTCCGTTAGTTTTTCGGAGCGGCTCATCGTACGGCGGCGGCAATTATGAACCTCGCAGTTTGACGGCGAAGATGCTCCACGACCCGCAAGTTGTGGAGAGCTTTGAGTGAAGACCTCTTAGTTTCGGGTGTGTAGTAACCACCAAATCCAAGAGGTCTTCACCTATTTGCCGTGTAACTAACGTGCTGTCTGAGTACAGCTAGCGGCCGGCACTACCGTCCGCAGCGCTCCGGCGGTCATCTGTTGGACGGGAGCCGGCTGAACGGCGGGGTAGGCGTTGAAACGTCCGCGGGTGCGGCTACCCGGGCAGGGGGACGTGCAGGCAGCGGTTCCCGCTCAAAGCGGTACAAGTGCCTGGTGGCCTGGCCCGCCCCCACCGCCAGGGACAGCGATCCCAGCGCGGTCCGCACCGAAGCATCGTCGCTGGCATCCGCGAGCGCCGCACCGTCGAGGTAGTTCTCCAGCCGGTGCGCCGGGCCCAGGCCGGCCGGCTCCCCTTCGGGGGTGGCAACCGGATCCGTCAGGGTCAGGGTGACCCGGTCCGGGGTATCCGGATTGGGCATGCTGTCTATCCCCGGGACCCAGTCCCGTTCGTGCTCCAGGTGCAGGGCCGGCACACCCGGCGGGAGGTTGGCCGTGCCGGTGGGGCTGCCGGCCGTCAGCACAAAGTCCACCTGATACTGGCTTCCGGTGGCGAGGAACGCTGCGACATTGGCGGCATGGTCTCCGCCCTGGCTGTATCCGGACAGCACCACGGAATCGCCGGCTTCCGCGTTAGCCTGCCGGAGTGCTTCCGCCACGGCAGCGGCAACATACTGGCTTTCGCGGCCCCGGGCCTCCCCCATTCCGGCGAGGTCAAACGGCACGGATCCCCCGTCGGAAAACCAGCCCTGCGTGCCCGGCAGGACGACGACAAAGGTGTTTTTGCCGCCCTCCCCAATACGGAGGACTTCGACCACTCCCGGATCGTTTTCGTCCTTGAGCACCTGCGACCGGGCGAGCAGGCCGGCCGCCGTTCCGTCCAGCCGGATGTTCTCCGGCTTCCCGGGAAGCGCGGTTACCGTCACGGGCCGCAGCTCCGTCACCCCTGCAGTCTTCAGCAGCGCCAGGGCCGCCAGCAGGGCCACTTCGTCAGCCACGGAACCCAATGCGGCCTCCATTTGGCCGCGGGTCGGCACCAGGGTTCCTCCGCTGGCTGGCGCTGCCGGCCAGGGGGACACCTCGCCGGCCCAGGGCATCCGCAGCTGCACCCGACCCTCGGTGGCGGCGTAGCTGCGGGCGCTCTCCCGCACACCCTCGGTGAGCTCCTCGAGCGCGGCCGCCGATCTCCGCAGGGCGAAAGACGCATCAAGCATCCGTGCCCGGACACGGTCCGCGGTCACGGATCCGCCTCCCCACGCTCCGGCCTCCAGCCACAGGCCATTGACCCGTTTCTCAAGGTTCCGCAGCATGGACGTAGTGGTTCCCAGCCGATCCGCCACCCGTGCAAGATCCTCCAACTGCACCAGAAGTCCGACCGAACCACCCCTCACTTGGAACGCCGGCTGATCGCGGAAGCTGTCCGCAGCCCCGATGGCACCCATCCCGATCAACCTCCCGCGATCATCGCGGCCGGGTCCTGTTGCAGATCTGCGGCGGCCGCCCGCAGCTGGTCCGCCACCCACGGCAGCTCCTGAACAGATGCCGCCAAGGCGTGCCGGAACGCATCTGCAGCAGGCGATACCCAGCGGACGCCCGCCGCCGCGGCCACTTCGTCCTCACGTTGGTCCGTTTCCCCGGCGCAGGACACCAACTGATGCGCGGTTTCCTGTGCATATGCGGCCGCAGCCATTTGATTCATGGGTTCCTCCGCTGTGCTCTTTCACATACCGTGTTTGTCGTGACCGCGCTTGTGCCCGCCCCACTCAAGCTAGGCACCACGGCCCGCCGCCGACGATGACCGGGCGCAGCGGTGGGGACTCCCCCTACCCGCCGCCTCCTACCGGAGGTTCTGTGGAGGAGATGTCATCCGACGTCGCCCTCCGGAAAGTCACACACCGGCTCCAACGCACCGGCATGAAAGAATTGCCGCATGGCCGAATCTGAATCCCGTGTATCCCTTGCCTCCGTGACTCCCGCCATCGCTCTGGGCCCCCTGGACGGCCGGTACCGCAGCACCGCAGCACCGCTGGTGGATTACCTGTCCGAAGCCGCCCTGAACCGCGACCGGACCCACGTGGAGGTGGAATGGCTGATCCACCTCACCAGCAACGCCGTCCTTCCCGGCACCGAGCCGCTGAGCGCCCAGCAGCAGCACCAGCTGCGCGAAATCGTCACCGGATTCGACGGCAATTCCGTCACGGAGCTCGGCGAAATCGAGAAGCGCACGGTTCACGACGTTAAAGCCGTGGAGTACTACATTGCGGACCGCCTGGCCGCTGCCGGCATTGAGGACCTCAAGGCACTGGTGCACTTCGGCTGCACCTCCGAAGACGTCAACAACCTCTCCTATGCCCTTGGCATCAAGGGCGCCGTAGAGAACGTCTGGCTCCCCGCCGCCCAGCACCTGGTGGACCAAATCGCTGCCATGGCCGAGGACACCCGCAGCATCCCCATGCTCTCGCGCACGCATGGACAGCCAGCCACCCCCACCACCCTGGGTAAAGAACTGGCGGTTACGGTACACCGCCTCTCCCGCCAGCTGCGCCGCATCCGAAACACTGAATTCCTGGGCAAGATCAACGGTGCCACCGGCACCTACGCAGCCCACTACGCGGCAGTGCCGCAGGCCGACTGGCAGCAGGTGGCACGCAGTTTCGTGGAGGGCCTGGGCCTGACCTGGAACCCGCTGACCACCCAGATTGAATCCCATGACTGGCAGGCCGAGCTCTACGCCGACATGGCCCGTTTCAACCGGATCCTGCACAACTTCTGCACCGATGTGTGGAGCTACATCTCCATCGGCTACTTCGCGCAGGTACCCGTGGAAGGCGCCACCGGCTCTTCCACCATGCCGCACAAGGTGAACCCGATCCGCTTCGAAAACGCCGAAGCCAACCTGGAAATCTCCAACGGACTGCTGGACACCCTGGGTTCCACCTTGGTGACCTCCCGCTGGCAGCGCGACCTGACTGACTCCTCTTCGCAGCGCAACATCGGCGTGGCGTTCGGCCACTCCCTCCTGGCCATCTCCAACGTGGCCAAGGGCCTGGAGCGCCTGGATGTGGCAGCGGACGTCCTCGCCGCCGACCTGGACACCAACTGGGAGGTGCTCGGCGAGGCGATCCAGATGGTGATGCGCGCTGAGGCGGTGGCCGGCACACCGGGCATGGAAAACCCGTACGAACGCCTGAAGGACCTCACCCGGGGACACCGGGTGGATGCCGCCCGGATGAAGGAGTTCATTGCCGGCCTTGGCCTTCCGGCCGAGGCGGAAGCCCGCCTGCAGGCGCTCACCCCGGGTAAGTACACGGGCATCGCGGAAGAGCTGGTGAACCACCTGTTGTAGCCCGGGCACGCGGCCAGGCCGCCGCACCCCACGGCACTGTCTGACACACGAGAAGGCACGATTTACCGTTTTCCAGCCGAAAACCGGTAAATCGTGCCTTTTCGTTTCCCCGGGGCGGACCTCCCCAGCGGGATCCGGCACCCCGGTCACACCAACAACCCTTGAATCCGCGACCGCTCACGATATATCGTGATGTTATGAAGCGCTTCTTTGAGACTCAGGTTGATGATCGTGCAACGACCAATGCGAACGTCTTCGGAAGGAGAAGGCCATGCATAAATTCCATCCCTTTGACACCCCGCAGGAGGCGGCCCAGGAGCCGAACCGCTGCCACCGCACCCCCGGAGGGCCAGCAGGTTTTGGCGGATTCGGGCCCGGCGGTCCCGGCGGGCTCGGCGGCTTTGGCCCGGGCGGCCCCCGCGGAGCAGGAGCCATGCCCGGCGGTATGCCGTGGCGGGGCCGCGGCAGGGGCCATCACGGTCCCGGCGGCCGCCGCGCAGGCCGCGGAGATGTCCGCGCGGCCGTCCTGCTGCTGCTCGCCGAGGAACCCATGCACGGTTACCAGCTCATCCAGGCGATCAGCGAACGCACCAATGGCCGCTGGCAGCCCAGCCCGGGCGCCATTTACCCCACGCTTTCACAGCTGGAGGACGAAGGCCTGGTCACCATAGAGGTCCGCGGCGGCCGCAAACTCGCCAGCCTCACCGAGGAAGGGCGGGGCGCCGCACAGGCCGAAACCGGGGATCCGTTCGGGGATTTCACCGGCGCCCACAGCGGCCCGGACCTGCGCGGCCTGCTGCATGAGCTGGCCGCCGCCACCCGCCAGGTGGGCATGGCCGGGGATCCCGGACAGGTAGCCGCTGCAGCCGCCCTGCTGGGCGAGACCCGGCGGGCCTTGTACCTGATCCTTGCCGGGGAAACGCCCGAAACAGATACTGACGAAACCGGCGATGCTCCCGGCACCCCCGGCGAACCCCGGGACGGAGCCCCGCCAGCGGCGGGAATAAACCACCCCGGCGGGCGGGGCACTGTGCCCGGCCCGCCGTCGCTTTCTCCACGGAGCTGGCTGCTAGTCCGCGGCAGCGAGCTGGCCGCAGGCGCCGTCGATCTCCTTGCCGCGGGTATCCCGGATGGTGGTGGGGATTCCGGCGTCGAGCAGGTGGTTGATGAATTCGGAGATGACCTCCGGCTCAGGGGAGGTCCAGATGGAGCCGGGCGTCGGGTTCAGCGGAATGGGGTTCACGTGCACCCAGCCGCGGCCGCGGGCGTTGAGCTTCTTGGCCAGCAGGTCCGCACGCCAGGCATGGTCATTCATGTCCTTGATCAGGGCATATTCAATGGACACCCGGCGGCCGGTGACGCGGTAGTAGTTGTACGCGGCGTCCAGCGCCTCATCCACCTTCCAGCGGCTGTTGACCGGGATCAGCTCATCGCGCAGCTCATCGTCCGGGGCGTGCAGGCTCAGCGCAAAGGTCACCGGGATGTTCTCCTCGGCGAGCTTCTTGATGGCCGGGACCAGGCCCACGGTGGATACCGTGATGTTGCGGGCGCTCATGCCCAGGCCCTCGGGGACCTCGGCGGCCATGCGGTGCACGGCGTTCATCACGCGCTTGTAGTTGGCCAGCGGCTCACCCATGCCCATGAACACGATGTTGGTGACGCGCTCGGCGTCGTGGCCGCCGTCGCGCCGCTTGCCGCCCAGGCCGCCTTCCTTGATTACCCGGTTGGCCTGGACAATCTGGTCCAGGATTTCCGCGGTGGACATGTTCCGGGTCAGGCCGGCCTGGCCGGTGGCGCAGAACGGGCAGTTCATGCCGCAGCCGCACTGGCTGGACACGCACAGGGTGATCCGGCCGGGGTAGCGCATCAGCACCGACTCCACCAGGGAACCGTCGAAGAGCCGCCAAAGGAACTTGATGGTGTCCCCGTTGTCCGTGGTCAGGCGTTTGACCTCGGTGAGCAGCGGAGGGAACATCTCCGCGGCGATCTCGGCCCGGCGTTCCTTGGGCAGGTCGCTCATGGCCTCGGGGTCGGTGGTGTAGTGCTGGAAGTAGTGCACCGAGAGCTGCTTGGCGCGGAAGCCGGGCAGGCCCAGGGACTTCACCTTCTCCTGACGCTCGGCCAGCGTCATGTCGGCCAGATGCGCCGGCGGCTGGGATACGCGCGGCGACTTGAACTGCAGCAGCGGGCGGCCGTCCGGTTCCTTGGCCTGTTCCCAACCCTCCGTGGCAGGGCGGACCTGGGGTCCGGTGGCGGTGGGAAGCGCGCGGGCGGGGCGCTGCTTTTTTGCGGGGGGAATTTCGAGGCTTGACATCGCCACTATTCTCGCACGGTTCGCACGCCCGGAACATTCCTTTTGCCCGTCAGCCACATCACGGAAACACGATGGAAACCCGCTGCTCCTAGCGTGGGGGCATACCCCTTGGCCGCTGGAGGCAGCATGTCGGATTTGCGACCCTTTTCCGGATTCCGTCCCTACTCGACCCCGCACCTGCGGATCCGCGAAGTGCCCTGGACCAACCCGGTGGGCGCGGACCTGCGCGAAGCCCAGCAGGCCGAGCTGGATGCCCGCTACGGCAGCACCGCCCACGATCCGCACCCGCCCGGAGCCGCGGATTCGGCCGTGTTCCTGGTGGCCTACGAGCGGAGCACCGGGCAACCGCTGGGCTGCGGCGGGCTGCGGCGCGTGGATTCCGTGACCGCGGAAATCAAGCGGGTGTACGTCCTGCCCTATGCCCGCGGTTCAGGAGTGGCGACGGCGGTCCTCGCGGCCCTGGAGGCACGCGCCAAGCAGATGGGCTACGCCGTCCTGACGGCCGAAGCCGGATCCGCCCAGCCGGACGGCCGCCGCTTCTACGAAAACGGAGGCTACAAAGTCGTGCCGAACTTTGGCGCCTACCTGGGCTCGGACGGTTCCACCTGCTACTCCAAGACCATCGGCGCGGCGGTGCCGTTCTGACCTGCGGTGAAGTCCCGCCGGTGCCTTAGTAGTCCACTCGTCCGGCGGCAGCGGTCCAGGCATCGAAGGGCGCCGTGGCCGGAACGCCGTCCACTGCCAGCTGGTTCACCTGCATGGTGCGGCGCTCCAGCGGCGTTTCGAAGTATTCGTAGAACGCGGCGTCGTCGAAACCCGCGGTGGCGGCGTCGTGCCGGTCGGCGGCGAAGACCACCCGGTCCACCCGCGCCCACAGCGCCGAGGCCAGGCACATGGGGCACGGCTCGCAGCTGGTGTACAGCACGGCCCCGGTGAGGTCGAACGTGCCCAGGGTGGCACAGGCATTGCGGATGGCGGTGACTTCGGCATGCGCGGTCGGATCATTGTTGGCCGTCACCCGGTTTACGCCCTCAAAGGCTGCCCCCTCGGCGGTGACGACGACGGCGCCGAACGGACCGCCGTCGTCGGCTACGTTCGCGGTGGCCAAGCTAATGGCCCGGGACAGGTAGACGTCGTCGGTGGTCAAGTCATCCGTGCTCATGTGGCTTCTCCCGTGGGTCCTGATGCAGTGTCGATGCAGGTATGCCAGGTAGATAACCGGAGATGCCGGCCCGCCTTCGCAGCTGCGAGATTAGCAGTTTTCCGGGCGGCAGCGAATATGGGCGGCGTCACGAACGGACATCCGTTTCCCGTGCGGGCCGGGCGGGGGCCTGCACGGCTTCCTCCGGACCGCCTCCTTCAGCTGCCACTGCCTGCCGCTCCCAGCGTGAACCCGGACCTTC
This sequence comes from Arthrobacter sp. zg-Y1143, assembly GCF_030125565.1. Classification (NCBI taxonomy): domain Bacteria; kingdom Bacillati; phylum Actinomycetota; class Actinomycetes; order Micrococcales; family Micrococcaceae; genus Arthrobacter; species Arthrobacter sp. zg-Y1143. Next base: position 338,547 of record NZ_JASKLW010000001.1, on the reverse strand, counting down.
CCCGGCTGCTTCGTCCCCCGGGTTGAAGATTCCGCAGCGGTCCAGGGACAGGCAGCCGCACCCGATGCAGGTGTCGAGGGATCTCTGCAGTGTCTGCAGTCCGCGGATCCGCGCAGCCACCAAAGCCGACCAGTCCGCGCTCATGGCGGCCCACTCCGCGCGGCTCGGAGCCCGGTCCGGGGGCAGCACTGACAGGGCGTCGCCCACTTCCTGCAGCGTCAGGCCCATCCGCTGGCCGGCGGAGATGACGGCCAGCCGGCGCAGCACGTGGCGCGGAAACTGCCGCTGGTTCGTGCTGGAGCGGAAGGAACGGATCAACCCGCGCTCTTCGTAATAACGGACCGTTGGCACGGAAAGGCCGGCACGTGCGGCCACCTCGCCGATGGCGAGCAGATTGCGCGGGGTGGGTTGGTTCACGGACCCAGTGTTGCAGTGCTCCGCCCCCGACCTGCCAACTGTGACGCGTATTTGACCTCAAGGGCACTTGAGCAGGTTTGCTCGGACCCATGGCCGCCATCCGGGCGGCCCGGAGAAAGGACCGCACATGTTCCGCAGGCAGGCAGCACGGGAAACACTGGAGAACCGCCGGAACCTACCGGGATACGGCCCGGGGCCGGTTCTTGGGCAGCGGCGGAGTCCGGAGAACGCCGGCGCTGTCCTGGCGGCAATGCTGCCCGAGTACGCGTTCTTGCGCTGATTTTTTCCTTCGGCGGGGTCGGTCTTTCCGTTCCCCCGGACGGGGCTTTCGGCTACCCGTTGTCACGGCCTTCGGCCGGTGGGAACGTAAAAAGTACCCGCCCCGAAAGGACCAGCCATGGAACGCATGATTTTCCCCAACCTCCCCGTCGCGGACCTGAAAACCGCGGAGAACTTCTACCTGGGCCTCGGCTTCACCAAGGACCCGCAATTCAGCAATGACCAGGGCACCGCCATGGTCATATCGGACAGCATTGTGGTGATGCTGCTGCAGCAGGATTTCTACCAGGGGTTCCTGCCGCAGGGCGACACACCGCACCTCGCTTCCTCCGGCAAGGAAGTGCTGAACTGCCTCAGCTGCGACAGCCGCGACGAAGTCGACCGCTTCCTGTCCGCCTGCCGGACGGGCGGCGGCGCTGTTTACGCCCCGGCGGAGGAACGGATGCCGGGCATGTACAGCGGCTCCGCCACGGACCCGGACGGCCACGTCTGGGAGTTCCTGTGGATGGACCCGGCCAACGTCGAGGAGCCCGAGCGGACGTTCGAGGTCTCCTCCAACGCAACCGTGCAGGAACAGAACCAGGCCCTGTAAGCAACGGGTCCCCCAACCGGTGTCCCCTACTTGACGGCGCCCATCGACAGTCCTCGCACCAGCTGTTTCTGCGCCACCCACCCGGCCAGGACCACCGGCAGCGACGCCAGGACGGAAGCGGCCGAGAGCTGCGCCAGGAACAGTCCCTCACTGGTCATCTGGGACACCAGGAACACCGGGACTGTGGCGGACTTCCCGGCGGTCAGGATCAGGGCGAAAAAGAACTCGTTCCAGGCGAATATCACGCAGATGAGCGCGGTGGCCGCCAGCCCGGGCGCGACCATGGGCATGAGCACCCGCCACAGCGTTTTCATCAAGCCGGCACCATCCATCTGCGCCGCCTCCAGCACTTCGCCGGGGACTTCCAGGAAGAACGAGCGCATCATCCATACCGCAATGGGCAGGTTCATGGAGGTGTACAGGACCACCAGGGTCCACACGTTGTCCAGCACCTTCAGCTGCCCGGCAATGACGTAGATGGGCATAATCACGGCTACCACCGGCAGCATGCGGGTAGAGATGAAGAAGAACAGCACATCGGATGTCTTTTTCACCGGCCGGATACTCACCGCGTAGGAGGCCGGGACCGCCAGCGCGATCACCAGGATGGTGGAGACCCCGGTAGCGATGGCCGAGTTGGCAAAGTAGCTGCCGGCCCCGCCCGACAGCACCGCCCGGTACTGGTCCAGGGTGGGCGCGAAAAAGAAGACCGGAGGCGACGACGCCGCAGCGGACTCCTGCTTGAAGGAGGTCAGCACCATCCACAGCACCGGGGAGAAGAAGATCAGTGCCAGCACCCAGGTGACGGTGGTGAGGATTGGGCCGGAATTGAACCGGCGGACCGGCTTGCGGACGGTTCGCCCGGAGGGGGCCGGCGTTTCCTTGCCGGCGGGAGTGGGGGCAGCAGTCTGGGTAGCCACGTCGTTAGTCCTTTACGTCGAAGCTTCGGAAGATCAGGCGCAGCGCGAGGGTGGCAACAACCATGGTTGCAATGACCACCACCACGCCCATTGCGGCGGCCTGGCCGACGTCGAAGCCCAGGAACGCGCGCTGGTAAATGTAGAACGGCAGGTTGGCGCTTGCCGTACCCGGCCCGCCTGCGGTCATCAGGTAGATCTGGTCGAAGGTGTTCACCACGTAAATGGCCCCGAGCAGGACGCCCAGTTCGATATACCGGCGCAGCTGGGGAAGGGTGACCGACACGAAGGTCCGCCACCAGCCGGCACCGTCCACCTGCGCTGCTTCGAGCACGTCCTTTGACTGTGCCTGCAGGCCGGAGAGGACCAGCAGCATCATAAACGGGGTCCATTGCCACACCAGCGCCATGAGGATGGAGACGATGGGGTGCTGCGATGTCCAGTCCACCGGCGGGATTCCCACCAGCCCGATCAACCAGTTCAGGAGGCCGTAGCTGGGGTTGAGGATGGAAATGGACCACAGCAGCGAGCTGGCCACCGGCATGATCAGGAACGGGGTGATCAGCAGCGTGCGCACAATCCCGCGGCCGGGAAAGGAGCGGTCCAGCAGCAGCGCAAAGACAATCCCCAGCAGCATTGCGAAAAGCACGCAGCCGACCGTGAAGATGACACTGTTCAGGGCCGCGCCGCGGAACGTGGAATCGGAGAAGATGTCCACGTAGTTGGACAACCCGACAAACTTGTTGCCCTGCGGACGCAGCAGGTTCCAGTTCTGGAGCGAATACCAGAGAGTAAACAGGAACGGGATCTGGGTGACGATCAGGGTGAAGATCAGCGCCGGAAGCAGCGGCAGCCGCCGCCGCCATCCTTCCGCCGATGACATTCCGCCGCCCTGCCGCTCCTCGGCGGCCTTCCGCGCCCGGACCTGCTGGCGGGCTACCAAGGTGGACATCAGCCGCCTCCGTCCTGGTAGCCCTCGGCCACCGTCTCTGCGTAGCTCTGGGACTGCTCAAGTGCTTCCTGCACCGTTTGCTGGCCGGCAATCGCAGCCGAAATCTGCTGGGCCACCCGTGTGCCCAGGTCCTGGAATTCGGGGATGCCGACAAACTGCAGGCCCGTGTAGGGCACCCCCTGGTTCATGCTGTTTTCCTGCGACGCACCCGCCATGGCGTTGAGGGTGGGCTCCGCATAGGCCTCGGCAATCTCGGCGTATTCGGGGATCTCGTAGGTGGAAAGCCGGCTGCCCGGCGGCACCCGCTCCCAGCCGATCTCGTTGCCGACCAGCTTGATGTAGTCCTTATTGGTCATCCAGGACACAAAATCCCAGGCGGCGTCCTTCTGCTCACTGGTCGAAGGAATGGCAAGCGACCAGCTGTACAGCCAGCCGGCGGAGTCCGTTTCCTGGACAGGTGCTGGCGCGTAGCCGGTTTTGCCCACCACCAGTGACGACGAAGGGTCCTCGATAGCGGAAACCATGGCGGTGGCGTCGTACCACATGGCGGTGTTGCCCTGGCTGTACAGGGTCAGGCAGTCCCCGTAGCCGCTGGTGGCCGGTCCGGCCTGCCCGTAGTTCTGCACCAGGTCCACATAATCCGTCACCGCCGCCTCGACCTCAGGGGAGTCCAGGGTGGCGTTCCAGTCCTCGTCGAACCAGCGCCCGCCGTAGGTGTTGATCATGGTGTCCAGCGGGGCCATCACCTCGCCCCAGCCGGCCAGGCCGCGCAGGCACACGCCGCTCATGTCGGCGTCCGGGTCATCCAAAGTTTCGGCGAATCCGCGGATGTCGTCCCAGGTGGGCTGCTCCGGCATGGTCAGTCCGGCTTCTTCAAACAGGTCCTGGCGGTAGGCCACAAAGGAGGACTCACCGTAGAACGGAACCGAATAAAGGTCCCCCTCGTAGCTGAGCGCCTCGCGAATGTTCGGCACAAAGTCCTCGGGGTCATACCCCTCGGTGGAATCCGCGTAATCCTGCAGGTTGGTGATCCACCCGTTTTCCGCCCACATGGGCGTTTCGTAATTGGAGATCATCACGACGTCGAATTCCCCGCCCTGAGTCGCCACGGAGGCGGTGATCTTTGCCCGGGCCTCGTTTTCCGGAAGGGATACAAAACTGACATCGATATCCGGATACTGGGCCTTGAATTCATTCTGGAGCGAGATGGCGTCCTGCATCTGCGGGTTCGACACGATAGCCACGACAATTTCCTTGTTGCCCCCGGCGTCCGCGTCGCCGCCGCAGCCGGTGAGCACCAGGCCCGTCACGGCGGCGCAGGCCATAAGCTGCCGGAGCCGGAACTGTTCCCTGCGGCCGGTCCGCCTGCTGGGTGGGAATCCCATATGGTCACCTTTGCTCATTTGAGATATCGGTACCGCTGCGTAGGCCGTGACACTACGTCCAGAGCTCCCGTCCGGGCAAGGCTCCGGACCCGGAAAAAGGAAAAGAATAATCAGCTACGCGGAAACGTAAGTATTCATCACCACTTCGACGGCGCAGTCGAGCGTTTCGGAAGTCAGCCGGACGGTAATACCCGATATGTCCGCCAGGGAAGACAGATGGGTCCCGCCGCAGGGCATGCTGACCGTTCCGTCGGGAAGTTCGCATACCCAGCGCCGCATTCCGGTGAGCAGCTCCGATTCCCGGTCAATGCGCACCTTCGCTCCGGACGCTGTCCACGCCGCAAGGGCCGCATTCACGCCGGCCTCAACGGCAGCCATGTCCGCCAGCAGAGCCTCAGACTGGAAACCTTTGCGGCGCAGCGACTTCCCCAGCCGGTACACGTCCCGCGAGCCGAATTCCCTGATGGCAGTGGTTTCAACAGCCAGCGCGTCGAAGTTCGGGTTGCCGGCGGCGTCGGGCTGGACGTCCTTCTTCCACCCGTGGGCCAGCTGCCGGTTCAGGGCCAGGGACGCCAGGTGGCAGGCGGTATGTCCGGCGGAGATCCCCGCCCGGTAGCCTTCATCGACCCGGAACCGAACCTCGGCGCCTTCGGCGAGGACGGTCCCGGCGGGCAGGATGTGCACCACCGTAAAAGCCCACCCCTCCGTGCCTTTCCGGACCGGAATATCCCGCCCCAGGAACAGTGTGCTGCCGTCGGTGGCGCCCACAATGCAGTCGGCCACCGGTACCTCGGTACCCTCCGGCGTCGTCAGCGTTGCCCGGTCCGGTCCCTGGTCCGGCCATCCCGCATCCACCGGATGCACGGGTGTGGCATCCACCAGGACCGCCAGCCGCCCGTCCGGGAGGGTCTCGGTGTGCAGAACCGTTCCGGCGCCGGTGAGGGCGCCTGCAGGGTAGGTGACGGCGGTATCAGCGGTAGGCATAGTCATCGGCCCACCCTACCGAAGCGGACCGGCCGCAAATGTGAACAGGAGCACAGGATTACGCGGCAGGGAGAATGTGCGGTAAAGTCATAACCACGCCGCGGGGTGGAGCAGTTCGGTAGCTCGCTGGGCTCATAACCCAGAGGTCGCAAGTTCAAATCTTGCCCCCGCAACCAATAAAAAGATCCCGATCCGGATTCCCGGATCGGGATCTTTTGTGTTTGGCCAGCCGCGGGGGGCGGACTGCCCCCCCTGGGATAGCGGATCCCCGGCACTGGGGTCTCGGTCCACCCACCGTTGGCAGCGCCTTTTGGTTGTTCCATTCCCTCCCCTTCCGGTAAGTTGCAGAAACGATCCGTCAACGGGAGAGGCGGCACACTCTTATGGAAGCCCGGATAACCCTGTTGGTGGACGGCACACCACGCACCTTGACGGTGGATACACGCACCACGGTCCTGGACGCGTTGCGGAACCTGCTGGGCGTCACCAGCCCCAAGAAAGGCTGTGACCACGGCCAGTGCGGGGCCTGCACTGTGCTGCTGGACGGACGCCGCGCCAACTCCTGCCTCACCTTGGCGGTGGCCCACGAGGGCGCTGACATCGTCACTGCGGAGGGCCTGGCCGGCGGTACGCCCGACGGCGGTCTGCACCCCGTCCAGCGGGCCTTCCTGGAGCAGGACGCGTTCCAGTGCGGCTACTGCACCCCCGGCCAGATCTGCTCAGCTGCAGGCATCATCGAAGAGGCCGCGGCCGGGCACCCCTCCACCGCCACTGAAGACCTGCAGGCCGAGGGCGGGATTGAGCTCAGTGACGCGGAGATCCGCGAGCGCATGAGCGGGAACCTCTGCCGCTGCGGCGCCTACGTAAACATCGTGGCCGCAGTAAAGCAGGCCGCGGAGGCAGCCGCCGCCCGGCGAGGCGGCGTACCCGATCCGGCGGAACCCGCCGTGGAGGATTCTCCCACTGCGGAATCCATGCCCTCCCACAGGGAGGAGCGGTCATGATTCCCTTCGACTACCGCCGCGCGGAGGACGCCGCCGCCGCCGTCGCCCTGGTCAGCGCCAACCCGGACGCCGCCTTCCTCGCCGGCGGCACCAACCTGGTGGACCGGATGAAGCTGGGCATTGCCGATCCGACACTGCTGGTGGACATCAGCCGGCTGCCGCTGGACACCGTGGACGTGCAGGAGGACGGACGGGTGCGGATCGGCACGAATGTCCGCAACGCGGACCTCGCGGCCAACACATTTGTCCGCAGCCGCTATCCGGCCCTGGCCCAGGCACTGCTTGCCGGCGCATCCGGGCAGCTGCGCAACCTTGCCACCACCGGCGGAAACCTGCTCCAGCGCACCCGCTGCGTGTACTTCCAAAACCCCACCACAGCGTGCAACAAGCGCGAACCCGGCACCGGATGCTCCGCCGTCGACGGCTACACCCGCTACCACGCCATCCTCGGCGCGTCTGAGGAGTGCATAGCCACCCATCCTTCCGACATGGCTGTGGCCCTTGCTGCCCTTGACGCTTCGGTGGTGGTCCTGGGTCCGGCCGGTGAAAGGATTCTTCCGCTCAGCGAGTTCCACCGGCTGCCCGGCAACGAGCCGCAACGGGATACCGTGCTCGAGCACGGAGAGCTGATCACCGCCGTCGAGCTGCCCCCGGCACCCGCCCGCTCCGCCTACCGCAAGGTGCGGGACCGCGCGTCGTACGCCTTTGCCCTGGTCTCCGTGGCCGCGGCACTGGAACTGGAGGACGACGGAGCGGATCCACCGGTTATCCGCGACGTCCGCATTGCCCTGGGCGGGGTGGCGCACAAACCCTGGCGTGCACTGCAGGCCGAGGCGGTGCTGCGCGGGGCGCCGGCCACGATCGCCGCCTTCCGTGCCGCGGCGGACGCCGAACTGGCCCAGGCGCGGCCGCTGAGGGGGAACGGCTTCAAGGTACCGATGGTCCGCAACACCATGGCCGCCGTCCTGCGGGACCTGGCCGGGCTGCCCGCACCGGACGCGGGCGCTGCGGGAACCGACCATCCGGAAGGTCCGGACGGCCCGGAAGATGCCGGCTGGGAGGAGCAAACCCCATGACCATGCCCGCCTCCGCCATTGGTACGCCGTTTGAACGGCTCGACGGCGAACTCAAGGTCACCGGTACCGCCCCGTACGCGTATGAGCAGCCGGTAGAGAACCCCGTCCACCTGTACCCCGTCCTCTCCACCATTGCACGCGGCCGGGTGGAGCGTGTGGACACCGCCGAAGCAGAGGCGCTGGACGGGGTCCTGACCGTGCTCACCGCTGAAACAGCGCCTCGTCTGGCGGACACCTCTGACCGCGAACTGGCCGTCCTGCAGGACACCCGCGTGGGCTACCGCGGGCAGATCGTGGCCGCTGTCCTGGCGGAAACCCCGGAAACCGCGCGGCAGGCGGCCGACTCCGTGAAGGTGACGTACGCAGCGGAGCCGTTTTCCGCCCAGCTGCGCGCTGATGACCCGGCGCTCTACGCGCCTGAGGAACTCAACGCCGGCACGCCCACGGACAGCAGCCAAGGCAACGCGGAGTCCGCCTTCGACACGGCAGCCCTGAAGATCGACCAAACCTATTCCACCCCGCCCGAACACAACAATCCGCTGGAACCGCACGTCACCGTGGCGCAGTGGGACGGCGCTACCCTGACCCTCTGGGACTCCACCCAAGGGGTGCATACGGTGAAGGGCACCCTGGCGCAGGTCCTGGGCCTTGACGAAGGCCAGGTGCGGGTGATCGCCCCGCACGTGGGCGGCGGCTTCGGGTCCAAGGGGATGCCGCACGTACACGTGGTGATGGCCGCCCTGGCCGCGCAGTGCACGGACGGGCGGCCGGTGAAATTCCCGGTCAGCCGCCAGCAGATGTATTCACTGACCAGCCACCGCACCCCCAGCATCCAGCACATCCGGCTTGGCGCCGCCGACGACGGCCGGCTCACCTCCATGTCCCTGGACATCGTGGAACACACCTCCCGGATCAAGGAATTCGCCGAGCAGACCCCTGCCCCGTTCCGGATGATGTACGCCGCCCCCAACCGGCGCACCACCACCCGCCTGGCGCCGCTGGATATCCCGGTGCCGTCCTGGATGCGGGCTCCCGGCGAGTGCCCCGGAATGTTCGGTCCCGAAGTGGCCATGGACGAACTCGCGGCCGCAGCGGGACTGGACCCGATTGAACTGCGCCGGCGCAATGAACCGGACACCGACCCGGAAACCGGCAAACCCTGGTCCAGCCGGCATCTGCTGGAGTGCTTCGAGCTGGGCGCGGAACGGTTCGGCTGGGACCGGCGGGTCACCCGGCCCCGCTCCGTGCAGGAGGACGGCTGGCTGGTGGGCATGGGCACCGCCAGCGCCGTTTATCCCTTTATGCGCCAGCCGTCCAACACCGCCCGGATCGGCTATGAGCAGGACGGGATCTACTCCGTGCAGATAGGCGCTGCGGACATCGGCACCGGATCCTGGACGGCGCTGACGCAAATAGCCGCCGACGCGCTGCGGGTGCCGGTGAACCGGATCCGCCTTGGAATCGGCGACACCCGTTTCCCGGTCGCCAGCGTGGCCGGCGGGTCCTCCGGCACGGCCAGCTGGGGCGGCACAATCATCGCCGCCGCCCGCGCATTCCGGGCGGACCACGGCGAGCACCCCTCCTCCGGCGCCGCCACCGAGGCGCAGCCGCCCGAAGACGCCGAAGCACAGGAGTTCGCCCTCTACTCCTTCGGCGCGCATTTCGCCGAGGTGCGCATCAATGCCGATACGGGGGAAATCCGGGTGCCCCGGATGCTCGGGGTTTTCTCCGCCGGACGGATCATCAACCCCCGCACGGCCCGGTCCCAGTTCCTCGGCGCCATGACCATGGGCCTGGGCATGGCGCTGCACGAGGCGGGCGTCATGGACCCGCGGTTCGGCATCTTCGTCAACCACGACCTGGCCGAATACCACATCCCCACCAACGCGGACGTGCTGGACATGGAGGCCCTGTGGATTGAGGACGACGACGAGCACGCCGGCCCGCTGGGCGCCCGGGGCATCGGGGAAATCGGGATTGTGGGCAGCGCGGCGGCCATCGCCAACGCCGCCTACAACGCCTCCGGCGTCCGGGTGCGGGACCTGCCCCTGACACCTGACAAGTTCCTGGCGTAGCGAAGCGGTGCGTGGCGCCGCAGCCGGCCTGCGGTGTGCCAAACTGACGCCCATGACTGCCGTGCGTCCCCTTCCCGCCGTCCTCGCGGGCCGGTTTGTCCGGCTTGAACCGTTGACCGCTGACCTGCTGCCCCAGCTGTACCGGGCCATTGCGGTGCCCGAGGTGTTTGCCGGCGGCTACGGCGGCGGCCCGGCGGGGCTCCGCGAGGATTTAGACGGGTTCACTGAGTGGGCGCGGAGGTATTACCGGTGGAATGAACTGCCCTTTGCGGTCCGCCTTCTGGCCGGGACGGACGCCGGCACGGTGGTGGGCACCAGCAGCCTGGCCGACCTGGAGCTGCACACGGAATCGGCCCAACTGGGATGGACTGCCTATTCGCCTTCCGTCTGGGGCACCGCCGTGAACCCAGAGACCAAGCTCCTGCTGCTGGGACATGCCTTCGCGGCCGGATTAGGCCGCATCACCATTCAGGCGGACGCCCGCAACGAGCGGTCCCGGGCCGCCATCAGCGGGATCGGCGCGGCGTTCGAAGGCATCCGCCGCCGGGACCGGCGCCGCGCCGACGGCAGCTGGCGGGATACGGCCGTGTATTCGCTCCTTGCGGAGGAATGGCCGCAGGTCCGGGCGGGGCTCGAACAAAGGCTGGACCGGTTCGCCGGCCCAGCGGGTCGCGCCGCTGCCAAGAGCGCCCGGGAGTAGCATTTCCGCCACAGGAGCATTCCGGCGACGGCGCCGCGAATGAGATGAAACGGGGACAACAATCGTGAGCGCTAACTTCGGCGACTATCAGCTGGGCATTTACATGAACGGAGCACGGGGAACACTTCCCGGGCTGCCGATGGGCTTTGCCGCCACGGAGGAACTGGCGCAGACCGTCATGGATCCGCGGGTCCTGGGCTACGTGGCCGGCGGCGCCGGCGATGAACACACCCAGCGGGCCAATGTTGCAGCCTTCGAGCGGTTGGGCATCATGCCCCGGATGCTCGTGGGCGCGGCACAGCGGGACCTGGGCATCGACCTGTTCGGGCATCATCTGCCCTCACCCTTGTTCTTCGCGCCCGTGGGCGTGCTGGGCGCAGTGGCCGACGACGGCGACCTGGCCACCGCGGCGTCGTCGTCCGAGCTGGGCATACCGATGGTGGCTTCCACCCTCGCCTCCGCACCGCTGGAACAGGTCCGCGCAGCGGCCGGTGAAACACCCGGATTCTTCCAGCTCTACCCGCCCGCAGACCGGGAACTGGCCGAGAGCCTGGTGCACCGCGCCGAAGCAGCCGGTTACACGGGCATCGTGATCACCCTGGACACCTGGGTCAACGGCTGGCGTCCGCGCGACCTCAGCGCCGCCTACCTGCCGATGCTCTCCGGCCAGTGCCTGGCCAACTACCTCACGGACGACCGCTTCCGGAAGCTGCTGGCCGAGCAGGGCTCCGCCGATCCCGCCGCCGCCGTGATGCTGTGGGCATCCCTGTTCGGAAATCCCACCATGACCTGGGAGGACCTGGCGTGGTTCCGCTCCCTGACCAAGCTGCCGATCCTGCTCAAGGGCATCTGCTCCCCGGAGGACACCCGGCGCGCCCTGGACGGCGGGATGGACGGCATCTACTGCTCCAACCACGGCGGCCGCCAGGCCAACGGCGGCATCCCCGCCATCGACTGCCTGCCCGGCGTGGTGGAAGCGGCCGACGGCGCCCCGGTGCTGTTTGATTCAGGGGTGCGTTCCGGGGTGGATGCCCTGCGTGCACTGTCCCTGGGGGCCACCGCCGTGGGGATCGGCCGGCCGTACGTGTACGGGCTGGCCGTGGGCGGACAGGCCGGGGTAACGCATGTGATGCGCAGCCTGCTGGCTGAGGCGGACCTCACCATGGCCGTCAACGGCTACCCGGACCTCGCCTCGCTGAGGGGAGCCCTGCACCGGGCCTAGGGGGCCGGTGCAGCTGCTGGCCGCCGGGACGGTGCCGATGGCAGTTACCGCGGGCGGGGCTAACCCGCCTGCGGGAAACCGTCCCGCGGCCACCAGGAAGGCAGCAGGTTCCGCAGGGAGGCCAGCCAGGCTTCGGCGTCGTCGTCGTCGCTGATGACCCACTGCTCAAACCAGGAGGCGTAGGCGCCGCCCAAAAATCCCGCCGTGGCCTCCAGATTGATGTCCGGCAACACCTCGTGCGCCTGCCAGACGTGCAGTGCCAGGAGAATCCGCAACCGCAGGTCCTCGACGAGGACGCCCAGGAACGTCTCCGTATGGAACAGGGCCCGGTAGACGCGCTGCTCATCCTTGGTGTGCCGCAGGATCTGCCGGATGGACTCTACGTAAAGGTCCCCGATCTCCGCGACAGTCCGCCCAGTCCCGCGCTGGTCCAGGTCCACGGTGCCCAGCCGGTCCACCACGCCGGCGTATACGGAGGCGGCAAAGTCGAAAATGTTCCGGTAATGGCCGTAGAACGTGGTGCGGTGCACCCCTGCCTGGCGGCAGAGCGCCGACACGCTGATGTCTGCCAGTTCATGCTCCCGGAGCAGCTCCCAGAGGCCTGCTTCAAGCGCTTCGCGGGTGCGGGCAGTCCGGGGTTCTTCCGGGGAGTGCCGCCGTAGCGGCTTGGGGTCTTCCGGTGCTGGCATGAAATTAATCTTCGCAGATACACCGAAGGGCCCTGCCAAAGCAGGACCCTTCGATGCCGCGGCGCTGGGGGACGCCGCAAGCTTTTGTTGTGGAGCAGGCCTAGTAGTTGGCCAGTCCTGCGGTCTCGCCGCCGTCAACCACGAATTCCGCCCCGGAGGAGAAGCTGGAATCGTCGCTGGCCAGGAACAGGACCATCTGGGAGACCTCCTGCGCCTCGCCCATGCGGTGCAGGGCGACGTGGTTCATGGGGTTCTCCATGCCTTCCGTCATGGGCGTCTTGATGACGCCCGGGTGCACCGAGTTCACGCGGATGCCGTACTTGCCAAGGTCCAGAGCAGCAGACTTGCTCAGGCCGCGCACCGCGTACTTGGTGGCGGTGTAACCCGGCAGCTCCACGAAGCCCTGCAGGCCCGCTGTGGAGGAGATGTTGATGATGGATCCGCCCGCGGATTCCTTCAGTGCCGGGATGGCGGACTTGATGCCAAGGAACACGCCGTTGAGGTTGATGTTCACAATGGTGTTCCACTGCTCGAAGCTGTAATCCTCGATGTGCCCGAAGTTGGCGATCCCGGCGTTGTTGACCAGCACGTCCAGTCCGCCGAATTCGGTGACGGCGGTGTTTACCGCGGCGTCCCAGTCGGCAGCGTTGGTGACATCCAGGTGCACGTAGCGGGCGGCGTCACCAAGCTCTTCGGCCGTCTTCCGGCCATCCTCGTCGAGGATGTCGCCGATAACGACCTTGGCACCCTCAGCCACCAGCAGGCGTGCGTGCGAGGCGCCCATGCCGCGGGCCCCTCCGCTGATGAGGGCTACTTTGCCGCTTACGCGTCCCATGTCTTTCTCCTTCTAAGTGTTTCAATCCTGCCTTATTCAACACCTGTAGAAGAAATTTGCATTCCCGAATGAGACGAATGTGACTGACAGTACAGCCGGGGTTGGATGCCTCAAACGGCCGGGCGGGGGCCGCGGGGCGGCAGCGGAACCAGCGCCGAGGTCCGCTGCTGGTATCCGGCGTAGGCAGGGTAGCGGGCGCGGGAGATGCTCTCGGTGAAGGCGGTGGAACCGGCGAACAGCGCGCTCAACAGAAGCGGACCGGCCAGGGTCCAGTGCAGCCAGGAACCCGCGGCGGCAACGGCAAAACCGTAGAAGAGCCACCACTGGGCCTGTTCAAAGAAAAAATTGGGATGCCGGGAGAAGCGGAACAGGCCGGTCTGCAGAAAGCCGGGGCCCGATTCCTGTCCGGCGGCGCGCCGGGCTTTTTTCCATTGCTGGAAATTCCACTGCTGCTGGTCCGCGATGGTCTCCCCCGCGAGGGCGGCCAGGAACAGCACCGCCAGCACCCCGTCCCACCCGGTGAGCGGCCCGGGGTGCCGGTAGACGGTAAGGATCGGAAGGGTCATCAGCCAGATGATGAGGTTCTGGTAGATGCTGATGAACCCCAGGTTGAACAGCTGGAACTGCCAGGGCCGCAGCCGGCGGCGAAGGATGCCCCAGCGGTAGTCCTCTCCGCCCGGGGCATACCCGCCCTTGCGGGCGTAGTTGAAGGTCAGCCGGGCGCCCCACAGGGTCACCAGCGCCGCCATCAGCACCACACGGGCGGCTGCACCGGATGCCGCGGCAAACACCCACACATAGGCCACCGGGGTCAGCGACCAAATACGGTCTGTCCACGAGTATTCCCGCGTGGCCAGGGACAGCAGCCACGTGCCGGCGGTGCTGGCGGCGAAAATCCAGAGACAGACGCGTACCGGGTCCATAGGAGGAGGATACGCAGGGCGCTGCCCTTGGCGGGAGCCCTTCAGCCCATGAGCCGGTGCTCGTAGGCGAACGCCACCAGCTGGATCCGGGTGGCCAGGCCCAGCCGGTCCAGAATGCGGCGAATGTGCGTTTTGACCGTGGCCTCGGAGAGGAACACACTGGCGGCTATGTCCGCGTTGCTGAGGCCTTTGGCCACCAGCACAAACACGTCCTTCTCCCGCGCCGACAGCTCGGCGATGGCTGCCAGGTCCGGTTCCGGCGGGTCAGCGCTGCGGGTCAGGTGCGCAAACAGGTCATGTGCGGAACCCGGCGCCACTACTGAATAGCCTGCGTACACCGTGCGGATGGCCGAGAGCAGGAACTCCGGTTCGGCGCTTTTGAGCAGGTAACCGCTGGCGCCGGCGCGGATCACTTCCACCACTGCCTGGTCCCGGTTGAAGGTGGTCAGTGCAATCACCTTGGGCCGGTCCCGGCCGGCTGCGTCGGCGTCAGCCATGATCCGCCGGGTGGCAGTAATCCCGTCCACCACCGGCATCCGCAGATCCATCAGCATCACGTCCGGACGGGCTGTTTCAGCCAGTTCCACTGCTTCCATCCCGTCACCGGCGCCGCCGCAGTAGGCGAGGTCGGGCTGCGAGCGCACCAGCATCTGGATTCCCGCACGGAACAGCGGCTGGTCATCCACCAGGGCCACGCGGATCGGTTCCTCCGCAGCACCTCCGCCCGGTTCACTCATCTGCGCCTACCAGTTCCGCGGCATAAATCTCAGCGCCCGGTGCGCTCAGCGCCAATCCGTAGGGCAGGAACGCGCTCACCCGGAAGCTTTCCCCGTCCGGGCCGGCCGTGAGCCAGCCGCCGGCCAGGTGGGCACGTTCGCGCATGCCGGCAATACCGCGACCGGTGCCGGCCGTCGTCGCGCTTGAGTCGCTCCCGGCCGACGACGCCGCGCGGCCGGGATAGGAGGCGATCTGCAGGGAAAGCCCTGGACCACTCCAGTCCAGGTGCACCGTAACGCGCGTTCCGGATCCGCCGTGGCGCAGGGCGTTGGTGAGGGATTCCTGCACAATCCGGAACACCGCCAGCTGCTGCCCCTCGGGCAGGTCCACCGGCGACCCGGACTCGGTGCGTTCCACCTGCAGGCTGTTGCCCTGCTGCTCGAGAAGTTCGTCAATATCCGCCAGCCGGGGCTGGGGCAACGCGGAACCGCCGTCGCCCACCCCTTCAATCACCCGCTGGGCATCGGTCAGGGCGCGGCGCGCAGAGGAGGCAATGTTCTCCAAAGCGTCCAGCACCGGCTGGGGCTGGTTCTTCCCCAGGTAGCGCGAACCGTCGGCCTGCGCGGCGATGACAGCCAGGGAGTGCGCCAGCACGTCGTGCAGGTCGCGGGAAATACGGGTCCGCTCCTGTTCCACGATCAGGTCCACTTCGGTGGCCTTCAGGCTGTCCACTGCTGCAGTCCGTTCGGCGGACAGGGTCCGGCGCTCTTCCCAGCTGCGCAGGGCATGGCCGGCAAGCCAGGCCACAGCGAAAATCACCAGCAGGAACGAGGAATAAAGTATCCAGAAATCCCGCATCGTGTACCAAGAGGCCCCGTAAACCGGCAGCCAGCCGACACCGCCCGAGTAACTTCTGTTCAGCATCAGATATGACATGGCACCGGCAAGGAAAGGCGCTGCCGCAATTCCTGCCACCCGCGGCCATTTGCCACCCGACAGCGCCACGAAAAAGAGCACAATCCCCGAACCGAGGTAAATGGGCCAGCTATTGGGCTCCAATGGCGGCACAGCCCTGAGGAACTGCGCGGCGAGGACCAGAACGGGGATGAGGAGCGCGGCGTACGCCACCCGTGACGCAAGCCCGATGGCCAAGGTAAAGGCCAGCAGCGGGAATGCCCCGCCCCAGGTGGCGAAATCGCCACCCATCCGGCCTGCCTCCCCGATGATCCAGAGCACCAAAAATACTGCGGCAGCCGCTGGGGCACCCCAGATACGCGTGTAATTCAGCAATTGAGTCATGGCACCGAAGCTATCCCGCCCCCAAACGACTTTCGGTTGAAAACGCAGTCTTTCATCCCGGCGGCTGGGAATCCTGTCCATTTGGATGGTTTCGCTTTATCGAATTACACCGTCATAGAATCCCCCAATGGCAACCCTGATTACTCCCGATGCCCGTTTCCGGAACAGCTGGCTGGCCGCCGCCGAAGAATTCGGCGGCGAGAACATGGACGGTTCCGGTGTGTACGGCGAGAACCGGCTCGAGCGCGTCCGCACGGAAATTTCCGGGGATTTTGCGGCCTTCGTCGACGGGCTGGTGGCAGACCGGCTGCCGGAAACACCCCGTCCGCCGGAATTCGTCGCCTGCACCTACCTCTGGCTGGTGGAAGGAGAGGAGTTCCTCGGTTCCCTCGCCATCCGGCACATCTTGAATGACTTCCTCTTCGAGCGCGGCGGACACATCGGCTACAGCATCCGTCCCTCGGCCCAGCGGCAGGGCCACGCAACCCGCGCCCTGCATGATTCCCTGCCGGTGGCCCGCGGGCTGGGCATCTCACCCGTGCTGGTCACCTGTGCCGAGGACAACGCCGGTTCCCGGGCCGTTATCGAGAAGAACGGCGGCGTTTACGAGGACAGCCGGGAAGGCACTCGCCGGTACTGGATCGACCCGGCGTAGCGCTGCTCCGCTCCGGGTACCTCCCCTGCCTCAGAAGCCCGGAGCGAAACCAGGAGAATACTCGCCGCCGGTTGCTGTGCCGGCGTCCTCCGCTCCGTCCAGAGTGCCCTCAGTCCCGCCGGTGTAGGCCGTGTAGGCAGCACCGGCGCTGATATCCGCCGCGGAGTAAATAACGCTGGCCGTGTCCTTCAGCGCAGTGAAAGATGCCACCACCGTGCCGTCGGCAGCCGCAATCCTGATCAGGGTTTCCGCGGCCACGGTGGAACCAAAGGTGAACTGCACCCCGGACTGTGACGACGTATCGGAAGGCGCCTGGGCCATGCCGGCACTTCCCCCGGCCAGGAGCGTCCCGCCGTCCACGGTGAGGCTGCCGTTCACATCCAGGGCCCCGTTACCGTTGCTGGTGGGTCCGTGCACCACCACGGTTCCGCCGCTGATGGTGGCCGTTCCGTTCGAATCCAGGCCGTCGCCGTCGGCGTTTGCGGTAACCGTGCCGCCGGTGATGACGATGGAGTAGTCCCCCACTTCCATCTCGCCGCCGCCGGGGCCCAGAGGGCCTTCCGCCGGAAATTCTCCGGACGGCGGCACCGGGCCGGGCGCCATGCCGCCTTCAGGCGTTGCCGGCGGTTCCGGCATGGACCCTTCGCCGCCGGCCGGCCCGGCAACACCGCCGCCTACGTCTCCGCCTCCGGTTTCTGCGCTTGCGCTGCTGCCGCCCGCGGCGTTGATGCCGTCGTCGCTGGCCGTAACGTCAACGCTGCCGCCGTTGATGGCGATGTGCGCCGCTTCCATGCCCTCTGCGGACTCCGACACCGTGACGGCCCCGCCGTTGACGGTGAGCAGGGTTTCGGCCTTGACCCCGTCGTCTCCCGAGGAGACCGCCAGCTCGCCGCCGTAAATGCTGAACCAGCCCCGGTCCGCGTCTTCGTCGTTGGTGGACTTCACGCCGTCGCCGGCGGCCGTGACGGCGTAGCGGCCGCCTGCCAGCACCACGTAGTCCTTGCCCTTGATGCCGTTGCCCGCGGCGTTGACCGTGACGCCGCCGCCGGCAAGGACCAGGCCGTCCTTGGACACGATGCCGTCCGCGGCATTGCCCTCCACAGCCAGAGTGCCCCTACCGGCAATGGTCAGGTCCTCCATGGAATACAGCGCGGCATCGGGTGCATCATCGGCGGTGTCCGCATAGGTAGCAGCGTCACGCAGAGTGTTGCTGGTGCCGTCTTCCAGGTACACCATCACCTCGTTGGCGGAGGTGATGACAAATGGCGAGCCGGAGCTGCTGGTTAGGTCAACGCCGTCGAGGATGACGCGGACCAGGTCTTCCTTCCCGGCGGCAACCACCACCTGCCCGTCCGCGAGCGAGCCGGACAACCGGTAGGTACCTGCCGCGGCGAGGGTGACCGTGCCTCCGTCCACCTCCACGCCGCTTCGCGCCTCGGCGCCACCGAGCGCCACCGGAACCTCATCCGCGGCATCCCAGATGAGGTCGTCGTCGTCATAGTGGGTCTCTTCGGCAATATCCCCAGCGCTTACTGTGGGGCCGAAGGCTGACGGTGCCGCTTCCGCGGCTGCGGTGGCATCAGAGCCTGCCGGCACGGAACCGGAGCAGCCGGCTAGGAAAGTGACCAGGGCAAAGGCTGCCACTGAAGTGGTGACGGAACGGCGGTGCATGTGTGTCCTTTTACATTCGGGAAGCGGGTTGGGCGGGATCCGGCAGCGGCTGCAGGGTCATGGCGCGGGTGAGGGTGCGGTGCCATCGGTTGGCCGGCAGTGATGGATCCAGGGCAGCCATCCCGGTGGCAAACTTTGAGATGCGGCAGGCACGGATGCCGCGGGCCCACAGATCGCGGTCCAATGGGCCGGCGGTGCGCCCGGATTTCGTTTCCAGGATGACGGCGCCGTCCAGAACCCGGGCCGTGCCGTCGGGACGCCGCCAAGTGACACCCAGATCCACGGTGGCCCGGCTGCAGGAATCGGGAAAGAACAAGGTGATGCGGTCATAACCGGTTTCAATGACCGGCAGCAGCGGCCCGGCGGGCACGGCGCCAATGGCCGCCTGCAGCGTTTCGGAAATGTAGGCACGGCCGGCGGGTGTGATCCTGTGGCTGTCTCCGGGAGAATAAGGGACCCGGTCCTTGACGGTGGCCGAGCGGGCCCCTTCGGTCTTCACTTCAAGGAAGCTGAGCCCGCTGTCGACATAGGTGCGGGTGCGGATTTTGTACCGCCTGCGCCGGCCGTGCGCCGCCAGCAGGTAACTGTCCAGTCCCGGGGTGTCGAAGTAGACGGATTCATAGGTGAACGCCCGCCGGCCCAGCATCTGGAGCACATGGAACCTGGCCGGCAGGGCCCGCAGGACCTCGGCCGCCTGCTGGCCGCCGAGAACATACTTGCGGTCAACACGGGTCTGCAGCGCAGCTGAGGCGTTCATCTCCTCGAGGGAGACCGGGGACCGGCTGCGCAGGCTCTCCGTCAGGATTGCTGCAGTATTCACGAGACCGCCGGGACAGCTCCGGAGGAAACCGCAGCACCGGAGGGCACAGACGCCGGCGATGTTGCCGGCACTGCCGCGGCGGCGGTGACGGTGCCCGCTGGCGGTTCGCCCGGCAGCCCGGCCTCCTGCAGCGCCGCGGTGTGCCGGGGGGCGACTTCCCCGGTGCCGGCGGACCGACGGCCGGCCTCGTACCGGACCTCCACGATAGTCCGGTCATTAACGAGGTCCAGCTCCAGGACCGTGGCGGAGTGAATCCGGCCACCCAGCACTTCGGCCAGCCGCCGGTAAAGCAGTGCTTCATCGGCGATGCCCTGGTCCAGGACAACGTTCTGGTGCCGGTAGGCGGACAGGACCCGGGAATGGTCCACGGCCGCCATGACCCCCAGGATGAGGGCGAGCAGTGCCAGGGGCAGCCAGAGCGGCTCCGAGCCCAGCCCGGCGATGAGGCCGATGGCCAGCGCCGAGAAGTAATAGGCCACCTCATGCTGGGCCAGTTCCGTGGACCGCAGCCGGATGATGGACAACACACCGAACAGTCCCAGTCCCAGTCCTATGCCTGCAGTGGAGCCGGCAAGCATGGTCGCGACTGCAAAGACTCCCACGTTCATTCCAACGTAGGAGACCACAAGGTCGCGGCGGCGGTGCCTGCGCAGGTAGAGGCCAAAGGTCAGTACGGCAATGGCTGCGAGGTCAGCGGCGATAAGGATCAGAAGGTTCACGTATTGCTCTCCAAACGGTGGCGCGGGTTCACCTTCCACTGTGCCCCGCCAGGCTTTGCCGAAGCTGTGCCGGGCCTGCGCTGCACATTTGAGCCTGGAACGGGCCGCCCGGCGGGGGCTCAGGCGCTGCTGCCGCCGCTTCCAGGCAAGGGGAAGACCACCGTGAACTGGGTGTGTCCGGGCCTGCTTTCGACGTTGATGGTCCCCCCGTTGGCGGCCACGAGCGCCTGCACAATGGCCAGGCCCAGGCCGCTGCTCCCGGAGCCGCCGGTTCCGGTGCGGGCGGAATCAGCCTTGCTGAACCGGGAGAAAAGCGAATCCATGAATTCGGGATCAATGCCCTGGCCGTTGTCGGTCACGGTGACCGTCGCCTTCCCCGCGTCCGCCTGCAACACGATCTCCACCCGGGTTCCGGGCGGTGTGTGCTTGTGCGCATTCGAGAGCAGGTTGATCAGCACCTGCCGCAGCTCGGACTCGACGGCGTCAACGATGACCGGCTCGTCCGGCAGCTGAAGGGTCCACTGGTCCTCCGGTGCCGACACTTGCGCGTCACTGGTGGCTTCGACCACCAGCTCCGTGAGGTCGACGTCGGAACGCTCGCCGCGCTGGCCTTCATCCAGCCGGGCCAGCAGCAACAGATTTTCCACCAGCACCGACATGCGTTTGGACTCGCTGTCCACCCGTTCCAGGGCCGACCTGCCGGACGCGCTGACCTCTTCACCGAGCAGGACCAGTTCCGTGTAGCCCCGGATGGAGGTCAGCGGCGTGCGGAGCTCATGGCTGGCATCGGCAACAAACTGGCGCACCTTCATTTCGCTGGCCTGCCTGGCCCGCAGCGCCTGCGTGACGTGGTCAATCATGCCGTTCAGCGCAAGTCCCACCGTGCCCACTTCGGATCCGGGCCCGGCGGCCGACGGCGGCACCCGAACCGGTATTTCCACCTCGCCTGAGGCCAACGGCAGTTTTGACACTGAAGTGGCGACGGCGGCGAGCTGGTCCAGGGGGCGCAGTGAGCGCCGGATAATCACGGTTCCGGCCACACCGGTCACGAGCAGGCCCGCGAGGGACAGCACGACCATGGTGATGTTCAGGGAAGCCAGGGTGCTGTCCCGCTGGGCCGTGGAAAAGCCCGTCACCAGTACGGCGTTGCCCATAGGTGACCCGGATGGCGCGGAAAAAGCATCCACCCGGTAGTCGCCGGCCGACAGGGCGAGGTCCTCGGGTCCCTCGTCCGGGTTGACCGCGGCTAGTTTATCCAGGTCCTCCTCTTTCAGCAGCTCGGCAACTCCGTCCTCGAGCACCAGCGTCGGCCGGCGCGGCTCCCCGTCCACAAACAGGGCATTCAAGGCACCGGGGCGCATCGGACCGGCGCCGTCCGGGAAGGGCTCCTCAGTGGCGGTGCCGGCACCGTCCGGAGCGGGCGCCTCAGTGCCCGGGTCCTCCGGCAGCTGGGCGTCACCGAGGGGAAGCCCGGGACGGAATCCCGCCCGGCCTGCGGACCGCTCCAACCCGTCGTCGAGCACCGATGTGAGGTACTGGCTCATGACCAAATGGCTGAACACGCCGATGGCCGCGCAGATGGCAGTCAGGAGCGCCAGGGTGGCGAGGATGAGCTTGGTGCGCAGGGGATGGCTGCGCAGGACCGGCGCCTTCCCGGACCGGGCACCGGATGTGCTCACGCGGCCGGCTTAAGGACATACCCCGCGCCGCGCACGGTATGGATCATGGGCGGGCGGCCAACATCGATCTTTTTGCGCAGGTAGGAAATGTACAGTTCCACAATGTTGGCCTGGCCCCCGAAATCGTAATTCCAGACGTTGGCCAGGATCTGGGCTTTGCTCAGGACCCGCTTCGGGTTCTCCATGAGGTACCGCAGCAGTTCCCATTGGGTATTGGTCAGGGAGATGTCCTCCCCGCCGCGCGAGACTTCCCGCGTCTCCAGATTCAGCACCAGGTCACCGACCACCAGTTCGGCGGAGTCCGACGCCGCCACCCCCGAGCGCTGCACCAACCGGTGCAGGCGGAGCATCAGTTCCTCCATGCTGAACGGCTTGGTGACATAGTCATCCCCACCGGCGGCCAGACCGGAGATGCGGTCTTCAACGGCATCCTTGGCGGTGAGGAACAGGGCCGGAACGTCGGGGGAAAACGAGCGGATCTTCTGCAGGGCCGCAAGCCCGTCCAGTCCCGGCATCATCACGTCCAGCACCAGCACATCCGGGCGGAACTCGCGGGCGGCCGCAACGGCCCGGTGCCCGTCCGGCGCCGTCAGCACGGTCCAGCCCAGCATGCGCAGGCCCATGCCCACCAGCTCCGCCAGGCTCGTCTCGTCGTCCACCACCAGCGCCCGGATGGGACTGCCGTCCGGATGCGCCAGACGCGGTAGATTGCCCGCGGGGGACTGTGTGGAAGGCTCTGCCATGGATTGAGTCCTTTGATTCAGGTGCCTTGAAGGGCCCGGATTTCGGCCTGACCACCATTGTGCAGGGACGGCATGAACCAAACCTGTGCCGAAACTGTGCGCCACCTGTGCTGAATACGCAACACTTCATCAGTAGGCTTATGGTCTAAGGACAGGCCGGCACCGGAGAGGACAAATATGAGCGAGGAACGTCGCAGGGAAATCGGCTCCTCCGAGGCGCCCGTGGAGGACGAACTCCAGGAGTCATTCGAGAACACTGTGACGGAAGGTGCCGAGCGCCTGCACCGCACCTTCCGCACCATCCTGATCACCGGGGTGTTCGGCGGCCTCGAAGTAGGCCTCGGAGTGATGGCATACCTGGCCGTGATGCATGAAACGGGTGACCACCTGTTGGCCGGCATTGCCTTCAGCGTGGGCCTTATTGCTCTTTTCCTGGCGCACAGCGAGCTCTTCACCGAAAACTTCCTGATGCCGGTGGCTGCTGTTGCGGCCAAGGAAGGCAGCGTCAAGCAGCTCGCCAAGCTCTGGGCCGGCACGCTGGTGGCGAACCTGGCCGGGGGCTGGGTCTTTATGTGGATTGTGATGCAGGCCTTTCCCCAGTGGGCGCCCACCGTAGCCGAATCGGCAAAGCACTTCACCGAAGCACCGTTTTCACTCCAAACCGTGGCCCTGGCGATCCTGGGCGGCAGCACCATCACCTTGATGAGCCGGATGCAGCAAGGCACGTCTTCGGATCCTGCGAAGATTGTCGCCACGGTTATCGGTGGATTCCTGCTGGCCGGCCTGCAGCTGTTCCATTCCATCCTGGATTCACTGTTGATTTTCGGTGCCCTCCAGTCCGGGGCGGAAATCACCTACCTGCAGTGGCTGGGCTGGTTCGGTTACACACTGCTCTTCAACATGGTGGGCGGCCTGGTGCTGGTGACCGCCCTGCGCCTGGTGCGCACCAAGGAGCTGCTGGCACAGCGCCGCCGCGACGCGCCGGAGGACCCCGACGCCGCCCACCGGGACGCCTAGCTGCGCTTGCGTACCAGTGCGGCTGTGCCGCCGGCGGCACAAAACGCGGTAGCTGCTGCCGCCAGGGCAACGGGGCTCCAGTCTGCGGCGCCAATGGCGGCGGACCCCAGCGCCTGCCCGGTGGCCAGCGCGATAAACAGCACCGAGGTGCCGGCCCCGGCGTCCTGCGGCCACGCGGACCGGGCCCACAGGATCAGCACGGCCGACATTGCCATGTAGCCTGCCCCGAAAACCGCCATGCCGGCGTAGGCCGCCGCGGTGTTGGCCGTGGCAACGGAGAGACCCACGGCGGCGGTGGCCAGAGCCAGCAACCCGGCACAGGCACACCACCCGCTGTGCAGCCCGATGCGTTTCACCAGATGGCCGGTGAAGGT
This sequence comes from Arthrobacter sp. zg-Y1143, assembly GCF_030125565.1. Taxonomy (NCBI): domain Bacteria; kingdom Bacillati; phylum Actinomycetota; class Actinomycetes; order Micrococcales; family Micrococcaceae; genus Arthrobacter; species Arthrobacter sp. zg-Y1143. The sequence goes on along the minus strand of NZ_JASKLW010000001.1, from coordinate 314,803 downwards.
TCCCAGGAGCCCGCCGGCGCCCAGGGCAATCCATAACCAACCAACCTGACCGCCGGAGACGGCGCCGGCCCCAGTGACCAGCAGCGGGCCGAAAGTCCAGGTCAGGGAGGACCCCGCGCCCACCACCAGGGCGGCGGCCGCCGGGAGCAGCAACGCCCGCCAGGCCAGCGGCCCGGAGGTCTCCTCCTGCCGTGCGGTTTGGCTACCTGGCCGGACTGCCAAAGCGTTGCGCGAGCGCACCGGGTACAGTGCGGCCGCGGCGGATCCTGCGCAGATCAGGGCCATCAGCACCCAGGCGGCACCTACGGATGGAACGGCGAACACAACCACACCCGCCCCGATCACGCCCACTGCTGTGCCGGCGTTGGCAACGGACTGGGCCGTGGCCGCCGCCTCGGGCTTCACCAACGCGTCAATCACCGGAACGAGGGCCGGGGAGGCGAAACCGCCTCCCAGCCCTCCCACGAGAACCGCAAGGATGAACATCATCGGGTCCGTGGCCACTGCCACCCCCAGGCAGCCCGCAGTTGCGGTGGCGCCGGCCAACACCAAGCCCGTCCGCGGATAGCGGTCCACCAGCCGGGCGGCAGCCAAGGCCGCCAGCGAATAGGAAGTGAACTGGGCAGCGGCGGCCCAACCCAGCACATCAACGAGCTGCGGCCGGGACGCTGACAACGCCGGGGCGAACAGCCCCACGCCGAAACGGGCCATGCCGTAGGTGGCTGCAATCAACAGCATTCCGGCCGCCGCCACGCCTGCTCCCGCGCCGCCCTGCACACGAATCCCCGCCTGCTGCACATTGCCTCCGTCGCCAGTTAAACGTTCGTTTCACTGAAACGAACGTTACACTAGCGGTATGCCTCTCCCCCAGCCCACCCGGGACCGTATCCTCGACGCCGCCGAAGGACTGTTCTTTTCCGACGGCATTGCCACCACGGGGGTTGACTCCGTGGCGGCGGCGGCAGGGGTATCCGTAGTGACCCTCTACAAGCACTTCGGAGCCAAGGACAACCTGCTCCACGCCGTCCTTTCCCGCCGGCTTGAGTCCTGGACCTCCCACTGGGATGCAGCCGTAGCCGCGGCCCAATCCCCGAGGGAGCGCCTGGTGGCAATCTTCGACGCCGTGGACACGTTCCGTGCCGCGGCCGGCCCCACACAGTGGTGCTGCTTCCTCGCCACGGCTTCCGAGCGGTCTGTGCCCGCGGAGGGGGCAAGTGATCCCGTCTTCGACCTTGTAGCTGAAGACACCCGCCTGGTTACCCGCCGGCTTACGGACCTGGCACGCGAAGCCCGCTGCCAGGACCCGGAGCGGGTCGCAGAACTGCTCCTGCTGCTATACAACGGAGTCCTCAGCAGCCTGCTGCGCGGGACGCCCGCAGCTCCGGCAGCCCGGGCGCGCACAGCTGCTTGGACTCTCCTGGACCGGGAATTGCCGGGGCAGTAGTCCCCCGGCCCCTCCCCGCGGAGGCGGTGGATGAGCCGGGGAAACGCGCTACTTCGCCAGGATGTTGCGCACAAACAGCTCAGTGCGTCCGCGCAGTCCCTGGATCCGCTCTGCGGTCACCGCATCCGGATCCGGATGGATGGGCGTGGGCGCAACGTCTGCCCGCACGTTGACCGAACATGTGAAGTCAGCATGGATGAGGGTGCCCACGGTATTGCCGTCCCGGCCCCGCTGGCCGGCCCGGCGTGCCACGTAGAGGAAGACTTCCTCCTCCGAGAACACATCTTGGCAGAGGGCGCACAGCACCCGCCGGTTCTTCGGGGCGCTCAGTTCCGGTGCGCGCAGCAGCACTCCCACCGGCTTTCCGTCCAAGGGCAGCACCAGATAGGCGCGCTGGGGCATTTTGTGGTCCCGCCAACCCAGCTGGTCGAGGATCTCCCAATTGATGTTCTCGAACCCGATGGGCAGGTTCATGGCAGCCACCTCGGAGCGGGTGGCGTTGATGAAGGATTTGCGGATGGTCGTTTCAGACAGGGGTTCCATGATGTTCGGCAGCACTTTCGGCGGTTGGGAAAGGCGCGCCGCGGGGGCGCGTCAGGGGCAGCGGGCAGCGGAGGACGCAGTGCAGGGCCCGGGGCCCACCTGCCCTTCCGCGGCGGCAGAGCGCGCGCACATCATGTTGGTCACGCCGCCATCCTAGCAACCGGCGGCGGCGGGCCGATGCCGGGGACTTGCGCAGGGGGGATAAGCTAGCGGCACAGCGTGAGGGCACAAAACGGGAGCGGTACGGCTGAAAGTCAACCCTTCCCCGCAGTTATGCACCTCCTCGCCTGGAATACGACTCCTTCTCTATTGCCCGTCCGTCAGGCCGCCACCAGTGGTGGCTCGGCTGGTTTCTCGGTCTTTGGGAGCCCGCGCATCTCGGAACCACCTGAACTCGGAACCACCTGAACAGAGGGACGTCATTTTGAATTTCACCGTTGGGCAGACGCTGGTGTACCCGCACCACGGAGCCGTCACCGTTACCGACATCTCCCCCATGACCGTCAAGGGGATTGAACGCGAAACGCTGACCTTCCGCGTGCACGCCACCGAACTCACCATCAAGCTACCTTCGGACAATGCCGAAGACGTTGGCGTGCGCAGCGTCATTGACGACGCCGGCGTGCAGGCCGTGTTCACCGTGCTGCGCGGACCGGCCGGGATGGAACCGGACAACTGGTCCCGCCGTTTCAAGGCCAATGAGGGCAAAATGGCCACCGGCGAACTGCACCTGATCGCTGAAGTGGTGCGCGACCTCTGGTGCCGGGAGCGGACGCACCCGCTGTCCACCGGCGAAAAGCGGATGCTCCTCAAAGCCAGGCAGCTGCTGGTTTCGGAGCTGGCCCTGGCCCGTTCGGCGTCCGCTGAAGAAGCCGGAGAGATGCTGGACTCGGTGCTGATGGAAGCTGCCGGCGAGGCAGAGCTGGCCAACAGCTAGGCGGCGCGGCCCGGCGCCGGTTTCCAGCGCCGGGCCCGTTTTGGCACGGGCCGCACCTTGGTTGTATCAAGGAAAGTAGGACGGATTCCGTCCCCACGGGACACGTCCGGAGTCACCAGAAGATCTTCGAGGGTCCTGCGCCTTCAGGGACCCGGAAAGGCGGCCGTGAACTTTCCCTGCACCTGCTTCTGCCAGCCCATGCCCGGCACCGGCCGGCTGGGGATTGAGATCTATGATCCGTTCTGCCTGGTGCGCCAGCACCGCGTGGCCGGTTCCACCAACCGCGAGCCCAGCTACGGGCAGGGCCGGCGGTAGTCCACTTCCCGCCCCCGCCCCCGCCTCCCGCCCCCGGCTCCGGCTCCGGCTCCGGCGCCGGCTCCGGCGCCGGCTCCGGCTCCGGCTCCGGCGCCGGCTCCGGCTCCGGCTCCGGCTCCGGCTCCGGCTGGGAAAATCCTTGGAACCGCGCCCAGACGCATCCTGTAATATTCCTTGGACTATGGATGACCCTCCCTCACATAAACCCTTGCCCCTCCCCGTCCTGACCGCAATGCAGACCGTGTCCGCTCCGGCTGCACCGGCTATCGCGAGAGAGGGGCAGCCCCATGTATGAATGGCTAATGGTTGGCGTAGGTTTGCTCCTCACCGTCGGCACCGGACTGTTTGTCGCGTCCGAGTTTTCACTCGTCAACCTGGACCGCGCGGAGCTTGAAGCCCGCCGGGACAAGGGTGAAAAACGGCTTAACCCCACCATCAACGCGCTGAAGATTACCTCGACGCATCTTTCCGGCGCCCAGCTCGGCATCACGCTGACCACCCTCCTGACCGGTTACACCTTCGAGCCGGCCATCAGCTCCATGCTGGCCACCCCGCTTGCGGCGCTGGGTATTCCCGACACCCTGGTGCCCGGAATCGGCGCCGTGGCCGGCATCTTCCTGGCAACCATCTTCTCCATGATCATCGGTGAACTGGTGCCCAAGAACTTCGCCCTTGCGCTGCCGCTGGCCACGGCGAAGCTGGTGGTTCCCTTCCAGGCAGTGTTCACCACCGTGTTCAAGCCGGTGATCCTGCTTTTCAATAACACCGCCAACGCGATCATCCGGTCCTTCGGCATTGAGCCCAAAGAGGAACTTTCCGGTGCGCGCAGCGCAGAGGAGCTCAGTTCCCTGGTCCGCCGCTCAGCCCTTGAAGGCGTGCTGGACCTGGACCATGCCGTGCTGCTGAACCGCACGTTGCGCTTCGCGGACCACAGCGCCGCCGATGTGATGACGCCGCGCGTCCGCATGCATACGGTTCACGGCACGGATACGGCGGAACAGGTGGTGGCCGCTGCCACCGCCACCGGCTACTCCCGCTTCCCCGTGATCGGCCGCGATTCGGACGACATCCTCGGCGTGCTGCACGTGAAGCAGGCGTTCGGAGTTCCGCTGGCCGGCCGAGGTTCCGTGACCGCCGCCGAGCTGATGGTGGAACCGATGCACGTGCCCGAGTCCATGGATGCGGACACCCTGCTGGGGCTGCTGCGCGCCCAGGGCCTGCAGGTGGCCATCGTCTCCGACGAACATGGCGGCACTGCGGGGATTGTGACCCTTGAGGACCTGGTCGAGGAAATTGTCGGCGAGCTCGAGGACGAACACGACCGCGCCCGGGTGGGCGTGGTCCGCACCGGCCGGGCCATCACTTTTGACGCCGCACTCCGGCCCGACGAACTGCTGGACCGCACGGGCATCGAGGTACCGGACGGCGAGGAGTACGACACCATCGCCGGATTCGTCACCGATGAACTGGACCGCATTCCCGAGCTGGGCGACGAAGTGGAGATCGGCAGCGGAACGCTCCGCGTCGAACGGGTGGTCCGCAACCACATTGAGCGGCTGCGGTTCACGCCGTCGGGTTCCCTGGAGGCGCCCGTAAGTGCCCATGACCGCATTGTCGACTCACTGACCAAGGACCTGACCCATGAGTGAATACCTGCCCGGAATCATCTGGCTCGTAGTGCTGCTGGTGGTCAACGCCTTCTTCGTGGGTGCCGAGTTCGCCGTCATCTCAGCCCGCCGCTCCCAGATCGAGCCCAAGGCCGAGGCCGGCAGCAAGGCCGCCAAAACCACCCTCTGGGCCATGGAACACGCCACCCTGATGCTGGCGACCAGCCAACTGGGCATCACCGTCTGCTCCCTGGTGATCCTGAACGTCTCGGAACCGGCCATCCACCACCTGCTGGAGATCCCGCTGGGCCTGACCTCGCTGTCCGCGGACGCCATCGGGATGATTGCCTTCGTAGTGGCGCTGCTGCTGGTGACCTTCCTGCACGTGGTGGTGGGTGAAATGGTGCCCAAGAACATTTCCTTCTCGGTTCCCACCGGCGCCGCACTGCTGCTGGCCCCGCCGCTGGTGATGGTGTCCCGGATTGTCCGCCCTGTCATCCGGGCCCTGAACGGTATAGCGAACGGTGTGCTGCGCCTCTTCAAGGTAGAGCCCAAGGACGAGGCCACCAGTGCCTACACGCTGGACGAAGTTGCCAACATTGTGGAGCAGTCCACGCGCGACGGCGTGCTCACCGACCGCAGCGGCACCCTGACGGCGGCCTTCGAGTTCACTGAAAAGACCGTGGCCGACGTCGAGGTTCCCATTGCTCAGATGGTGCTGCTGCCCGAAACGGCCTCGCCGGCGGACCTGCAGCAGGCCGTGGATATCCACGGCTATTCGCGGTACATCCTGACCAATGAGGACGGCGACCCGGACGGCTACCTGCACCTCAAGGACGTCATGGACCTGACCGGTCCGGATGAATTCGCCGCGCCGGTGCCGGCCAAGCGCATCCGCCGGCTTGCCTCGGCGTACCGGGGAGGCGAACTGGAGGACGCACTGGCCACCATGCGCCGCACCGGCGCCCACGTGGCGCGGGTCTTCGACGCCAAGGGCAACACCACCGGCGTGCTCTTCCTGGAAGACATCATCGAAGAGCTTGTGGGCGAAGTCCACGACGCCACCACGGTCTAGGCCGGGTCCGCGCTAACGGCGCCGCTTCCACCTGTTCCACCGCCGCCGCTCCGCTTCCGGGGCGGCGGCCTCTTTTTGCGCCTCTTCCGCCGCCGCGGCTGCGGCCTTCCGCTCCCGCCAGCGCAGTATTTCCTGCTCGACGTCGCGGGTCCTGGTCACCACGGGCGGCCCGCCTTCGAGCTGGCGGCGGGCATTGATGACCCGGGTGTTGAAGTCTTCCAGGATCTCGCGGACCTGCCGCTCGCTCCATCGGGTATCCAGACGGGCATCCAGTTCCGCGTCCTCGGTGCGCAGCAGGATGGCCGCAGGCCCCAGGCCGGTAACGTTTTCACGCTGCAGCACCCCCTTGATCCACCAGTCCGGATCATGGCCATCGCCCAGGCCGGGGATGGGCTTGCCCGCATATTTCAGGTTGTCGAAGTCGCCGCGCGCCATCGCGTCACGGACTAGGTAGTCCGCACGTGCGGCGTCGTCCACCTGCCGCCGCTTGTGCTGCAGTTCCTCTTCAGCCGCGGCCTGCTCCACATCCTCCGGGTCCAGGCCGCCCCCGGCACCGGCCGCCCTCAGCTGTGCCGCGCGTTCCATCCGGCGCCGGTACTGTTCAACACCCCTGCCGTCCATGACCTCTCACCGCCTCACCCGTCCGGCTTCCGTTTTGCGTCCCCACCAGTATTCCGCCGGGGGTGGAGGCAGGCAACGCAACCCCAATGCCTAGCTGCGCAGCCGGCGTACCGCTGCCGCGATGCCCGCGGCCAGCCCGGCGCCGGCCAGCAGCCACGGTCCGCCGATGATGATGGGGTCGATCCACTGGTGGTTAACATCCGCTCGCTTCCGTCCGACGCGGGAGGAATACCCGCGCCGGGAGAACTCGCTCAGCACCCCCGTCTCGGTTATCGGATTGTCCGGATGCAGGGTCAGGAAGGAGGCCAGATGGCTTTCCACCGCGTCAACCCGGTCCGCTGCCAGCAGGATCAGCCAATGTGCCGCCCGTGCTTCGCTGAACCGGCGGTAGGCGTACCGGCGCATCACACCGGACAGTCCCTTGGGCGGGCAGGACGTGCCGAACACGGGAGTGAGGAACTTATGCTCAATGGAACGTTCGCGCGGATATTTCTCCTCCTGGCGCTCCGGGAACTCCCAATGCGCGCCGTTGAGCGTGGGATCGAACTGCAGCTTGGGCACCGCGGGGCGGTCCTTCGGATCAAGGTCCGCGCCCCAGCCCGGGATCCGTGCGCGCAGTTCATCACTGGTGGGAGTCAGGGCCGGTTTCTGCGGGGTATAGGCCATGGTTAGGTGCTTCCTTTCAGGAGCCGGGGACGATCACGGGCTTGATGCAGTTATCCAGCTTGGCCGAGAACATGTGGTATCCCTCGGCAATGTGCTCAAGCGGAATCCGGTGCGTAATGATCTCGTTGGGCTTGAGGTAGCCGGCCCGGATGTGCTCGAACAGCCGCGGCCACTGCCGCTTCATGGGGGCCTGGTTCATATTCAGGGTCAGGCCCTTGTTCATGGCGTCACCGAATTTCACGGCGCTGAACATGGGACCGTAGGCACCCATCACCGATATGGTCCCCGCCTTGCGCACCGAGTCGATGGCCCAGTTCAGGGCTACGGGAGAACCGCCCTGGAGCTTGAGCTTGGTGCCGGTGACATGCTGGAGGAAGTTGCCGTCCGCTTCGGCGCCCACTGCGTCAATGGCGACGTCGGCGCCCAGATGGTCGGTGATTTTCTTCATGTGCACCACAATGTCGTCGTACTCGGTGAAGTTGTACGTCTCGGCATGCGCGAAGGTCCGGGCCTTTTCCAGCCGGTAGTCCAGATGGTCAATCACGATGACCCGGCCAGCTCCCATCAGCCACGCCGACTTGGCGGCGTAGAGGCCCACCGGGCCGGCACCGAAGACCACCACGGTGTCGCCCTCCACGATGTCTCCCAGCTGGGCGCCGAAATAGCCCGTTGCCAGCGCATCGGTGCACATCAGGGCATCCTCCTCGTCCATCCAGTCGGGAATCAAGGAAGGCCCGATGTCCGCGAAGGGAACGCGCACGTACTCCGCCTGGCCGCCGTCGTATCCGCCGGTGGTGTGGGAGTAGCCGTACAAGCTTCCAACGGCGGTGGCATTCGGGTTCACGTTGTGGCAGTTCGAATACATTCCGCGGGCGCAGAAATAGCAGGTGCCGCAGTAAATGTTGGCCGGCACCATCACACGGTCCCCCACTGACAGGTTCCGCACCGAGGGTCCGACCTCTTCGACCACACCGATGAATTCGTGGCCGAAGGTATGGCCAACCCGGGTATCGGGCATCAGTCCGTGGTAAAGGTGCAGGTCGGAGCCGCAAATGGCGGCCAGGGTGACCCGGACAATGGCATCGTTGGGATGCTCTATGGAAGGCCTGGCCTTCTCTTCCACCCGAACCTTGTAGGGTCCTCGGTACACCATTGCTCGCACGGGCCTGCCTCCTCAGTTCTGCCGGATCATCAGCTGCGCGGGACTGCCGTCCCTCCGGGGCGCCGCCCGGGCACGTTAACCATAAGCAGACTTACTAGCTTTGCAAGTCCGTATCCGGGCCGGCCACCGGCAAACTCACGGTAAAGAGCGTTCCGGCTCCCGGCTCGCTGCGGACCCGGATGTTGCCGCCGTGCTCTTCCACGATGCGGCGGCTGATCACCAGACCGAGGCCGGCACCGGGAATGGCGGCCGTAAGCGCCCGTCCCGAGCGGAAGAACGGGGTGAAGGCTGCCTCCTGCTCCTCCTGGGACATCCCCATGCCGCTGTCAGCAACGTCAATCACTGCCATGCCCGCTTCAACCCGCGCGCTCACCCGCACCACGCCGCCGTCGGGCGAGTACTTGACCGCGTTGGAGACCAGGTTTTCCAGCACCTGCCCAATCCGCCTGGGATCGGCCACGGCAGAAAGGTCGCCCGGCAGGTCAACCTTGAATTCCACCCCGTTCACCCGGGCGCGCGGCCCAAAGGAATCGACAGCAGCACGCACGACGGCGGCGAGGTCGACTTCCCTGGCCTCCACGGTTTCGTTCCCGGCGGCCACCGAGAGCAGGTCCGTTACCAGCTGCAGCAGCCGCTCGGCGTTCCGCACCGCCGTCTGCAGGGCGGAACGGACGTCTTCGGCCAGGTTTTCGCCGCTATCCAACGCCATGTCGAGATAGCCCAGGATCGACGTCAGGGGAGTGCGCAGCTCGTGGGACACATTGGCTACAAACTCACGCTGGGCCGTCAACGCCCGGACCAGTTGCGTCACGTCGCTGAACGCAAGGACAGATCCCTTGAAGCCGCCGCCGCCCCGGACGGAGCGGGCCGAGACGCTGACGGCCAGCTGTCCCTGGCCGGTACCGACCCATACGATTTCCTCGGCGAAGGACTCACCGGAAACGGCCCGCCGGATGGGGCGCTGGCTGTCCGGAAGCGGGGTGACCCGGTCCGGGCCGTAGACGGGCCACTCGGAACCGCCGGGGCCGGCAATATCTCCGGTGGCTGCCCCGGCGCGGCTGCTTTCCATCAGCGCATTGGCAAGGATTTCCCGGCCGTCCCGGTCCACCACCAGCACGCCCACATCCACGGTGTCCAGCACCGCGTGCAGCAGTGATTCCCGCTCGCGGGCGCGCAGTTCCGCCGCTCCGCGGGCTTCTTCGGCGGCTTCGGCCTGCTGCAGGGCTTCCACCAAGTCCCGTTCATACCGGCGCCGCCCGGTTTCGGGAAGAACACTGATCAGGTCCAGGCCCCGCCCGGGGCTGCGTGCCCCGGCGATCAGGGCCGGGAGCCGCTCACCGTCCGGGCCGTGGAAGTCCACCGCCAGGTTCTGGACCGGCCCGGTTCCGGATCTGAGGGCCGCCGTCCAGCGCTGGTATTCGAGCAGGTCTTCCGGAGCGAGCAGGTCCGTAAAAACGGTACCTTCCAGCGCACTGCGGTTCCGGCCGGTCCAGGCAGCAAACGTGTGGTTGGCCTCTTCGATCACCCCGCGTGCGGAAAGGACCACATATCCGGAGGGAGACTGGTGGAAAAGCGTGGAAAGATCCGGGACGGACCGCCGCCGCCGCCCGCCAATGCGCGGGAAGCCGCGGGAAAAAATATGCATGCCGGACCTTTGGGGAAAGAACAGATATCTACAGCGCGCTGCGGAAACAGGCGCACCCGGCGGTTTCGTAATTCGCCGGTAAGTGAACTTATCAGGCTGCTTCCCGGCACCATGAATGTGACACGGCAAACCCGCGGCTTGCCCCGGCGGGAACCGCGTCCGGTGGCCGCTTCCCACCAGCATCCGGACAGGTGATATTACTCCAATTCGGGCCATCTGGGAGGGGGTACAGCAGTCTTCGCGGAGAGGTTCCGCGGGCTGTGGACACGGTCCCCGGATTGGGAAAGACTTCCTTCCCGGGACATGCTGCGAGAAGGTGTTCCGGCAGGGGTGGCCCAGCATGAACAGCACCGAAAGGATGGCCATGAGCCAGCCAGCCGCGCTCCGCACCTCCTCCCGCACCCCCTCCCGCACCTCGCCCCGGCCCGCCGCCGATCTCCTATGGTGGAATCTGTCCATTGACGCCGGCGGTTTCGATTTGGCTGACCGCATTATCAGTGAACTGGTAACTCCCCTAGTTGCCCAGGCGAGGCTCTGGGGCACCCGGCGATGGTTTTTTACCCGCCGCATGCAACCGCCCAACGCGCAGGTTCGGCTGCGTGTCCTGGCCCCGACGGAGGCCTTGGACCGGCTCAAGTCCCTCCTCGGGGCCCTGCAGGAGCAAGCCGGGGACCCCGTCCGCAGCATGGCGGTGGCACAGGAATTCAGCGAGCCGGTGCTGGACCGGACGGTTGGAACCGAGCCTTTGCTTCCCTGGGTCGAAGCGGACCTGGCCCGCTACGGCGGCGTGGAGGGGCTCGCCCAGGCCGAGGAAGTCTTTGAGTTGTCCTCGGATCTCTGCCTTTGGGCCACGGCGCGCTTTGCGAAGGCGCAGAACCGCTCCGCCCTGGCCTCGCTGCTGCTGTTCGATTCCGCCTACGCAATGATGAAAGGGCCGCGGGCGTCCACCTGGCCGGACCGCCGCCGGGTTTCCTGGGAATACTACTGGGACAGCCACCTGCACAGCTGCACGGCCTCGGACCCCCGGGCGGCAGGCGTGCAGAAGGCCACCGGAGCCCAGGCACAGGCACAGCTCATGCCGGTCCACCGGCTGATGGTCGCAACGGCGTCCGAATCCGCCGTCGCGAACTGGCGCCGCCGCTGGCTGCGGGCCATTGACACCTACCTGTACCGGGCGGACAAGGCCGGCGCCAGCCGCAGCGCCCAGCACCTGACCGTCTATCAAGCGCATACCCTGCTGAACCGGCTCGGATTCACCCTCCGCCAGGAAGCCCTGATCGGTGTCTACGCGCGAACCTGGAGCCGGGAAAAGGAAGTCGAAATGAGCGACACGCTCTAGCGGACGCCTAGCCCCGCCGGGCCCTGTCCGTAACGGTAACGGGGCCCGGTGGCGATAGACTCAGCCCATGAACCTAGTCCCGGAGCAGCACTCCGTCGCGGCCGAACTTCAGCAGATCCTTCTGCGGACAGAGTCGGTGGAGTTCTTCCTCGAGGCCTTCGTTGTCCACGCCGCCGAAAAGTTCAGCAAGGACACGGAAGTGCTGGCAGGAGTGACCCTGCTGCGGAACAAGGAAGGGACTACGGTGGCCAGCAGCAGCGAGGCGGCCAAGGCACTGGATGAGGTTCAGTACGGTTTTGGCGACGGCCCCTGCCTGCGGGCCTCCCGCACCGGACGGACGGTCCTGGTGGCGGACGTGCGCACCGAAGAGCGGTGGCCGGACTATACGGATGCCATCCAGGACCGGGGCTTCTATTCGATCCTTGGCGTCCCGCTCCTCCTGGGCAACGACGGCGGTGCAGGACTGAATCTCTACACCCGCGAGCCCGGGTACTTCACGCCGGAAACGGTGCAGGCCGCGGAAGCTTTTGCAGCAGAAGCGGCGATTGCCCTGCAGTTGGCAGTCCAGTTGTCCCGGCACAAGAGTGCTGCCGAACACCTGCGCGCCGCCATGCAGGCACGCACGGTCATTGACCTGGCGGTGGGAATTGTGATGGCCCAGAACAAGTGCAGCCAAGAGGCGGCCTTTGAAATACTCCGCCAGGCCTCCAGCAACCGGAACGTCAAGCTGCGGGACCTGGCCGGCCGCATAGTCAGCTCGGTAACATCCGAGGGCGTTGAAACCCACTTCGTGGACTAACGTCCCAGCGGTACAACGGAAGCCTGTGCTCAGGCTCCGTCCACCAAGCCGGCGACGGCAGCCTTCGCGCCGTGGCTGTGCAGGGCGTCCAGGGCGGCGAGATATGCCCCGGTGAACCGCGGATCCGCAGCGAGCTCACCGAAGAACTGCGGCTGCGACACAAAGGCCAGCGGATCCTCCCGGTTCCGGGCCGCCGCCTTCATCACGTCTTCCCGGTGGCGATCGAGCACATTAATGGGTTTCCCTGCTTCGTCCACACCCTCGGCGTAGCGCGCCCAGGCGGCAATGATGGCCGCGGAACGGGACACCTCGCCGTCCCGGGCCAGGTTTTCCCGCACTACCGGTACCAGCCATTTGGGAATCCGGTCCGAGCTCTCGGCACACAGACGCGCCAGGGTGTCTCGCACGTATTCGTTGCCGAAGCGTTCCAGCAGCCGCCGTTTGTAGGCGTCCAGGTCCACCCCGGGCACGGGCAGCAGCGTGGGCGTGGCTTCCTTGTCCATGTAGTCGAGCAGGAACCTGGCCAGCTTCGGGTCCGCCACCGCCTCGTGCGCGTACCGGTACCCGGCCAGATAGCCCAGGTAGGCAATTCCCTGGTGTCCGCAGTTCAGCAGGCGCAGCTTCATCCGCTCAAACGGTTCCACGTCTGCCGTCACGCTCACGCCTGCGTCCTCCCAGGGCGGCCTCCCCTGCACAAACGTGTCCTCCAGCGCCCACTGCGCAAAGTCCTCGGACACTACGGGCCAGGCGTCCTCCACCCCGAACTCCTGTGCCAGCAGGGTGCGGTCCTCGTCCGTTGTCACCGGTGTGATCCGGTCCACCATCGAGGAGGGAAAAGCGACGTTGGCCAGTACCCACTCCCCCAGTTCCGGATCCAGCAGCCGCGCAAACTCTCCGAAGGCCTTCCTCGCGACCTCCCCGTTGCCGGGGATGTTGTCGCAGGACATCACGGTGAACGCCCCCAGACCCCTGTCCCGGCGGCGGCGCAGGGCCTCGGTCACCAGGCCGAAAACCCCGGAAGGTACGGCCCCGGGTGCCAGGTCCGCGGCAACCTGCGGCGTTCCGGCGTCGAACTCCCCGGTGGTGTCACTGATGCTGTAACCGCCCTCGGTGATGGTCAGGGAGACGATCCGGGTGCCCGGCAACGCCATCTTTTCAATAACGGCTTCCGGGTCCTCCGGGGCGTAAAGGTATTCAACGATGGAGCCGATCACCCGGGCTTCGCGGGTACCGTCCGGATACTTCAGCATCAGCGTGTACAGGCAGTCCTGGCTGTCCAGGACAGTTTTCATGGCCGCATCCTGGGGCAGCACGCCTACGCCGCAGATCGCCCAGTCCAAGGCCAGTCCCTGATTCATCAAGGTGTCCAGGTACATCGCCTGATGCGCGCGGTGGAAGCCGCCCACACCAAAATGCACAATGCCGGTGCTCAACTGCGACCGGTCATAACCGGGCCGCGCGACACCGGGCGGCAGGTGGGAAAGGGACTCTTCACTGAGTTTGGTCATAACGCCGCCTTAGGCCGGAGGTCCGGACAATCTAGCAGGTCCGTACCGTTCTTGGCACGCGTCCGGCCGTCCCGGCGGGTTCATCCCAGGAGAGGTCTCCGCCTGGCCGCCCTACTCCACTGCCTGGGCATCGAGTTCAATGAATACCCAGTCCGGCTCAGCAAGAATGGGGTCCATTACCGGGCCTCCGGCCTCGGCAATCCGGTCCTGCACCTTCGAGGGCAGACCGTCCTGCCGGAGGTTATGCCTCAGCCAGTCCTTGGCCGAACCGTCCAGGTACGGCCACCAGCGTTCTATTCGGATAGGTTCCACAGCAGCCCCCTTCAGCGTTGCGTAAACCCACGGTGACACCGGCCGTCAGGGGGCGCAAGAGGGCACCGTAAGAGGAGTTGCGGCAGGCGGCGGGATACCGGAAGGTAGGCCCCAAAGCCGTGGAAACTACTTCCGGACGGTGATCGATTCCATAGCTGCGCGGGCCTCCTCGGCGAGGGATTTGGGGATGGGCGCGCTCTTCGCCGCGTCCGCGGATGCCTGCTGGCCTTCCTCGCTTACAACGTATTTACCGAAGGCCTGCACGCGCTCCACCAGCCCGGCGTCGTCATAGGAGCTGCAGTAGATCTGGTAGGACACCAGTACCAGCGGATAGGCGCCCGCCGCTGTGGTTCGCCGGTCCAGCTGCAGCGCAATGTCGTGTTCGCTGCGCCCCGGGACCCGGGTGGACTGTTCGACGGCGGTGCTCGCGGCGTCGGCGCTGATCGGCACGAAGTCCTCCCCCACCAGGAGGTTGGCGGTGCCCATCGACTCGTCAATCACCGAGTCATCGGCATAGGTGAGCGCCCCTTCCGTCCGGGTCACGGTGCTGACGACGCCGGAGCTGCCCTGCGCGTTCTCGCCCTGCAGCCCGCCGGGCCAGGTCCCGGACGGCGCGTCCGGCCAGGCATCCGGGGCCACCTCATGCAGGTACTCAGTGAAGTTTTCCGTGGTCCCGGAGTCATCCGCCCGGCTCACGGGAGTGATCCGGGTGGAGGGCAGGTCCACGTCCGGGTTGAGCGCAGCAATAACCGGATCGTTCCACTGGGTGATTTCGCCGCGGAATATCTTGGCGATGGCGGCCGCGTCCAGGTTCAGCGACTGGATGCCGGGAAGGTTGAAGGCCACGGCTATGGGGGAAATGTAGGCCGGGATGTCCAGCGCCCCTTCGGGACCGCAGACCGCCCGGGCGTCCACCAGTTCCTCCTCCTGCAGGTAGGCGTCGGAACCGGCAAAGTCCACCGCGCCGGCCAGCAGCGCGCTGCGTCCGGCACCGGAGCCGTCCGGGGAGTACTGCAGCTGAACGTTCGGATGCAGGGTGCCGAACCCGGCGATCCAAGCGTCCATCGCCGGGCCCTGCGCGCTCGAACCGGCGCCCGACAAGACACCGCTGAGCATGGAGGTGCTGTTCTCGGCTGCGTCCCGCTGGGCGTCCCCGAGCGGATAGTCGGACCCGCAGGCGGCCAGTGCCAGCGTGGCTGCCAGTGCGGCGGCGAGCGTGCGGAGGGGACGGATTGGGCGCAAGGGATGTCCTTCCTGGGGAAGCGGCGGTGGCGTCCAAGGCCGGCGGGGGGAGCTGCGGGGGTGCAGCGGTCAACCGGCCGCTCTTTCAAGGCTAGCTGGCTTTGGACCGCAGCCGCCATCCGATAGTCCAGCTTCCCCTTGAGGGGCCCGGCCCCGGCTGTCAGGATGGACGGCACCGCGGAGATTACCCGCCGCCATGTGCCGGGGCCGGCGGGCTCCGCCCGCGCTCAACCCTCTGCCGGCGCCTTGCCTAGGGAGCACCCGTGCTGATTGCCGCAGCTATCCTCGCCGTCGTCGCAGCGGCCGTTGCCTTCTATTTCTTTATGCTCGAATCCCTGCGCTGGACCGAGCCGGACACGGTGGCCATCTTTCAGCTGCGGGGCGCGGGCACTCCAGCCGCCACGGCGCAGCTTGCCTACAACCTGGGCTTCTACAACCTTTTCCTGGCTGTGGGGGCCGGGCTGGGGGTAGTGCTGCTGGTGGCCGGCAATCCGGTGGCCGGGCTGACCCTGATGACGTTCACCACTGCCTGCATGCTGCTGGCTTCCGTAGTGCTTGCCCTCAGTGACCGGCGGCTGGGACGGCTGTCCCTGATCCAGGGCGGGCCCGCAGCCTTTTCCCTGGTTTTTTCGCTGCTCGGGACCTGAGCGGTTAGGCCTCGGCTGACGTCTATGCCCCGGAGGGTGCCGGGGCGTAAGCCGCCTGAGTCCACAGGTGGAACAAGGCGTAGGAGCGCCACGGGCGCCACGGCTGGGACAGCCGGGCCGCTTCGCGTCCGGTTCCGACTCCGAGCGCGCGCTTGAGCACCAGATCGTCGGCAGGATACGCGTCCCGGTCCCCCAGCACACGCACCGCCAAGTAGTCGGCCGTCCACGGGCCGATGCCCGGCAGGGCCAGCAATCCTGCCCGGACCTGCCCCGGATCGGCGCCCGGCTGCAGCGGCAGCCCGGCGGCGACGGCAGCGGCCAGGGCCCTAACGGTCCTGGCCCTGGCGTGCGTGATCTTTACGGCCGCCTGGATCTCCTCCGCCGGGACGGCGGCGAGCCGGTGCGCGGAGGGGAAGGCAGTGAGTCCTGCCGGGCCGGGCTCGCCGAAGGCTGCCACCAGGCGGGCACCGAAGGTTCGGGCCGCGGCGAGGGATACCTGCTGGCCGAGGACCGTTTGGATCCCGGTCTCGAAGCCGTCCGTGGAGCCGGGCACCCGCAGGCCGGGATGCCGCCGGACCAGCGGCGCCAGCACATCAAATCCGGCGAGGAAGGAATCCACCACGCCCGGATTTGCGTCCAGGTCCAGCCAGGCCCGGACCGTCGTGATGAGGGCGGCTTCCTCCGGCTGCGGCAGCGCCGGTGCTTCCAGGTCCACCCCGTCCGGGTGCAGGTGCACCTTCACCGGAACCACTGTGGATCCAACCGTCAGCAGCCGTTCCACGCCCACCCCGCCGCCGGGCTTCGGCATTACCCGTTCCAGCCCCGGGACGGCGTGGGCCTGCAGTGCGCTGGCCAGCGGCGCCCAGGCCAGTGGTCCCCGGCAGGGCAGGCTGCGGGTACGCGCGCCGCCGGCCGCGCCGCCGTCGAACTTTTCTTCCCTTGTTTCTTTCCCCGTTTCTTCCCCCGTCAGCGTCATCCGCTGAGGCCGGTCATGCGCAGGGTGATGTTGATCCGGCCGGTGGCCAGTCCCGACTCCGGGTCCGCGGTTCCGGCCACCGTGCGCGGGACACCGTGGTAGGCGAACCGGGACGGTCCGCCGAAGACAAACAGGTCACCGGACTCCAGCTCCAGGTCCGTGTAGGGGCGGTTGCGGGTTTCGGTGTTGCCGAACCGGAAGACACAGGTATCGCCGATGCTGATGGAAACCACCGGGGCGCTGGACTTTTCATCCTTGTCCTGGTGCATCCCCATATGTGCGCCCTCGGCATAGTAATTAATCAGCGCAGTGTCCGGCGTGTAATTCTCCGGGCGGAAGTCCTCCCTCGCGTAGCTGCCGTCCGCCTGCCGGTAGGCCTCTTTGAGCGCGTCGCGGCCCAGCTGCACCAGCCAGTCGGGCAGCTCCGCGACGCGCCCGCCGCCGGCGTCGTCGGCCGTGCGCGTGTACTTGTACGGCTGCCAGTGCCAGCCCAGGCACACCGTCTGGACCGACATGGGATGCCCGCCGGGCAGCACTGCCGACCGCATCGGCACCGGTCCGATGGCCCACTGACGGCACGCTTCAACAATGGATCGCTGCTGTCCCGGCGGCAACCAGCCGGGCACATGCACCGCCCCGACGGCGGGTTCGGAGCGTTCGCGGGGGAAAAGGGAGGAGCTCATGCGGCGGCTTCCAGGTCGAGGAGGGTTTTCTTGACAGCCGGGCCGCCGCGGTAGCCGCCGGTGGTTCCGTCGGAGCGCAGCACGCGGTGACAGGGAATCACCAGCGGCAGGGGGTTGCGGCCGCAGGCGGTGCCCACGGCGCGGACGGCCCCGGGATTGCCGGTCAGGGCTGCTATGCCGGCATAGGTCGCCGTGCGCCCGTAGGCGATCCCCTGCAGCGCCTCGACGACCGTCCGCCGGTAGCCGGTGGTCAGCCGCAGGTCCAAGGCGAGGTCGAAGCTGCGCCTGCTGCCCTCGAAATACCCGCGCAGCTGGGCAGCGGGTTCGGCCAGCCGCTCCGGCGCTTCCAGCAACCGCGGACTGATCCGGGTGCTGAGGTCCTGCAGCACGGTATCCACTCCTTCACATTCGAAGGCCACCCGCACCAGGCCAGCCTCGGTGGCGGCAAGGATGAGTCCGCCCACCGGACTGTCCACCACGGTGTAGGCCACATCCAGCACCCCGGCGGCCTGCGCGTCCTCTGCCAAGCGGGAATGCAGGGCGGCGAGGGCGGCGGTTTCCCGCGGATCAGCGGCGGCTTCGCCTGCAGCGGCAAGAACGGGTTCGGGCACGGACGCTGCGGGGAGATTGAATGCGGGCACATTGAACAGGTCAAAGGACGCCATTGCTGTCCTCCTTATACAGGGCACGGAGTTTCTTGATGCCGTCGGCGGCGGATCGGCGGCAGGCCGCTTCGCTGCTTCCGAGCACCCGGGCCACCTCGGCGTACGGGAGCCCGGCCAGATGGTGGTAGGCGAGCGCCTCCCGCTGCCGGACAGGCAGGGTCTTCAACGCAAACCACAGCCCGTCGGTGTCGGCCGGTACGGGAGCGGGTGTATCCGGAACCGCCTCCACCGGCAGCGGGCTGCGGGCGGTGCTCCGGTGCTGGTCCACTGCCTTGCGCTTGGCAATGGTGACCAGCCAGGCCTGCACGTTGGCCCCTTCGGGCAGGTCCGGATAGGCGCGCAGTGCCGCCAAGAAGGTTTCGGACCACGCGTCCTCGGCCTGGTCCGGCCCCAACACGGCGCGGCAGACCCGCAGCACGGCCGCGCCGTGCTCCCGGACAATCTGCTCAAAGGGTTTCACTTCCACATACGGTAGACGGTTTCAGCGGACGGTTTGTGAGCCCGGTGCCGGAAAAAAGATTTACGGGCAGCCGGCTGTGGCTAGACTGCCTCCTACATCGCAGGGATCAGCCGCCCGAAGATGCCGCAGAGATCAAAGGAGATCCTTATGCAGAACCTCGCCGGAATCCTTACGGAAACCGCAGCCCGCTTTCCGGAGCGGACCGCCCTGAAACTCGACGACACGGTGGTGTCCTACGCCGCCCTGGACGCGATGAGCGCCAAGGTAGCCGGACTCCTGGCCGCCCGCGGGGTGGTGCCGGGTGAGCGCGTCGGCCTGGTGATGCCCAACATTCCGCAGATGGCCTTCGTGTATTACGGTGTCTTGCGCTACGGCGCCGTGGTTGTCCCCATGAATCCGCTGCTGAAGGCGCGCGAGGTCGCCTACCACCTGCAGGACTCCGGTGCCCGGCTGGTTTTCGCCTGGGAGGGCGTGGCCGGTGAAGTCTCTGCCGGAGCAGAAGAGGCCGACGGCGGCGTGGAAGTGGTGACGGTGGACTCCTCCTCTTTCATGGGGCTGCTGGCGGGTGCGGATTCCCGGCCGGACCTGGCGGAGGTGGACGGTGAGGACATCGCGGTGATCCTGTACACCTCGGGCACTACCGGACGGCCGAAGGGTGCTGCCCTGACGCACCGCAACCTGCGCAGCAACGCCATCGTGTCCAGGTCCCTGCTGGATACCCGGGAAACCGATGTGATCTTCGGCGGGCTGCCGTTCTTCCACGTGTTCGGCCAGACCGCCGCGTTGAACTCGGCCCTGCTCGCGGGCGCGTCCATCAGCCTGCTGCCCCGGTTTGATGCCGGCAAGGCCCTGGAAATCATCGAACGCGACGGCGTGACGATCTTTGAGGGTGTCCCCACCATGTACGTGGGCATGCTCCGCCATCCCGCCGTGAAGGACACCAAGCTCTCCTCGCTGCGCGGCGCTATCACCGGCGGTTCAGCAATGCCGCTGGAGGTGCTGCACGAGTTCGAGGACGTGTTCGGCATCCAGCTGCTGGAGGGTTACGGACTGTCTGAAACCTCGCCCATCGTCTCCTTTAATCTTCCCGGCGAGGGACGGCGTGCCGGCTCCATCGGCAAGGCCGTGGACGGCATGGAGGTGCGGATGCTGGATCCCGACGGCGCGGACGTCCCCGTGGGAGAGATTGGCGAACTCTCCGTCCGCGGCGAGGGTGTCATGAAGGGCTACTGGCGGAACGACGACGCCACTGCCGCAGCCATTCCCGACGGCTGGTTCCGCACCGGGGACCTGGCCCGGTTCGACGAGGAGGGCAACATCTACATTGTGGACCGCAAGAAGGACATGATCCTGCGCGGCGGCTACAACGTGTATCCGCGCGAGGTCGAGGAAGTGCTGTACGAGCATCCTGCCGTTTCCGAGGCGGCCGTGATCGGTGTTCCGGATCCGCTGCACGGCGAGGAAATCGTGGCTGTGGTGGGCCTTCGGGAAGAAGCCGTTCCGGCCGACGACGCCGCACGCGAAGCCCTGCTGGCGGACATCGCCCAGTTCGCCAAGGACCGGCTGGCCGCCTACAAGTACCCGCGCCGCATCGAACTCACCGACGCTCTCCCCAAGGGGCCCACGGGCAAGATCCTCAAGCGCGAAATCAAGGTCTCCGCCCCTCCCCGCCCGCTTCTGGACGAAACCCCCACGGCGTAGTTCTCAGGAGTACGGCTCGACGTCGGCGGCAGCTTCGCCCGGAAGCCCGGCAGGTTCGTCGGAGCGGACCAGCACTACGCCGGCAACAATCATGGCCCCGCCGGCCAGCTGTACCGGGCGTGGCAGCTCCGCAAGGAGCAGCCACGCCCACAGCACGGCAAAAAGCACTTCGGTCAATGAAACGAAGGAGGCCACGCGTGAGCCCAGGGCCCGCGCGGCGATGATGCCGGTGACGTAGGCCAGTACGGTGGAGAACAAAACCAGTCCGGCCACGGGCACCCACCAGGTGGTGTGCCAGCCGCCCAGTTCCACTCCTGCTGTGCTGAAGCCCAGGGGAAGAACCCCTATCAGGCCGAGCAGTGCCATGGTGGCGCCGCCCACGAGCATGCCCCCGGTGGCGAGGACCAGCGGTGGCAGCGAGTCATTCTGCTTGGCGGTGATGAAGAAGTAGATGGCCAGGCAGACCGCGGCGGCCAGGCCCCAGAGTACGCCCACCGGATCTATGCGGATGCTGCCGCCCAGGTCCAGCACCAGGACCAGCCCTGCGATGGCGGCCAGGGCGCCGAGGATGGTGCGGATACCGGGCCGGCGCCGGGTGGCGGCCCAAATCCACAGCACCATCAGCACCGGTGCCAGGAATTCCAGCAACAGGGCCACCCCCACGGAGAGGCGTTCCACCGCGTTGAAGTAGAAAAACTGGCAGCCGGCCACCCCGATGAATCCGAACAGCACAATGGTGCGCCAGTTGCCGCGCACCTGTTCCCAGCGGCCGTGCAGCGCAATAAAGGCGGGGACAGTCAGGACCGCCGCGGCTCCAAGCATCCGCACGGCAACGGCACCGGCGGTGGTCCACCCGGTTTCCAGCAGGGACTTGGCGAAGGAGCCGGAGAGCCCAAAAACGGCGGATGAGGACAGGGCAATTACCAGCCCGGAAACGCTTGCGGGCAGCGCCTTGGGGGCGGCTGTCTGCTCTGGCTCCATGGGTCTCCTCAGGACGGGTTCCCGGTACCGTGCCGGGAGGGAACAACGACGGCGACGCTACCCCGGGGCGGGACGGGTTTCAATACATCTGCACCCCCGACCACTCGGTGCGGTTGCCGTATCCATCGCGGACGGATATGGCAACCATCCGTTCCTGCACAGTGCGCCCGGCCGGATGGCAACCCCTCGGCCGCCAAATCGGAGCCATGCACGGCAGAACCCCCGCACGTGACGGTGAGGTGCCTAGGGTTGATGGGTCAAGAAGACGGCGCCTCCAATCTTCCCCGGGATTTTCCTGCCATGAAGCAGAAACTGATTACCCTTGTCAGTCAGCGCACCGCCTGGCTCCTCCTGGCCGTATGCATAGCCTTCTGGGTGGTTTCCGCCGCCGGGTTCCTTGAGGCGCCGCTCGGCACCCCGGCTGCCCTGATGTTCCTCTGGATGTACTGCAACCTCATGGTTGCGTTGGGCACCGCCCTGGCCGCGGCAGCCGCCGTCGCCGCCCTGGTCCTGCACCGCAGCGCGAAGACGACGGCGCGTGAACGGGGACGCGGCCCTGCAGCGGGACAGGAGCCGGTGCAGGAGCCGGTGCAGGAGGACGGCGAGGCGGGGACTGCCGCTCCGGACCATTCCGTCACCTCACTTCGCAACCTGCTGGCACGGAGGCGCTAACCGCCTTCCCCCGCCGCCGGACCTTATACCTTCTGCTCTCTGCGCATTTCAAGGAGCAGCAGCAAAACAAGTGGTCCGGACTCTTGATAACAGGTGGCCGCTCTGGTGTCCTGTTCAGGCGGTCCAGCAGAGGGCCGGACCTGCGGCTGAAATACCTGCCCGCCCATGCGCTCCTCCAGCAGCTCTCCCCTGTCCCTGCACCACTTCGAAGAAGCCCGCCAGGCCCGCGGGGACCTGCAGCAGGCGCTGCACAACGAACTGGTCCTTAAGTACCGCGATATAGCCGAAACCGCTGCCGCCGCCTACGCGGGCCGCGGCCGTGAACTGGCCGACCTGCGCCAGGTGGCCTACATGGGATTGATCAAGGCCGTCCGGCGCTTCGACCCGGCGGTCGGTCCGCATTTCCCGGCCTTTGCCGTGCCCACCATCCACGGCGAGCTTAAGCGGTACCTGCGCGACCATTCCTGGGTGGTACGCCCGCCGCGCCACCTGCAGGACCTCCGCACCGCCATCGCCCGGCTGCAGCCGGAGCTGTTCCAGTCACTGGGGCATGCGCCCTCGCTCTGCGAACTGTCCGAGGCGCTGGGCGTGGACGCCAAAACGGTAGCCGAGGCGCTGAACTGCCAAAGCAGCCTGCGGCCGGAATCCCTGGACGCCATCGCCGGCACCACCGGCGCGGAACAGTGGGCTTCGGCCGACGGGCGGCTGGAACACGCGGAAAACCTCGCCATGCTCCGCCGGGCCGTGCGGAACCTGACGGATGCTGACAAGGAGCTGCTGTTCCGGCGGTATTTCCACGAGGAATCACAGCAGGCCATCGGTACCCGGCTGGGCCTGACCCAAATGCAGGTTTCCCGGCGGCTCGCCCGGATCCTGGTGCAGTTGCAGCACGAGCTGCTCGGCCCTTCAGAAGCTGCCGCAAACGCGGCCCGCCCGGCAACTGCCTGACCCGCCGGAGCCCTCTGAACCGAACCGCCCGCGCGCCCGTGGGCCAGTGCCTACAGGGCGTCGAGCTTATCGACGGCGGCCAGGACATCTTCCACCGTGACGGCCATAAGCGCCGGGTCGGGATCCACGGCGAAGGTGTCTCCGCGGCGGCGGCTTTCATCTGTCAGGGCAATATGCGGACCCGGCGGCGGACCCCATTCTGCTACCGGCGCCGGGCCAAACAGCACCACCGACGGCCGGGCGTAGGCCGAGGCCAGATGGGCAGCACCAGTGTCTGCTGAGACCACCAGACGGGCCCGGGCGATCAGCGCGGCGAATTCCGCCAGCCCCAGCTCGCCGGCCACCACTGAGTCCGCTTCCAGCCCGGCAGCCTCCGCCACGGCAAGTGCCCGCGGCCGTTCGGAGCTGCTGCCCGTCAGCAGGACCTGTGCGCCGGCCGCATCGAGTTCCCGGGCGACGTCCGCGAACCGGCCCGCGGGCCACAGCCTGCTGCCGTAGGCGGCACCCACATGGAGCACTACGGCCCCGGGGACGAATACCGCCGCGGCCGGCGGGTCCAACCGGTAATCCAGCGGATCGGCTGGAATTCCGTGCCACGACAACAGACCGGCCCAGCGCTCCCGTTCATGCACGCCGTCCTTCCAGGGCGGACCGTCCCATCCCGGCCCGGCGTGGCCGATCAGCCGGGCCGGCTTCAGTGCTTCCAACCGGCCGCAGCTTTCCGGGCCCCGGCCATGCAGGTTCACTGCCACGTCCACCTGTCCGGGCGGCAGGTCAATGGGCACGTCCAGGCCGTGCAGCGGCAGCAGGCCATCCACGGCGCCGGTCAGCGGCAGCAGCGGGCGCAGCCATTCCTGCGCTGCGTATCGGATGCGGTGTCCGGGGAAGGCCCTGCGCAGGGCCTTAAGGGCCGGGACTGCCACCAGCAGGTCCCCGAGTTTCAGGGCCCGCAGGACCAGGAGTTCGGGGCGGTCCGATGCCTGCTCGGGCATGGTTCAGGGTCCTTCCGATTGAGGATTGGAGGCACATCCTGCCAGATCAGCGGCCCGCCCGGTACAGGTGTGTTCCCCCGTGGCTGGAGGCACCCCCGGAAAAAGATGTGGCTGCGGGTGTTTAGCAGCAGTGCCGAAGGGGGACAGAGGCGGTATGGAAGTTATGCCGTCACCGCCGCGTGCCGTCCTGTTTGACCGGGACGGCACGCTGATTGTTGACGTGCCCTACAACGGGGACCCGGAACTGGTGCAGGCGGTGCCCGGGGCTGCCGATGTGCTGGCACGGCTGCGGCGGGACGGCATCCCGGTGGGTGTGGTGACCAACCAGTCCGGCATCGGCCGCGGGCTGCTCTCCGCCGGGCAGGTGGAAGCCGTCAACGCCGCCGTTGACGCCCTGCTGGGTCCGTTCGATGTGTGGGAGATCTGCCCGCACACCCCGGAACGCGGCTGCATCTGCCGCAAGCCCATGCCTGGAATGGTGCTGCGTGCCGCCCGGCGCCTGGGCCTGGACACGGCTGAGGTGGCGGTGATCGGCGACATCGGCGCCGATGTCCAGGCGGCCGCGGCGGCCGGCGCCCGCGGCGTCCTGGTCCCCACAGCCGTCACGCGGCCCGCCGAAACCGCTGCAGCTGATCTGGTGGCCGCCGATTTGCGGAAAGCAGTGGACCTGTTGTGGGGCGGCGCGTGAGCCGCCGGGTCCTGGTGGCGAGGCTCGACGGCGCGGGCGACGTCCTGCTGGCCGGCCCCGCCGTCCGTGCGGTGGCGTCCGCGCCGGGGGTGGAGGCCGTGCTGCTGGTCGGCCCGGCGGGGACCCCGGCCGCCCGGCTGCTGCCCGGCGCCGCGCAGGTGCTGGAGTGGTCCTGCCCGTGGATCGTGAACCCCGCCCCGGAACCGTCGCCGGCGCACCTGGCAGCGCTGGTGGACATGGTCCGCGCTGCCGGAACCCGTGAGGCGGTGATCCTCACGTCCTTCCACCAGTCCCCGCTGCCCCTGGCGCTGGTGCTCCGAACCGCCGGGGTGCACACCATCACCGGTGCTTCCACCGACTACGCCGGTGCGCTCCTGGACCAGCGGCTGCGGCCCGGCGAGGATTTCCCCGAAGACCAGCCGGAACCGGAACGGAACCTTCGAATTGCCGCAGCCGCCGGTTTCCGGCTTCCGGCCGGTGACGACGGCAGGCTCCGGCTGGGTCCGCTGCCCGATGCAGGGCATCTGGCGGGCGATGACCCCTATGTGGTGGTGCATCCCGGCACCGCCGTCCCGGCGCGCGCCTGGCCTGCCCTGCACTACGCCGCCGCCGTCGAGCTCCTGACCGCTGCCGGCTACCGGGTGGTGGTGACCGGCGGCCCCGGCGAGAAGGCACTGACGGCCACGGTGGCGGGGGTGGCCGGGCTGGACCTCGGCGGCCGCACGGACCTGGCCTCGCTGGCCGGTGTGCTGGCCGGTGCCGACGCCGTGGTGGTGGGAAACACAGGCCCCGCACATTTGGCGGCGGCTGTTGGCACGCCGGTGGTCAGCCTCTTCGCCCCGGTGGTGCCCGCTGTCCGCTGGGCACCGTACCGGGTGCCGCTGGAACTGCTGGGCGACCAGCAGGGACCATGCCGGCTTTCCCGGGCCCGGACCTGCCCGGTGCCTGGGCACCCCTGCCTGTCCGGCGTCGCACCGGAACAGGTGGTGGAAGCCGTGCAGCGCCTGGTCCGCGGTGTTCCGTCCCTGGGCACGCGGCGGGAAACCCGGCACGGCGGCCTTCCGGCACACGTATCCGGGCACCGGAGAGCGGGGAAACCATGAAGATCCTGCTCTGGCATGTGCACGGAGGGTGGATGGAATCCTTTGTCCGCGGCTCCCATGAGTATCTGCTGCCGACCACACCCGCCCGGGACGGCTGGGGGCTGGGCCGCGGCGGCCGGGCCTGGCCGGCGTCCGCCGTCGAAGTGGCGCCCGAGCAGCTGCGCGGTCAACAGGTCGATGCGGTGGTGCTGCAGCGTCCGGAGGAACTTGTTGCCTGCGCCCGCCTGCTGGGCCGCCGGCCCGGCCGGGACCTGCCCGCGGTTTACCTGGAACACAACACCCCGCGCGGCGCGGTGCCGGAAACCCGGCATCCGCTGGCCGGCCAAAACGCTATCCCCGTGGTGCACGTTACGCAGTTCAACCGGCTCTTCTGGGACACCGGCGACGCCCCGGTCCGGGTAATTGAGCACGGCATCCCCGACCCGGGGTACCTGTACACCGGAGACCGGCCGCACCTGGGTGTGGCGGTCAACGACCCCGTCCGCCGCGGAAGGATCACCGGCACGGACCTGCTGCCGGCCTTTGCCCGGGCCGCTCCCCTGGAAATCTTCGGCTTCGGCACCGGTCTACTGCCCGCCGCCTTGCAGCTGGACGGGGAGGGCAACCGGGACCGGCTGCTCCTCCGCGGAGATCTCCCCGCCGCCCGGATGCACGCCGAACTGGCCGGCTGCCGGGCCTACCTGCATCCGATGCGCTGGACCTCCCTGGGCCTGTCACTGCTCGAAGCCATGCACCTGGGCCTGCCCGTCCTGGTGCTGGCCACCACGGAGGCCACCCGGGCGGTTCCGCCGGAGGCAGGGCTGGTCAGCAACAACCCCGAAGAACTCCTCGCCGCAGCACAGATGCTTCTGGCGGATCCGGAACACGCGCGCACCTGCGGGCTGGCAGCGCGTGAGGCGGCGCTGGCCCGTTACGGCCTGGCCCGGTTCCTGTCCGAGTGGGACAGGCTCCTTACCGACGTGGTCTCATACAAGCTTTCCGCCGCGCCGCAGCAGGCGCCGGCAGGACCGATAACGGCATCAACAGGAGGGGGACAACAGTGAGAATCTCAATGGTGTCCGAGCACGCTAGTCCGTTGGCTGCGCTGGGCGGCGTGGATGCCGGCGGGCAGAACGTCCATGTAGCCGCCCTTTCCGTGGCGCTGGCAGCCCGCGGGCACACCGTGCAGGTGTACACCCGGCGTGATGACCCCGGGCTGCCGGACCGGGTGCAGGTGCAGGACGGGCTGGAAGTAGTGCACGTGGCGGCCGGACCGGCACTGCCGCTGCCCAAGGATGACCTGCTGCCGTACATGGGACAGCTGGCCGAAGGCATGGTGGCGGACTGGGGAAACCAGCCGCCGGACGTGGTGCATTCACACTTCTGGATGTCCGGCCTGGCCGCGCTGGAGGCGGTCCAAAGCGCGGCCGACGACGGCGCCAGGGTACCGGTGCTGCACACCTTCCATGCGCTCGGGACGGTGAAGAAACGGCATCAGGGCGCGGAGGACACCAGCCCGCCGGAGCGGACCTGGCTGGAACCCTCGGTGGGCCGGCGGGCAGACCGGGTCCTGGCCACCTGCTCGGACGAGGTTTTTGAACTCAAGGCCATGGGCGTGCCGGGCAGCCGCATCTCCATTGCGCCGTGCGGTGTGGACCTGTCCCTGTTCAAGTCCCGCGGACCAGCCGAGCCCCGCGGCCGGCGGCACCGCATTGCCGCCGTCGGACGTCTGGTGCCTCGAAAGGGCGTGGACCTGGCCATCCAGGCGCTGGGACTGCTGCAGGAGGCCGGCATGGCGGACGTGGAACTGCTCATTGTGGGCGGCTCAAGCGACTGTGCCGGGCTGGAATCGGATCCGGAGGCTCGCCGGCTGATGTCCCTGGCCCGCTCCCTGGGCGTGGCGGACCGGGTGCTGCTGCGCGGACAGGTTCCGCGCGAAGACATGCCGGCGGTGCTGCGCAGCGCGGACGCAGTGGTGTGCGCACCCTGGTATGAGCCGTTCGGCATCGTTCCGCTGGAGGCCATGGCCTGCGCAGTGCCGGTGGTGGCCACCGCGGTGGGCGGACTGATCGATACGGTGGTCCACGGCAAAACCGGGCTGCTCGTACCGCCGCGGGACCCGGCCGCCCTGGCCGCCGCGCTGGGCGAACTGCTGCAAAACCCCGGCTACGCCCGGCGGCTCGGCACCGCCGGCAGGCAACGTGCCTCCGCCCGGTACTCCTGGGACCGGGTGGCACAGGAAACCGAAAAGGCCTATCAGTTGGCTCTGAGGGGAGTCCCCCGCGGCCAGGCCCGGCCGGCCCGGCTGCAGCCGACGGGAGGGCAGGCACTGTGAGTATCGAACCGGCCACCGCGCCTCCGCCCGTGACCGATGCGGCGCACGGGGCGGTCCTGGCCCATCTGGCCGGCACCGGCCCCGCCCTGCTCTCCGTACAGCAGCAGGCCGGGCGGCTGGCCCAGTGGGGCGTGGAGCTTGCCGGGCGCCTGCTGGATGGACACCGGCTGCTGACCGCAGGCAACGGCGGTTCCGCCGCCGAGGCCCAGCACCTCAGCGCGGAACTGGTGGGCCGGTTCGACGGCGAGCGCCGGCCCTTTTCCGCCATCGCCCTGCACGCGGACACCTCCGCGGTCACGGCCATCGCCAACGACTACGGATTTGAACAGCTCTACGCCCGGCAGGTGACGGGCCACGGCCGCCCCGGCGACGTGCTGCTCCTGTTCTCCACCAGCGGGGCCAGCCCCAACCTGCTCGCCGCCGTGCAGGCCGCACGCCGTGCCGGGCTGCGTACATGGGCGCTGACCGGCCGGGGACCCAATCCCCTCGCCGCAGCGAGTGAGGAGGCGGTCACCGTGGATGCGCCGGCGGCCAACGCGCAGGAGGCCCATCTGGTGGCCCTGCATGCGCTGTGCCGGTCCTTTGACGCCGAGGTGCAACGGTGCACCCAACCCCAACAGCGCACCTCTGCAGGAGGAATGCCGTGAAAACGATTGTCGTAGTAGGCGACACCTTGCTGGACACGGACATAACCGGTTCCGCCCAGCGCCTCTCCCCCGATGCCCCGGTGCCGGTGGTGGACGTCGCCGACGTCGGTCGCCGCGCCGGCGGAGCGGGCCTGGCGGCGCGGATGCTGGAGCGGGACGGGGTGCAGGTGCACCTGGTGACGGTGCTCTCCGATGACGGGGCCTCCGGGCTGCTGCGCACCGCGCTGGCCGGCATCCCCCTGACCAGCGGGCCGTCGGATGCTCCCACGCCGGTCAAGACCCGGATCCGGGCCGGCGCCCAGGCCGTGGTCCGCTTCGACGAAGGCTGCGCCCCGCCCCCGGTGCCGGCAGTGACCGCGCAGATGCTGGCGGCCGTGGCGGCTGCGGACGCCGTGCTGGTCTCGGACTACGGCCGCGGCCTGACTGCCAATCCCGCACTGCGGGAACTGCTCGGTGCCCTGGCTGGCCGGATCCCGGTGGTGTGGGATCCGCATCCGGCCGGAGCCGACCCGGTACCGGGGGTCGCCGCCGTCACCCCGAATATGACGGAGGCACTGCAGGCTGCGGGAGAAACGCCGGGCGGTGTTCCGGCCGGGCTGCGCGCTGCGGAGCGGCTACTGGCGCGCTGGAGCAGCCGTTCCGTGGTGGTGACCATGGGCGCCCAGGGAGCCCTGGCGTTGCCGGCCGCCGGTCTGGCGCAGGTCCTGCCGGCGCCCCGGATCCGCGAGAATGACAGCTGCGGGGCCGGGGACCGGTTCGCGGCGTCGCTGGTTGTCCGGCTGCTCGACGGCGACGGGCTGGAAGCGGCGGTTGAAAGCGCCGTCGGCACCGCGGCGTCGTTCCTGGCTGCCGGCGGCGTGGCCGCCCTGGACCGGGAGGAGACGCTGCCGGTGCTGGGCAGCGACGTCCCCGACGCCCTGGCCACTGCCGCACTGATCCGGGAACGCGGCGGAACCGTGGTGGCCACCGGCGGCTGCTTCGACCTGCTCCATGCCGGGCACGCGCGCACGCTGCTGGCTGCGCGGGGGCTGGGCGACTGCCTCATTGTGTGCCTGAACTCCGATGACTCGGTGCGGCGGCTCAAGGGCGAGGCACGCCCGATCATCGGTGCAGAAGACCGGGCGGAGCTGCTGCAGTCCCTGGAATGCGTGGACGGTGTGCTGGTTTTCGAGGAGGACACCCCGTCCGCCGTACTGGAACGGCTGCGCCCCGACATCTGGGTCAAGGGCGGGGACTACCGCGAGGATCAACTGCCCGAGGCCGAGCTGATCCGTTCCTGGGGCGGTGAGACCGTCACCGTCCCGTACCACCCGGCCCGCTCCACCACGGCGCTGGCCTCCGCCCTGGCCAAAGTCGGCTGACCGCGCTTTCCGCCGTCCCCTTCCCGATTGAAAGGAACCGTCCATGTCTGTCTCCCCTTCCGCTGTCCCCGCCGTCCCCGCACCCGGCTCCGCGCTCGACGCCGCCGCCCCGCAGCCGGACCCTGCCCTGCGCGGCACCCCGGTACGCGCTGCAACCACCCTCCGCGTGCTGGTTACCGGCGGGGCCTCCGGCCTGGGCGCCGCCGTCACCGAAGCGGTGACCGCCGCCGGCGGCAGCGTGGTGGTGCTGGACCTCGACACCAGTTCCGTCACGGGTGCCAAGGCCCTGCAGGTGGACGTGGCGGACCGTGCCAGCGTGGAAGTGGCCGTCCGGGAAGCGGCGTTGATGCTCGGCGGGCTGGACGCGGTGGTCACCGCGGCCGGAATCGACCGCTGCGGCCGGCTCGAAGACGTTGCGGCCCGGGAGTGGGAGAAAGTCATCGGCGTGAACCTGCTCGGCACGGTGTCCGTGGTGCGTGCCGCCCTGCCGTACCTGATGGCGTCCCGCGGCCGGGTTGTCACCGTGGCTTCCACTCTGGGGCTCAAAGCCGTCTCGGATGCGACCGCGTACTGCGCCTCCAAGTTCGGGGTGGTTGGGTTTAGCCGGGCCCTGGCCGCCGAAACGGCCGGACGCGTGGGCGTCACCACCATGATTCCCGGCGGCATGAAGACCCGTTTCTTCGATGACCGCACCGAGCAGTACCGGCCGCAGGACGATTCCCGGCTCAATGACCCCGCCCGGGTGGCCGAAGCCATCCTGTTCGCCCTCTCCCAGCCGACCGGCTGCGAAATCCGCGAAATGCTGATCTGCCACGAGGAGGAGGATTCCTGGCCCTGAGTCCCCGTCCGTTCAGGCCGGCATCGGCTTCGGCTTCGCGGCAGGCTGCACCTTTCGGCTGCGGGTCCGCACGGCGACGCCGGCGCACAGGATCACCGCGAGCCCGCCGAGTACGGTGGCCCAGGTCAGTTCCTCGTGCAGCAGCAGCGCCGCCCAACAGATGGTCAGGACCGGCTGGACCAGCTGTACCTGGCTGACCTGCGCCATGGGGCCGATACCGAGCCCGCGGTACCAGGCGAAGAAGCCCAGGAACATGCTCACCACGCCCAGATAGGCGAAGGCTGCCCACTCGCCCGGGCCGGCGGCAGGCGGCCGGCTGAGTGCGGCGGCCACGGCCAGCCCGCCCATCACCGGTGCGGCCAGTACCAGTGCCCAGGAAATGGTCTGCCAGGCACCGAGCTCCCGGGTCAGGATGCCACCCTCCGCGTATCCCACTGCCCCGGCAACCACCGCAGCGAACAGCAGGAGGTCCGACGGGTGCAGGCCGGCCTGCCCGCCGCCCTGCACCGCAGCGAATCCTCCGGCTGCACCCGCTCCGACGGCTGCCAGCAGCCAGAACCTCCGCGGCGGCCGCTCCCCCGTGCGCAGGACCGCCACGGTGGCGGTGGCCGCCGGCAGCAGCGCGACGACGACGGCGCCGTGGCTGGCGGGAGCAGTGGCGAGCGCAAAGGACGTCAGCAGCGGGAACCCGGCCACCACGCCGCCTGCCACCAGTGCCAGACGTGCCCACTGGGTTCCCCGCGGCAGCCGCTGCCGCGTTGCGGCCAGTACTGCGGCGGCCAGAACCGCGGCAACCACGGCCCGCGCCGATCCGGCGAAGAGCGGGGACATTCCGCCGCCCGCCACCGCAATGCGCGTGAACGGGAGGGTGAAGGAGAAGGCTGCGACTCCCAGCAGGCCCCACCAGAGCCCGCTGCGGGCACTGGGTAGCACTGTTGGGACAGCGAGAGTAGCGCTATTATGTGGCTTCATGGCCGATAGTAGCAGTGCCGACCGGATCGTGGCAGACCTGCGCACCTGGATTTCCTCAGCCGCTCCGGGAGCCCAATTGCCGCCGAGCCGGACACTCGTGGCGCGGTACGGCGTCAGCCCGGTGACGGTGCAGCGGGCGCTTCGAACGCTCTCCTCGCTGGGGCTGGTGGAGGGCCGGCCGGGCGCGGGCACCTTTGTCCGTGCCCGCACGGTGGCCCGGGTGCAGGACTACGGCTGGCAGACCGCCGCCCTGGGTGCTCCGCGCAGCATGCCCACCCTTTCCGCCGCCATGCGCGCTGCGCCTGATGACGTGATTGCCCTGCACTCGGGCTATCCGGACGCGGAGCTGCTGCCCGGCCAGCTGGTGCGGGCAGCCTTTGCCCGTGCCACGCGCAGCGACACTGTGCTCTCCCGCCCCCCTGCCGCCGGCCTGCCCGACCTCCGTGCCTGGTTCGCCGCTGAACTGTGGGCGGGCGCACCGGCGGACATCGCCCCGCCGGCAGCAGCCGACGTCGTGGTCCTGCCGGGCAGCCAGGGTGGACTCAGTGCCGCGTTCCGCGCCCTCGTCGGACCCGGCAGGCCGCTGCTCATCGAATCACCCACCTATTGGGGTGCACTCCTTGCGGCGGCACAGGCCGGGGTGCAGGTGGTTCCGGTTCCCAGCGGAAGCGACGGCCCGGATCCGGAGGAGCTGTCCCGCGCCTTTGCGCAGACCGGTGCGCGGGCGTTTTATGCCCAGCCCGCCTTCGCCAACCCCACCGGGGCCTACTGGTCCCGGCAGCGGGCGGACCAGGTGCTGGCCACCGTTCGTCGGCACGGCGCCTTCCTGATCGAGGATGACTGGGCCCATGACTTCGGCATTGCGGCAGATCCGGAGCCCCTGGCGGCCCGGGACGACGGCGGGCACGTGGTCTATCTGCGGTCCCTCACCAAAAGCGTTTCCCCGGCGGTGCGGGTGGCGGCCGTCATCGCGCGCGGACCGGCACGGGAACGGCTGCTGTCAGATGTGCAGGCCTCGTCCACCTACGTAAGCGGTGTCCTGCAGTCGGTGGCGCTCGACGTCGTCACGCAGCCCGCCTGGCGGACGCACCGGCGCCACCTGCGCGGCCAGCTGGCCGCGCGGCGGGACCTGTTGCTGGAAGCGCTGCGTGAGCATGCCCCGCTGGCCCGGGTCGAGGCGGTCCCCAAGGGCGGGCTGAACCTGTGGGTGCGGTTGCCGGATAACACCGATCCGGCCGTGGTGGCCCGGGACTGTGAAGCGGCCGGCGTCCGCGTTGCTCCAGGCAACGAGTGGTTTCCCGCCGAACAGGCCGGCGCCTATCTGCGGCTGAATTACTCCGGACCCAATCCGGGGGCTTTCGGTGAGGGGGCGCGGATTATCGGCCGGGTCCTTGAGGACCACCGGGGGCGCTGAGGCGCTGGGACCCGGGCCGTGCGCCCGTCCAGCCTTGGGGCTCAGGCGGCGGCACCAAGAGTTCGAAACCCCGCAATGCCGTCGCCACCGTTTCCACCGGGGATCTGTCACCGTCGGAGAAGGCCCAGACAGCCAAAGCCTCCATGATGCCGGCCTGCACCGCCGTTGCGAGCACCCTGGGGCGCAGCGCATCCGCGGGTTCACCCAGCCTCCGGGCGATGACTTCCACCAGCTGCCGGTGCCACAACTGGTACATCTGCGATGAGGCGGCCTGCAGCTCCCTGGTGGTGACAATCAGCTGGATGCGCTGGCGGCCGTCCGCATACTCGTCGCCAAACGCCGCGGCCACGGCCGCAATGATCTGTTCCATCAACGGCAGACCGGCGTCGGCCGATTCAAACCCTTCCCGCAGTGCGTCAAAGGTTTGGTCCACGGCGCCCCATACAATGTCTGCCTTCGCCGGAAAGTGGCGGTGCAGGGTCCGGACGCTGACCCCCACCTCGGCGGCGATGCCGCCCACCGTCACATTTTCGTAGCCGTCCCGGAGTACGACGCCGAAAGCGCGGGCGCGCAGTTCGGCCTCCTCCACCGCGGGGGGACGGCCCGGTGCTCGTCTGGTCATCCACCCACGGTAAGCCCTTGTTCCGCGTTGCGGGGTTATGGCAGACTCTGCCGAAATGCGGTTGCCGACAAGGAGGTCGTTATGCCCGAGGGCGAGCAGTTTGACGTGATTGTGGTGGGGTACGGAGATGCCGGGGCGGCAGCGGCCATCGAAGCGGCGGATAACGGAGCGCGTGTGCTCGTCCTGGACCGCTCCTACGGGGGCGGCGCCAGTGCCTTGTCGGGCGGGGTGGTCTATGCCGGAGGCGGCACCCGCCAGCAGCGCGAGGCCGGTTATGACGACACCGTGGAGAACCTGTACAACTACCTTCGGCAGGAATCCGGCGACAGCGTGGACGACGAGACCCTCCGCCGCTTTTGCGCGGAGAGCCCGGGGACCATCACCTGGCTCGAACAGCAGGGAGCGGTCTTCGGCAGCAGCGTTCCGGACTACAAGACGTCCTACCCCACGGACCGGCACTACCTCTATTTCTCCGGCAACGAGAAGGCCCATCCCTATAAGCTCCACGCCGAACCGGCTCCGCGCGGACACCGTGCCGTGGCCAAAGGGCTGGCTTCCGGCAAGGTGCTGTGGACCGCCCTCGCCTCATCCGCCCGCCGCAAGGGCGTCACTTTCGTTCCGCTGGCCCAGGTGCATGACCTGATCATCGAGGACGGTGCCGTGGTGGGAGTGAAGTACCGCGTCCTGGACCGGAACCATGCAAACGCCGCAGAACACGCCCGGCTGACCCGCCTCACCGGCAAGATCGGCAACTGGGCACCCGGATTGGTCAAGGGACCGGTGGCGAAGATCAAGCGTCTCTGGGAGGAGGGCGCGGTGGACCGGGAAGCGCGTGCAAGCGCGGTGGTTCTCGCCGCCGGAGGCTTTATCTACAACGAAGAATGGCTCCAGCGCCACGCTCCCGAGTTCACCGGTATTTCCCCGCTGGGGACCCCGGCTGACGACGGTACGGGAATCCGGCTGGGCATGGACGCGGGCGGCACCACAGCCAAAATGGGCAACGTCACGGCCTGGCGCTTCCTTTCACCCCCGAGCGCCTTTATCGAGGGTGTGACCGTAGGCCTCAACGGCCGCCGGATCAAGAATGAAGACTTGTACGGAGCCACCCACGGCAACACGCTCATGCGCGAATTCGGCGGCAAGGGCTGGGCGGTGTATGACTCCGTCACCTGGAAAAAGGCACAGGGCCAGGTCCGTTCCCAAACCCAGATTTTCCAGCGGCTTCAAGTGGCCTTCCTGCTCACTATCGGTCACAAAAAAGCGGGCACACTGGCGGAACTGGCCATGAAAATCGGCGTAGACGCCACCGGGCTCCAGCGGACCGTAGATGCCTACAACCACGGCATCGCCGCCGGCACCGGGGATCCGGCGCACAAGGACCCCGCCTTGTCCGTTCCGCTGCTCAAGGCACCGTTCTATGCCTACAACATCTCCGTGGACGCTTCCCCGTTCTATCCGATTCCCGGTTTGACGCTGGGCGGACTGGTCGTGGACGGCGAGTCCGGTCTGGTGCAGCGGCAGGACGGCACACTGATTCCCGGGCTCTACGCCGCCGGCCGCAACGCCGTTGGTGTCTGCTCCGAAAGCTATGTCAGCGGCCTGTCGCTGGCCGACTGCATTTTCAGCGGCCGCCGCGCCGGTCGGCACGCCATGTCTGCACGGGAGGCCAAGGAGCTGGACGCGGATATGGCCTAGGGGACGGACGGGTGCTGCCCGCCGCCGTCGTCCCGGTTTCCAACTGCTGCGCTGATATCCGCTGCTTCGGGCTCCCAGCGCAGCAGGTCCCCGGGCTGGCACTCGAGGACCTCGCAGAGCGCGGTCAGGGTGGTGAAACGCACCGCCTTGGCCCGCCCGTTCTTCAGCACGGCGAGATTGGCGGGGGTAATGCCGATCCGCTCGGCGAGGGTGCCCACGGCCATTTTGCGCCGAGCCAGCATCACGTCAATATCCACGACGATCGGCATCAGATCACCCCGCCGAGTTCGGTTCGCAGGTGGTGCGCCTCCGCCGCAGTGGCAACGGCTGAAGCCAGCAGCGCCCGCATCACCAGCATGAGCAGGGCGCCGGCCGCAACGGTCACCCCCATGCCGCCAATCAACAGCACGACGCCGGGTGCCACCCCTTCGCCCGGCGCCAGTACGGCTCCCAACGCGAACAGCAGCAGGGCAGCGACGGACACCGCGCCGATAATCACATCCACATAGCGGAAGGCTGCCGAGGAGAACACAGTCCCCCGGCGCACCATGGTCAGCAGCCGCCAAACGCAGACCAGGCAGACCTGGAAGGCCAGGATGCCCAGCACCACGATGATGAGCACGGGCACACGAACCGCTTCAGCACCCGCCTCGGCCAAGTCGGTGCCGAACAGCGGCACCATTACTGCCTCGACAAACAGGGTGCCGAGAAATACCAGCACCAGCACTATCCGTAACGCCAGGATGGTTGCTTTTCCCATCACGCTCTCCCTGCGGAACCCCGTCGATTGAAGGACAGTCAATACTTATCGATAATCGAGAGGTCCCGCAAGGGTTTCCGGAAACCAGTAGCCGAACTTCCCACGCTCTGTGACTGCTGTGCCGAGTGGGACCACACCAGCAACACCGGCACCAAAGCGTGGGAAGTTTCCGCGGCGCAGGTTCCCTAAGGCGCCGAATCCACCACCGAGGTGGTGACCGCGGACCATCCGAGCGCGGTGCCGGCCGGGAAGATTTTTCCGTCTTCCAGCAACACCGTCCGCTCACCGATCATCAGGCCGGTCTGCGGATCAATGATGATCTCACTCCGGTAGCCTTGCTCGGGCGATCCGATGCCCAGCGAGATTCCGGTCCGCCCGGCCAGGGCTGCCTCCCGGTCAACAACGGAGACCCCGGGAATCAGCGCTGCCGCCTGGTACAGGGCGGCCCGCAGATCCGCCGGGATGGCGCCGGTCCCCAGGGTTTCAGCGATCCTTTCGAACGCTTCCTCATGGGGGGTCTGTCCCCCGCCGGCATTGCCTTCATAAAGCAGGTCAAGGAGTTGCCGGGGGTCCCGGGGCGCACCCTCAACCGCTTCCTGCAACGGCATGTCGTTGAGAACGTGCTGGGTCGATCCGCCGAACTCCCCGCGCGGGGCACGCGACACGTCACCGCTGTCAGAGCTGCCCGCACCAACACGTTCGGCCTCCTGCCTGGACCCCTCATCGAAGAACTGCACCGGCTTGGACGGTTCGCGGATCCACACCCATTCCCCGCTCCGGTCTGCGGGTATATACACCTGGTGGTCCCGGCGGGTCAGCCAGGAGAACTCTTGCCCCTCCGGCGTGACCGTGGAGGTGGTGCCCACCATGTCGGTGTCCACCAGCAGGTACTGGCCGGGCGCCAGCACCGGGTCGGAGCTGGTGATGGTTGCCGCAGCGGCGGCGTTCAGCACTTCGGCGGCCTCCGCCGTCGCACCGGGGCGCTCATCCGAGCCGACGACGTCGACCGCCACCAGCGCCGCGACCAGGGCGGCCGCAGCAGCGGAGGCCAGCAGGGCGCGCCGCCAGGGTCTGCGGGGGTGCAGTACCGGTGCCGGCTCCCGTGCAGAGTCTTCCTCGGCTGTTCGTTGCATCAGTTTCTCCCGGCCGGCGGCCAGGACGGCCGGGGGAACGGTTCCGGTGGTGTTACGCGTTGCGCGCAGCAGGTGCAGTTCGTCCATGATCACTGTCCATTTCGTCGAAAAGGGCAAAGCCGAGGTCCGCGCGGAGCTTGCGCCGGGCGCGGTTGATGCGGGAGCGGACGGTGCCCACGGGCACCCCGGCGGCGGTGGCGATGCCGTCATAGGTCAGGTCCGCCCAGGCATAAAGCAGGATCGCCTCCCGGTCGATCGGGGCCAGCGCCTGCAGGGCCGCGCCGATCCGGGACCGGTCGGCGTCGGCGTCCACCTGTTCGTCCACTGCAGCCAATCCATCGGCCGTGTCCCCGCGGCTGCTGTTCCGCACCAGGGCACGCAGCATCCGCGCTTCTGCGCGGTGGTGCCGGCGCAGCAGGTTGGTGGCAATGCCGAAAAGCCACGGCCGGACCGCTTCGGCCGGACCGGTGAAACCCGCCCTCCGTTCGAAGGCGATGAGAAAGGTCTCGGCCATCACGTCTTCGGCGGCAAAGTCACCGGCACGGCGGGCCGCGTACCGGTAGATGTCCGGCGCGTGCCGGTCATAGAGTTCCCCGAATATGGAGGGACCGCTGCGCGAGAGCTCCACAATCTCTTTGTCTGTCTTCACACCCTGTAATGCCCGCTCACCGCGAATGGTTCACGGTTCCCCCGGTTTTCTTTTCGGTTTTCCTGGACACCGCATTAAACGACGACGGCGCCGCCCGGACCGTGGAAGCGGTCCGGCGCGGCGCCGTCGGGGATGTTGCGGGTATTGCTAGCTGAGCTTGGAGGCAACCAGACCGGTGAGGTCCACCAGGCGGTTGGAGTAGCCCCACTCGTTGTCGTACCAGCCGACGATCTTGACCTGGTTACCCATGACGCGGGTCAGACCGGAGTCGAAGATGCAGGAGGACGGATCGCCCACGATGTCGGAGGAAACAATCGGATCCTCGGTGTACGTGAGGATGCCTTCCCAGCGCGGGTCCTGTGCGGCCTTGGCGTAGGCAGCGTTGATCTCCTCGACCGTGGCTTCCTTTTCCAGGGTGACCGTCAGGTCGGTGACCGAACCGGTGGGAACGGGAACGCGGATGGCGAAGCCGTCCAGCTTGCCCTTCAGCTCCGGCAGGACCAGGCCGATGGCCTTGGCGGCACCGGTGGAGGTGGGCACCATGTTCAGGGCTGCGGCGCGGGCGCGGCGCAGGTCGCTGTGCGGGCCGTCCTGCAGGTTCTGGTCTGCGGTGTAGGCGTGCACCGTGGTCATCAGGCCCTTTTCGATGCCGAAGGCGTCGTTGAGGACCTTGGCCAGCGGGCCCAGGCAGTTGGTGGTGCAGGAGGCGTTTGAAATGATGTCGTGGTTTTCGGGATCGTAATCGCCGTCGTTCACGCCCATCACCACGGTGAACGCGTCACCCTTGGCCGGTGCGGAAACCAGGACCTTCTTGGCGCCTGCGGAGATGTGCTTCTGCGCATCCGCGGCGTTGGTGAAGAAGCCGGTGGATTCGATGACGATGTCCACGTCCAGCTCGGCCCAGGGCAGGTTGCCCGGATCGCGCTCGGCGAGGACCTTGATGGTGTGTCCGCCAACCACCAGGTTGCCGTCTTCAACCGTGACCTTCTCGGCCAGGCGTCCGGCAACGGAGTCGTACTTGAGCAGGTGGGCCAGCTGCGCGGGATCGCCGAGGTCGTTGACTGCTACAACCTCGAACCCTTCACCGTGCTGCAGGGCCGCCCGCAGGTAATTGCGGCCGATCCGACCAAAACCATTGATTCCGACGCGTACCGTCACTGCGGCCTCCTTGAAGCTAGAGTAAATTTAGAGACTAAATTTAATGTCTTCTACAATTATGCTGTTATTACCGCCACACGTCAAAGGGACACATGGACGCCTCCGCCAACACCCCGCAGCTATTGCGCCGCGCCAACCTGCGCGCAGTGCTGCACGTGCTGCGCTCGGCACCATCGGTCACCGGCACCGACCTGATCGACGCCACCGGCCTCACCCGCGCCACCGTGATCGCCGTCTGTGATGACCTGATAGCCCGCGGCTGGGCCCGGGAAACGGACTCCCCCCGCGCCGGCGGGCAGAAAGGCCGTCCGGCCCGCCGCTTCCAGTTCAACGAGAGTGCCGGGTACGTCCTGGGGCTCGACGTCGGCATTGCCACCGTCCGCGTGCTCGCCGCCGACCTCGCCGGCGCCGTCGTCGGCGGTGCCGAGGCGCGCTTCCCCCGTCACGGCGGGCAGCGGGAGGACCGGCGCCGGGTGGTCACCGCCGCCGTTGACGCGGCCCTGGAGGATGCCGGAATTACTTCCTCGGCGGTGCTCTGTGCCGGAATGGGCATTGCCGCCCAGGTCACCGGCGCCGGTCGGGTTGCCCCGGGGCAGGACGTGGCACCCATGTTCGATCTGGGGCTCACGCAGGAGTTCAGCAAGGCCCGGGGCTGGCCGCTGCTGGTGGAGAATGACGCCAAGCTGGCCGCTTTAGCCGAACGCTGGCGGGGCGTGGGGGCGGGGGAAGAGAACCTTGCCGTGATCCTGGCCGGCGAGCGGCTGGGCAGCGGCATCATTGAATCAGGCCGGCTGCTGCACGGCGCTTCGGGCGGCACCGGCGGCATGGGGGCGCTGGACCTGGTGGACGGTGTGGGCAATGAGGACGGCATTGCCAAGCTGGCCCGCCTGTGGGGCAGCGCCGCCCTCGAGGACGGCCACAACGGGCGGATCCGTGAACTGGTGGGGCCCAACACCAACCGCGCGTCGGCCCGCCTGGTGTTCGAAGCGGCCGAGGCGGGCGACCCGGTGGCCGTGGAAATCCTGGTCCGGATTGCTGCCCGGATGGCCCGGGTCCTGGCGCTGGTGTCCTCGTTCTTCGATCCCCGGCTGATCGTCATCGGCGGCGCCGTGGCCGCGTCCGCCACCGCCCTGCTACCGGCGATGCGGCAGGAACTGGAACGGTACGTGGTGCAGCCGCCGCGGATTGCCGTCTCCGGGCTGGGCAAAACGCTGGTGCCCACGGGCGCGGTGCGCCTGGCCCTGGACTACGTGGAGACGCACCTGCTGGATCTGGTCCCCGAACTGCGGCGCTAGGAGCGACCCGGCCGCTTAGCGCCAGTAATTGTTGGCGGCGGCGATGGTGGCAAACTCGGTGGCGACCACGGCCGCCGCGGCAATAAGCGCTTCGGGGTTGTTCGCGTAGGCGTCGCGGATAATCTCCTGGACCTTTTCATCCGGCTGGATGGCCAAAGATGTCTGCAGTGCCAGGCTGAGGGCCAGCTTGCGTCCATCCTCGGGGGTGGGGCACTGCAGTGAATTGTTCGGCACAAGCTCCATGGTGTCCGTCCTTTGAACGCGTGGCACGGCGGCTTGCTTCATTGTGGGCGGGGCCGATTCCGGGGCGCAAGGGCCTGCAGGTTTCCCCTGCGGCAGGGGCCCCACTCGGCCCCGGCTCAGTCCCGGTGCGTATTGCGGTAGCCGCGGGCCTGCACCGCCAGCAGGGCAAGGGCACCGGCCAAGCCGGACGGCAGCAGGTAGACACCCGTCATCTGGAAGTTGAGCAGGATCAGGCCCTTCCGGGTCATGGTCGTAGTGCCGTTGCCGTATACGGTGTCCAACTGCAGGCCGCCAAAGAGCCAGATCAGTCCGACGCCCAGCATCAGCACCACAATCGCCCAGGCGGCGCCGAGGTAGGGGTTGAGCCTGCTCCGTGACAGGTCCGTGCCATTCGGGTTGCCGTGCGGGGGCGCTTCCAGTCCGGTGCCGGCGGCGGGGGCTTCCCCGCTGCCGTCATCCACCACCTCCACCCAGTCCCGGCCCGCGTGCTCGGTGCCGGCGCTGTCCCGGCCGGCACCGGTGTCGCCGATCCGATCATCCCCGGGCTGGGGGCGGCCAAACAGCCGGCGGTCTACCTCGTCATAGTTTTGCTGGTTCGCCATGCACCGGAGCCTACTGGAAGCATCCGTCCGGATCGGCCACCAGCAGGGCGGCAACGTCGTCCCACACGTCGGTAGGGCGCACTTCGGCCACAAAGGAATCATTGTGCTCGCACCGCTCCGCCGTCCAGCCGAC
The DNA here is from genome assembly GCF_030125565.1 of Arthrobacter sp. zg-Y1143. Classification (NCBI taxonomy): domain Bacteria; kingdom Bacillati; phylum Actinomycetota; class Actinomycetes; order Micrococcales; family Micrococcaceae; genus Arthrobacter; species Arthrobacter sp. zg-Y1143. The sequence goes on along the minus strand of NZ_JASKLW010000001.1, from coordinate 273,236 downwards.
CTGCGTGACGTCCGCTTTGCAGACCGGGCACGCCGAAACCCAGGACATGTGCACCCGGTGCCGGCTGCGGCCGATGGCCCCGGCATTAATGACGTTGCCGAACCAGTAGATCCCCACTGTGGGCGTGCCGACCGCCTGCGCCAAGTGCCGCGGCCCGCTGTCGTTGCCCACCAGCACCGAACTCGCCTGCAGCAGCCCTGCCAACGTGCCAATATCCAGGTCTCCGGCCACCGAGCGCACAGGCGCCTCCGGGCCGGCGTCGGCGAGCGCCAGCTCCACCACCAGCCCGGCCAGATCCCGGTCAGCGCCGTCGCCCACCACCAGGACCTGGCAGCCGCGCTCCACGGCGCGTACCGCAACCTCCGCGAAGCACGACGCCGGCCAGCGCCGCCGCGGGTCCGTGGCCCCGGCGTGCAGGGTCACCAGTTTCCGGCCCGGGAGGAGCATGGTGCGGGCCCGCGCCGCCTCGTGCGGCAGGACGGGCAGCTGCGGCTCCATGCTCACCGGTACGGCTCCGGCCAGGCCCACGACTTCCAGCGCCCGGAAAATCTCGTGCTGGTAGTAGATGTACGGGATGTTCCGTTCCAGGGCGGCGGCGTCGGGAGTGCGGGTGCCCACGGTGTGCCGGGCACCCAGGCCCAGCAGGAACGGATTCGAGTTCCGTCCGCCGCCGTGGACCTGCACGGCCAGCTCAAAGTCCTCCTGCCTCATCCGGGACAGGAAAGCCCCGGTTCCCCGCCGGTCCTCGGGGCCGGCGGAAATCCCCGGAGCAGCGGGCAGGATTTCCACCCGGTCCACCGGTCCCGGCCGGTCCGCCAGCAGTGCGGCGTGCAGCGCTGTACCCAGCAGCGTGATGGAGGCCTGCGGATACGCCGCAGCAAGCGCTTCAACGGCCGGCAGGGCAAACATCAGGTCGCCCAGGCCGCCGCCCCGCAGCACGGCGATCTTCCGTACGCCGGGAAAACGCGGAGCCACGGGGCCTACACCGGGTGCGGGGGCCCGCCCCGGCCGGCGACGGGCACGGATTTCATGCGTCATGCCGCTCCTGTTCCCGGAGGACCTCCCCCCGTTCTGCTGAGGGCACCCACCATAGGACTTCCGCGGCACATCTCCACCAGTAACTGCGCGCCGGCAGCGAATCGGTAACTCCCGGCGTCCGCGCAGATCCTGCGTCTGAACCGGCCCGAAAGCGGGTACGGGTCCTGTACGACGCGGCCTAAGGAGCAGCATGTCCACCACAGTTACCCCGGAAAGTACCCCGGTTTCCTCCCCGGCACCCTATCCAGTGCCGTCCGCAGGCACGGAGGACAGCATCACCATCGTGGACCCGCGGGACGGCACACCGGTGGGCAGCCTTTCGGCGGCCAGCCGCACCCAGGTGAAGTCCGCTGTGGCGGCCGCCCGCAAGGCACTGCCCGCCTGGGCGGCAACAGATCCCGCCGAACGCGGCCGGCTGCTGCGCAACGCTGCGGAGGACCTCCAGTCCCGCGCCAGGGAACTGGCGGCCTGGAACAGCAGGGAAACCGGAAAACCCGGGCCAGAGGCCCTGGCGGGGGTACGTGCCGGCGTGGCCACGCTGCAGCAATACGCCGAACTCGGACCCGTACACCGCGGCCACAGCCTCCGCGGCGCACTGCTGGCGGCCGACTACACGGTGAGCGGACCCCGCGGGGTCGCCGTGCTGCTCACCCCGTGGAACGATCCGGTGGCGGTGGCCGCGGGGCTGGCCGGCGCTGCGCTGGCGGTGGGCAACACGGTGATTGCCAAGCCCAGCGAGCGCTGCCCGCACACCGGGAACCTGCTCATGGAGATCCTCGCACCGCATTTTCCCCCGAATGTGGTCGCCGCCCTCACCGGCGGTGCGGAGGTGGGCGCCCAGCTCGCCATGGATGCCGGAGTGGACGTCCTGGCCCACGTGGGTTCCAGTGCCAGCGGCGCGCGCATCGCCCGGGCGGCCGCCTTGACCGGCGCCCACGCCATCTTGGAGAACGGCGGCAACGATCCCCTGCTGGTGGACGCCGGCGTCGACCCGCGCTGGGCCGCGGAGCAGGCCGCCGTCGGGGCCTTCAGTAACAGCGGGCAGATCTGCACGGCCGTGGAGCGCATCTACGTCCACCGGCACATTGCCGAAGAGTTCTGCACCGAACTCGCCGCCGAAGCGCAGCGCAGGAACCGGGAGCAGTCCGTTGCACCGCTGGTGGACATCCGGCTGCGCGACGCAGTGCACCACCAGGTGTCCGAAGCAGTGGCGCAGGGCGCCGCGGCAGCGGTGGGAGGACGGATCCCGGACGGCCCGGGCGCCCACTACCCGGCCACGGTCCTGCTGGACTGTTCGGCGGAAATGGCGGTTTTCCGCGAAGAGACCTTCGGTCCCGTAGCTCCCGTGCAGGTGGTGGACAGCTTCGAGGAGGGCCTGGCCCTGGCCGCTGCGGGAGCCTATGGACTGGCCGCCACCGTCCTCACCGGCAGTCTGGCCCACGCGCAGCAGGCGGTCGCCGCACTGGACGTCGGCACGGTGAAGATCAATGCAGTGTTCGGCGGCGCACCGGGCGGGTCCGCCCAGCCGCGCCGCCGCAGCGGCCGCGGGTTCGGGTACGGCCCCGAACTCCTGGACGAGTTTTCCCTGACCAAGGTGGTCCATTTGGAGAGCCCGCCGGTCGGTCCCGGACCAGCGGGAGCGCAGCGGTGAGCCACGCGCCCGGCAGCCCGCGGCTGGATGAGGTGCGCAGCCTCTCCCCGGACTTGCCCGGAAGGCTCGCTGCTGCCTCCCTGCGTGTGGCCGTCATCGGCGACGTAATGCTCGACGGCTGGTGGTCCGGCGTCACCGAGCGGTTCTGCCGGGAGGCACCGGCCCCGGTGGTGGACCTGCAGCAGAAACGCGCCGCAGCTGGCGGAGCCGCCAACACTGCCATGAATCTCCAGGCGCTGGGAGCCAGGGTGCGGCTGGGCGGGGTCACCGGCACGGACGCCGCCGGCCGGGAGTTGCGCGGCATCCTGGCCGGCGCGGGCGTTGACCTGCAGGCGCTAATCCACCACGAGGACGCACATACAGCCGCCAAAAACCGCATTGTGGCCGGCGGGCAGGTGCTGTTCCGCCTCGACGAGGGAGGCGGCGTCCCGCCCGGAGCCGAGGACCTGCTGGCAGCGTCGGTGGCTGCGCTGCTGGACGGAGCCGATGCGCTGGTGGTCTGCGACTACGGGAGCGGCCTGTTGCACGGCAGCGTCCGTGATGCCCTCGTCGCCCTGCGCGGCGGGCGCCTCACCGTAGTAGACGCCCACGACGCCGCCTTGTGGGCAAGGCTGGCTCCGGACCTGGTCACACCCAACGCCGCTGAAGCGGCCATGCTGCTGGGCAGGCCTGCCGGCCTGGACTCCGTCCCGGACCGGGCCGCTGCCGTGCGGGCCGCCGCTCCGGAGCTGCTGGCCGCCGCCGGCGCCGGCACCGCCGTCGTCACCCTGGACCGGGACGGCACGGCACTGGTGGGCGCCGACGGCGCGTTCCACCGCACCTGGGCCAGGCCGGCCGCGGAAAAGCAGGCGTCGGGGGCGGGGGACACGTTTGTTGCCTGCATGACCCTGGCCCGGGCGGCAGGCCTGCCGCTGTCCACGGCAGCGGACCTCGCACAGAACGCTGCCGACATTGTGGTCCACCGGCCCGGCACCTCGGTATGCAGCACCGCGGACCTGGAACAGCATCTGGACAGCTTCGCGGACTCGGCGTTGAGCCCTGCCGGGCTCCTCGCGCGGATCTCGGCGGAACGGGCCGCGGGCCGGCGGATTGTGCTCACCAACGGATGCTTTGACGTCCTGCACCGCGGACACACGCGCTACCTGAACCAGGCCAAGCAGCTGGGGGACATCCTGGTGGTGGCCCTGAACAGCGATGCCTCCGCCCGGCGGCTCAAAGGCCCGGGCCGGCCCATCAACACGGCCCACGACCGCGCGGGGATCATTGCCGCACTCAGCTGCGTGGACTACGTCACCGTTTTCGACACGGACACGCCCATCCCGCTGATCCGGGAGCTGCGGCCGGACACCTATGCCAAGGGCGGCGACTACTCGGCGCAGATGCTGGCGGAAACCCCCGTGGTGGAACAGTGCGGAGGACGCGTGGTGATCCTGGACTATGTGGCCGACCATTCCACTACCGCCCTGGTCTCCCGGATCCGGGCGGGCGGCAGCGGTGCCGGGGCCGGGAGCGGGAGCACGGTGTGACGCGGCGCGGGTCCGCGGACTGGGGGCTGCCGGCCACGCCCCGGCCGGCAGCAGTTGACGTGCTGATTCCCACCCGGAACCGGCCTGCGGAACTGGCAGTCACCCTGGCCGGTTTGGCCGCCCAGGACGGTCCGGACTTCAACGTCACCATCAGTGACCAGAGCACGCACGTACCCTCCTGGAACCACCCGGCCGCCGAGGCCATGGTCCGGGTGCTGGAAGCCCAGGGACACCGGGTCCGGCTGCTGCGCCACCTGCCGGCCCGGGGGCTGGCAGAGCAGCGCCATTTCCTGCTGGAAAACGCAGCGGCGCCCGCCGTGCTTTTCCTCGACGACGACGTGTGGCTGGAACCGGGCATGCTGGCCCGGCTGGCCGGCGCCCTGGCCTCGTCCGGTGCAGGGTTTGTCGGCGCCGCCGTGCAGGGGCTGTCCTATCTGCCGGACAGCCGGCCGGATGAAGAAGCCCCCTTTGAACTGTGGGACACGGGGAAGGTGGAGCCGGAAAGGATCCGGCGGGGGGAACCGGGCTTCGAACGCTGGACCCTGCACAACGCCGCCAATCTGGCGCATGTGGCTTCCCGGCTCGGCCTGCCGGCCGGAGAATGGCAGCTGTACAAAGTCGCCTGGGTGGGGGCCTGCGTCCTGTACAACCGGACGGCGCTGCTGGACTGCGGCGGCTTCGGTTTCTGGGACCAACTGCCTCCCGGGCATGCCGGGGAGGACGTAGCGGCGCAGTGGCGCGTGATGGAACGGTACGGGGGCGCCGGGCTCGTTCCGTCCGGAGCCGTGCACCTGGAATCACCAACCACGGTTACCGACCGCTCCGCTGATGCGGCCGAGATCCTGCTCGGCGGCAGCGGGACGGCCGCCGGCGGCGGCGGGCAGGATGTCCACCCACCACACAACCAGTAAACGAAGGAGAACCAATGGCTGACAAACCCAGCCCGATCGACGTCCAGAAGGTCCTCGGCGGCATGGACTACCCGGCGTCGAAAAAGGACATTGTTTCCAAGGCGGAAGGATCAGGGGCGGGCGGATCCGTCTTGGAAGCCCTGAATAACCTGCCTGAGCGCCAATACGACGCCCCGACGGACATCAGCAAGGAAATTTTCGGCTAGGAACCGGCGGTTACGCCGGCGGAACATTCAGGCGGTCGGATCCGTGGGACGCGGTGCTTCGGGGTCCTCGCTGTCCGCTGCCGGGGACGGGGAGGGCCGGCCCACGCTGCCGGCGCCGCCGGGGATATTGGCCGAGCTGCGGTGGATGCCCGATCCCTGGCTCAGGTGCTCAGGGTTGGGCTTTTCCGTCATCAGCAGCAGCGAGGAAACCAGCAGGGACGCGATAAACGTGATGCCAACGGCGATGAGCCCCAGGTCCAGGCGCAGTTCCTGTTCGGCTCCGCCGGTGGCGAAGATCATGGTGGCAACACCGGCAATCAGTGCCAGCACGGCCGAGAAGATCAGCGGTGCCTTAACGGAGTTCCGCTTCTGCGGGCCTCCGGTTGAGCTGTTCGCCACTATGAATCCTCCTGCTGCGTTGGTTTGGCGCGGTTCAGTGCAGAATGCACAACGCGCGTCTCCTAGTTTACGGCCTTCGCCTGCTCCTGCGCGGCGACCCGGGAATCATGCCGGGCCCCCAGGGCGGAGATGGCAACGATGACGGCGATGACCACGGCTGCCCCGCCGGTGACGCCGAGCATGGCGCGCACACCCAGGTCGTAGACCAGCGGCACCAGGAGCCCGGATACGAGGGCTGCAGCACCCGTGATCAGCCAGTCCCGGGCCGGAAGGAACGTCCGGCGGTGCCGGACCCACAGGACTATTTCGATGACGCCGCCCAGGATCAGCGCGGCAGCGGCGGCAGGTCGGAAGGCTTCCGCTGAGGCGAAAATCAAGGTCGCGGCGCCGGCGAGGACGTAGGCCGCGGCTTCAACCAGCAGGAACGGGCGCATGGTGCCGTGGCCGCGGGACGCGGAGAGCATAGGCAGCAGTGCCGCGCCGCTCAGCAGCAGATAGGCGCCGCCGGCATAGGCCAAGACGGGTTCAGTGGGGTCCTGCCAGAAAATGGTGAGCACACCGTAGACGGCCGCCACCGCCGCCCGGACCAGCATGGGTCCCCAAGGTGCTACGGGATGGGACGCAGCCATGTGCAGAGCCTCCGCTTTCACTTTTGCCGTTACGGTGGCCGGTTGGCCACCGTCCAGCTTAGTCGCTCCCGCTTACCGCAACGGAACCGGTCAGCATCCAGGCGTCCCGGCGCACCCGCCAGCTCAGGGTGATGGCGCGGGCGCTCATGTAACCCAGTGCGAAAGCCGCCCACAGCCAGGCAATGCCGACGGCGCCCGTGCTGCCGCCGGCGGACACCCACAGCAGCAGCGGCAGATACGCCGCCAGGTTCAGCATCCCGGTCACCGCGAGGTACTTGGCATCCCCGGCACCGATCAGCACCCCGTCCAGCACAAAGACCAGTCCGCAGATCGGCTGGGATACCGCCAGCACCCACAGTCCGGCGGTCATGGCCTGCTGCACTCCGGGGTCACCGGTGAACAGGACGCCGGCCACCGGTGCCACCAGGGCCAACAGCACGCCGGTGACCACCCCGAAACCTCCACCCCAGAGGATCATGCGCCGGGTAAGGGCGCGGGCCAGCACCGTGTCCCCGGCCCCTAGTTCCTTGCCAATCATGGCCTGCGCGGCAATCGCCAAGGCATCCAGGGCGAAGGCGAGGAAGGTGAAGACAGTCATCACCAGCTGGTGCGCAGCCAGGGATTGCGGTCCCTGGGCCGTGGCCACCAGGACAGTGGCCAGCACCGCCGCCCGCAGGCTCAGGGTGCGCAGCATCAGCCACGACCCCACATGGGCGGTGGCGCGGATCCCGGACAAGGCCGGGCGCAGCGGCACGCCCCGGGCCCGTGCCATCCGGGCCACGGCCACCAGATAGAACCCCGCCATCCCCCACTGCGCCAGGCTGGTGCCCAGGGCCGAACCGGCCACGGAGAGCGAGAAGCCGTACACCAGCAGATAGTTCAGCCCGATGTTGACGGCGAACCCCACGGTCGCCACCACCAGCGGGGTCCGGGTGTCCTGCAGCCCGCGCAGCACACCGGTGGCCGCCAAGACCACCAGCATGGCCGTCAGCCCGGGCATGGAATAACGCAGATAATCCACCGCATACCGGTGCACCTCGCCGTCGGCCCCCATGGCCGTGCACAGCTGCGGAGCCAGCAGGTAGCCCGCAGTGGAAAGCAGTACGCCCAGCAGCACCGCCAGGACAATGCCGTCACGCCCGGCGGCGAGCGCCTTGTCCTGCCGGTTCCCGCCCAGGAAGCGGGCCACCGTGCCGGTGGTGGAATAGGCCAGGAACACCATCAGGCCGACGGCGGTCTGCAGCACCGTGGAGGCCAGGCCGACGCCGGCCAGCTGCGAAACGCCCAGATGCCCGACGATGGCGGAATCTGCCAGGAGGAACAGCGGTTCGGCGATCAGCGCGCCCAGCGCCGGCACGGCCAGGGCAAGGATCCGCCGGCTGAGTTGCCGGGAGGACATATCGGTCTTCACGCCATCCAGCCTACGGTTTGCTCCCGCGCTCCGGCGCCGCCTGCCCGTGCCCGGGCCGTCCGGCGCCGTACTTCCCGGCGAAATCCTGCCCAGCGGCGGGCTGCACGGCGTCGTCCCGGCGCAGAACCAGGACCGCAACCACTGCGGCGGCCAGCAGCAGCGCGCCGACAAACAACGCCAGCGCCGGCCACCCGCCCTGCTGGAAGCAGTACCCGCCGGCCCAGCCCAGGACGCTGGAGCCCGTGTAGTAGAACAGGTTATACAGCGACGATGCCTGCGCCCTGCCCTCACGGGCCAGCATCGGCGTCCATCCCGAAGCGATGGAATGCGCGGCAAAGAACCCGCCGGTGAAGACCAGCAGTCCGGCCACGATCGCCGCTATGTTCTCTGCAAGCGTCATGGCCAGACCGGCCGCCATGGCACCGATGGAGAGCAGCAGGACCGGTTTCCGGCCGCCGTGCCCGGCCAGCCGGGCCGCCAGCGTACCGGCGGCGCGCGAGGACCAGGTGCCCGCAAGGTAGGCAAGGAACAGTGCACTGGCCACGCCCTGCGGCAGTCCGAAGGGCGGAGCGCCAAGGCGGAACCCCAGATAGTTGTACACCGCCACGAATCCGCCCATCAGCAGGAAACCCTGCAGGTAAAGGGCCAGCAGCCGCGGGCTGCGCAGGTTCGCCGCGAGCCGGGCGGCCAGCCCGTGGCCCGGCGCCGCGCGGCGCACCGGCACAAAGCCCTGTTGCCGCGGAGCGGTGAACAAAAACACCGCCGCTGCACCGGCGGCCAGCATGCTCACTGCCGCCACTCCCACCCGCCAGTTCACCAGTTCTGCCAGCGGGGCGGCCACGATGCGTCCGGCCAAGCCGCCTATGGTGGTGCCCGATACATACGTGCCGGCGGCTACCGCGGCGTGCAGCTGGCTCACTTCCTCGCTCAGGTAGGCCAGCGCCACTGCCGGGATTCCGCCCAGCGCCACCCCTTCAAGGAACCGCAGCCCCAGCAGGGCGGGCAGTCCGGGGCTCAATGGCACGGCCAGTCCGAGCACCACCGCGGCCAGGATGGCCGCCCGCATGACCGGCAGCCGGCCGAAGCGGTCCGCCGCGGCGGACCACGGAATAACCGCGGCAGCCAGGCCGAGGGTTGCCGCGGAAACGGTCAGAGCGGCGGACGACGCAGAGATGTCCATTCCGGCGGCCAGTTCGGGCAGGACGCCCTGCAGCGAATACAGCTGGGCGAACGTCGCCACGCCGGCGGCGGCCAGTCCCACCAGGACACCGCGGTAGCCCGGGCTGCCGCGCCGGTGTCCGGTAAAGGTTCCATTCGGAGAGCCGGTGGTACCGGCACCTTTTCCGGTGCCGGTCACGGCCGGTCTCCGCTGCCGGGCCCAGCCGGACCGGGATGCCCGGACAATTCTGATCCCAGTTCCGACAGTTCGCCGCCCAGGTTGTGCCGGGCCCGGGCTTCCCAGTGCCGGCGCCCGGCCTCCGTGCAAAACAGCGGTTCCGCAGCGGCCAAGTGTGCCACCACCCGCCGTCGTCCGGCCCGGAAATCCTCGGCGGAAAGGTGCGCGTACTCCGCACGAACCGCCTGCCGGTAGGAGCGATACCGCGCGGGATCACGGGCCAGCACCGACAGGTCTGCGTCAACGAGCAGCGCTCCGAGGTGGTCCCCCGGGTCCGGAGCGTGGGCGGCAGTGAGCCGGACCAGGCGGGCGCATTCGGCCACGGCAGCGGGATCTTCTCCGGCGGCGGCCAGCAGGTCCTCCGCCAGGCAGGCGGAGGCTTCCTCGTCCTCGCCCGGCCGGCAGGCATACACCGCGTCATGGAACCAGGCAGCCAGCGCCACGGGGCGCGGAACGCTGCTGCCGGTGAGCAGATCCAGGGCTTCCAGGACCTGGAGCAGGTGCCGGCGGTCGTGGTACCGGCGGTGCGGTTCATTCCAGCGGTCCAGCAGCTGCCCGCCGAGTTCCGGCCGCCCGGGAAGAAGCCGGTTCCAGCGTTCCAGCAGCGGCCCGGCCAGGGCCGACGGGCGCTCCCGGGCAGGGATCCGCAGGCCGCTGCCAATGAGGATGCGGACCAGTTCCCCGCCGGTTACGGCGACGGCGCCGCGGCGGACCAGTTTGCGGTGCAGGTGCTGCGGCACGTCGTAGTGGTCGCCGTCGAACGCCCTGGGCGAGATACCGGCGCCTTGGGCGAACGCGTGCAGCTCCTCCACACTGGTGTCGGAGACCAGATGGGAGAACAGGGTGTTGTGCGCCGGCCACATCGGCGGATCGATGTAGATCATGGGTGCCGGGCCTCCGGACGGGTGAAGAGCATCCTGTATGTCTATCGCACCGGCGCCCGCAATTGCCATGCGGTGCTGCCGCCCGGGTTTGCCGGCCGCGTACGGTCTTTACGGAAAACCCTTGTCCCAACGGACCCCCAATGCTGGAATAACCGCATGGATGACGTGCCCTCCAATCTGCCGTTCAATGCCGGCTCCGCCGAGTCTTCACCCGGGCCTTCGGGGGCTTCGGGGTCTTCCCCCGGGCCGTCCTCCACCGTCCTGGCCATCGGCACCCGCAAGGGGCTGTGGCTGGCGACCAGCAGCGACCGCGTTACCTGGGAACTGCGCGGACCGGAATTCGCCATGACTGAAGTGCCCTCGCTGGCATTCGATGCCCGCAGCGGCACGCCGCGGCTGCTGGCCGGGGTCCGCTCCGAATGGTGGGGACCCAACGTTGCCGTCTCGGAGGACCTCGGGCACACCTGGCAGGAACCGCAGGAACAGGCAATCGCTTTTCCGGAAGACACCGGGGCCACGCTGGAACGGATCTGGCAGCTGCGTCCGGATACCGCGGGCCGCCCGGGCGTGGTCTGGGCCGGCTGCGAGCCCATTTCGGTGTTCCGGTCCGAGGACGGCGGCCGCCACTTCGAGCTGGTCCGGGGCTTGTGGGACCATCCGCACCGCCCGCAGTGGGGCGCCGGTTACGGCGGTCCCGCGGCGCACACCGTCCTGCCCAGCCCCGTCGATGACAGCGTGCACGTAGCCATCAGCAGCGGCGGCGTGTACCGCTCAGATGACCGCGGGGACAGCTGGGACGCGTTCAACAGCGGCATCATCGCGAACTTTATGCCGCAGGAGTATCCCGAGTTCGGCCAGTGCGTGCACAAGGTTGCACGCGACGCCGGAAACCCGCAGCGGCTCTACGCCCAGAACCACGGCGGGGTGTACCGCAGCGACGACGCCGGAGATCAGTGGATTTCCATTGCCGACGGCCTGCCCGCGGACTTCGGGTTTGTGATGCTGGCACACCCCTCCCGTCCGGACACCGTCTGGACCATACCCCTGGGCTCCGCCGGCGAGCGCAACCCTCCGCAGGGACGGCCTGCGGTTTACCGCAGCACCAACGCGGGTGAAGACTGGGAGCGGTTCGACGCCGGCCTGCCCGCCTACGACTTCAACGCGGTACTGCGCGACGCCGCGGATGTGGACACCGCCGACCCCGCCGGCATCTACTTCGGCACCAGGGGCGGCGAGGTTTATGCCAGTGCCGACGAAGGCGAAACCTTTAATCTGGTGGCCGCCAACCTTCCGGATGTGCTCTGTGTCCGCGCCGTCCGGACCTGACACCCGCTCCGCCGGCGCCGTCGGACTTCTGCTGCCCGCAGCGTTGGCCGAAGCCGCCGGCGGACAGCGCCTGCTGGTGCTGCCGCAGCGGCCCGTTTCGGGGGCTGATATCGGCGCCCATCCGGAGGCCGACGCGGCAGGCAGCATCACGGTTGCGGTGGCCTTGGACCGGCTGCGTGAGCAGCAGCCAGGGGTGTACAGCCGGATCTGCGACGAGACAGGCGCCGTGCGCCGCTACGTGAACCTCTACCTGGACGGCGAGGACATCCGGGACTTGGCCGGGCAGTCCACGGTGCTGGCTTCCGGTGCCCAACTGCTGGTACTGCAGTCAATCGCCGGGGGCTAGGTTCGCGTTAAACGGCAGAAACGGGTGCTTCCGCGCAAGGCGGAAGCACCCGTTGTTTCTCCGGTTAGTCCCTCCAGCTGAGCTGGAAGGAACCGGTGCCAGCTGTGTGGCGGCCTATTAGGCCGGCAGCTGCAGGGTGTGACCGGTGAAGATGAGGTCGGGGTGGATGATGGTGTCGGCGTTGGCGTTGTACAGCGCCTGCCAGCCGCCCTCGATGCCGAGCTTCTCGGCGATGGCGGACAGCGTGTCACCGGACTGGATGACGTAGGTGTCACCGGACAGGGCCGGAGCCTCGGTCTGGATCGGAGCCGCTGCCTCCACCTGGATGTTCTCCGCGGTGGTCGGTGCCGGAAGCTGCTCGGCCTGCGGCTGGACGTAGGTCTCGACCGGGGCCTGCGGCTGGACGTAGGTCTCGGCAGGAGCCTGCGGCTGGACATAGGTCTCAACAGGGGCTTCAACCGGAGCGGCGGCCTGCGGCTGGACATAGGTCTGAGCCGGAGCTTCGGCAACCGGAGCGGCAGCCTGCGGCTCGACGTAGGTCTGGGCCGGAGCTTCAGCAACCGGGGCCTGCTCGGTGACCTGGGTCTGGGCGGGGGCCGGGGTGGCAGCCTGCGGATCGGCGGTGGCACCGGTCAGGCCCAGCTTGGCGGTGCAAGCAGGCCATGCGCCGGGGCCCTGTTCAGCCAGAACGCGCTCGGCTACGGCAATCTGCTGCTCGCGGCTGGCGTTGGCCGGGTCGCCGGTACCGCCGAAAGCGGCCCAAGTGCTGGGGGTGAACTGCAGCCCGCCGGAGAAACCGTTACCGGTGTTGGTAGCCCAGTTTCCACCGCTTTCGCACTGTGCAAGCGCGTCCCAGTCCATGGTGCTGGCGTTGGCCGGAGCGGCCAGACCTGCCATACCGGCGGCACCGGCTCCGGTGATAACGGCGGCAGCGAGGCTTCGGCGTACGACACGACGGATCTTCTGGTTCTTCATCGGTTTATTAGCTCCCAAGGGGTTCCACCTGCGCTCAGCCCGTCCCCGGGCTTCTCCACGCCGTCGCCTACCCCAGACATATAGAGGTCTTTTCGGTACCACGCAGCGGCGACGTACAGTGGACGCGTGGCACTCGGCATTGTGCGATTCATGCATCGGCCGCACCAGCTTTGGGTGCCGACCGCCGCCGGCCTCAGAACGGCCAGCGGTCCAGCCCTCGATCTCCGGGCTCGTTAACAACCTAAAACATCATTTTGTCGAGACCAAATCGGTATCTAATCGAAATGCAATTGTTATTGACTTAGATCCGCGTAAACAAGCGGATCGAAGCGGGTTTTGTAAAATTCGTCACTATTGAGTTCGGATAACCCTCGACACATCCCCGAAGCGGTCGTATTGTGTCTCGTCGCACGTTCGGGAGTGCCCCGGTATACAGGAACCGGATATGGCAGGGCTTAACGACGACGACGGCGGACCCCGCGCAGGGAGTCCGCCGCCGTGCCGCCTGGCCGGGAACTATTTCAGGGCGTTGGACGCCTTGCGCTTGTTGAAGACGTCGAAGCCCACGGCCAGCAGCAGGACCAGCCCCTTAATGAACTGCTGGTAGTCAATGCCTACACCCAGCAGGGACATGCCGTTGTTCAGCACACCCATGATGAGGCCGCCGGTGATGGCGCCCACAATGGTGCCCACCCCGCCCGTAACCGCGGCGCCGCCGATGAAGGCTGCTGCGATGGCGTCCAGTTCGAAGAGGTTGCCGGCGCCCGGTCCGGCGGAGTTCAGGCGTCCGGTGAAGATCAGCCCGGCCAGGGCGGCCAGCACCCCCATGTTGACGAACAGCAGGAAGTCCACCCGTTTGGTGTTCACGCCGGACAGGTGGGCGGCCTGGAGGTTGCCGCCGCGGGCATAGACGTGCCGGCCGAAGACGGACCGGTTCATCACGGCGCTGTAGGCGACCACCAGGATGCCCAGGACCACCAGCACAATGGGTGTTCCGCCGCGGGAACTGGCGAGCAGGTAGGTCAGTCCCAGGATTACGACCACACCGAAGACCAGCCGCGTCAGGAACCAGGCCCGGGGCTCGTCGTCGAGGTTGAGCTTCATCCGTGCCGCACGTCCGCGCAGCTGGCTGACAACCAGCAGGGCTGCCGCCAGTACCCCCAGGCCAACGGTGGTCCAGTCAAGGATGTTGGTCTCGGCAGGGAAGAGGCCGGGGAACAGGGAGCCGCCGCCGAGCTGGCGGTACTCCTCGGGGAAACCGGTGATCCGCTGGTTGCCCAGGATGATCTGGGTCAGCCCGCGGAAGACCAGCATGCCGGCGAGGGTAACGATAAAGGCCGGGATGCCTATGTACGCCACCCAGTAACCCTGCCAGGCGCCCACCAGGGCACCCACCACGAGGGAGGCCACCAGCGCCAGCCACCAGGGCATGCCCCAGTCCCGGATCATAATGCCGGACATGGCCCCGACGAACGCGGCAACGGATCCCACGGAAAGGTCAATGTGGCCGGCCACAATGATCATGACCATGCCGATCGCCAGGATCAGGATGTAGCTGTTCTGCACAATGATGTTGGCCACGTTGTCCGGTTGCAGCAGTGAACCGCCGGTCAGCACCTGGAACAGTGTCACGATAACCAGCAATGCCAGGAAGATACCGATCTGGCGCAGCCGGCTGGTGAGGAAACGTCCCGCTTCGGCAAGCCTGGAAGGCTTCTTGGGGCTCTTGGTACCGAGGGCCGGCCCCTCGCCGGCGAGTGTGGAAACCATGGTCAGTCCTTTTCCTGGGTCATGTACTGCATCAGTCGTTCGGGGGTGGCTTCATCAATGGGGACCTCAGCGGTGATCCGGCCCTGGGCCAGGGTGTAAATGCGGTCGCAGATGCCCAGGAGCTCCGGCAGTTCCGAAGAGATGACCACCACCGCTTTGCCCTGCGCGGCCAGCTCGTTGATGATCGTGTAAATCTCGTATTTCGCTCCCACATCGATTCCGCGGGTGGGTTCATCGAGGATCAGCACGTCCGGATCCGCGAACATCCATTTGGACAGGACAACCTTCTGCTGGTTGCCGCCGGACAGTTTCCCGGCAACCGCCGTGACTGACGGTGCCTTGATGTTCATGCTCTGTTTGTAGCCCTGCGCCACTACTGTTTCCCTGCCGCCGTCGACCCAGCCCCTGGAGGCCAGTTTGGTCAGGGCAGATGCGGAGATGTTCCGCTTGATGTCTTCGATGAGGTTCAGCCCGTAGCGCTTGCGGTCCTCGGTGGCGTAGGCAATGCCGTGGCCGATGGCGTCCTGCACGGTGCGGACGGTGATTTCCCGGCCGTTTTTGTAGAGTTTGCCGCTGATGTTCGTGCCGTAGCTGCGCCCGAAGATGCTCATGGCCAGCTCGGTCCGCCCCGCCCCCATCAGCCCGGCAATCCCCACGATCTCTCCCGCCCGCACAAACAGATGCGCCCGGTCGATCACGGTGCGGGTGTGCTCGGCGGGGTGGTACACCGTCCAGTCCTCCACCCGCAGCACTTCGTCGCCGATGTCCGGGACGCGGTCCGGGTAGCGGTTGGTCAGTTCCCGGCCAACCATGCCCCTGATGATCCGCTCCTCCGTGACGGAGCCGTCGTGCAGGCTCAGCGTTTCGATGGTCTGCCCGTCCCGCAGGATGGTCACGGAGTCTGCGATGGCCCGGATTTCATTGAGCTTGTGGCTGATGATGATGCAGGTGATGCCGTCGTCGCGCAGGCCGCGGACGAGCCCGAGCAGGTGCTCGGAATCCTCGTCGTTCAGGGCGGCGGTGGGCTCATCCAGGATCAGCAGCTTGACGTCCTTGGACAGTGCCTTGGCTATTTCCACCAGCTGCTGCTTGCCGACGCCGATCTCCCCGGCGCGCGTAACCGGGTTGATGTCCAGTCCCACCCGGCGGAGCAGTTCGGCGGCGCGCACGTTGGTTTCGTTCCAGTTGATCCATCCCCGGGCAGACCGCTCGTTGCCCAGGAAAATGTTCTCCGCCACCGAAAGGAACGGTGACAGGGCCAGTTCCTGGTGGATGATCACCACGCCGCTGCGTTCGCTGTCCTTGATGTCGCGGAACGATACCGCAGTCCCGTCCAGGAGGATCTCCCCCTCGTAGCTGCCGTGCGGATAAACCGCGGACAGGACCTTCATCAGGGTTGACTTCCCGGCGCCGTTTTCCCCGCACACCGCATGGACTTCACCGCGGGTGACGGCGAGAAACACGTCCTGCAGCGCCTTGACGCCGGGGAACGTTTTAGTAATCCCGTTCATTTGGAGGATGTAGTCGCTCACGCGGACCTCTCTGGCCTTGCCTTGGTGGAATGGATGGTGCCCGGGCGGGCAGGCGGGCGGCTCGGTGCCGCCCGCCTGCTGCCGCTAGTCGAGGTCGGACTGCTCGTAGTATCCGCTCTCGAGCAGGACTTCCTTGTAGTTGTCCTTCGTCACAATCTGCGATTCCAGCAGGTAAGAGGGGACAACCTTCACGCCGTTGTCGTAGGTTTCCTCGTCGTTGACCTCAGGTTCCTCGCCCTTCATGAGGTCGTCCACCATCACCACCGCACGCTTCCCCAGTTCACGCACGTCCTTGAAGATGGTGGAGTACTGCTCGTCATTGACGATGGACTGCACCGACCCCACCTCGGCATCCTGTCCGGTGATGACCGGGAGGTTCTCCTCGGTGTAACCGCCGGAGCGCAGGGCCGAAATAATGCCGATGGACAACCCGTCGTACGGGGAGAGCACGCCGTCGATCTGCTGGCCGTTGCCCACGGTCAGGAGGTCCTCCATCCGGTCCTGGGCGGTGTCGGGCAGCCAGCGCAGGATCGCCGCCTGCTGGAAGTCGGTCTGCCCGCTGGGGACCTTCAGGATGCCCTTGTCCAGGTAGGGCTGCAGGGTGTCCATGGCGCCCTCCCAGAAGAAGGTGGCGTTGTTGTCATCCGGGCTGCCGGCGAACAGTTCCACGTTGAACGGTCCGGTCTGGCCGGTGTCCGTACCGTTTTCGTCCAGGACGCCCAGTCCGGTGAGCAGCGAGGTGCCCTGCTGCACGCCCACCTCGTAGTTGTCGAAGGTGGTGTAGTAGTCCACCGTGTCGGATTCGTTGATCAGCCGGTCGTAGGCAATGACGGGGATGTCCTGGGATTCGGCGGTTTCCAGCACGCCGGTGAGCGTGGTGCCGTCAATGGAGGCGATCACCAGTGCCTCGGCGCCGGCGTTGATCATGTTCTCGATCTGGGAGACCTGGGTGGCGATGTCGTCGTTGGCGTACTGCAGGTCCACCTCGTAGCCGAGCGCTTCGAGCTGGGACTTCACGTTCTCGCCGTCGGCGATCCAGCGTTCGGACTGCTGGGTGGGCATGGCCACGCCAATCCGTGCGCCTCCATTCGAATCGCCGGCCTCGTCACCGCCGCCGCGGTTGCCGCTGCAGGCGCCGAGGCTCAGGGCGAGCGCCAGCGAAACCCCGCCGACGAGGGCCTGCTTCAGTGTTGGTTTCGTGCTCATTGGTGTGCCTTTCGTTGTGCCGGGGTGTCGTAGTGCCGGGGTGATCGGGGTCATAGCTTTTGGGCGAGCCGGTAGTAGGCAGCATTCCAGCGCACTTCCCGCTGGAAGGCGCGCAGTTCGGTGGAGCGGTCGATAAGCAGCAGTTCAACACCGGCCATGTCGGCGAAGTCCGTGACTACGTCAGCACCGACCGCCGTGCTGAGCACCGTGTGGTGGGCTGCGCCGGCGGTGAGCCAGGCGGCCGCGGAGGTGGCGAGGTCCGGGTGGGGCTGCCAGACGGCGCGGGCCACCGGCAGGTGCGGCAGCGGTGCGTCGGGCGGCACCACATCCACGGTGTTGGCGGTGAGCCGGAACCTGTCGCGCATATCGGACAGTGCGACGACGACGCCGGGGCCCGGGTCGGTGTCGAACACCAGCCGCACGGGGTCTTCCCGGCCGCCGATGCCCAGCGGGTGGATCTCCAGGGAGGGCCGCTGCGTGGTGAGGCTGGGGCATATTTCGAGCATGTGCGCGCCGAGGATTTTTTCTTCGCCCGGGACCAGGTGGTAGGTGTAGTCCTCCATCAGCGACGCCCCGCCCGGCAGTCCGGCACCCATGACCTTCGCGGCCCGGACCAGCATGGCGGTTTTCCAGTCGCCTTCGGCACCGAAGCCGTAGCCGTGGAACATCAGCCGCTGCACGGCCAGGCCGGGCAGCTGCCGCAGCCCGCCCAGGTCCTCGAAGTTGGTGGTGAACGCGCCGAAGCCGCCCTCTTCCATGAACTGCAGCAGTCCCAGCTCCTGGCGTGCGCCGTAGCGCAGCGACTCGTGGCGGCCGCCGCCGGGGCGCAGCTCCGGTGCCAGATCGTATAGTTCCTCGTACTCGGCCACGAGCTTGTCGACGCCGGCCTCGGACTGGGCGTCCACCGCCTCAACGAGGTCGTTGACTCCCCAGGTGTTGATGGAGACCCCGAAACGCAGCTCGGCCTCCGTCTTATCCCCTTCGGTGACCGCCACGTTGCGCATGTTGTCCCCGAAGCGGGCTATGCGCAGGTCCTGCACGGCGGCCCGGCCGGCGCAGGCGCGCTGCCAGGATGCTATCTGCCCGGTGACGGCGGAGGTGGAAACGTGGCCGACGACGGTTTTGCGGGGAACCTCGAGCCGGGTGGCGATATAGCCGAATTCGCGGTCGCCGTGCGCGGCCTGGTTCAGGTTCATGAAGTCGAAGTCGATCTCGGCCCAGGGCAGCTCCACGTTGATCTGCGTGTGCAGGTGCAGCAGCGGTTTGCGCAGGGCGTCCAGGCCGCTGATCCACATCTTGGCCGGGCTGAAGGTATGCATCCAGGCGATCACGCCAATCACTGTGTCCTGCGTATTGGCCTCCAGCGCTGCCCGGCGGATGGAGCCGGCGTCGGTCAGGGTGGGTTTCCAGACCACCCGCACGGGCAGGCCGGCGGCGCCGAGCATGTCGACAATGGCCTGGGACTGTTCAGCGACCTGGCGCAGGGTGTCCTCGCCGTAGAGGCCCTGGCTGCCGGTCAGGAACCAGACCTCGTACGGGTCCAGGGTGGTGGTAAGCGGGCTCAAGTCAGTGCGCTCCTGAAGTCGAAGGGGTTGCAGGTGTTGGCGAGGGGACGTCCGGCGTGCCCTGCCCGTAGACGTTCTGGTACCGGTGGAACAGTGCGTCAATATGCTCTGGGTCGATGGGCACCGGTTCGCCCAGCTGCCGGGAGAGGTGCACTGTGCGGGCAACGTCCTCCAGCATGACGGCGGCTTTCACGGCGTCCCGGGCATCGCGGCCCACGGTGAACGGCCCGTGGTTGCGCATCAGGACCGCACGGGAACGGTGCCCGTCCAGGGTGGCAACAATGCCGCGTCCGATCGAGTCGTCCCCGATCACGGCAAACGGGCCCACCGGTATTTCGCCGCCGAATTCATCTGCCATGGCGGTCAGGACGCAGGGCACCGGCTCTCCCCGGGCGGCCCATGCTGTGGCGTACGGGGAGTGCGTGTGCACCACTCCGCCGACGGCGGGCAGATGCCGGTACACGTAGGCATGCGCGGCGGTGTCGCTCGACGGTGCCAGGCCGGCTGCGGAAGCACCGGGGACCGGCTGCCCGTCGCCGTCGCAGAGGATGAGGTTCGCCGGTGTCAGCTCCCCGTAGGCCACGCCGCTGGGCTTGATCACGAAAAAGTCGGTGCCGGGCACCCGGCCGGAGATGTTTCCGGCGGTCCAGGCCACCAGTCCGTACCGCACCAGCTCAGCGTGCAGGGCCCAGACCTCCTGCCGGACCCGGTCCGCGGCCTCCTCGAGGTCCGGTGTCAGCTCGTTCATGCCGGCACCTCCCGGACCTCGTGTGCCGAACGTTTAAGCGCCTTGAGCCGGCGCATCACGTTGTTGCCGCCCCGGCCAAAGTAGTCGTGCAGGGCCGTGTATTCGGCGTAGAGCACGGAATACGCCTCGGCGCGGACCGGATCGGGCAGGTATTCGTTGCGTTTGATCCGGCCCATGGCGGCGGCGGCGTCGCGGACGTGGGGATACGCACCGGCGGCGACGGCGGCGTGGATGGCTGAGCCGAGCGCCGGGCCCTGGTCGCTGCCGATCACGGAGATCGGCATGCCCAGCACATCGGCGTAGACCTGCATGAGGAAGCGGTTCTTGAGCAGTCCGCCGGCGGCGATGAATTCCGTGACGGGCACCCCCGAGGCGCCGAAGGCCTCCACGATGGTGCGCGTGCCGAATGCGGTTGCCTCCAGCAGGGATCGGTAGACCTCGTGCGGCCGCGTGGCGAGGGTCAGGCCCACCAGCAGCCCCGAAAGTTCGTGGTCCACCAGCACGGAACGGTTGCCGGACTGCCAGTCCAGGGCCAGGAGCCCGTGGGCGCCCACTTCCTCCCGGGCTGCCTGTTCGGTCAGCAGTTCGTGGACACTCAGGCCGCGCGCCGCCGCTTCCTCCGAGAGTTCAGCGGGCACGAAGTGCTTGGTGAACCAGCCGAAAATATCGCCCACGCCGGACTGTCCGGCCTCGTAGCCGTATAAACCGTCCACAATCCCGCCGTCCACCACGCCGCACATTCCGGGAACCTCGCGCAGGTGCTCGGCACTCATCACATGGCAGGTGGATGTGCCCATAATGGCGGCCATCTGGCCGGGGGCCACGGC
Organism: Arthrobacter sp. zg-Y1143; assembly: GCF_030125565.1. Lineage (NCBI taxonomy): Bacteria > Bacillati > Actinomycetota > Actinomycetes > Micrococcales > Micrococcaceae > Arthrobacter > Arthrobacter sp. zg-Y1143. The sequence goes on along the minus strand of NZ_JASKLW010000001.1, from coordinate 252,890 downwards.
CCCGGCGGCCGGCGCGCACACGTGCGCATCCACGTTGCCCACAGCGACGGCGATCCCCGCGGGGAGGCCGGTCCAGGCAGCCGCCTGGTCACTGAGGGTGCCGGCTGACGAGCCGAGCCGTCCAATGGGATGTTCCAGTTTCTCCGCCACAAAACCTGCGAAGTCCGGGTTCAGCGCCGCCAGGAAGTCCGGGTCCGGGTAGGCGCCGTCCTGCAAAATGCCCTTGTAGCCGGCCGAGCAGGCGTTGCGCACGTAGGTGCCGGTCAGTTGCCAGACAATCCAGTCCGCCGCCTCCACCCAGTGGTCCATCCGCTCGTACAGCTGCGGGTCTTCCTCGAGGAGCTGCAGGCCCTTGGCGAACTCCCATTCGCTGGAAATCAGTCCGCCGTACCGCGCCAGCCATGCTTCCCCGCGGTCCGCCGCGAGCTTGTTGATGCGGTCCGCCTGGCCCTGTGCCGCGTGGTGCCGCCACAGTTTCACGTAGGCGTGCGGGCGGTCGGCGAGGCCGGGAAGTTCGTTCAGCGGCGTGCCGTCGGCGGTCACGGGGACCATGGTGCAGGCAGTGAAGTCCGTGCCCACCCCGATCACCGACGCCGGATCGATGCCGGCGGCCCGGATGGCGGCGGGCACGGCTTCCCGCAGCACTTCGATGTAGTCGGACGGGACCTGCAGGGCCCAGTCGGAGGGAAGCGGCGAGCCGGTAGCCGCCAGCACGGAGTCCATGACCCCGTGCCGATAGGTGGAGACCGCCGAACCCAGCTCGGCGCCGTCGTGCACCCGGACCACCACAGCACGTCCGGACAGGGTGCCGTAGTCGATCCCCACTACATGTGCGGGGGCTGTACTGGTCTGGCTCACGGTGACCTCATTGTCAGCGGGACCGCGGATCCGCGGAATAAGAATCCGCTGCGGATTGTGAACGGTCACATTGGTATTTCGAGCCAGACTACTCTTGCGAATGTGGCGTGCGCCACACTCCTAGATTACTTTTTGATAACGGCTGGCGGCGGTGCGGTGGATGTCCGGCGGATAAGGCGCGGCGCCACATCTCCGGCCGTGGGCGGTGCCTCACCGCGCAGCTCCGCCAGAAGCACGGCGATGCACCGGCGTCCCAGTTCCGGAAAGTCCTGCCGCACCGTGGTCAACGGCGGCAGGAAGTGTCCAGCCTCAGGAACGTCGTCGAAGCCCACCACACTGAAATCCGCAGGGACGCGCAGCCCGGCTTCGGCATAGGCATGGACCAGGCCAAGGGCGATGTGGTCATTCCCGCATACTGCCGCACTGAACCTCTCCTGCGCGCGCAGGGCCACGCCCACCCGGTAGCCGGACTCCGCCGTCCACTCCCCCGCCGGCACAACAGCGGGGGGCAGGTCCCAGGCGGCCATTTCCTCCAGGTAGCCCTGGCGGCGCGCCTGGGTCTCCACCCATTCCTGCGGTCCGGGCACATGCACCACGTCACGGTGCCCCAGTTCCAGCAGGCAGCGGGTAGCCAACCGGGCGCCGGCCAGCTGGTCCACGGACATGCGGTGGTCCTCGCTGTGCAGGGAGTGCACGGTGACAAAGGGAATCCGGATGGAGAGCTGCTCAATGACCTCCAAGGTCCGGGACTGCGGGGCCAGCAGGACCAGGCCTTCGACGGCGTGGCTCATCAGGCGGTCCAGTGCCGCTTCGATGGAGGCCCGGTCCGCGGTGTCGATGTGCGCGGCATCCACTACGTAACCGGCTTCGTTGGCCGCCGTCTGCACGGCCTGCAGGCTGGCCGTAGGTCCGTATTCGGCACCCGAAGCCACCAGCGCGCCAATAATCCGGGATTCCTTGGTGACCAGCGCACGGGCCGCCCGGTTGGGTCGGAACTGCAGCTCCTCCATGGCGTCCAACACCCGGCGGCGGGTTGATTCGCGCAGGTTCGCGTGGCCGTTGATCACGCGGGAGACCGTCTGGTGGGAGACCCCCGCCGCTGCCGCCACATCCCGGATATTCGCGGCACGCCGCGGCCGATCGGAGCCAGCACCATCCACAGAGACCATAGTCGTAAACGGTACTGCACCAGCACCGCCCCGGCACCCGTCGCCGTCGCTGTCCGGTGTCCCGGCCTGCGGGGCCAGCAGTGCCGTGCCCGGGCTTCTGGACAGTGCCAGCAGACCGGTCTAACGTAGGACCTCGTGCTCACATTCTTCAATGCGCTCAAACGCATTCTGGTCGGGCGTCCTTACGGTAATGAACGCCTTGCGCACACCCTGCTTCCCAAGCGGATCGCGCTTCCGGTTTTTGCCTCTGACGCATTGTCCTCGGCTGCCTACGCGCCGGATGAAATCCTGCTGACCCTGGCGCTGGCCGGGGTCGCTGCCGTCACCGTATCCCCGTGGGTGGGTTTGGCCGTTATCGTGGTGCTGCTCACCGTGGTGGCCTCCTACCGGCAGAACGTGCACGCCTACCCCTCCGGCGGCGGTGACTACGAGATTGCAAGCACCAACCTCGGCAAGCCCGCCGGGCTGACCGTCGCCTCGGCACTGTTGGTGGACTATGTGCTGACGGTGGCTGTGTCCATGTCCTCGGCGGCGTCCTATCTGGTGACTGCCGTCCCGGCGCTGCACGGCACCCAGGCCACCATTGCCGTGATCGGCGTGGCGGTGCTGGTCCTGGTGAACCTGCGCGGTATCCGTGAGGCGGGCGCAGTGTTCGCCGTGCCCACCTACATTTTTATGGCTTCGGTCGTGGGCATGTGCCTCACCGGCCTGATCCAGTTCCTTTCCGGCAACCTGCGGGAAGCTCCGTCCGCCTCCTTCGGGCTGGTGCCCGAGGCCGGCCTGGACGGCGGCCTGGTGGGTCTGGCCGGGGCATTCCTGCTCCTGCGGGCGTTCTCCTCCGGGGCTGCCGCGCTGACCGGCGTCGAGGCCATCAGCAACGGGGTACCAACCTTCCGCAAGCCCAAAAGCACCAATGCCGCCACCACGCTGCTGCTCCTGGGCTTGATTGCCACAGCCATGATTGGCGGCATCCTCGCCATGGCCAACCTGACCAAGGTGCATGTGGCCCAGGACCCTGCCACCCAGCTGACCGTCAACGGCGCACCGGTGGGTGAGGACTATGTACAGCATCCGGTGATCAGCCAGCTGGCCGAAACCATTTTCGGCGGCGGCAGCCTGCCGTTCTACGTAGTGGTGGCCTCCACCGGCCTGATCCTGGTCTTCGCCTCCAACACCGCGTTCAACGGTTTCCCGGTCCTGGGTTCGATTCTGGCCAAGGACGGGTACCTGCCGCGCCAGATGCGCACCCGCGGTGACCGGCTGGCCTTCAGCAACGGGATTATCTCCCTGGGCCTGGGCGCGCTGGTGTTGATCGTGGCCTTCGACGCCGACGTCACGCGGTTGATCCAGCTCTACATCGTTGGGGTCTTTGTATCCTTCACCGCCAGCCAGCTGGGCATGATCCGGCACTGGACGGCCAAGCTGCGCACCGAACGGGACAAAGACGCACGACGCCGGATGCAGCGGTCGCGGGTGATCAACGCGGGCGGCTTCGGCATGACTGCCCTGGTGCTGCTCATCGTCATTATCACCAAGTTCACACACGGCGCCTGGATTGCCCTGCTTGCCATGGCCGTGCTCTACGTGATCATGTACAGCATCCGGGTGCACTATGACACAGTCGCACGCGAGCTGGCGCTGAAGGAGGACGAACACGGGCTGGCCCTGCCTTCCCGGGTCAACGCGGTGATCCTGATCTCGCAGGTCCACAAGCCCGCGCTGCGGGCCATCGCCTACGCCCGGGCCTCCCGCCCGTCGAGCCTGAACGCCATCATTGTGGACATTGATCCGGAAGAGACCCGGCGTACCCTGGCCGAATGGGAGCGCCTGCAGATCCCCGTCCCGCTGACGGTCCTGTCCTCTCCCTACCGCGAGACCATCTCGCCCGTCCTGGCGTATCTGCGCGAGGCCCGCCGCAACGCCCCGCGGGAACTGTTCGTGGTGTACATCCCCGAATATGTGGTGGGCCGCTGGTGGGAGCAGCTGGTACACAACCAGACAGCGCTGCGGATCAAGGCGCGGCTGCACTTCGAACCGGCCATCATGGTTGCCAGCGTGCCGTGGCAGCTCGCCTCCAGCCACGATGCGCACGGGGAACCCGCCGGCGGACCGGGCGCACACAGCCGGGGCTGAGCTACAGCAGCAGGCGCCGGCCCTTCCAGCGGCGCCGGAGCCAGCGGTCGTGGCTGGCCAGCACCACCGTTCCGGGATTCCGCAGCAACGCTTTCTCGAGCTCTTCCGCCAGCGCCAGCGCCAGCGACAGGTGGTTGGCGGGTTCGTCGAGCAGGAGCAGCTCCGGCGGCTCCGCCATCAGCCCGGCCAGGGCCACCCGGTGCCGCTGCCCCGGCGACAGTGCGTGCAGGGGCTGTGCCGCGGACGCGGGCGCGGAAGTCTAGGACAGGAACATGCCCCCGGTGCTAGCGGGATTCCCCGGGGCGGGCAACGCCGCGTCCGGCCAGGACCGAGTTGTACGCGTACTCGGTAAGCCGGCCGTCCTGCACCGCCTGCTGCACGGCCGTGAAGGAACGGGGACCGTCATCGGTGCTGTAGGGGAAGTGGATCAGTTCGGCGATCAGTTCCCACTCCTCGGTAATGGAGTCGATGAGGTCCGCCGGGGTTTCGTCGGCGCTGCCGGGCAGGGCCGTCCAGGCGCCGTCGGGAACCCGGTAGGCCTCCAGGCGGTCGAGGTCCGCTTCCAGCTCCGCCAGGGAAGCATATTCGGCCTGCGCCTCCGGCGGCACCGAGCCGTCCGGTGTGGCCAGCTGCCCCACGAATGTTGTATCGGAGGAGGGATAGACGGACGTGGGCACCGGCTCGCCTTCTTCGAGGTAGGCGGGCAGCTGCGAGGGCATCCAGTACCACGCATCACCCTGGTCCGCGCCGCCGGGCTGGTTCCGCTCGCTGACCCAGCCGCGCGAGGTCAGCAGCTCCTCGGCGTCGTCACTGAAGTAAGCGGTCTCCCCGCTCAGCATGGCGTTGATCTCATGCTCGGCCCGGCGGGCCTGCTTTTTCTTGTTGACGGCCTTCTTGCGGGGCTTGGACTTGGGCACGGCGGATCTCCTGCTGTGGTGGGTGGAACGAAGCGGTGGGGGACGGGGCGGGGCGCTGGGACGGGCGGCAGCTAGAAGCCGCTGCCGCCTTCGACCGCCATGTTGGAGAAGCGCGAGTAGTGGCCCTGGAAGCCCACCACGATGGTTTTGGTGGGACCGTTACGGTGCTTGGCCACGATCACGTCTGCCTCACCGGCCCGCGGCGATTCCTTGTCGTAGATGTCCTCGCGGTGCAGCAGGATGACCATGTCGGCATCCTGCTCAATGGAGCCGGATTCACGCAGGTCGGAGACCATTGGCTTCTTATCCGTTCGCTGCTCGGAACCACGGTTCAGCTGGGACAGGGCGATCACCGGCACTTCGAGTTCCTTGGCGAGCAGCTTCAGGGCACGGGAGAACTCGGAGACTTCCTGCTGGCGGGATTCCACGCGCTTGCCGGAGGACATCAGCTGCAGGTAGTCCAGCACCACGAGCTTGAGGTCGTGGCGCTGCTTCAGGCGGCGGCACTTGGCGCGGATTTCCATCAGGGACATGTTGGGGCTGTCATCGATGAACAGCGGAGCGTCGTTCATCCGGCCCATGGTGGTGGCGATCTTGCCCCACTGTTCGTCCTTGATGGTGCCCTTGCGCAGGTCCTGCAGGCCGATGGTGGCCTCCGCTGAGAGCAGGCGCATGGCAATCTCGTTGCGGCCCATTTCCAGGCTGAAGAAGACAGTGGTCATGTTGTGCTTGATGGCGGCCGAGCGGGCGAAGTCCAGTGCGAAGGTGGACTTGCCGACGGCGGGGCGGGCGGCAATGACGATCATCTGCCCGGGGTGCAGTCCCTGGGTGAGTTCGTCGAGTTCGTAGAAGCCGGTGGGCACACCGGTCATGCCCTCGCCCCGGTGCCCGGCGGACTCGATCTCGTCCACGGTGCCTTCGATGATGTCCTTCAGGGGGACGTAGTCTTCCGCTGTGCGGCGTTCGGCGACGGCGTAGATCTCGGCCTGGGCAGCGTTGACGATGTCGTCCACTTCCATGCCGTCATTGGAGTAGCCGAGCTGGACAATCTTGGTGCCGGCGCCGACCAGGCGGCGCAGGACGGCCCGTTCCCGGACGATTTCCGCGTAGAAACCGGCGTTGGCCGCGGTGGGCACAGACTGGATGAGAGTGTGCAGATATGCGGGACCGCCGATGCGGGTGATTTCGCCGCGTTTGGTCAGCTCATCGGAAACGGTGACGGCGTCAGCCGGTTCGCCGCGGCCGTACAGGTCAATGATGGCTTCGTAGATGGACTCGTGCGCGGGACGGTAGAAGTCAATGCCGCGCAGCACCTCGACGCAGTCGGCAATGGCGTCCTTGGACAGCATCATGCCGCCCAGCACCGACTGCTCGGCGACCAGGTCCTGAGGAGGTGTCCTCGCGAAGTCCGGACTTGATGATGATGCCTTGGAGTCCGTATGCGTGAGCGACACTGTGACCCTTTCCAGGATAAAAGAATGGTGCGATCCCAGCCCTGCAGGGCACCGGACCATTAGTATCAGCCGGCTCCGACCATCCGGCAGCAAACCGGCGGCGGTGCTGACTGATCCGGACCGGCGGGCATGCGTGGCGATGAAGGGATTCACCGCAACCGTATGCCTCTGCGGCCTTCCCGACAAACGGGTTATCCACAGGTCTTGTGGATAGGTTGTGCATAACACGGCGTGTCTTGTGCACAGGTTGGGTATAAGCATGTGGATAAATATTCAGTTTTTCCACAAATACCGCTCTGACTAGGGCAAACGCTTGTCCACACCTGTGCAAACCAACTATTTTCCGCCGCGCCCGGGTGTCGGGTCCGTGTTGACAGCGGTGCTAAATGGGCATATTGAGCGGGATTTTCCCCAACCCGTGGTGACGATATCCACAAGAACCAAGGCTGCTGTGGAAATAAACACCCCGGGAACGCAGAACACCCCCCGGCTCGGAAGCCGGAGGGTGTCCTGCGCAACTGCGTTGGACGCTAGCTGGCAACGACCTCGAGGTCGATGACGGCAGCAACGTCGTCGTGCAGGCGGACGTTGGCCTGGAAGGAACCAACCGACTTGATGTGCGTCGGCAGTTCAACCTTGCGCTTGTCGATGGCGCCGAGACCGGCAGCCTCAACAGCAGCAGCAACATCTGCGGGCTTGACGGTGCCGAAGAGGCGTCCGGATTCCCCGGCCTTGACGGTCAGCTTGACCGGCTTGGCGGAGAGAGCGGCAGCCTGCTTCTGAGCATCTTCCAAGGAAGCGTGCTCACGGGCAGCGCGGGCAGCCTTGATGGACTCAACCTGCTTCTCGCCACCCTTGGTCCAGGTCAGAGCGAAGCCGCGGGGCAGGAGGTAGTTACGTGCGTAACCGTCCTTAACCTCGATGACGTCGCCGGCAGCGCCGAGACCGGTTACTTCGTGGGTCAGAATGAGCTTTGCCATTAGTGTGGTTCCTTTCCTTAGCCGCGGCCAGCGCCGGAGTACGGCAGGAGAGCAACTTCGCGGGCATTCTTGATTGCCTGGGCGATCTTGCGCTGTTCCTGCACGGTTACGCCAGTTACGCGACGGGCGCGGATCTTTCCGCGGTCGGAAATGAACTTGCGCAGCAATGCTACGTCCTTGTAGTCGATGACAGTGATGTCAGCGGCCTTCAAGGGATTGGACTTTGGTTTGGGCTTGCGAAGTTCAGCCTTAGCCATCGTGGAGCTCCTTATGTCTAGTGGAGCCCGTGGATACATATTCCACGGGATGGGCTCGACGGCGGTTGCCGTCTGAGGATGGCGCCCAGGGGCGCCGGGTGAAGGGCTGCTTACGCCGGAAGGTGTAAGCAGCTCTTCGGGTGAAGGGGTTAGAAGGGCGGATCGTTGGAATCCGGACCGTTGCCCCATCCGCCGGAGTTGCCGCCCGCAGGGGCACCCCAGGGATCGTCAGCCGGCGCGGACTGCGGCTGCTGCTGCTGGCCGCCACCCCAACCGGAGTTGGAGTTGCCGCCGAAGCCGCCGCCGCCACCGCCGCTGTTGCCGCCGAAGCCGCCGCCGCCACCGCCGGAGCGCTGGGTGCGGGTGACCTTGGCAGAGGCATAGCGAAGCGAGGGGCCGATTTCGTCGACCTCAAGCTCCATAACGGTGCGCTTTTCGCCCTCTTTGGTTTCGTACGAACGCGACTTCAGGCGGCCCTGGCAAACTACGCGGGTTCCCTTGGTGAGGGACTCGGCGACGTTTTCAGCTGCTTCACGCCAGACAGACGCACGGAGGAACAGCGTTTCGCCGTCCTTCCACTCGTTGGACTGACGGTCGAAGGTCCGAGGGGTCGAAGCAATGGTGAAGTTCGCCACTGCCGAACCGGACGGAGTGAACCGCAGTTCCGGGTCGTTGGTTAGGTTACCGACGACGGTGATTGTTGTCTCGCCTGCCATGAAAGCCTCCTGGTATCAGTACGGGTTGTCCGAAATTACTCTGCGGAAACCTTTGCAGCGTCCTTGGCGGCCTTCTTGGCATCCTTCTTCGAGATCTTCTGCTCTTCCGGGCGGATGATCTTGGTGCGCATGATGGTCTCGTTCAGGTTCAGCTGGCGGTCAAGCTCAGCTGCTGCTGCGGGCGTACCGGTGAAGTTAACCACCGCGTAGATGCCCTCAGACTTCTTCTGGATTTCATAGGCCAGGCGACGACGGCCCCAGATGTCGACCTTATCGATGGTTCCACCATCGTTGCGGATTACATTGAGGAACTTGTCGAGCGAAGGCTCGACGGTACGCTCTTCGACCTCGGGGTCGATGATTACCATCAGTTCATAAGCACGCATTTGTGAACCCACCTCCTTTGGGCTGTACGGTCACGGTATTTCCGTAACAGGAGGTTCTTTTGCGTTGTCTCCCCTGAGCACGCGGCTGATCCGCGGCAAGGGGAATCTGCCGGCCAAAGCCGACAGCACAGACTTTCCTATCCTATCCGATTTCCGCAGGCCGGAAGAACACGGACCGTCGGTACGCGGCGTCCTGCGCGGTCACGGTGCTCCGGCGCTGAAGAACAACTCCGCCACGGCGGCCAGGCGCAAGGGGTCCTCCACGCCGGCCATTTCCCGTGCCGAATGCATGGACAGCACCGGGATGCCGACGTCGACCGTCCGGATTCCCAGCCGGGTGGCGGTCAGCGGGCCGATGGTGGATCCGCAGGGCACGGAGTTGTGGGACACGAACTCCTGGAAGGGCACACCCGCGCCGGCGCACAGGCGGGCCCACTTGGCCGTGCCGGGCGCATCCGTGGTGTACCGCTGGTTGGCATTGATCTTCAGGAGCGGCCCGCCGTTAAGCACCGGATGGTTCGCCGGATCGTGGCGCTCGGCGTAGTTGGGATGCACGGCATGGCCCACATCAGCGGAGATGCAGAAGGATGCGGCCAGGCCGCGCGCCCGCTCCGCGGCAGTGGCACCCAGCCCGTCACTGATCCTCAGGAGCACATCCTCCAGGAACGGGCCTGCTGCGCCGGACCGGCTGCCGCTGCCCACTTCTTCATGATCAAAGGCTGCCAGCACCGCAATGGGGGCGGCAGGCGCAACATCGGCATCGATCAGGGCTGCCACACCGGCATGGACCGAGGTGAGGTTGTCCAGCCGGCCGGAGGCGAAGAACTCCCCTTCGGCGCCGAAGACCTGTGCCGGCTGGGTATCCGCCGCCACAATGTCGTAGCCGCCGATCTCTTCGGGGGCCAGCCCCGCCTTGGCCGCGAGCAGCTCGACCAGGTCCGCGGCAGACGGGTCGCCCAGTCCCCACACCGGGTTCATGTGCTGCTGCTTGTCCAGTTTCAGGCCTTCGTTAACTGCGCGGTCCAGGTGGATGGCCAGCTGCGGGAAGCGCAGCAGGGGCCCGGTCTCCACCAGGTGCTCCACGCCGTCCAGGGTGACCATGCGGCCGGCGAGCTGCAGTTCGCGGTCCAACCAGGAGTTCAGCAGCGGACCGCCGTAAACCTCGACGCCGGCCTGCAGCCAGCCGAGGCGTCCGGTGGTGGGACGGGGCTTGAGCTTGAAGGTGGGCGAGTCGGTGTGGGTGCCCAGGATGGAGAATCCGGTTGCCGGGCCGGCGGCATCCGGAGTGACCCACGCGATGAACGCGCCGTCCCGGACGACGTAGTACTTCCCCGGTGAGTGCGGGAAATCCCCGGTCTCTTCCACTTCGGTAAAGCCGGCTGCTGCCAGGCGGCGCGCACCTTCGCGGGCGGCGTGGAAGCTGGACGGGGAGGCGCTGACAAACGCGCCGAGATCATTTACGTGGGCCAATGCGTCAGACATGCTCCGATTCAACCAGAGCGAACAGCGGCGGCGTAACCGGCAGCCGCCCCGAACGTAACCAACCCCCGGAAGCACGCTTCCAGGGGTTGGGGAGGAGGTGTCCGGTGAAGGCGGGGCGGCCGTTCTTCCGCTGCCGCCTTCACCGAAGTTTTGGGGGCCTAGACGTCGCGCCTCTTGGTGGCGACCAGGGATGCAACAAGCAGGACCGCAGCCCATGCGGCAAGGACCAGCCCGCCCTGGAGCTGGGTAAGGTCACCATCGGCGATCGGTCCGGCGGAGACCAGCTGCGCTCCGGCGTTGCTGGGCAGGAACCGTGCGGCATCGGGGATCCAGTCCGCAAGCCCTGACACAATCTGCACCACCAGCGGCAGGACGAAGATGATGCCGATGGCCGTCACCACTCCCCCGGCCGTGTTCCGCAGCAGGGTGCCGATGGCCATGGCGAACACCGCGATGAGGGCCAGGCAGGTTCCGGTGTTCAAGATGCTGGCGAGCACCCCTTCGTCACCCAGGGACAGGCTCAGGTCAGCAGTGCCCAGGATCGGCCGGGCAATCAGGTAGGAGATAAATGCGGCTCCGGCGCCCACCACAAAGGAGACCACGGCGATGATCAGGTTCTTGGCCAGCAGCGCCGGGGTGCGCTTGGGCACAGCACTGAAGGTGGAGCGGATCATTCCGGTGCCCCATTCCGAGGCGATCAGCACTACGCCCAGCGAGGCGATCAGCAGCTGGCCGAAGAAGAGTCCGCTGGCCGGGATGTCGCGGACCAGGCTGTCCGCCGCCGGCGGTCCGGCCTGGGTGTCCACGCCCGGGGCGGTCTGTTCGGCGGGAGCGGTTGCACCCTCCGGGACGGCCGGGGCGGTTGCACCCTCGGGAACGGCGGGGGCGGTTGCACCCTCTGGGACGGCCGGAGCGGTTGCGCCCTCCTCTCCCGGGACTGCGGAAGCGCTGGCCCCGGCGGCGGGAGCGGAATCACTGGCGAGCTGGGCGGTTCCCCAGGCCGCGAGGCTTGCGAGGCCGATCATCACCACCACGGTCACGGCCAGGAGGATTACGGTGGACGGTACGGTGGTGACCTTGATCCATTCGGACTTCAGCACCCGCAGGAAGTTCACGCCGGATCCGGCAGGGCCGCCGGGTGCGGTACCGGCCTGGTTTTTGTCGGTGGTTGCAGTGCTCACGGCTTTAATTTCCCTTCCCGGCAGAGGCTGCGGCTGGAACTTGTTCCTGCGGCAGGTCCTGGGACCGGTATTCAACGTCGTCACGGGTCAGTTCCATATAGGCGTCCTCGAGGGAAACCTGCTGCGGGGTCAACTCGGTGATCAGGATGCGGCGCGCCAGCGCAGCCTCCGCAATGCTGCGCGGCTCCGCGCCGGTGATTTCCAGCAGGCCGGCCTCCTTGCGTTCTCCCGTGACCTCCGGGTCGGCTGCCAAGGCCTGCAGCAGTTCATCCGGACTGTCCGTGCGCACCAGGATCCGGTTCCGGCCCTGGTTGGCGATGACGTCGGCAATGGGGGCATCAGCGATGATCCGGCCCCGTCCAATGACGATCAGGTGGTCTGCAGTCTGCGCCATTTCGCTCATCAGGTGTGATGAGAGGAAAACGGTGCGTCCTTCCGCGGCAAGCCCGCGGGCCAGATGCCGCACCCACAGCACACCCTCCGGGTCCAGCCCGTTCACCGGCTCATCCAGGATGACGGTGTGCGGATCCCCCAGCAGCGCCACGGCGATGCCCAGCCGCTGGCCCATGCCGAGGGAGAACCCGCCCACCCGCTTCTTCGCCACCGGCGCCAAACCGGTGAGTTCAATGACGTGGTCGACGCGCTTGGCGGAAATGCCGTGCGTTGCTGCCATGGCACGCAGATGGTTGTAGGCGGTGCGCTTGGTGTGCACTGCCTTGGCATCGAGCAGGGCGCCGACCTCACGCAGCGGCGCCTTGTGCTGGGCGTAAGGCTTGCCGTTGACCAGCACAGAGCCGGAGGTCGGGTTGTCCAGGCCCACGATCATGCGCATGGTGGTGGACTTGCCGGCCCCGTTCGGGCCCAGGAAGCCGGTGACCTTGCCCGGCTGGACGGTGAAGGAAACGTTTTCGACGGCGGTCTTGGTGCCGTACCGCTTCGAGAGGCCGGTTGCCTCGATCATGGATGGTCCTTAGGAGTTGACTGCGCCGGACTGCTGCCTTGGCTTTCTTCAGCCTAGGCGAGCGCAGGGCGTAAAGGGACCGGCACTAAGGATGACCCGGGATGATTCAGGGTCCCCCCTAGGGATGACTCAGGGGTCCGCTCAGGGACTGGTACTCCACCTCGCCACGGGTCAGCTCCATGTACGCGTCTTCCAGCGACACCTGCTGCGGGGTCAGCTCGGTGACCAGGATGCGGCGGGCCAGCGCTGCCTCGGCAATGCTGCGGACCGGAACATCGAAGACCTCAAGCTGGTCCTCGGCAGTGCGCCGGACTTCGGCACCCGGGACCGCCGCGGCCAGGGCATCCGCCAACTCCCCGGCGTCGTCGGCACGTACCAGCGTGCGCTGCCGGCCCGCACCGGCGATGACTTCCTCCATGGGTGCGTCCGCCAGGATCCGGCCGCGGCCAATCACAATGAGATGGTCGGCGGTAACGGCCATCTCGCTCATTAGGTGGGAGGAAATGAACACCGTCCGCCCCTCCGCTGCCAGTTCCCGGGCCAGGTGCCGGACCCACTGCACGCCCTCGGGATCCAGGCCGTTGACCGGTTCGTCGAAGATCAGGGTTTGCGGATCGCCCAGCAGGGCCACGGCTATGCCCAGCCGCTGCCCCATGCCCAGGGAAAAGCTGCCTACCCGTTTCCGGGCCACCGGGCCCAGCCCGGTCAGGTCAATGACGGCGCGGATCCGCCGGGCCCCGATGCCGTGGGTGGCGGCCAGGGCCCGCAGATGGTTGTACGCGGTGCGGCGCGGATGGACCGCCCGGGCTTCCAGCAGCGCTCCCACCTCGTGCAGGGGCGCCCGGTGCCGGGCGTAGGGCAGGCCATTGACCGTCACCGTCCCTGCGCTGGGTTGGTCCAGGCCCAGGATCAGGCGCATGGTGGTGGATTTGCCGGCACCGTTGGGGCCGAGGAACCCGGTGACCTTGCCGGGCTGGACGGTGAAGGTAATGCCGTCAACGGCGGTTTTTCCGCCGAACCGCTTGGCCAGGTCCTGTGCCTCGATCATGGGATGTCCTTTGCGCTAGCGCGAACTGATGGACTGGAATTTCCTTACCGCCAGGGGCACAAACACCACCAGCAGGACCAGTGACCCGATCACCACCGTGGGGATGGCGTTCTGCATCGGCCAGGTGTCCGGAACGGGCGCGGTGCCTACATTGCCGAACAGCTCCCGCGCCGCCTGCACCAGGGCGGAGACCGGATTCCAGTCCGCGAAGATGCGCAGCGGTTCCGGGAGCGTGGAGCTCTGCACAAAGGCATTGGAGATGAACGTGATGGGGAACAGGATGATGAAGGACGCGTTGTTGATGGTCTCCGGAGTGCGGACACTCATGCCCAGCAGTGCCATGACCCAGCTGAAGGCGTAGGAGAACAGCAGTAGCAGCCCGACAGCAGCCAGGAACGAGGCGAAGTTGGTGTTGACCCGCCATCCCACCAGCAGCCCCGTGCCCATCATGATGATCATGGAGATGGCGTTCAGCGCGAGGTCCGAGTTGGTCCGTCCGATCAGCACTGCGGAGGGGCTCATGGGCAGGGTACGGAACCGGTCGATGATTCCTTCCTTCAGGTCCTGCGCCATGGCCGCGCCCGAGAAGGTGGAACCGAAGACCACCGTCTGGGCGAAGATGCCGGCCATCAGGTACTGCGTGTAGTCGGTGCCGGCAACATTGATGGATCCGCCGTAGACCTGGCTGAACAGCAGGACAAACATGATCGGCTGCAGCACGGCGAAAATGATCATGTCCGGTGAGCGCTTGATCTTGATCAGGTTGCGCTTGGTGACGGTCCATCCGTCGCCGGCCCAGCGCACGGGTGCGCTGGAGGCCGATCCGGTCCGGATGCCGGCTGCCGATACCGCGGCGTTCATCGGTGAGCCTCCTCTTTTTCCGTTTCGGCGTCTTCCTCCGCCGGGCGCCCCGTGAGCTGCAGGAAGACGTCATCCAGGGTGGGGCGGCGGATGCCGGCGTCGTGGAGTTCGACGCCGGCCGCATCCAGCTCACCGAGCACGCGCTGCAGGGCGGCTGGCCCGTCGATGACGGCGACTTCGAGGGTGCGGCCGTCCCCCGAGGCGTGGGGCTCACCGGAGCCGTGCCGGGCCAGGATGGCCGCCGCACTCTCGGCATCTGCCTGGTCCACCAGGGCCACGGCTACCCGGTGCCCGCCGATCTGCGCCTTCAGGTCATCGGAAGTGCCTTCGGCGATGACTTTCCCGTTGTCGATGACTGCCACCCGGTCCGCGAGCTGGTCCGCTTCCTCCAGGTACTGGGTGGTCAGCAGCAAGGTGGTGCCGCGCGCCACCAGGTCCTTGATCACCCCCCAAAGGGCGATGCGGGAGCGGGGGTCCAGTCCGGTGGTGGGCTCATCCAGGAACAGCACCCGCGGCTGGTTGACCAGGGCTCCGGCCAGGTCCAGGCGCCGGCGCATGCCGCCGGAATAGCCCTTCACGGGACGGTTCCGGGCTTCGGTCAGCTCGAACATGTCGATCAGTTCCGCTGCGCGTTCCTTCGCCTGCCGCGCGGGCAGGTGGTAGAGCCGGCCCACCATGTCCAGGTTCTCCAGGCCGGTGAGGTTTTCGTCCACCGCGGCGTACTGGCCGGACACGCCGATGGCGCGGCGGACCGCCTTGGGATCAGCGATCACGTCGAGGCCGTCAATGACGGCCGTGCCGGAGTCCGCCCGGATCAGCGTGGTCAGGACCTTGACCGCCGTGGTTTTCCCGGCTCCGTTGGGGCCGAGCAGAGCGGTGACCGTTCCCTGCGGAACGGAAATGTCCAGTCCGTCCAGGGCGCGGACCGGACCGGACTTGGAGGAGTAGACCTTGGTCAGCCCTTCGGCATGGATCAGCGGTGCTGACTGCATGGGTGATGCTGGTTGCAGGAAAGGGGACATGCGTTCGAGGGTAGGACCGGGACCCCGCCCGGCGCCCGCCCAATGCGGACAGGACCGGTCCGCAGCTTTAAGCGGTTTCGGAAACGGCTTTCCGCTCGGCTGCGGCAGGAGCGAAAACGAGGGACAGCGCTATCGCAAGGCCCACCGTCAGCAGGGCATTGCGCACGCCCCAGTGTTCACCGAGGAAGCCAAGCACCGGCGGGCCCACGAAAAAGGCCATGTAGCCGATGGTGGACACCACGGATACGCGTCCCGCCGCGTGCAGCGGGTCCTCGCCGGCCGCGGACATTCCCATGGGGAAGCCCAGCGCGGCGCCTATTCCCCACAGGACCGCCCCGATCCCGGCCAGCACGATATTGGGCGCCAGCACAAAGAGCAACAGGCCGGCCAGGGCAGCGCTCATACATATCCGCAGCGCCGGGACACGGCCGATCCGGTCAATCAGCCGGGCACCGAACCAGCGGGTAAGGGTCATGGCTGCCACGAAGACGGCGAACATCAGCGCGCCCGTGGATTCACTGGTGCCCAGCCCGTCCACCGTTGCCTTGGCCACCCAGTCGTTGGCCGCCCCTTCGGTCAGGGCGGCGCCCAGGACGACGACGCCGATCAGCAGCGTGCGCCCCTCGCGCCAGGCACCGAACCGGGATGCGGGTGCTCCGCCGGCGCCCTCGGCATGCGCCGGGTGCGGAAGGTGAAGGAAATCGCGCGGGACAATCAGCACCACAAGGGCCACCACGGTGAGGATGGCCAGCAGGTGCAGGGACAGGGACACACCTGCGGCGGACAGTCCGGCCCCGATCAGGGCCCCGGTGAAGGACCCGGCACTGAACGCGCCGTGGAACTTGGGCATGATGTTCCGGCCCAGCCTGCGCTCGACGTCGGCGCCTTCCAGGTTCATCGCAACGTCCCAGCCGGCAATACCCACGCCGAACACCAGGAGACCGGCAGCGGTCAGCGGAATGGAGCCCAGGTGCAGGCCCGCGGCGATGGCCAGGGACGCCGCCGACGACGTCAGGCCGCCAACCCGCACAGTGCCGGCGGTGCCGATGCGCTGAGCCACCGAACCGGCCAGCGGCAGCGCGGCCACCGACCCGATGGCCGAAAACAGCAGCAGCAGGCCCACGCCGGCAGCACCGATCCCCAGGTCCTGGGCAGCGGCCGGGATGCGGGCGGCCCAACTGGCGAACACCAGGCCGTTGAGCCCGAAGCACACGAACACGGCGATAAGTGCCTTGTTCAGGGCAGTATCAGAGGGGTTCATTTGGGTCACGCCAATATTGTCCCCTACCGAACCCGGTCCACCCGTTTTTCGTCCCAGACCGGCGTATCGGACTCGTAAACCCTGCCGTCGGAACCGAACACCAGGAACCGGTCGAAGCTGCGGGCAAACCAGCGGTCGTGCGTGACCGCCAGTACGGTGCCCTCAAACGCGTCGATCGCCTTTTCCAGTGCTTCGGCCGAGTGCAGGTCCAGGTTGTCGGTGGGTTCATCCAGCAGGAGCAAGGTGGCGCCGGACAGTTCCAGGAGCAGGATCTGCAGCCGGGCCTGCTGGCCGCCGGAGAGTGATTCGTATTTCTGTTCCGAGGACGCCGCCAAGCCGTAGCGGTCCAGGGCGCCGGCGGCCGCTTCCCGGCCCAGTCCGGAACGGTGCTCATCGCCGCGGTGCAGGATGTCCAGCAGGGTCTTCTCGGCCAGGTCCGGCCGCATCATGGTCTGGGCAAAGAAGCCGGGCCGGATCCGTGCGCCCAGTTTCACCGTGCCGCCGTGCGGTACCGGCGCAATCTCCACCTCGGAGACCGGCTCGTGTTCCTTTTCCGGATCAGTGCCGCCCAAAGCGAGCAGGCGCAGGAAGTGGGACTTCCCGGAGCCGTTGGAGCCGAGTACGCCCACCCGGTCCCCGAACCAGATTTCGGTGCTGAACGGCTTCATCAGCCCGGTCAGTTCCAGCTTCTGTGCCACCACGGCGCGTTTGGCGGTGCGCCCGCCGCGCAGCCGCATCTTGACGTTCTGCTCCACCGGCAGGGCTTCGGGCGGTCCCGCCTCGAGGAACTTCGCCAACCGGGTCTGGGCCGCCTGGTAGCGGTTGGCCATGTCGGAGCGGAACGCCGCCTTGTTCTTGTACATGTTGACGAGTTCCTTGAGCTTGAGGTGCTCCTCGTCCCAGCGCCGGCGCAATTCCTCGAACCGGGCATTGCGGTCTTCGCGGGCCTTGACGTAGCTGCCGAACCCGCCGCCGTGGATCCAAGCGGAAGCACCGTTGATCCCGGGTTCCAGGGTGACGATCCGGGTGGCGGCGTTGTCCAGCAGTTCCCGGTCGTGGCTGACGAACAGCACCGACTTCTTGGACTGCGCGAGCTTGTCCTCCAGCCAGCGCTTGCCGGGCACGTCCAGGTAGTTGTCCGGCTCGTCCAGCAGCAGCAGCTCGTCCGGCCCGGCAAAGAGCGCCTCCAGGACCAGGCGCTTCTGCTCACCGCCGGAGAGCGTGGCGGCCTTGCGGTACTGGGCCCGGTCAAAGGGCAGACCCAGTGCGGCCATGGTCACTTCGTCCCAGACGGTCTCCTGCTCATAGCCGCCGACGTCGCCCCAGTCCGTGATCGCGGTGGCGTACCGCATCTGCGTGGGCTCGTCGTCGTGCTCCATCATGGCCAGTTCGGCGGCGTCCACTTCCCGGGCTGCTGCTGCCAGCGCCGGCGGAGCGGCGGAAACCAGCAGATCCCGGACGGTGCTCTCATCCCTGACCTGGCCAACGAACTGGCGCATGATGCCCATGTTGCCCGAACGGGCCACGGTGCCCTCGTCCGGGACCAGGTCACCGGCAATGATCCGCAGCAGGGTGGTTTTACCGGTGCCGTTGGGTCCGATCAGCGCCGTCTTGTGCCCGTCGCCGACCTTGAAGCTGACGCCGTTGAGCAGCTGCCGGCCGTCGGACAGGAAATAGTCAATATTGGATACGTCGAGGTGCGCCACGTATTCATCCTCCCATTCCGCGTCCCCCTCCTCCGCCGCCCTGCATGGGCATGCTCCGGAAACCGGGCATACGATGAAGAAATGATCTTTATTACCGTCAAATTCCTCGTCAAGCCCGAATGGACCGAACGCTGGCCCGAACTTACCGCCGATTTCACCGCCGCCACCCGGGCGGAGCCGGGCAACCTGTGGTTCGACTGGTCCCGCAGCCTGGAGAACCCGAACGAGTTTGTCCTGGTGGAAGCCTTCAAGGACGACGCCGCCGCCGCGCACGTGCAGAGCGATCACTTCCAGCAGGCCATGAAGGACATGGTCCAGGCGCTGGTGGAAACCCCGAAGATCATCAACACGGTGATCGAGGGCGAAGAGTGGTCCCGGATGGGTGAACTGACCGTCGAATAGGGGCGGTTGTTCAGGTGCTCGGTCATGGGAAACCTCCTGCTTACAGGTCCCCATGACCGGCGCCTGGGCGCAAGGCCCGCAGCAGAAGAGCAGCGGCTCCGGGCGCTACTCTCCGAACACCATGGTGATTGCCTCGCCCTGGATATTCACCTTGGCGGGCATGGAATAGAGCTCAACCGTGCCCTTCTGCATTCCCCAGTCATCGCCCTGCTTCATTTCGGCTTCCAGCGTGAACTGCCCGTTTTCCGCCGTGACTGAGAACGGGGCGGTCGGATCGCCCTCGATCACGGCGTAGGTGGGCTCCCTGGTCATGCTCCACTTAATGTTGCGGAAGTTGTTGGGGTCTTCCCCGTCGGCCTTGTTCGGGCAGCCCTTTGGCAGCAGTTCGGTGGACTTCATGCAGGCATCCAGGTGTGCCCTGGTCTGGGCCTTGATCTCATCGCGTGCCGCGTCCGTGATCTCCGGGAGGAACCCCACTCCCATCAGTGATTCCTGCGAGTCCAGACCGACGTTCATGACTTCGTCCTCGCCGTAGCTGACGAATTTCGTGCCATTGGGAGCGCTGAAGGTGTAGTCGCCCGGCATTACCGCGAGCTTCCGGCCGTCCTCGGGGGCTTTGAAGTCCACGCCGTTTACGGCGGTACCGGTGACATCCGCGTCCATCATGTAGCGCAGCGACCACGTGCCCAGTGGTGCGTCGACTTTCCATTTCTTGAAGAGCACTGCCTCGGTCCCGGCCTTGGACAGCGACAGTTTCATGGCCTCGCTCTCCCCGCCCTGCTCCACGTCAACCGATACCTCGGCCTTGTCGCCGTCGACCGCGACATCCGTGATTTCAAAACCGCTGATCCGGTTCTCCACCTTCGAGTAGACCTCATCGGTCATCAGGGAATTGTCCAGGTCCGAATCGGCAGGCGCCATGTCCAGGGCCTTTTCCAGCTCCCCGTCGACCAGTGCCTGGAGGTACTCCTCCGCCTGGACCCTCGGGCTGTAGACCGTGTCGTCCATGTACTGATAGCCGAAATAGCCTCCTACGCCCAGGAGCACCAGCAGGCCGCCTGCCACGCTGCCTGCGATTATCAGGCGTTTGCGCCGCTTCGGGTTCGGCTGCCGCTGCGGCAGGGTGCCTTCCCCGCCGGGAGGCGGCGGGAGCTGCGGCCACTGCTGCCCGGGCTGCGGCGCAGTACCTGCACCGGGTGGAGGCGGCGGAGCCCCCTGGAATCCCTGCGTCCCCGCAGCCGGCCCATAGTTCTCCATATGCCTGTCCCCCATTGCCTTGCTCCCCCAGTCAAGTACCGGCAGGCGTGCCGGTACCCGATAACATACAAGCTTTTATGCTCCAGGTCACAGTCCGGATTCCACCGGAATCCGGACGTGCCGGCACCCGCAGGAAAGGCTGCCCGGCGAACGTCCGCTAGTTGTACCCGGCAGCGGGTGCCAGGGAGGGCATCGGCAGCCCGAAAACGTCTTTAAGCGCCAGCTGCGCAGCATGCTGCCCGCCCATGCCGTGCACGCCGGGGCCCGGGGGCGTGGAGGCCGAACTGAGATAGACGCCCGGAAGCGGCGTGCGCCAGGGACTGGGTGAGAGTACGGGACGGATCAGCATTTGCTGCAGCGTCACCGCTCCTGCACCAAAGTCTCCGCCTACATAGTTGGCGTTGTACGCCTCCAAGCCGGCCGCCGTCGTCACCTTGGAGTCCACAATCAGGTCCCTGAACCCGGGGGCGAACCGTTCAATCTGCGCAGTGACTGCCTCGGTCATGTCTACGGTTGAACCGGCCGGGACATGGCAGTAGGACCACAGGACATGCCGTCCTGCAGGGGCCCGTGTGGGGTCGAATCCGCTGGGCTGGGAGGCCAGGACGTAGGGACGGCGGGGGTGCCTGCCGGCGGCGACGTCGGCCTCAGCCTCGGCGAGTTCGGCCCGGGTGCCGCCCAAGTGGGCCGTTCCCGCATGGGCCACCTCCGGATTCGCCCAGGGCACGGGACCGGAAAGGATGTAGTCCACCTTGCAGGCGGCGTTGCCGTATTTGAAGCGCTCCAGCGCCCGCGCGTACCGTCCGGGCAGCCGGTCGGATGCCAGTTCCAGCAGCACCGAAGGAGCAACGTCCAGGATGACGGCGCGGGAGTCCGCCACTTCGGCCAGCGAGGTGACCCGGTGGCCGGTGATGATCTTGCCGCCGTGCGCCCGCAGGTCATCGGCGAGCGCCTCGGCAATGGCCTGTGAGCCGCCCACCGGGATGGGCCAGCCAACCGTGTGGGCAAGGGTGCCGAGCATCAGCCCGCCTCCGGCCGACGGCAGCGAGGGCATCCTGCCCACCGGGTGCGCTGCCACACCTGAAAGCAGTGCGGGGGCGGCGTCCTCCATGAACCGCCGGTTCCACCAGGCGGTCCCCTGGTCCAGGACGGCGAGCCCGAAACGGACCAGCGCCACCGGGTCGCGGGGGACGCTCAGCAGCGAACCCATCAAGAGCTCGGTGACCGCTTCGCTGCGCTCCACCAGGGGTGCCATCAGCTGCCGGTAGGCGGCGCCGTCCCGGCCCAGCCCTTCCACGGTCCGTTCCAGGTCCTTGTACGCCAGCCCGGCGCGGCCGCCGTCCAGCGGCGCGGCGTAGGAGATTTCGGGAACCACCAGGTCGATTCGCCGGTCCAGCCCGAAGCTGCGGAAGAACGGGGAGGCCAGCGCCATGGGATGCACGGCCGAGCAGATGTCGTGCAGGTGGCCCGGCTCCATCAGCTCCTTGGTCCGGCTCCCGCCGCCGATGGTCCCGGCCGCCTCGAAGACCCGGACCGAGAGTCCCGCTCGGGCCATGATGACCGCTGCCGCCAGCCCGTTGGGGCCGGCACCGACTACGCTGACATCGCTCATCCGGTGTGCCTTACTGCCCCTTGCGCCCAGTGACCCGGGCGGCCAGGGACTTGGTTGCGGCCGGCAGCGCCCGGAGTTTGCCGGGCGCCTCCCGCCGGAGCTTCAAAGCCGTTGCCACCAGAGCGTACCGCCCCGGCTGCAGGGGGATGTCGTATGTGGTGGGAATGGTGACCACGGTCTTGGAGAAATTCCGCTTGAACGTCGTGACGTTGATCAGGCCCGGGTAGTTCTCGCTGACAATGCCGGTGAGCCCGCAGGCGGTGTTGCCGGCCGCCTTGAGCACCTTGAACGCTTCCCAGAGCAGCAGGTAGGGCGCGTTGGTCTTCCGCGCGCTGTGCGAACTGGCCGCGAAGTAGTAGACGGAGTAGCCGCGGTACTCGGTGGTGATCAGCCAGGAAACCGGTTTGCCCTCTACGTAGGCAACCATCAGCCGCAGGTACTCGCCGAGCTCGGTCAGCAGCGTCTCATAGAACGTCGATTCGAAACTCGAGAAGCCGTCACGGGCCGCGGTTTCCTGCATGATCGGGAACAGCTCGGTACGGAACACCTCGGCCCACCGTTCCGGTTCAATGGTCCGCACCTCCACACCCAGCTTTTCCGCCTTGCGGATCAGATTGCGCGCATTGGACCGGAATGAGGCGAAGATGGCGTCCGTGTCCGGAGTCAGGTCCACGACTATTTCGCGTTCGTACCAGCCGTGTTCCAGGGGACCCGTCACCGGCGGCTGCGGGTGTTCCACCTGCATCCGGATGTACAGGGGATCCACGGACGGATCAGCCCGGAACTGTTCCTGCACCGTATGGACCAGGCGTGCTTCGGCGTTGTGCGTGCGGACGGTGAACCAGGTGGGTCCGTTGACCACCACCAGGGACGGACGCAGCCGCCGTTCCGAGCGCAGGTAACTGGCGGTCGCGACCAGTGTGCCGCCGTCGTAATAGGCCCAAATGCCGTAGGGGCTGCGGCCGAGCTTTGCCTCAAAATCAGCCCAGTACGGGGTCTGCTCCAGCGGAATCACAACGTCGGGATGCGCGGCGGCGAGAACTTCGAATTCCTTGGAGTTAAGCTGCTCGGAACGGTATGGAACGGGTGTCACTGTGCTTCTTTCGCCGGGGCCGCATGCGCTTCTAAGGATACGGCGTTGCTCCGCTTCAGGAGCAGCCGGTCCGGGGCGCCGTCGAACGGGCCTCCCTGGGGATCGTCGGCGCCGGTGCGGCGCACCGGATCACCGTCGGGGTGCAGGATGTCTGCCACCACCCGGTACATCAGGTAGGCGGTGGCCAGCACATGCCCCATAACGGCCAGTACGTAGTACGGGGAGTCGATGTTGTTCTGCGCCGCACCGCCGGAGGTGTCCTTGGCGAGGTACATCCAGATGGCCCACCAGTGCATCACTTCGAAGAACTGCCAGATCAGGAAGTCCCGCCACCGCGGCCGGGCCAGGGCCACCAGCGGAATCAGCCACAGGACAAACTGCGGGGAATAGACCTTATTGGTGAGGATGAACGCGGCAACAATCAGGAAAGCCAGCTGCGCCAGCCGCGGTCGCCGCCCGGAACGCAGGGCCAGCACGGCGATCCCGGCACATGCGAGGGCAAACAGGGCGTAAGCCCAGAAGTTGATGAATCCGGCGTCCACGCCTACCCCGCCGTAGCGCTCCGCGGTCAGGTTCCAGGCAAACCAGATGGAGGAAAACCCCGCCGGCCGTTCGGACGTGAACGTGAGGAAAAAGCGCCAGGACTCGAAGTCGCGGAGCATAAAGGGCAGGTTCACGGCCGCCCAGGCCAGGCCCGCCGCGGCAAAGGTGAGCAGTGCCGGACGCAGCCGCATGGTCCGCAGGGCCAGCACCAGGACTGCGCCGAGGATCAGGACGGGGTACAGCTTCAGGGCCGTGCCCAGGCCGATCAGCATGCCGGCCGCCAGCGGCCGGTTCCGCGCAAAGGCCAGCATGCCCGCCGTGGCGAGCATCACTGCCCAAATGTCCCAATTGATGAAGACAACCAGGATGGCCGCCGGGGCCACCGCCACCATCGCAGCGTCCCAGGGCCGCCGGCCGGACATACGCATGGTGGCCACCACAGTGACCATCCAGGCGCCGGCGGCCAGGAAGGCGTTGACATCGAAGTAGTGCAGGGCGCGGACGGCGGAAGCACCCTCCCCCGGAACCACCAGTGCGGTTGCACCGGCCAGCAGCCCCAGCAGCACCGGGTATTCAAACAGTGCACCCTCGGTGAAAAAGGGGAAGACGCCCTCCCCAAGGCCCCTGGTCCCGAACAGTTCGGGCCAGTCGGAATAGCACGCCTGGTAGAAGTGGTCCGGGGTGGACCAGCCACCGGCGCGGCAGGGCATCTTGACCAGGACGGCCAGCAGCGCCGAGACCGTGGTGAACAGGATCAGCACCCGTTCCACTGTGAAGAATCCGGGGGTTACAACACCTGGCGCGGTGAAGCGTCCCAGCGGGCCGCCGATGCCCTCCGTGAATTTCCGCAGGAAGGGATCGTTGCGGCTGGGCACCACTATGCGCAGCGGGCGGCGCTGGGGGTTGGGCTCCATGCCTATCAGTATCCAGCAGGACGGCGCTCCGGACAGGAGGTCCGCCGCGCGGCTACCCCGGTGTAAGTGTTCCTCCCCGTGCCAGGGCGTAGGTGCCGCCGTCCAGGTACGCGTTCTGAGGCGCGGACGGATCGTAGGTGAGCGTGTGTCCGTTGCCGGTGATGTTGGTGACCTGGCCGCCGCTGACCAGGGCGCCTGCCACCGAGGAGGCCGCGGAGTCTGCCTGCAGGCTGATCCGCGAGGTGTCGTCCAAGGTGACCCCTACGTTGGCGAGCGTCCCCGTAACGCTGCTGTTGGCGGTCAGGGAAACGGCCAGGCTGCTGCCCTGCTGTGCACTGAGGTTGCCGGTAAGTTCGGTTTCGGTCATCTCCACCGTGCCGGCCCCGCCGCCGGTGACGCTGACCAGGTTTCCCGAATCGGCGCTCACGGTGCTGCCCTGGCTGATGCTCACAGTGGCCGGCACCCCTTCGATGAGCACGGCGTCGCCGTCTCCGGCATTCAGGCTGCCGCCGGTGAGCGTCAGGCTGCCGCCCGCCGGTCCCCCGTCGCTGCCCTGGAGAAGGTGCACGCCGTGGGTGCCGCCCGAGAGTTCGGACCGGGTACTGATAAGGGTGTTGGTCCCTTCAACCACTGCCGCTTCGGCGGAGCGGGACGTTCCGGCCACTGCGCAGACCGAAATGTCCCCGGCGGAATAGATGGCCGGCGCCGCCTCCCCGACGGCGGTGGATCGGTTAATCGAGATCTGGCCTTCGCTGCCGGCGGCAATAGGGCTGGCGTTCCCCTCGTCCGTTGACAGCGTCAGGTCCGTTCCCGTCACCGATCCGCCGTCCCCTGCACCGACAGCGGGTGCCGAGGCACCGTCGGTGCGCACTGTGGCGCTGCCCAGTTCCACCAGGGAACCGGTGCCGCTGCTGAATACCCCGCCGGCGCCGGCACCGGTGGAGCTGACCGTGGCATTTAGCAGGGATAGCCGGCTGCCGCCGGACACCAGCACGGCAGCGTTGAGTCCGGCGGCCGCGGACGCCTCGGGGTTGGACGAGCTGCCGCTCTTGGTGATGTCCGCATCAGCCACGGCCGTGCTCCCGCCGTCGGACCGCGTGAGCGCGGAGGTGTCGGCGTCGGCAGCGGAGAAGTTGCCGCGGTCGGGATTATTGGAGGGCACCGTAGCCGGCAGGGGCGGGCAGTCCGCTGCCGAGCCGGCACCGGCGGAGAAGGTGGGCGTTGAGGAGGGTCCGGCGGTCGGACTGGAAGCCGGCGCCGACTGGCTGTCCTGCTGCGGCGGCGGGGCAGGCGTGCACGCGGCCAGCCCGAGCGCAACGGCCAGGACTGCGGCACGAAGCGCGGCCGGCACCGAGCCCACCGATGCGTGCCGGAAGGCCGGTGCAGAATGCACCGAGCCCCCGGCAGAAGGCGCTGGGCTTTGGGAAAAGGCGGTCATCAGCGGCTCCCGGGCCGAAGTGGCGGAGACTCTTCGCGGGTCCAGTCTAGGGGCGCACCGCTGCCGGGTGGCAGGCTGTGCGGCCAATACGTTTCGAAACCGGTAAGAGATGTGAGTGCCAGCACGTAGACTGTGTTGGTTGTCTGCGCCCGCGGGCGCAGCATTCAACATATTCTTCGAAGGAGAACCGTGTCCGAGAACCCCATCCGGGTGGCAATCGTGGGTGTTGGAAACTGTGCAGCTTCGCTGGTGCAGGGTGTCCAGTACTACCGCAACGCCGACCCCAACGAAACTGTCCCTGGCCTGATGCACGTGAAGTTCGGCGACTACCACGTCAATGACGTGCAGTTTGTTGCCGCTTTCGACGTCGACAGCAAGAAGGTCGGGCTGGACCTGGCCGATGCTATCGGCGCGAGCGAGAACAACACCATCAAGATCGCCGATGTGCCGGAAACCGGCATCACGGTCCAGCGCGGGCCCACCCTTGACGGGTTGGGCAAGTACTACCGGGAAACCATCGTCGAGTCCGACGCCGCGCCGGTGGACATCGTTGCGGCCCTGAAGGACAACGCTGTTGACGTTATGGTCTGCTACCTTCCGGTGGGTTCGGAGCAGGCGGCGAAGTTCTACGCCCAGTGCGCCATCGACGCCGGCGTAGCGTTCGTCAACGCGCTCCCCGTGTTCATTGCCGGCACCAAGGAATGGGCCGACAAGTTCACCGAGGCGGGCGTTCCGATTGTGGGCGACGACATCAAGAGCCAGATCGGCGCCACCATCACCCACCGCGTGATGGCCAAGCTGTTCGAAGACCGCGGCGTGATCCTGGACCGCACGTACCAGCTCAACGTCGGCGGCAACATGGACTTCAAGAACATGCTTGAGCGCGAGCGGTTGGAGTCAAAGAAGATCTCCAAGACGCAGGCCGTCACGTCCAACACGTCTGCGGACCTGAAGGCCGACGACGTGCACATCGGCCCCTCGGACTACGTTGCCTGGCTGGATGACCGCAAGTGGGCATTCGTCCGGCTCGAAGGCCGCAACTTCGGCGATGCGCCCGTGTCCCTGGAGTACAAGCTGGAGGTCTGGGACTCCCCCAACTCCGCCGGCGTCATCATCGATGCGGTACGGGCCGCCAAGATCGCCCTGGACCGGGGCATCGGCGGACCGATCCTTTCCGCTTCCAGCTACTTCATGAAGTCGCCGCCGGAACAGTACAACGACGACATCGCCAAGGCCAAGGTGGAGCAGTTCATCCGCGGCGAGGTTGAGCGCTAGGAAAAGCTCCCGGCCAACGCTGCTGCCGCAAACGCCCCTGGGCTCCGGTTTCCGGGACCCGGGGGCGTTGCTGTGTCCGCCCCGCGGCGGACCCGGCGGTCAGATCAGCCCTGCGGGCGTACCGTCCGCTGCCACGCCCATGCGCAGTGCGGCCGGTTCCTTCGGCAGCCCGGGCATGGTCATCACCGCGCCGGTCAGCGCCACCACAAACCCGGCACCGGTCTTGATCGACAGGTCCCGCACGTGCAGGGTGAACCCGGACGGTGCACCCAGCGCCGCTGGATCGTCGGAGAAGGAATACTGGGTCTTGGCCATGCACACCTGCAGGTGGTCTAGGCCGCGTGCGGAGATTTCCTGCAGCCGGCGGCGGGCGGCCGGAGCGAATTCCACGTCGGCCGCGCCGTAGATTTCCCGGGCCACCGTGCGGATCTTCTCCTCCACCGGCATTGCGTCCGGGTACAGGAACCGGAAGTCCGCGGGCTGCTCCAGCGCCGCCCTTACGGTCCATGCCAGCTCGTCGCCGCCGGTTCCGCCGCCGCCGCGGGCCCACACATCCGCCACTGCGGCGCTGACCCCTTCCTCCGCGCACCAGTCCGCCAGCCGGCGCAGCTCAGCCTCCGTGTCGGTGCCGAACCGGTTAATGGCCACCACGGGGTTGATGCCGAATCGGCGGATGTTTTCCAGGTGCCGGCGCAGATTGGCCGTACCCGCCTCCAGCGCCGGAAGGTTCTCCGCTGCGAGGTCGGCCTTCGGCACGCCCCCGTGCATTTTCAGGGCCCGGACGGTGGCCACCACCACCACTGCGTCGGGGGCGACGTCGGCGGCCCGTGACTTGATGTCCAGGTACTTTTCCGCGCCGAGGTCCGCACCGAAGCCGGCCTCGGTCACCACGATGTCCGCCAGCCTTCGGGCGGTGGACGTGGCAATGACCGAGTTGCAGCCATGGGCAATGTTGGCGAACGGACCGCCGTGGACCAGTGCCGGGGTTCCGGCCAGGGTCTGCACCAGGTTGGGTTTCAGCGCCTCGCGCAGCAGCAGCGTCATGGCGCCCTCGACGCCCAAGTCGGCAACGGTCACCGGCCGGCGGTCGTAGGTGTAGCCCACGGTGATCCGGGACAGGCGGTCCGTGAGATCAGCGAGGTCCCGGGCCAGGCAGAAGACCGCCATCACCTCGGAAGCGACGGTGATGTCGAAACCGTCCTGCCGGGGCACACCCTGCGCGGGCCCGCCCAGTCCAATCACAATATCGCGCAGCGCACGGTCGTTGAGGTCCAGGACGCGCCGAATCACGATCCGCCGCGGATCCAGGCCCAGCGGATTGCCCTGGAAGATGGAATTGTCCAGCAGCGCGGCGAGGGCATTGTTGGCGGCGGTGATCGCGTGGAAGTCTCCGGTGAAGTGCAGGTTGATGTCCTCCATCGGGACCACCTGGGAATACCCGCCGCCCGTGGCTCCGCCCTTCATGCCCAGCACCGGTCCCATGGAGGGTTCACGCAGGGCGATGCATACGTTCTCTCCGGCGCGGTGCAGGGCGTCGGCCAGCCCCACGGTGACGGTGGACTTACCCTCACCGGCGGGGGTGGGGCTCATTGCGGTGACCAGCACCACCCGTCCGGGCGCGGTACCGGCAGGCAGCAGGGCAGGGTCCACCTTCGCCTTGTACCGTCCGTAGGGTTCCAGCGCCTCTTCCGGGATGCCGGCGGCACGGGCGATCCCGGTGATGGGCTGCAGGATTGCCGCGCGGGATATCTCGAGGTCAGAGGGGACGCTGGTGCCCATGGTGCGTGTTCCTTCCGCTGCGCCGCCAACGGATGACGTTAACGGCCGGTGTCGTTGGGTGGAAGCCAAGCTACCAGCAGCAGGGCCACCGGACCGGGATCGGAGCGGAGGGGACCAGGAGGAACGGAAAAGAGAAGCTACTTGCGCACGGAGCTGCTGGCGAAGTGCTCCGCTGCCTCCCGGTAGCTCTCCGCGGTGAGCATGGCGGTCCGCCGCCAGCCGAATGCCTGGGCGTGGGCGGCGGCTCCTTCTCCGAGCGTACGACGGCGGTCCGCGCCGTCGTACAGTGCTTCCAGTTCAGCGGCCCAGCGGCCCGGAGCATGCCCGTCCACCAGGACACCGCTGCGTCCGTCCCGCACCGCTTTGGGCAGGCCGCCCACATTGGCGGCCAGCACGGGGGTGCCGCAGGCCTGGGCTTCCAGTGCCACCAGTCCGAAGGATTCACTGAAGGACGGTACGGCCACCACATCGGCTGCACGGAACCAGTCGGCCAACTGGTTCGGTTCGGCCGGGGGGCGCAGCGAAACCGTGTCCTGCAGCCCGTAGCGGCGGATCAGGGGCGCCAGGTCCAGCACGGACGAACCGCTGCCCGCGCCCAGGATGCTCACGCGCAGCGGGATGTCCGGCCTGCGCCGCCGCAGCTGGGCAGCGGCCTCCACCAGGACCTGCGGGCCCTTCATCCGCTGGATCCGGCCGGCAAACACCACGTGGAAAACGCCCGGCAAGAAACCCTGCCCGGGCTGCACTCCCGGCCTGCCCCGCGGGGAGAAAACGTTCAGGTCAACACCCGGAGCCACTACGTCCACGGCAGCCGGATCGGCACCGTAAAGGGTTTCCAGTTCGGCGGCTTCGGTGCTGGTATTGGCAATCAGGCGGGTCGCCCCCTGCACTACCTGCTGCTCGCCGTCGATCCGGATCTGCGGTTCAGGGGTTTCCCCGGGCTGGGCCTGGATATTCTTGACCCGCGCCATGGTGTGCATGGTGTGTACCAGGGGCAGGTCCCACTGCCGGGCCACGGCCAGTCCGGCCGTTCCTGACACCCAGTAATGCGAATGCACCACGTCAAAAGCGCCGTCCAGCAGGAACGGCTGCGCTGCCGCCACGGCGGAGGCAAGGTCCAGATACGGCAATTGTTCCTTGGGCACCTTGCACACCGGTCCGGCCTGGACGTGGCGGACCCTGACCCCCGGGGCCAGTTCGACGTCCGCAGTACGCTGCGGGTCCGTTGCCCGGGTAAAAATCTCGACTTCGGTGCCGGAGCGGGCCAGTTCCAGGGCTACGGAACGGACGTACACGTTCATGCCGCCGGCGTCGCCGGATCCGGGCTGTTCAAGCGGGGAGGTATGAAGGGAGAGCATGGCCACACGCTTGACCTGGGGCACTTCGCTCCCTTCCTGACCGATATCTTCTCTATCGACTTTATAACGCCGCGGGACCTGCCTTTGTTTCCTGTCGGCCAGAACACTTTGGGCACCCCTGCCCTGCCGGGTCTACGGTGCCGGGCACGGCAGCGCCGCCCGGCCCCTCTGGGGAACCGGGCGGCGCTGCCGCCGTATACCGCCGCATGGCGTGGATGAAGTCACTTCACGGAATGGAAGTAGTGCAGCAGCAGGTAACCCTGCTCTCCGGACAGTGCGTAATCCAGGCGCGAAGAGCGGACGGCACTTGAGCGGAGGTAGGAGCTGCGCAGGCGTTGGAACATGGAGGACACCTCCTTCAATGCGCGTTGCAGGGCAGGAGCCGGCAGTCCGGGCGGACGCGGCGGGGGCAGGGGTGCTGCGGCACGCTCGAAGCCGGCATCCGGCCGCATTGAATCGGGCAGGGTCAAAGAGGGCAGGGGATATTCAGGCACGGAAGTCTCCAAAGGCATAAACCCGTAAAAGGGCATGACGGAATAAGGCAGGGAAGATGAATGAAAAGTCCACCGATAAACAGCATTGAAATTACGCCGAGGCGATTTGCGGATATTAATCCGACCATGGCGGAATGCTGTTTATGCGGGGTGGTTACCGATCCGCGTGAAATCCCTTGCCGGCATTGCCCTGGACCTGCAAAGGCGGCAGGTGCACAGGGAGCGGGAGGGGCTGCCGGACGCTGCGGCGATTAGCCGGACTGGACCGGTGCGCGGGGCGGGGGCCCGGGCTGGATAGCCGGGGCAGGTGCCGGGACTAGGCGGAAACGGCCGTCCGGGACAGGAATACACCCGGTGCCCGGAACCATGGCCGGAGATTGCCGCCGTCAATGCCGGCACCTACCCAATGGGTATTCATCATGGTATTCATCAATCTCCACCTCCTGTTCGCGGGGCACTCTTCTGGGGTCTATCTTCTGGGGTCTACTGCGCCTGACGGGTGTTTTGCTGTCTGGCTGGCGGGCCGTAAAGTTGCCCGCAAAAGAAAAGATACAACAGAAAACCCGGCCCTGCCAAGTACTTTCCGTAAATTCCCGCAATTAATTCTGCGGGCGGATGCTGGCAGGGCCGGGAGGTCTGCTCGTCAGAGGTTCCAGCCGACCACGGCGGGGGTGCGCTTGTCCCAGCCGAGGGTGCAGACAGCTGCCGTGCTGAGGGCAAAGTGCCGGCCGAATTCCGGGGGCAGTCCCAGCCAGCGGGCCGCCAGGATGCGCAGGAAGTGCCCGTGCGCCACCAGGAGCACCTTCTCCACCGGTGCTGCCTCAGGATCGAGGTCCATCTCTGTGCCGGAACCGGCCTGCACGGAAGAGATGATCCGGTCTGCCCGGGCGGCCACCTGGGCCAGGGTTTCCCCGTTGGGAACCCCGTCCTTCCAGATCAGGTATCCCGGGTTTTCATCCCGGACCTGCCGGCTGTTGCGCCCCTCGTTGTCGCCGTAGTCCCACTCATGTGCATGCGGGACCACTTCGGCGTCGGGGTAGCCCACCAGTTCTGCGGTCCGCCGCGCACGGGCCAACGGCGAGGTGAGCACCCGGTCGAAGGTCACCGCACCTATCTTGTCGCGGGCAGCCCGGGCCTGGGCTTCTCCGTCGGCGGTCAGCGGGATGTCCGTCAGGCCCGTGTAGTTTCCCTCGCGGCTCCATTCGGTCTCGCCGTGCCGCAGCAGCCAGAGCCGGGGCAGCCGGGTCCCGGCCGGGGTCAGGTCCGGTACTGCCGGTCCAAAATTATCCCCGTTGCTCATCTATTTGTCCTTCGCGTTTGTACCTGATTCATCCTGCGCCCGCAGGGTTTCCTTTTCCGTTGTATCAGGTGCCGCGTCCGCGGACTCAATCGCACTTTCGGGCTGTGCTGCCCACCACTCCCGGAGCAGGGCGGCGGCCTCCGCTTCACTCCGGGGACCGTTTTCCATGCGTTCTTCCAACAGGAACCGGTAGGCACGCCCCACCACCGGCCCCGGCCGCACGTTGAGCAGGGCCATGATGGCTTCGCCGTCCAGGTCCGGACGGATGGACGCGAGCTCTTCCTGCTCGGCGAGGACGGCAATGCGCTGTTCCAAGTCGTCGTAGGCGAAGGCCAGGCGCTCCGCCTTCCGCCGGTTCCGGGTGGTGACGTCGGAGCGGGTGAGCCGGTGCAGCCGCTGCAGCAGCGGGCCGGCGTCGGTGACGTAGCGGCGGACGGCGGAATCGGTCCAACCGGCATCGCCGTAGCCGTAGAAGCGCATGTGCAGTTCCACCAGGCGGGACACAGCCTTCACAGTGTCATTGTCGAACCGAAGCTCCTTCATCCGCTTGGCAGTGAGCTTGGCGCCCACGGCATCGTGATGCAGGAAACTTACCGCGCCGGAGGGATCGAACCGGCGGGTGGAGGGCTTGCCGACGTCGTGCATCAGCGCCGCGAAGCGCAACACGAAATCGGGACCCGGCACCGGACCCTCGCTGTCGGTTTCAAGTTCGCAGGCCTGGCGGAGGACGGTCAGGGAGTGCTGGTAGACGTCCTTGTGCCGGTGGTGTTCGTCAATTTCAAGTTTCAGTGCGGCAACCTCGGGCAGCACGTGCTCGGCCAATCCGCTTTCCACCAGCAGGTCCACTCCGGTCCAGGGCGCCTTCCCGTTGATCAGCTTCGTCAGTTCATCCCGCACCCGTTCCGCGGAGATGATCCCGATCCGGCCCGCCATGTCCCGCATCGCCTCGAACACTTCCGGGGCCACGTCCACCTGCAGCTGCGAGGCGAAACGGGCGGCGCGCATCATCCGCAGCGGATCGTCGGAGAACGACGTCGACGGCGCCCCGGGGGTGCGCACAATGCCGGCGTGCAGGTCCCGGGCACCGCCGAAGGGATCCACCAGTTCCATGGAGGGCAACCGCAGCGCCATGGCGTTCATGGTGAAGTCCCGGCGGAACAGGTCATCCTCGAGCTTGTCGCCGAAGGCAACCTCAGGTTTGCGGGAGGACGGGTCATACGCGTCGGCACGGTAGGTGGTGACCTCCACCTGGAAACCGTCCTTGCGCATGCCGATGGTGCCGAATTCGCGGCCGATCTCCCAGAAAGTATCCGCCCAGCTCTTGATCACCTTGATGATCTCGTCCGGACGGGCGTTGGTGGTGAAGTCCAGGTCCGGGGACACCCGACCCAGGAACAGGTCACGCACGGGACCGCCGACCAGGGAAAGCTCAAACCCGGCGTCCTCAAAACGTGCACCGAGCGCCGGGATCACGTCGGGCAGCGGGGACTTCAAGGCAGAACTATCAAAAAGGTGCACCATAGTCCTTTAAGCCTGCCAGATAAAACGGTGAAGACCGACAATGGGGCGCTGCGGCAGGGCGGACACGCCGAGGGTTCCCGCTTACGCTCCGGCGGCCCGCAGAACAGTCATCATCCCCCGGGAAAGATCGTTACAGTGGGAGTATGGCCCATCCCGTACCGAGCGCCCCGAAACGGACCCCGTTGACAGCGTCAATGGGCGTCGCCGGTGCGCATACGGTACATGCCCCCCTTCCCACCGTCGAAGAGGTTTCGGCCGGCGGAATTGTGGTGGATACCTCAGCGGAGCAACTGCCGGTGGCCATCATTGCTCGGCTCAACCGCGGCGGACGCCTGGAGTGGTGCCTGCCCAAGGGCCACCCCGAGAACGACGAGGACAGCCCGACGGCGGCCATCCGGGAGATTGCCGAGGAAACCGGCATTGACGGCCGGATCCTGACCGCACTGGGCAGCATCGACTACTGGTTTACGGTCAGCGGACACCGCGTCCACAAGACGGTGCACCACTTCCTGCTGCAGGCCTGCGGCGGAAACCTGACCATTGAAAATGATCCGGACCATGAGGCCGTGGACGTGGCCTGGGTTCCGCTGGCCGAACTGGGCCGCAGGCTGTCCTTCCCCAATGAGCGGCGGATCGCCGACCTGGCCCGCGAGATCCTTCCCCGCTACCTCTGACCTGTGCGGACGGCGGTGCTGCGCCGCTCCGGTTGAGTCATTCGGGACCGGAAGTGAGAACATAGGGTCACGATGGCCGAAAAGACTATAGCCCCCAGTACCGCGCGCTCCAGCGCCGTGATGGCAGCGGGCACGCTGGTTTCCCGCATCCTTGGACTCATCCGGACCGCGCTGCTGGCAATCGCCATCGGCAACACCGGGCTGGTCTCCGACATCTTCATTTCGGCGAACGTGCTGCCGAACTTCATCTACCTGCTGGTGGCCGGCGGTATCTTCAACGCCGTCCTGGTCCCGCAGATCATCAAGGCCAGCAAGCAGCCGGACCGCGGCTCGGAGTATGTATCCCGGATCCTTACCCTCAGCCTGCTGGTGCTGGCCGGCCTTGCCGCACTCGCCACCCTCGCCGCGCCGCTGATCCTGCCACTGGTCACCTCCATGAACGCGGAGCAGCTGCCGCTGGCCGTCACGTTCGCCTATTGGCTTTTCCCGCAGATTTTCTTCTACGGCGCCTATGCCGTGATCGGGCAGACCCTCAATGCCAACGGGAAATTCGGCGCCTACATGTGGGCCCCCGTAGTGAACAACATCGTGGCTATTGCCGGCCTGCTGCTGTTCATCACGGTGGTCGGCCGGGAAGGAACCACTGAGTTCTCCCCGGATACGTGGACCAGCCAGGCCACCATGATCCTGGCCGGCAGCACCACGTTGGGCGTCGCCCTCCAGGCCGCCGTCCTCGTTTTCCCGCTGCGCCGCCTGGGCCTTGGCCTTCGTCCCTCCTTCGGGCTGCGCGGCGTCGGGCTCCGGCAGACCGGCAGGGTGGCCAAGTGGACCATCCTGACCATGCTGATCGGCAACGGGACGTACCTGGCCTACACAAAGGTGGCAACCATAGCCACCGACGCGCGGCCGGGATTCCGGGCCATGGGGCAGGAAATAGCGGGCTACGCGAACCTCGAAACGGCGGCGATGCTGTACATCATCCCGCATTCGGTCATCACCCTTTCGCTGGCCACCGTCCTGTTCAACAGCATGTCCCGCGCGTTCACCGAGAAGAATTACGACGCCGTGCGGGCCACCCTGTCACAGGGCCTGCGGGCCATCGGAGTGGCCACGGTGTTCTGCTCCGCCGTGCTGATTGTCCTCGCCGGACCCATCAGCGTCTGGTTCAGCGGCGGTTCGAATGTATCCGCCGCCCTGCAGGCCCAAGTCCTGGTGCTGCTTGCCGCGTCCGCGCCGTTCCTTAGCGCCACGTTCCTGATGAACCGCGCCTTCTACGCCAACGAGGACGCCAAAACCCCGCTGGTAATGCAGATCATCCTCTCTGCTTTCGGGTTGACGCTGGCGTTGGCGGCCGCCGCGCTGCCGGCGGACCAGATCATCTTCGGCTTGGCTATCGCCTATTCGCTGGGCAATGTCGCCGCCGTCATCGTTAGCCACATCTACCTCAAGCGGAGCCTGGGGAACTACGGCGCCGGGCAGGTGGTGGACGTGCATATCCGCTTGGTGCTGGCTGCCATGGGTGCCGCCGGCGTCGGTTCGGTCGCCCTCGGCCTGCTGGGCGGTTATGCGGTGGACGGCTTCGCCTGGCAGTCGCTGCCCTCGGCCACCGCGGTCCTGGTGGTCTGCGGCCTGCTGATGGCCGGGACCTACTTCCTGCTGCTGCGGGTACTGAAAGTTACTGAGCTCGATGCCTTCCTGAAACCCGTCCTTGCCAAACTCCGCAGGACTCCCTAAAGTCCCGACTCCGGCTTTGCGCACCGGCGCAGGTAGCATGGGAACAAAGCAGGCAGTTCAGGGCGGCGGGCTGCCGCGTACCTTGTCCGTGAATGAACATCCGAATACGCAACTGTCAGCCCGGCTGACGCAGTCTTATTGCCGTTTTCATTGGAGGAACACGTGCCACAGTCGGTAGACGTCGGGTCAGTACTGGGCGGCCGCTACAAGGTGACCGCCCAGGTGCTCGCCTCAGCGGAACAGGATCTGGTGCTGGACGGTGTGGACCAGGTGCTGAACCGTTCGGTCAGCATCCTCGTAGCTGCGCCCGTGAACGCAAGCCAGGTTTCGGCCAGCGCCCGTGAAATCGCCACCGGTGAACGCCACGGCAGTGTGCAGGTCCTCGACCTGGGCGTCAGTGACGGCCGCACCTACCTCGTGACCAACACCGCCAATGCCGTGGACCTGCTGGACCTGGTGATCGAGCGTGACGCTCCGTACGTTGAGCCGTTCTTCACCGACACGCTGGGATCGGAAATCTTCGGTATGCCCCGTTCCCGGGAGCCGGAGAAGGTGGAAGAGGACCGGTACGTAGAAGAAGAGGACCGCGCTCCCCGCCGTCCCCTGCTCTCCGGGGCGCACAAGCCCAAGCTGCCCAAGTTCGGGCGCTCCGGCGCGGTTGCCGGCACCGTTGCCGGTGCCGAGTCCGCCGCAGCGGCCCGGGACCTGGAATTCGGGTCGGCATCCGATGCCCCTGCGGAAGCGGCCACCGGCGGCGCCAATGTTCCCCCGCCGCCCGCCGCCCGCCCGCGCGGCGGGGCCGCGCGCAGCCCGAAGGTCACCAAATGGGAAGAGGAAGAGCCGCAGGCTGTCCCCGTCCCCGAGCGTCCGGCAAGGCCCGCGTCCAACTTCCCCAAGTCAATGCTGGCCTCCGGCCACTACGACGACGATCCGTACCATGCCGCCGGCTATGACGACGGCGGTGACGACACGGACGAGGACTACGACACTGACGAAAAACCGAACCGGAAGCCCGGACGCGTCCTGATCGGTGCAGTGCTCAGCCTGGTGCTGGTGCTCGCCGTCGTGCTCGCCGTGAGCCAGCTGGGCAAGATGGGCGACCTCTTCGGGTCCGACACCGAAGCCGGGCCAGCCCCCGAGGTGACCACCGAAGCCCCGGCTGCTCCCCAGGCCAGTGCCGCCCCTGCTGCCCCGGCCCCGGAAGTCTCCGGCATCACCCGGTTTGTACCGGGCAACCCGCAGCTGGACTCTGCCAACGACGCCGCCCTGCCGCAGATCATCGACGGCAACCCCTCGTCCTACTGGTCCAGCTATGTGTACGCCAGCGACACCTTCGGCGGACTGGCCCCGAGCCTGGCACTGGTAGTGGATCTGGGCGCCGAATCGGCTGTCAGCGAGGTCAAGATCACCCAGCTCAACGGCACCGGCGGCTCCTTCTCGGTGATGCTCAGTGACACCCCGGACCTGGACGGTGCGGTGCCGGTGGCCCAGAGCGGCTTCACCGGGCCCACCACCAGCATCCCCGTCCCCCAGACGGACGGCGCGCCGGCCACCGCCCGCTACGTCATCGTCAACTTCACGCAGCTGCCCCGGCTCAGCGGGGTCCAGGCTGCATATCCCTGGGGCCTGAGGATCGCCGAAATCGGCGTGTCCTAACCCGTTTCCGCCGTGCCGGTTCCGAACCGGCCGCCCGGGCCGCCGCATCGCGGAGCGGGCGTGTCCCCGGCACGGCCGTCGGAATAAGCTGGACCCGGCATTGGTTGTGCCGGGTGATCCACTCGGACCGGACTCCTGCTCCGTTCCGCAAATCAAGTTCTACAAGGAAGAGGTTCACCGCCCCGTGAGCACCGAAAACCCCGTTGCCACCGACGGCGCCGCTGCCGGCGACGTCCGGGATGTCATCATCGTCGGCTCCGGCCCCTCCGGCTACACCGCCGCCATCTACACGGCGCGCGCCAATCTGTCGCCGTTGGTCATCGCCGGCTCGGTTACTGCCGGCGGTGAACTCATGAACACCACCGAGGTGGAGAACTTCCCGGGCTTCCCCGAGGGCATCATGGGCCCGGACCTGATGGCGAACTTCGAGAAGCAGGCCGACCGCTTCGGCGCGGAGATCCTGTTCGAAGACGTGACCGAGGTGGAGCTTTCCGGCGACATCAAGCGCGTGACAATCGGCACCGGTGAAACCTTCCTTGCCCGCGCCGTCATCATCTCCACCGGCTCCGCCTACCGCGAGCTCGGCCTGGAAGACGAAAAGCGCCTCTCCGGCCGCGGTGTCAGCTGGTGCGCCACCTGCGACGGTTTTTTCTTCAAGGGACAGGACATCGCCGTGATCGGCGGCGGCGACTCTGCCTTGGAAGAAGCACTGTTCCTCACCAAGTTCGCTGCCTCCGTGACCCTGGTCCACCGCCGCGACTCGCTGCGTGCCTCCAAGATCATGCAGGAACGGGCCCTGAACCACGAGAAGATCCGCTTCGCCTGGGACTCCGAGGTCGCGGCCATCCACGGCGCTGACAAGGTCACCGGCCTGACCCTGCGCAACACCAAGGACGGGTCCGAATCGGAGCTGCCGGTCACCGGTGTCTTCGTCGCCATCGGCAATGACCCCCGCACGGACCTGGTCCGCGGGCAGCTGGAACTCACCGAAGAGGGCACCATCGCCGTCCTGGGACGCACTTCCAAGACCTCCCTGCCGGGTGTCTTCGCCGCCGGCGACGTCATCGATCCCACCTACCGCCAGGCCATCACCGCCTCGGGTTCCGGTTGTGTGGCCGCCGTCGACGTCGAACACTTCCTTGCCGATCTCGGGCCCTCGGTTCCCACCGCGGCCGAGGTTCCCACCCCGCCGTCGGAGGCCGTCTCCGAACACGCCGCCCTCTAGATTCGATCCCCCAAGGAGATACAAAAATGAGCAGTGCAAAAGCAGTAACCGATGCTTCCTTCGGCACCGATGTCCTGACGTCCGAGAAGCCCGTCATCGTGGACTTCTGGGCCGAGTGGTGCGGTCCGTGCCGGATGCTTTCCCCGATCCTGGACGACATCGCGGCGCAGTACAGCGACAAGGTGGACGTTGTGAAGGTGAACGTGGACGAGAACCCGGCCATTGCCGCACAGTACGGCATCACCTCCATTCCCGCCGTCTACGTATTCCAGGGCGGTGAGGTTGCCGCGACGTCGATCGGCGCCAAGCCGAAGCAGGTCCTGGAACAGGAATTTGCGGCCTTCCTGAAGTAAATATCCATGACTGTGCACGGCGAGAGCCTGCGGAGGCTGGATGCCGGCCGGCGCGTGGTAACGCTTCGTGAAGCGTTGCTGCGGGCCGGCGTCAGCCTGTCCTATCTGGCACCGGACTCCGTAAACGACCCTTCCATCTTCGACGACCACGTTGACGCTGCCGTGCGCGCGTTTCAGCAGAGCCGCGGCCTGATCGTCGACGGCGTGGCCGGCCCCGACACCCAGCGGGCCCTGCAGGAGGCACAGTTCCGGTTCGGGGACCGTACCTTGAGCTATGTTGAGGACGCGCAGCTGCGCGGCGACGACGTCGCCGAACTGCAGCGCCACCTGTCCCACCTCGGGTTCTACTACGGACATATTGACGGCAGCTTCGGTGTACGCACCCGCTACGCCGTGGCCGAACTGCAGCAGAACCTCGGGTTGCCCGGCAGCGGCGTCTGCGACGGGGACACCATGACCGCCATGTCGCGGGTGAACCGTGCCATTTCCCCGAGCCAGGCGTTTGCGCTGCGGGATTACGAGCGTTTGGACCGCTCCACTGCCGCACTGCGAGGACGCCTGATTTCCGTCAACATAGGCCGTTCCCGGAAAGTGTCACCGCACGTGAAGGAACGCCTCACAGGTGATCCGCTGACTGAAGTGCTCATCACCACCGACATTGCCGGCCGGGTGGAACGGATCCTGCGCGAGTTCGGTGCCCGGCTGGTTCCCCAGGCCGCCGACGCCGGTGCGGGATCGCGGTCCACCAGTCCAAGCCTGAACCTGGACATTCACTGCGACTGGCTGGACCAGCAGGCTGCGTCCGGCATTGCCGCCTACTACTGGGGCCTGCCCGGTACCGGCGAAGCCCGCTCCCCCATCGGGCATCGGGCTGCCGTGCTGCTGATGAAGGAACTCGGTGCCCGCACGGATATGGACAATCTGGGCGTCCATGCCCGGACCTGGGACACGCTCAAGCTGCCGGGAGTGCCGTCCGTCGGGTTGGATCTGGGCTACCTGAGTAACGCACACGACGCCGAGCGGCTCGCGGATCCGGTCTTCCGGCAGACCGTGGCGGACTCCATCGTGATCGGTATCCAGCGGCTGTACCTGATGGAAGAAGAGGACCAGCCCACGGGCACCCTCGCCCTGGACGACGTACTGAGGTTCAACCCGATGGAAGAGCCAGCCCGGCGAGTGTCCGGTCTATAGGCGCCCTGTCTTCCGCCTCCGGGTTTCCCCGGGAAACGCCCCTGCCGTGTTGCGGCTAGGGGCGTTTTTGCATTGTGCTCCTGCCTTCCCAACACCGCTGAGTTGAGTACACGGAATCATGCGGCGCTGGCTGCGGAACCGGGTCAGCGGCTGGATTCCAGTTCCGCCAGGACAAAGCCCTGCCGGTTTGCTTCTGCGCCCTCCGGACTGCGGTCCAGGCTGGCCACTTCCTGGAAGCCGACGCGCTGGAGCGCCGCGAGGACCTCCGGAACAGCGTGAAGGCATGCGGTCATCTCAACACTGTGTCCGTACGCATTGGTAATCCTCCGCTGTCCCGAACCCGCCTGGAATCCCAGCAGCAGCACGCCGCCGGACCGCAGGACACGCCGGAATTCACCGAAGATACCTGCCAGCTCCTCCGGGGCTGCGTGGATTATCGAGTACCACGCCAGCAACCCGTGAAAGGACCGCGGCGCATAAGGCAGCGCTGCGAGATCCGCGGCCAGGATTCGGCGGTTCGGGTGCACGTTCCGTGCGATGGCCGCCATCCCCGCCGACAAGTCGCATCCCTGGATCACCAACGGCTGCTCATTCCCCTGTGCCAGTGTGTCCAGGTAGGTGATCATCCGGCCCGTCCCGCAGCCCGCGTCTAAGACCTCCGCGCCCGCGGGCAGTAACGCCGTGAATTTCCGGATCAGCGCCAGGTCCGTATCCCGCTCGGGACCGCCCGCCCCTCCCGGAACCTGGACCACTTGGGCGTATGTGCCCGCAACGACGTCGTAGGCCGCCTTGATGATGTCCTTATCCCGCATCGGCCCAACCTACCCCGATTCCGCCGTCGCCTATAGTTCTGGGTAAGCCGCCGGCCTGCCGGAGCGGATG
The DNA here is from genome assembly GCF_030125565.1 of Arthrobacter sp. zg-Y1143. NCBI lineage: Bacteria > Bacillati > Actinomycetota > Actinomycetes > Micrococcales > Micrococcaceae > Arthrobacter > Arthrobacter sp. zg-Y1143. The sequence goes on along the minus strand of NZ_JASKLW010000001.1, from coordinate 211,797 downwards.
GGGGTCTATGTTGGGGGGAACTGCATGCCGGACCAGCTCTACGAAAATCCGCGCCTGGCCGCGATCTACGACGCCTTGGATCCAGAGCGCAGCGACCTGGGCCCCTACCTCTTCATGGTGCGCGAATTCGACGCACGGACGGTCGTGGACTTAGGCTGCGGGACCGGTGTGCTGGCGCTGGAGCTGGCCGGACTCGGGCTGGCTGTGACCGCCGTGGACCCGGCGGGCCGGTCCTTGACGGTGGCCCGCGGTAAACCCGGCGCCGAAAGGATTCGCTGGATTCACGGTGACGCCTCTGCGCTTCCGGCGGCATTCGCCGACATGGTGCTGATGACCGGGAATGCCGTCCAGGCGGTTACTGACGAACTGCACTGGGGAACGTTGCTTGATCACGTGCACCAGGCCCTGGCGCCCGGCGGCCGATTTGTCTTCGAAACCAGGGACCCCGACCATCGTGCCTGGGAAACATGGACCGAGGACTCAACCCGGCGGATCACTGCCATTGACGGGGTTGGAGAAATTGAGAGCTGGGTCGAGTTGACGGATGTCTCCCCGCCTCTGGTCAGCTTTCGCTGGACCTACGTCTTCGGCAGTGACGGGCAGCGCCTGACCTCCGATTCCACGCTCCGGTTCCGGAGTGCCGACGAGGTTCGGCTCAATCTGCAGGCCCACGGTTTCGAGGTGGAGGGCCTCCGCGATGCACCGGACAGGCCCGGCAAGGAACTCGTTTTTGTAGCCCGGAAACCCATGGGGTCCAAGTGCTAGGGACAACGCCGAAAGCTACTCTTACTCCTAATGAGCGTGCCGTTGCCGCTATGACCCGCGCTGAGCCGTTCCTCGTTGATGTACTGCCGGCCCTCGAGGCAGTGCCGGGCATGCAGCCCAGCACGATACTGGTTGCCGGTCCCTTACTGCCATGGGTCCGGTATACCGGGATTCAGAGATTGGCCGTTATCGGAGCGGCGCTCTTTGAAGGACTCGCCGCGACACCCGAAGAGGCCGACACCCGGCTGCGGTCCGGCGCTATCCGGCTTGGGTCTTGCCATGAGCACGGCTCCGTAGGGTCCCTCACCGGCGTTTGCACGGCCTCCATGCCGGTCCTTGTGGTGCGCGACGAGGCTTCCGGTACCACCACCACGTGCCGGATGAATGAGGGCCCTGGTGCTCATGCCCTGACCTTCGGTTCCACCGGGGACGCGGTGCATGCCAACCTGGCCTGGATCAGGGACAAAGTAGCCCCGGCCCTCGGTGCAGCGGTCCGTGATAGTCCCATTCCGTTGCTTCCCATCATGGCCCGTGCCCTGGCCGACGGTGATGATCTGCACGGGCGGCAGCAGTCCGCCGGACGTATCTTCCACCACGCGGTGCGCGACCGTGTGGTTGCCGGCGGCCGGCAACCGGAGGAACTGCTGTCCTATCTGGAAACCGCAGCGTTCCACTTCCTGCATATCGCCATGGCCGCCGCTAAAGCCATCTCTACAGCAGCCGAGGGGGTGCCAGGCAGCACTGTAGTCACCGCCATGGCGATGAACGAGAGGGAGTTCGGCGTGAGAGTATCGGGGGCACCCGGCGTCTGGTTCCGTGCGGCATTGCCTCCCCTCGCGCCGTTCCGCGGCGTACTGCAAGCTCCGTGGACTCCCGAGGACCTCGGTTACGGCGGCGGAGACAGCCTGCTCATGGAAACACTGGGGATGGGTGGCGCGGCCGCGGCCGCAGCCCCCTCGCTGACGCGGGTATCGGTAGGCAACGTCGAAGCCATGAAGCGCTTGACCGCCTCTCTGTATTCGGTGACGGTGACTGAGCATCCGATCCTTCGGATCCCTTCCCTTGGCAGGGGCATTCCGTGGGGGCTGGACAGCGCGGCCGTCACCGCACACGGGCTGGTTCCCCCGGTGCATTTGGGTGCCACGCTGCGTACCGGCGGGCTGGCCGGGGCCATGCTGTTCACGCCGCCCCTCCAGCCCTTCATAGACGCGACGAAGTCTTTACACGATTCCGCTAGAACGCACAACGGTACGGGGGTGGACCTGGTTGAATAGGGCCAACGCTCGTTTGTTCACACTCGCGGCGGTGCTCCTGTTGTTTGTGTGGGCATTGTTTGCGGGAGTGAACTAGATCGACGATGGGGACACTCCACCGGACTCGGCGTTTCCTGATGTTCCGCCGGGCACCGCTGTGGAGGGCATAGAGCTGGAGTGTGGATCCGGCGGGTGCTGGCGGGAAATGGTTATCCCGGTAGATTCGGCGGCAGCGGCCACAGAAATAATCAATGCCATGGACCTGGCTAAGGAGCGCTGCGGTGCCAGGAACATCCTGACATTCAGCAGGATCTGCACTGGAGCACACCACTACGGCGATGAAGTCCGCGTCTACCTCGGATAAGGCTATTAGGTAGTTGCCCTGATGCAGGGTCATGCCGTGCTGGCTCCCCCCAACATGCATCCGAGTTGAGGGTTGGTGCCACTGCGGTGTCGCATGGTCGCCGCGCGCTATGCCGGCCGGCAGTCGCTGCCATCTCATGCAGATAGAAGCCGGCGTGCCAGTCGGCGCTACATCGTTGGCCCCTCACCTGTCTCACGAGAGCTGTTTCACGTGAAACACACGCGGGGCTGTTGACGGTGTGTACCCGAGCTCGCGGGATGCTTCGGATCAGCCCCGACACCTCTCAGATAGCCGTTTCACGTGAAACGTCACATCTCGAAAGCCACAGCTGTAGCCGGCGCTGTTGGGCTGGATACTCACCTGAACTGACAATGCCAGGTGAACCAGTAGTGAGAACCGTAAGATAAACGTCTTGGGCATCGCCGTTACGCCCGCCGGCACAGTATATGGTCTGTCAGATTCAGGCATGGCTATCCGAGGCTGTTGCCTCGCGGCCAGGGCGCGGGGACGCAAGTCTCTAGCCCATAGTTAACTGGCCGACGTTATGAATCGCGTCCGTCCATGCTGGCAGCGGCGGAGCTCCCGATGGGCATACCGCCCGGGATGAGTGCGGGCTCTGGACACCTGATCGGGCCACCAACGGTAAGAAATTCGTCCCGGCGCTGAGGGCGGCATCTGAAAGTTTTGGACCCGCAAGTCGGCATTCGTTGGGAGGCAGTGCTGCGTCGAGCAATCAGCAACTGTGAGAAGAACTACGCCCGGGCAGCCCGGGGTATCCACTGTAACCGCGACCAGCCTCGGGGCAGCCTAGGGGCAGCCTGCGAAACAATCACGGTGAATGGGTAATCCGAGCACGCTTGCCCGGCGGTACGTTTCACGTGAAACAAAAGAGCAGCCCAGCAAAATACTCTCGTCGCGATAGCTCCTGTCGGCATGGCTCAGGAGACTAGCCGATACGCTTCCACCAGGGCTGCACACCCGTGACCACTCCGTGGAGTACAGCCAGGCTGGACTCACCAGAACAATAGACAGCAGCAGGCCTCACATTGCTCAAGTAACAACCCGGGAGTACCAGCCCGTACACCGGTGCTCTCAACCAGCCACATTGAAACGTGCACGAAGCGGCCGGGAAGAGGCAAAGTGCCAACCGCAGCTGAGCGCCGCCACGGCTGCCCCACTTTGCGTCCCCCGAAGCGCAGAAGTAGCAGTAGTGGCCCTTCAGCTGCCCGGTCCGGCACCGATTCACGCTTGGCCGCTACGGATGTTTCGCAGCCACGATAGGAGCAGTACCACGACACCCTAGAGGAGCAGCGTCGAACTCAGCCCGCAGCCGGGGCCGAACCGTTCATGTTTCACGTGAAACCGGCCCTTTACGCGCTGCCGAAAGCACAGTCACTGTTGCGTGACGCCGCCGTAATCGAGCGACTCGGCTACCGCGCTGATTGTGTTGGGGACGGATTGGAAGAGCGGGAAGGCCCGAGCGGTTTGAACATAGTGCGACGTTGGCCGGTGGAGCCGCACCCGGGGGGGTCCATGAACCCATGATGGAATCAACCGGTTGCGTGCGTCTCGGCGCTCTGTCCACCGACGAAACAGCGGGAGCGTCTGGCGAGCTATGCGCGATCGGCATACTAAGCGGGGAGGACAAGCCCTTCACCCGGCGAGCCATCGACAGCCGAGATTCACCTGGAGGATGCCATGAGTGCAGGGCTGCTCTCTACACACCGACCGGCTCGATGCAGCCTTGCCCCGGCCTGGGCCGGCTCGACCGAGGAAAATTGTTTCACGTGAAACGGACCGAAATTCTAGAGGCGGCGCCGCCAACGTTCGGACTTGCCGCGGGCGGCCTGCCCGGGTAGTGGTCAGGGAGGTGCGGACGGTAGGCCCCGAGCGGGCCTGGGGGCCCAAACCTTCCGCCAAATGCGTGAACTAATGAGGCACAGGGCGCATGATGGCCACATGCGCGCTGCACCCCTGACACCGCATTCTCGGTGGCAGGAACAGCTACTCCCCACCGTCGCCGCTCCTATACAACCCCTGGGGTGACGGGACTGAAGGAAACCGCGTGGCACCGTTGGCCGCTAGGCCGACGGATGCCCCAAGGTATCTTCACGTGGCCCGCATGGGTTTCACGTGAAACATGCTTTCGGCGCACCGCGCCGCGGCTCACAATCGGCACGGTAAACGAAAGTACCAAGGCCCTGGGCAATCCCGGCGTGGGACAGGATAGGGGCCGATGTTCCACGTGGAACATCGGCCCCTATTGGAGCGATCCAGCCGTTCGACTGCTAGCGGCAGTTCCTGAGGTCAATCAACCGTCGGGGTAAGTACACCCATGATGCGGTTCAGGTCGTCAACGCTGGCAAACTCGATGCTGACTTTTCCCTTCCGGGCACCTAGGGTGATCTTCACGTTGGTGTCGAGACGGTCCGAAAGCGAGGTAGCCAGGTAATCCAGGCGCTCGTGGCGTGCTCCAAGCTTCGGCTTCGCTGACTTTGCCGGCTTGCGGATCCCGTCAGCCAACGAGACGATCTCCTCGGTGGCCCGCACGGAGAGTCCCTCAGCAACAATTTTCTGTGCCAGCTTCTCCATTTCCGCCGGGTCTCCCAACCCAAGGAGTGCGCGTGCATGGCCAGCGGATAGGATGCCCGCGGCCAATCGGCGCTGCACGAGCGGGGGCAGCTTCATCAACCGAAGTGTGTTGGTTACCTGTGGACGCGACCTGCCAATTCGGTCAGCCAGCTCCTCGTGCGAGCATTCGAAATCGTCCAGGAGCTGCTGGTAGGCCGCTGCCTCTTCCAACGGATTCAGCTGGCTGCGGTGGAGGTTCTCCAGGAGGGCGTCACGGAGCAGGTCCACGTCCTGCGTGGAACGGATAATGGCTGGCACTGCGTCCAGGCCGGCCGCACGGGATGCACGCCAACGGCGCTCACCCATAACCAACTCGTACGGGTGCTCTGCATCATCCTCGGGTGACGGCCGGACGACGATCGGCTGTAGTACACCGATTTCCCTGATGGAGTGAACAAGTTCGGCCATGTCGTCTTCATCGAAGACGGAGCGGGGCTGTTTGCGGTTGGGATGAATGGAATCGATGGCAAGCTCGGCAAAGGTCGCACCAGGCACCTGCACCAATTCGGTACTGGACTGCGGGTCTGAGCCCAATGTTTCACGGGAAACATCCGAACCTACCGCCGTTTCATCCGCGCTGACGGCAGATTCCTGCGAGATAGCGGCGCCAGACGCGGCGTCGGACTCTGTGCGGGCTTGGACGGCCTTCATGGGGCCTTCCGGCGCCTCACCGGCCTCGCTACGTGACTGCCGCGCAGCGGCACCCCGGGAGGCCTTTACTGCGCGCTTAGCTGCAGCAGTGCCACTCGCGTCCGTCGCCTTCGGTCGGACGGAAGGAACAGTGGCAACCTCCTCCGCCGCCCCCTGCGCCCCGGCTGCACGAGCTGCCGTACGCGGTGCCGAACTGCGCGTGGTGGACTTTTTGGCCGGCCCACGCAGTGCTTCTTTGTTTATGCCCGCTCCACGCCGCGGCCCGGCGGCTGAAGACGTACGGGGCTCGTCGGCTGCGGCGAAAAACAGGTCAACAGGACGTCCGGCAGCAACGGATCCCTGGGTGGAGGTTGCAATTTCTTCCGGCTCCGCACTGCTAGGAATCAAAGCTCCCAGACCGCGGCCCAAACCACGACGCTTTTCGGCCATGGGTAAGTCCTTCCCTTATGCACACTTCAAGCTGCATGGATTGATTGTGAGAGTAGTCTAAGGCGCGGCGCCGTGCTGGCAGCCGAACCGACTCGGGGTGTCCCTAAGCGCGCTGGGCGATTTCGGCGGCTGCCTCAAGGTATGAAAGCGCGCCGCTCGAGGACGGATCGTAAGTCATAACGGTCTGCTGGTAGCTCGGCGCCTCGGAAATGCGCACGGACCGGGGAACAACGGCGCCCAGAACCTGCTCCGGGAAGTGCTCCCGAACCTCTGCGGCAACCTGCGCCGCCAAGTTGGTCCTGCCGTCGTACATGGTCAGCAGAATAGTGGAAACAACCAGATCGGCGTTGAGGTGCTTCTGGATCATCTCAATATTCTTGAGCAGCTGACTTAGTCCCTCGAGGGCGTAGTACTCGCACTGGATCGGAATCAGGACCTCGCGGGCAGCAACAAAGGCATTCACCGTAAGGAGCCCGAGGCTGGGCGGGCAGTCAATGAAGATATAGTCGAGGCGTTCCAGCCCCTGCTTCTCCCGCTCCGCCGCATATACATCGATGGCCCGGCGGAGACGCTGTTCCCGCGCGACGAGTGAAACGAGCTCGATTTCGGCGCCGGCAAGGTGGATCGTCGCCGGTGCGCAGATGAGGTTGCTGATGTCAGGGCACGGAGCAACAACGTTGGCCAGCGGCAGATCGTCAATCAGGACGTCGTAGATGCTCTCTACCTCGGCGCGGTGGTCAATCCCCAGCGCCGTGGAGGCATTTCCCTGGGGATCAATATCAATCACCAAGACATTTTGCCCCGCAGTGGCCAAGGCCGCGGCAAGGTTCACCGTGGTAGTGGTCTTCCCCACGCCGCCTTTTTGATTACTCACGGTCATAATCCGGGTCTGTGCCGGCCGCGGCAGGACGCGTCCCCGCAACTTGTCGCGCCGGCGGTTCTCACTGGCCAGTTCCCGCGCCAGCGGCGTGCTCTCGTCCATCAAATCCATAACGTCTACCGATGTCGACACAGGAGCGGCTTCACCGGATACACCACCTTCGATAGCTTGGGGCGCCGGCACCGGTTCGGCCTCGGGGGCCGGCACAAGTTCGGCACTGCTTTCAGTTTGGGCGGGCTCCTGCGGCTCCGGGACCACTGTTTCACGTGAAACTTCAGCACGGGGAGCTGCAGCAGCTTCTGGAGCTGCAATCAATTGCGGTTGCTTCCTGCCGAAAGAGGCGGACAGGGCCGAACCGAGTGCGGCGAAAGGAGGAATTCGTTTTGCGGCAGAATCGCGCACACTCACCTGGTCATGCTCACTTTCCAACATAAAGCGTTAAGGCATTAGTTCATCTAGCCTATCCGCTTGCCGGCCAATCTCCGTGACCGGCGAGGGTGTGTGCATCCAGCGGCGGTGTCGCGCGGGTCACCCTACGGAAATACGCACAACAGTGGTGGGTTCTTCTAGGAGGTCGGCGCCTGCCGTGACGACGGCTGTGTCCCGCCCGCCGAGCTTCCGGATGGCCTTGGCGGCCTTCTGGACCTCCTCTTCGGCGCTGCGTCCCTTGATGGCCAGGACCTGGCCTTTTCCGTGCAGCAGGGGCACAGTCAGACCCGCCAATCCGCCCAGTGCGGAGACGGCCCGGGCTGTGGCCACATCCACGTTCACATCGTCGACTACCTGCTCTGCACGCCCGCGGAGAACCCGTACGTTGTCCAGCTCCAGGTCTTCAATGACCTCGTTCAGCCAGATCACGCGCCGCTCCAACGGCTCGATCAGGGTCATGGAGATGTCTGGGCGGGCTATGGCCAGGCACAGCCCGGGCAGTCCTGCGCCGCTGCCTACGTCTGCAACGGACGCGTTCGCCGGGATGAGCTCCGCGACCACGGCGCAGTTAAGCACGTGCCTGCTCCACAGCCTTGGAACCTCGCGGGGGCCCAGGAGGCCGCGCTCCATCCCTGACGTTGCGAGGTGCTCCACGTACCTTCCGGCCAGGTCCAGGCGGTCACCGAAGATCTTCCGGGCGGCATCCTGCTCTGCGGGCGTTGATTCAACCACTTACTTGATATTCCTTGTCTGCGCTGCGGGCGGGATAACTAGGATGCAGGCAGGGAAACGACGATGTGGCGGTCTGCGCCTTCACCCTCGGATTCGCTGGCCAGTCCAAGGTCGGCCACTGCGTCGTGGACTATCTTCCGCTCGTAGGCGCTCATGGGTGCCAGGGCCACGGCTTCTCCGGCGGCCTTGGCCCGCTGCACCGCGTCCTCGGCAATGGACTGCAGCTGCTCGCCGCGTTCCGTCCGGTACCCGGTAATGTCCAGGACCAGGCGGGACCGGTTCTCGGTAGCCGTCAGCACCGAGAGACGCGCCAGTTCCTGAAGGGCCTCCAGCACTTCCCCGTCGCGTCCCACCAAAGCCTGCAGCGCGGCGTCGTCGCCCTCTTCACTGACGATGGAGATGTAAGTGCGTCCGTTGCGGACCTCAATGTCGATATCTCCGTCGATATCGGCAATATCCAGGAGCTCTTCCAGATAGTCCGCCGCGACGTCGCCCTCTTCTTCGAGTCGTCCGCCGCGTGCCGTTACCGGCTCGGATACGACGTCGTCAGCTGCCTCAGCCGGTACCGCGGGATCATCAATGCGCTCGGTGCTCATCTCTTTTTCCTGTTCTTCCGCTGGGGCTGGACACGCTGGACCTTGGCGGCGGCAGGGACCTCAACGGGTTCCGCGCCCTTCTTCTCACCCAGCAGCGGCGTCATAGGCAGGCCCTTGCGGGCGCGGCGCTCAGCAAGTGCCTTGGCGGCCGGCGAACCCGGGGTGGGCATGCGGCGGATTACGAAGAACTGCTGCCCCATGGTCCACAGGTTGGTGGTGGTCCAGTAGATGAGCACACCGATGGGGAAGTTGATGCCGCCGACACCGAACACGAGGGGCAGTACGTACAGCATCATCTTCTGCTGGCGCATGAAGGGGCTGGCCAGGGCTTCTTCAGACATGTTCTTCGACATGATCTGCTTCTGCGTAATGAACTGCGAGGCCGTCATGGCCAGGATCATGATGATCGAAAGCACCACCACGGAGAGGTGCCCCTCGTCGCCGAAGCCGTGCAGCAGCGAGGAGGACAGCGGTGCGCCGAGGATCGTGGCCTCGTCAAACTGCTGGATTGCCTGGGAGGAGAGGGCGCCGATGTGCTCGCCGCCGGCACTGGCCTTGGATACACCGTTGAGCACCTGGAACAGGGCGAAGAAGAACGGCATCTGGATCAGCATGGGCAGGCAAGCCGCAAACGGGTTGGTCCCGTGCTTCTTGTACAGGGCCATCTGTTCCTGCGTCATCGCCTGGCGCGACAGCTGGTCCGTTTTGCCCTTGTACTTCTGCTGCAGCTTACGCAGGTCCGGCTGCAGCGACTGCATGCCGCGCTGCGCCTTGATCTGCTTGACGAAAACCGGGATCAGCGCGGCGCGGATCACGATCACCAGACCGATGATGGACAGCATCCATGTCCAGCCGGATGCGGCATCCATCCCGAGGAAAACGAAACCCTCGTGGAAGATCCACATGATCCATGACACTACCCACTTAAAGGGGAACAGTATCGTCTCGAAGAAACCCATTTACTCTCCTCAGGCCGCCGAGCGGCTGTCTTCGTCAGCTGGAATCACGGGATGATTCAGCACAATGATCCTCGGGACCTTCTTTGTGTCCCAAATCCGGTGTCCCTCAGGTACGTGGTCCACCCCTCCGCCGTTCCACGGATGGCAGCGGATCAGCCGTCGGAAAGCCAGCCAGGAACCTTTAACGGCGCCGTGGACTGTGACTGCTTCGAGGGCGTAGGCGGAACATGAGGGGAAAAAGCGGCAGACCGGACCGTACAGCGGCGAGACGGTCTTCCGGTAGGCAATCAGCAGCCCGGTGAGGACTGCGCGGGGGAGGTTCCAGACGAACCGGGCAACAGCAATCAAGGCCCTCAACGGATATGATCCGGAGTCCCTCATTGCTGGCTCATCCTCCCTGTCTGGCTTGTTCGCGGCTTCGCGAGTTTGGCTATACAGGCGTTTAGGGCGCCCTGATAGTCGGCACTGAGGTCCTGCCACGACGCCGACGCTGATGCGGGCAACGCCCTCACCACCACATCCAGTCCGGACGGGTGGATTGCAAGACCCTGCGCGGCCGCTTCCCTCAGTCTTCTCTTAACGAGGTTGCGTGTCACCGCGTTCCCGACGGATTTGGACACAATGAAGCCTATGCGGGTCGGGTTCTCACCGGTAGGAACCGCATATAGCACTACGTTCCGGCGCCCACTTCGGGCACCGGAACGTACAGTACGGGAAAAGTCCGTCGATACCCTTACCCGGTTCCTTACGGCCAGCATTGGGACCACCTGGAATCCGGGATAGAGCTGCTGTAAGGCAGCATCGACAAACTTTGAGGTTATTTAGGCCGACAGTTCGGTACGGCCCTTGCCACGGCGTGCAGAAAGGATGGCACGGCCGGCACGGGTACGCATGCGAAGGCGGAAGCCGTGCTTCTTGGCACGACGGCGGTTATTCGGCTGAAAAGTCCGCTTGCTCACGGTAGTTACTCCAAGACAATCTTGAGTCGCGCCGGCACTTGTTGCGACAAGGGGGAAGAACAAGCGGCGCTTTTTTCATGTGTCTGTCTGTACTCGCCCGGACCTGGACCCTGATTTCCAGAACCCCTGCAGGGCATGTGTGAGTACAGATAGCAGACACAAAGGACTACTCAACGTTAGGTGAGACCGGGGCACCAGTCAAACCGGCGGTACACCGGTTGTGCACCGCGGTTTTTCAACACCTGTGGACAACTGCTGTGGGTATCCCCGCTCATCCGTCCCTGTGAAACAGCCGACAGGCCCGTGAACCAGCGGAATTCCAGCTACCACGACGGGAAATCATCCTCTAGGCTTGGCGTCGGGTACTTTATCCACTATCTGTGCATAACTCTGTGGATGAAGTGCCGGGATCCCCGCCGGGATCCCTGGTTTTCTTAGACCGCCGCGAGGCGTCACGAGAGGTTTTTGTGGGTACGGACGAAATCAACGATGTTGGCAGCTCTTGGCGCAAGGTCATTCGGACCCTGGAGACCGACGACAGGGTCACCCCACGACAGCGCGGATTCGTTGTGCTGGCGCAGGCCCAGGGCCTCATCGGCACCACCCTGCTGGTCGCCGTCCCGAATGAGTTGACGCGGGAAGTACTGCAGACGCAGCTTAAGAACATCCTCGATGAGGTCCTGCGCGGCGTCTTCCAGGCGGACATTCAGTGCGCGTTTGTTATCGATGCGGACCTCACACCCGTTGTCGAGGCTGAGCCCGAACCCGAGGAAGAGGCAGCGGCGCCCAGCCCGGTACCGTCCGGGGAAAGCGCCCCTTCACCTACTCCGCCCAGCACCAGCCAGGAATTCGGCCGGCTCAATCCGAAGTATGTCTTTGAAACCTTCGTGATTGGTTCATCCAACCGCTTTGCCCACGCCGCCGCCGTGGCCGTGGCGGAAGCACCGGCCAAGGCCTACAACCCGCTCTTTATCTACGGCGATTCCGGGCTGGGCAAGACCCACCTGCTGCACGCCATCGGCCACTATGCACGCCACCTGTACACGGGCATCCGGGTCCGGTACGTCAACTCGGAAGAATTCACCAACGACTTCATCAACTCCATCCGGTACGACGAAGGCGCCAGCTTCAAGCAGCTCTACCGCAACGTGGACATCCTGCTGATTGATGACATCCAGTTCCTGGCCAACAAGGATGCAACGCAGGAGGAGTTCTTCCACACCTTCAATGCGCTGCACAACCACAACAAGCAGGTGGTCATCACCTCCGACCTGCCGCCCAAGCAGCTTTCCGGATTCGAGGAACGCATGCGCTCACGGTTCGAATGGGGCCTGCTCACTGATGTGCAGCCGCCGGAACTCGAAACCCGCATTGCCATCCTCCGGAAAAAGGCCATTGGAGACAGCCTTAGTGCCCCGGACGACGTGTTGGAGTACATCGCCTCCAAAATCTCCACCAATATTCGCGAGCTTGAAGGCGCCTTGATCCGAGTCACTGCGTTCGCCAGCCTGAACCGCCAGCAGGTCGACGTCGGACTGGCAGAGATTGTGTTGAAGGACCTGATCACCGACGACGGCGCGCAGGAAATCACTGCCGCGTCCATCCTCGGGCAGACGGCGGCGTACTTCCAGATCAGCCTGGAGGAACTGTGCAGCAAGTCGCGGACGCGCACCCTGGTGACCGCGCGGCAGATTGCCATGTACTTGTGCCGGGAGCTCACGGACATGTCCCTGCCGAAGATCGGCCAGGAGCTTGGCGGGCGTGACCACACGACCGTGATCCATGCGGACCGGAAGATCCGGGAACTGATGGCTGAACGCCGCGCCATTTACAACCAGGTCACGGAGCTCACCAACCGCATCAAGCAGCAGCAGCGCGAGGCCTGATCCGCCCGGTTTCCAGAGCCCCGCAGGGGCTCGAATTAACATTTGTGGACAAGGGTGTGGATAACCCGGTGGACAACCCGTGTTTACCCACACTTCCCTGTGGATACGCGGAACCCTCGAAAAGTTTCCAACACCCCCGCCGCCAACCGCTGCAGAGGATCCACAGGTTATCAACAGGCTTAAACAGCCGGGATGCGGGGACACCGCGGGTTATCCACAGTATCCACAGGAGTTATTAACACTACGGACCTTAAGCAATTCGGTTCCACCAAATAACAACTAAGCTCAAGACCCCTCGGACCAACCAGCCATCCGGCAGCTCAAAAACATCAAAGACGAACATGCACCCGTGCTGCCGCCTGTTGAATCACAAACCCGGTACATCGTTGGCCGGGACCGGGCTAAGCTGTCACAGAGTATGGTTGTCATTCGCATGCATCCGCCTCCAACCCATCCACAGATGGAGGGATGAGGGCGGACACAGGCAGTGGCGGACATGCCACCCCACCAAGTTCCACACATGTTCCACCACGGAACTCACCTCGAGTTCTGAAACAAGTTCAGTTGTACTGAGAAGTACGTTGCGAAAGGCGGCACCCTTCAGTGAAGTTCAGAGTTGAGCGGGATGTCCTGGCAGAGGCCGTCACGTGGACAGCACGATCCCTGTCCCCGCGCCCGCCGGTTCCTGTCCTTTCGGGGCTGCTTATCAAAGCCGAAAACGGTTCCTTGAGCCTGGCCAGTTTCGATTACGAAATCTCGGCCCGGTTGCAGATTCCTGCCGATGTCAGCGAAGAAGGCACCATCCTGGTCTCCGGCCGCCTCCTTGCGGAGATCTGCCGCAGCCTGCCATCCGCCCCGGTGGAGGTCGAGACCGACGGCGCAAAGGTGACGCTGACCTGCCGCAACAGCCGCTTCAACCTGGCCACCATGCCTGAGGCGGAATATCCGGAACTTCCCGCGCTTCCCGAAGTCAGCGGCGTAGTCGACGGCGATGCCTTCGCGCAGGCTGTTTCCCAGGTCATCATCGCCGCGAGCCGGGATGACACGCTGCCCATCCTGACCGGTGTCCGGATGGAAATTGAAGACGATCTCATTACGTTCCTGGCAACTGACCGTTACCGGCTGGCCCTGCGTGAACTGGCCTGGAAGCCTACGGTTCCCGGCATCTCCACCAGTGCGCTGGTCAAGGCCAAAACCCTCAACGAAGTTGCCAAGACACTTGGCAGCGCCGGCGACCTGAACATCGCGTTGTCCGAGGACAGCGAACTGATCGGCTTTGAAAGCGGAGGCCGGCGGACCACGTCGCTTCTGGTTGACGGCGACTACCCCAAGATCCGGTCGCTTTTCCCGGAAAACACCCCCATCCACGCCACCGTGGAAACACATGCCCTGGTTGAGGCGGTCCGCCGCGTATCCCTGGTTGCCGAGCGCAATACTCCGGTGCGCCTTGCCTTCACCGACGGCCAGCTGACACTCGACGCCGGCACCGGCGAGGATGCGCAGGCCTCCGAAGCGCTTGAGGCCGCACTTGTCGGTGACGACATCACTGTTGCCTTCAACCCGCACTACCTGAGCGAAGGCCTTGGTGCCTTCCCCAGCAAATACGTCCGCTTTTCCTTCACCACACCTCCCAAACCGGCGGTCATTTCGGCCCAGGAAGAGCTCACCGGCGAGGACCAGGCCGACTACCGGTACCTGTTGATGCCGGTGCGGCTTCCCAACCAGTAAGGCCTCGGTCACCGGATCCGCTGCCCGGGAGCCCAATCAGAGGAGCAGAAATGCACATCGGCCTCATCGGACTCGGGAAAATGGGTTACGGAATGCGTGCAAGACTGCGCCGTAACAATGTGGATGTAACAGGATTTGACAGGGACCCCGTTCATAGTGACGTGGGATCGCTGGCGGAAATGGTTGCCGAGCTGCCGGTTCCGCGGATTGTGTGGGTCATGGTTCCGGCCGGTGATCCCACGGACGGAACCCTCGCCGAGCTTTCGGAGGTACTCGAAACCGGAGACCTGGTGATCGACGGCGGGAACTCCAGGTTCAGTGATGACCGGGAAGCCTCCCGGCTGCTGGGCCTGAAAGGGATCCGTTTCCTGGACTGCGGCGTTTCCGGGGGTATCCGGGGCCAGGACAACGGGTACGGGCTGATGGTCGGCGGCGCGGCCGAAGATGTGGATCGGGCCATGCCTGTCTTTGACGCCCTCCGCCCGGACGGTGACCGGGCGGAAAGCTTCGTCCACGCCGGCCGTACGGGTGCCGGGCATTACGCGAAGATGGTCCACAACGGGATTGAATACGGGCTGATGCAGTCCTATGCAGAGGGATATGAACTCCTGGCAGCCAAAGACATCATCGAAGATGTTCCGGGTATCCTCGGGGCTTGGCAGCAGGGAACGGTGGTGCGGTCCTGGCTGCTGGAGCTGGCGGTCAAGGCACTGCAGGAGGACCCCGGACTAAGCGGAACCGCCGGCCGGGCTGATGATTCGGGGGAGGGACGCTGGGCTGTGGAAGAGGCCGTGGCCTCGGGCATCCCGGCTCCTGCGATCACGGCCGCCCTGTATGCCAGGTTTGCCTCCCGGCAGCAGGACGCGCCGGCCATGCGGATGGTGGCCGCACTGCGCCGCCAGTTCGGCGGCCATGAGGTGCACAAAGTTGTCCGCCCGGATCCGGACCTGCCGAGCGCGTAAGGTAAAAAGACCGGAACCAACTGAGACCTACAGGATGGGAGAGCACGGAACCGATGTACGTTGACCATCTGTCGCTGACCGGTTTCCGGAGTTATCCCCAGCTGGACGTGCGGCTCGAGCCCGGCGTCACCGTGTTTGTCGGGCCAAACGGAACAGGTAAGACCAACATCGTCGAAGCCATCGGTTACCTGGCCACACTCTCTTCCCACCGGGTCAGCGCAGATGCGCCGCTGGTGAACTTCGACGCCGGTCAGGCACTGGTCCGGGCTCGGCTGGTCCGCGGTTCCCAGGCCACCTCGGTGGAATTGGAACTCAACCCTGGCCGCAGCAACAGGGCGCGGATCAACCGTGCCAATCCGGTGCGGGCCCGCGACATTCTCGGCCTGTGCCGCACTGTCCTTTTTGCCCCGGAGGACCTGGCCCTGGTCAAGGGTGATCCGGGCAGCCGCAGGCGGTTCCTCGACGAACTCATTGTTTCCCTGGTCCCCCACCATGCCGCTACGCGTGCCGATTATGAACGGGTGCTGAAACAGCGGAACGCGCTGTTGAAGTCGGCGCGCGCCACGGGCCGTTTCACTGCAGCGCACGAAGCCACGCTCGAGGTATGGGACCAGCACATGGCCGAGGCGGGCGCACGGCTGGTCGCTGCCCGGCTGCAGGCACTGGAACGGCTGCAGCCGCATCTGCAGGCGGCCTACCGGGACCTGACAGACGGTTCAAAGGAGGCGAAGGCGGTTTACCGCTCCACCTTGCAGGGAGCGGTAAACGACGACGGCGCGGTCGAAGGTGCCCAGGACCCCGATGAGCTGTACGCCCTCGGCACGGAGGAACTGACCGAACGCTTCCTGCAGGCCTTTGCCGCCAACCGGCGGCGGGAGATTGACCGCGGCATTTCGCTGGTCGGCCCGCACCGGGACGAGCTGGAACTCATCCTCGGGCAGGCCCCGGCCAAGGGGTATGCCTCGCACGGAGAAACCTGGTCCTTTGCCCTGGCCCTTCGGCTGGGTTCCTACTACCTGCTGACCAGCGACGATCCCACGCCCGGGGCCGGGCCCATCCTGATCCTCGACGATGTATTTGCCGAACTGGATGTGCAGCGCCGGCAGCGCCTTGCCGGAATAGTTGCCGGAGCAGAGCAGGTGCTGGTTACCGCAGCGGTGGGAGATGACATTCCGGAGGCGCTGGCAGGGCGCATCATCACGGTGGTTCCCGGAGGCATCAGTGTGCCCGTCGCCTGACACGGGCCAGCCGGATCCCGGGCGTCCGGGCGCGGACAATCCGGACGAACGCCCCGATGCCGCACGCGAACAGCTGAATCGCATGCGCCAGGCCGCACTTGCCCGCGGCAACCAGCGCACGCCGGCAACCCGGCGCAAAACAGGGAAGCGGCAGCAGGGCCCGTTCATCCCGGGCGAATATGTAGGCCGGGACCCGCAGGGCTTGGGCAAGGTGTTCACCCGGTTCGTCAGCGAACGCGGTTGGAACTCCCCCGTTGCCGTCGGATCGGTGATTTCCCGGTGGGAGGAATTGGTGGGAAGCGAGGTCAGTGCCCACTGCAAGCCCGAGTCCTTCCAGGACACCACCGTCCAGGTCCGCTGTGATTCCACGGCCTGGGCCACGCAGCTGCGGTTGCTCCGTGATGCCCTGATTGCCCGCTTCGACTCCGAACTGGGTCCCGGCGTCGTTACCAAGATCGAAGTGATCGGACCCGCGGCACCCAACTGGCGCAAGGGCTTGAGAAGCGTCAAGGGCCGCGGCCCCCGTGATACCTACGGATAAATCCCGGCCGCAGGCCCCGCCGTGATCCACGCCACCCGGCCCTTCTCCGGCAGCGTAATTCGAAGCCTTGCAGGAGCCGGTCAGGGGCTTTGGGACCCCCGGACCGGTATCCGGCCTTATCCGGGGCGGTGCGGTTGGCTGCAAACCGTCATTAGTGGCCTGCCAGAGGGTGTTTTGGGCAGGTTTACGGCTCGCAGCGCGGTAGAATTGACGGTGGAGATGCCTGTCCGCTGGGGAGGCTTCAATTCTGACGAACACAAGAGGAGTCGACAGCACCTGTGGCTAACGACAATGAGATGGACAACTCAGAGGTAACACCAGAGGACCACACCGCCCCGGAAAACTCCACCCCCGTGGAATACGGCGCGAATGAAATTACGGTCCTGGAAGGCCTTGAGGCAGTCCGTAAGCGCCCGGGCATGTACATCGGTTCCACCGGCCCCCGAGGGCTGCACCACCTGGTGTACGAAGTGGTGGACAACTCGGTTGATGAGGCCCTGGCTGGCTACTGCGACCACATTGAAGTGGTGCTGCAGGCCGACGGCGGCGTCAGAGTTACTGATAACGGCCGCGGCATCCCCGTAGACATGCACCCCACCGAGGGCATCCCCACCGTCCAGGTGGTTATGACCATCCTGCACGCCGGCGGCAAGTTCGGCGGCGGCGGGTACGCCGTGTCCGGCGGCCTGCACGGCGTGGGTATTTCAGTGGTCAACGCCCTCTCCGAACGGGTGGAAACCGAAGTACGCCGGCAGGGCTACACCTGGCACCAGAGCTTCGCGAACGGCGGCCACCCCGTGGGTGAATTGCGCCGGGGCGAGGCAACCGAGGAAACCGGCACCACCCAGACGTTCTACCCGGACCCGGAAATCTTCGAAACCACCGAGTTCGACTTTGAAACCCTGCGTGCCCGCTTCCAGCAGATGGCCTTCCTGAACAAGGGCCTGCGGATCCGGCTCACCGACGAGCGGACGCTCGAAGAGGAAACCGAGGAAATCACCGAGGCTCCCGACGGAGCCGAAGACGCGGCGCCGAAGCACCGCATGGTGGACTACCTGTACGCGGACGGCCTCCTGGACTACGTCAAGCACCTGAACTCCTCGAAGAAGGTTGAAGTAGTCCACGACGACGTCATCGCCTTTGAAACCGAGGATTCGGATAAGAAGATGGCCGTGGAGATGGCCATGCAGTGGACCACCGCTTACTCGGAGAGCGTCCACACCTACGCGAACACCATCAACACGCATGAAGGCGGAACGCACGAAGAAGGCTTCCGCGCCGCCATGACGTCGCTGATCAACCGGTACGCCCGTGAGAAGAACATCATCAAGGAAAAGGATGACAACCTCACCGGCGACGACATCCGCGAAGGCCTGACCGCAGTCATCTCGGTCAAGCTGGCCGAACCGCAGTTCGAGGGCCAGACGAAGACCAAGCTCGGCAACTCCGAGGTCAAGGGCTTTGTTCAGCGTGTGGTCACCGACCAGCTCGGCGATTGGCTTGAGCGCAACCCCGGCCCCGCCCGCGACGTCATCCGCAAGTCCATCCAGGCCTCGCAGGCCCGGCTGGCTGCCCGCAAGGCGCGTGAATCCACCCGCCGGAAAGGCCTGCTGGAATCCGGCGGCATGCCCGGCAAGCTGAAGGACTGCTCCTCCAAGGACCCGTCCAGGTCCGAAATCTACATCGTGGAAGGTGACTCGGCCGGCGGCTCCGCCGTCCGCGGCCGCAACCCCGAGACCCAGGCCATCCTGCCGCTGCGCGGCAAGATCCTCAACGTGGAACGGGCCCGCCTCGACCGGGCACTGAGCAACGCCGAAGTCCAGGCCATGATCACCGCCTTCGGTGCCGGCATCGGTGAGGACTTCGACGTCGAAAAGGCCCGCTACCACAAGATCGTGCTGATGGCCGATGCAGACGTTGACGGCCAGCACATCACCACACTGCTGCTGACCCTGCTGTTCCGTTATATGCGTCCGCTGATCGAAAGCGGTTACGTGTACCTGGCCCAGCCGCCGCTGTACCGGATCAAGTGGTCCAACCACGCCCACGACTACGTCTACAGCGACCGGGAACGGGACGACGTGATTGCCCGCGGTCTGGCCAACAACCAGCGCCTGCCGAAGGAAAACGGCATCCAGCGTTACAAGGGCCTGGGCGAAATGGACTACACCGAGCTCTGGGACACCACCATGGACCCCGAGCACCGCACGCTGCTGCAGGTCACCATGGACGACGCAGCCGCCGTGGACTCGGTCTTCTCGGTCCTCATGGGCGAAGACGTCGAATCCCGCCGCAGCTTCATCCAGCAGAACGCCAAGGATGTGCGCTTCCTGGACATCTAGCGGATTCGCCCAGCCGGCCCCCGCTGCCGGCGAATATGGACTTTAGCGACATAGAACGGAAGCAGAACCAATGAGTGATGAGACTCCCGAGGTAACCGGGGACACGGCTCCCCTGGCCGGGACCGCACTGACCGACAGGGTCGAGCAAATCGACCTGCAGACCGAGATGCAGCGTTCCTACCTTGACTACGCCATGGCTGTCATTGTGGGACGTGCGCTGCCCGACGTGCGCGACGGGCTCAAGCCCGTGCACCGCCGCGTCCTGTACGCGATGTTCGACGGCGGGTACCGCCCGGACCGTTCCTTCAACAAGTGCGCCCGTGTGGTGGGCGAGGTCATGGGCCAGTACCACCCGCACGGCGACTCGGCGATTTATGATGCCCTCGTCCGCCTGATCCAGGACTGGACCATGCGCTACCCGCTGGCCCTGGGCCAGGGCAACTTCGGTTCGCCGGGTAACGACGGCGCTGCGGCGCCGCGGTATACCGAAACGAAGATGGCGCCGCTGGCCATGGAAATGGTCCGGGACATTGACGAGGAAACCGTCGATTTCCAGGACAACTACGATGGCCGCAACCAGGAACCGACCATTCTTCCCTCCCGGTTCCCGAACCTCCTGGTCAACGGTTCCTCCGGCATTGCCGTCGGCATGGCCACCAACATCCCGCCGCACAACCTGCGCGAGGTTGTGGACGGTGTCCAGTGGTACCTGCAGAACCCGGACGCACCGAACGATGTGCTGCTTGAGGAACTGATCCGGCGGGTCAAGGGCCCCGACTTCCCCACCGGCGCGACCATCCTGGGCCACAAGGGAATCGAGGACGCCTACCGCACCGGCCGCGGCTCCATCACCATGCGTGCCGTGGTGAACGTGGAGGAACTCCAGGGCCGTACCTGCCTGGTGGTCACCGAACTCCCCTACCAGGCCAACCCGGACAACCTGGCCGTCAAGATTGCCGAACTGGTCAAGGACGGCAAGATCACCGGCATCGCCGACATGCGCGATGAAACTTCCGGCCGCACCGGCCAGCGCCTGGTGATCGTGCTCAAGCGTGACGCCGTGGCGAAGGTGGTCCTGAACAACCTGTACAAGCACACGCAGCTGCAGGACAACTTCGGTGCCAACATGCTGGCCATCGTGGACGGGGTGCCCCGCACGCTGAGCCTGGACGCCTTCATCCGGCACTGGGTGACCCACCAGCTCGAAGTGATTGTCCGCCGCACCCGGTACCGCCTGCGCAAGGCCGAGGAAGCTGCGCACATCCTGCGCGGCCTGCTCAAGGCCCTGGATGCCCTCGACGAGGTCATCGCCCTGATCCGGCGGTCCTCCACGGTGGAAGATGCACGGACCGGCCTGATGGGCCTGCTGGAAATCGACGAAATCCAGTCGCAGGCCATCCTCGATATGCAGCTGCGCCGCTTGGCTGCCCTGGAACGCCAGAAGATCCAGGACCAGCACGCGAAGCTTGAAGCTGAAATCGCCGAATACAACATCATCCTGGCTTCCGAAGAACGCCAGCGTTCCATTGTCAGCGAGGAACTGCAGGAAATCGCCGACAAATACGGTGACGACCGCCGCACCAAGATCCTCATGGGCTATGACGGCGACATGAGCATGGAAGACCTCATTCCCGAAGAGGAAATGGTGGTCACCATCACCCGCGGCGGCTACGTCAAGCGCACCCGCAGTGACAACTACCGGCAGCAGGCCCGGGGCGGCAAGGGCATCAAGGGCGCCCAGCTGCGCGGGGACGACGTCGTGGAGCACTTCTTCGTCACCACCACCCACCACTGGCTGCTGTTCTTCACCAACCTTGGCCGGGTTTACCGTGCCAAGGCCTACGAACTGGCCGAAGCCGGGCGGGATGCCAAGGGCCAGCACGTGGCGAACCTGCTGGCCTTCCAGCCGGACGAGCACATTGCCCAGGTCCTGGCGCTGCCGGATTACGACGCCGCCCCGTACCTGGTGCTGGCCACTAAGCGCGGCCTGGTGAAGAAGACCCGCCTGGCGGACTACGACACCAACCGCTCTGCCGGCGTTATTGCCATCAACCTCCGCGACGAAGACGAATTGGTTTCCGCCCAGCTGGTCTCCGAAACCGATGACCTGATGCTGGTTTCGCGGCTGGGCCAGTCGCTGCGCTTCACGGCCACCGACGACGCGCTGCGTCCCATGGGCCGTGCCACCTCCGGTGTCACGGGCATGAAGTTCCGTGAGGATGACGAACTGCTGGCGGCCGACGTCGTCACCGAGGACTCCTTTGTCTTCACCGTGACCGAGGGCGGCTACGCCAAGCGCACCAGCGCGGACGAATACCGGGTCCAGGGCCGTGGCGGCCTGGGTATCAAGGTGGGCAAGTACGCCGAGGACCGCGGCCATCTGGTCGGTGCCATGGTGGTCCAGGAAGAAGACGAGGTCCTGGTGGTTATGCAGGGCGGCAAGGTAGTCCGGTCCTCCGTGACCGGTGTGCCCGCCAAGGGCCGCGACACCATGGGTGTTATCTTCGCCAAGCCGGACAAGAATGACCGGATTATCGCCGTTGCGCGGAACTCCGAGCGCGACTTGGCGGTTGAAGAGGACGAAAACTCCGAAGACGGAACATCAGGCACGGCACCGGTAACCGCCGGAACCGAACCTGTGGGGGCCGCAGGCGATGAAGTACCGTTGTCTACAGACGAAACGGCTGGGCGCGATGCACAGTCAGCACAAGATGGAGGTAACGAGTGAGCTCGACCAACTCAAGCCCTAGGTCGTCCTCGGGCGCCGGGCCGCGGGTGAAGACCCCGGCACGGCCGGCCCAGCGCCCTGGGGGAGGTCAGAGCGCAGCGGGGAACCGCCAGCCGCTGGTGAAACCCGTACCCAAGGCCAAAGCCCGCAAGGCCCGGCTGCTGGTCAGCAAGATCGATCCCTGGTCCGTCCTGAAGATGGCGTTCCTGCTGTCGGTTGCACTGGGCGTTGTCACCGTGGTGGCAGCCATTGTGCTGTGGACCGTGCTGGACCTGACCGGCATCTTCGACCGGGTTAACACCCTGCTGGGCGAGATTGCCGGCAGCGAGTCCGGTGGCTTCGACCTCCGGGACTTCGCTTCCCTAGGCCAGGTGGTGTCCTTCGCGACCATCATCGCCGTGGTGAACGTGCTGCTGCTGACGGCACTGTCCATGCTGGCCGCCGTGCTCTACAACATTGCCTCCACGCTGGTCGGCGGCATTGGTGTGACCCTCACCGACGACTAGTGTTTTCCGGTTCCGGACGCGCTCCTGCAGCCGCTCCGGAACCGGAAAACAGCCCGATTTGTTCTTCCGGGCAAAGGTACGGTAGAGTCATATCTCGGCCCGAAGAGGTTCGGGGCGTATAGCTCAGGCGGTTAGAGCGCTTCGCTGATAACGAAGAGGTCCCAGGTTCAAGTCCTGGTACGCCCACGGAACACCTTGCAAAAGGTGGACCGGAACGGCAAGGAGGATTCCATGAAGAAGTTGCTGACAGTCATGGCAGCGGCTGCTGCTGGAGTCTTCGCCTATAAGAAGTGGCAGGAAACTGCCGCTGAGAAGACAGTTTGGAAGGAATCGACCGACAAGGTCGGCTAACCGCCAAAAGGTCGAATCTGGTAACCCGGCCGGTAACGGTGGGTTATACTGGATAAGTTCTCATTTCGGGGGCATGGCGCAATTGGTAGCGCACCTGCTTTGCAAGCAGGGGGTTCGGGGTTCGAGTCCCCGTGCCTCCACCGAAAGAATAGACAGAAGGTCCCCGCTCCTCGGAGCGGGGACCTTCTGCGTTAAGCCGCTGTGACTCCCGGAAACAGCCCGGCGCCGGTGCAGGAGCAGCGCTGCACTACTGTTGGCCTGTGAATATTTTCCTGGCCGCAGTGGGTGTCCTGGGCGTATCCGCGTCCGGACCCATCATGGCCGCTACGGCTGCCCCAGCCCTTGCCATCGCCTTCTGGCGCAATGCCCTGGGCGCGGTACTCATGGGCGGTCCCGCAGCTTTGGGACGGCGCCGGGAATTCGCACGGCTTGGGGCACGCGAGTACCGGTGGACTGCCGTTGCGGCGGTGGCCCTGGCATTTCACTTCGCCTGCTTCATCACTTCACTGCAGCTGACGTCCGTGGCCGCGGCTACGGCGCTTGTCTGCCTCCAAGCGGGGTGGATCGCCCTGTTTAATGTGCTGCGCGGTATCCGGGTTGCGCCTGTTGTGCTGGCAGGGCTGGCCGCCGCCTTCGCCGGCGTTGTGGTGATTTCCGGCTTTGACCTGGGCCTTTCGCGGGAGGCACTGATGGGCGATGTCCTGGCGGTGGCCGGCGGTGCCCTCGCGGGTGTCTACACCATCGCAGGCGGAAAAGCCCGTGAGTCCATGTCTACGGGCACGTACACCACTCTTTGCTACGGAGCATGCGCCGTGCTGCTCCTGGCGCTCTGTGCGGTCTTCCGGCAGCCGCTGGTCGGCTTTCCGCCGGCGGCGTGGCTGGGGATCCTCGGTGTAACCGTGGTAGCGCAGATCCTGGGCCACTCGGTGTTCAACCACCTGCTGGCGGTCATCAGCCCGTTGGTGGTTTCCATGATTATCCTGCTGGAGATCCCCGGCGCGGCCATCCTGGCGGCGGTGTTCCTGCACGAGCAGCTTCCGGCGGGAACATACGCCGGGCTGGGCCTTATCCTCGCCGGATTAACGGTGGTAGTGGCCGGGCAGGGCAGGGCACGACGCCGGCCCGGCACCGAACCTATCCCCCCGGCACCGCCGGCCCTGGGCGGAGACGTGCAACCCTAGTTGGGAGAGCAGCCCGGCGCACAAGGCCGGAACCAAAACAGGGAGGTCCCCGCCGCAGCGGGGACCTCCCTGTCTTTTTCCAACCGGTGTTGCTACTTGCGGTGTTGCTACTTGCCGGTGTTACTTCTTGCCGGTGTTGTTATCTGAGTGGGCGCCTGAAGGCTTGGCAGCTTCCTTGGCCTCGCCCGCGGCTTCCTTGCTGTGCTTGCCGGCTTCGGATGCCTTGTCGCCGGAACGGGAGGCAGCACGCTCGGCTGCTTCCTTGATACTGGCGACCGTTTCCTTGGTCTCAGAGGAGGCAGCCGCAGCGTTCGTGCCGGCCTTCTCGGCCGGAGTGGAGGCAGCCGCAGCCTTCGGCTTGGGCACCTCGACCGGTGCCGGCGTCGCCGGCTCAGCGGGCTTGGCCGTGGAGGCTCCGGAGGATGTCCCGGTAGCCGCCGGTGCCGGAGCCGTGGCGGGAGTGGTGGCAGCAGCCGGCTTCGGTGCGGGGGTCTTCCAAGGATCCTCAACCGGACGCGAGGCACGCCAGGCAGCTACGCCGGCGGTGACGGCAGCGGCGATGATGCCGAAGACCAGCCACCCCTTGCCGCCGCCCTTCTGGTTCTTGCGGGCCTGCTTGGCAGCCTGGGCTGCAGCCTTCTGTGCGCGCTTGAGCGCCTTCTTGTTGCCCGTGACCTTGGAAACCGCGGTCTGTACAGGAACGTTGGCTGCCGTCAGGCTGCGCGAAACGCTGTCCGCGGCCACACCGATCCGGGTGGAAAGCGCCGGGAGGTAATCGTCGACGACGCGGTCCTTCGCGGTGTTCAGGGCCGGTGTAGCCCGGTCCAGGGTGCTCTGGATGCGCGGAGCGGCTTCATCCACAGCGTGGCTGATCCGCGGCCCAACCTTCTCAAGCCCGCCCTGGATGCGGGGCGTTACGGTGGCTACGCCCTGGGCAAGCTCGTCAGCAGCACGCTTGATACCGTCCTGGATCTTCGGAGATGCGGTTTCGATCCCCTTCTCAATGCGCGGAACGGCCCAGCCCTTGGCTGCGTCCACCTTGGGCGAAGCCCAGTCGCGGGCCGTTACGAGGCCAGCAGCCACATTGGCTTCAAGGTCATGGGTGATGCGGTCCTTCTTCAAAACTACCTCCCGGGATAGTGTCGTTTCAGCCTTAGCCTACGTGTTCGAGCTGATCTCTGCTATCGGAGGCCGCGGCAGGCGGCGGTTTTCACTGTGCGCTGAACCTGCCGGTTTCCGCCCCTGTGCGCAAGCGCCGTGGAAGAATGTTGTTATGACTGCTATTCCTACAGCAAAAGCGACCATCCACACGTCCATGGGCGATATCCGTATCAACCTGTTCGGCAACCATGCCCCCAAGACGGTCAAGAACTTCGTTGGCCTGGCCACCGGTGAGATCGAGTGGACCGACCCGGCAACGGGTGAAAAGACGAGCCGCCCGCTCTACGACGGTACGATCTTCCACCGCATCATCAAGGATTTCATGATCCAGGGCGGCGATCCCCTGGGCCGCGGCACCGGCGGACCCGGCTACCAGTTCGACGACGAAATCAACCCCGACCTTGATTTCGCCACCCCGTACAAGCTGGCCATGGCCAACGCCGGCATCCAGATGGGACGCGGCACCAACGGTTCGCAGTTCTTCATCACCTCGGTGCCCACCACGTGGCTGCAGGGAAAGCACACCATCTTCGGTGAGGTTGCCGACGACGAGTCCCGCGCATTGGTCGACCAGCTCAATGCGGTCTCCACCGACGGACGCGACAAGCCGACCGAAGACGTGGTTATCAACAGCATTACCGTCGAGCAGCTCTAACCTGTTCGAAGGGTGCCCCGGCCGGACTATCCGGCCGGGGCCTTTCGTCAATCCGGGAGTTTCGAGCAATGTCATATGGAGTGCCGGCCGGAGCGCCGGCGTCGCAGGTTCCAGTGTGTCCGCGCCATCCGGACCGGGTCAGCTATATCCGCTGCCAGCGTTGCGGACGCCCGGCCTGCCCTGAATGCCAGCACAACGCCGCCGTAGGCGTGCAGTGCGTGGATTGCTTTGCCGAACAGAACCGGAAGCAGCCGGCCTACCGCACCGTGTACGGCGGACGCACGGCCCCGGCTGCCGGGACGGGCAAACCGGTAGTAACCATCACCATCATGGCGATTTGCGCCGCCGCCTTCCTCCTGCAGCTGGCGGTCCCCGGCTTTACTTCCGACTTCTGGTACCGGCCGGTCTACACGGACTATGAGCCGTGGAGGATGCTGACGTCTGCCTTCCTGCATTCAGCAGGCGGCTTCGTCCACATAGCTTTCAACCTCTATGCGCTGTGGTTCCTGGGCCGGACTCTGGAGCCGATGTTCGGCCGGGCGCGCTTCGCCCTGCTCTATCTGATCTCGGCCGTAGGCGGCTCGGTGGGCGTTATGTACCTTGCCGACCCCGGAACACCTGTCGTGGGAGCCTCGGGAGCGATCTTCGGGCTCTTCGGTGCACTGTTCGTGGTGATCCGCCAGCGGAGGGGTGAACTGCGTTCCCTGGTGATCCTGCTCCTGCTTAACCTGGTGATGGGCTTTGTCTTCCCGAATATCGCCTGGCAGGCCCACGTGGGTGGACTGGTGACCGGGGCGGCCTGCGCGGCCATCATTGCCTATGCGCCCCGGGGTAAGAACCGGACGGTTGTCCAGTTCCTGGGGCTGGCGGCCATAGCCCTGCTCCTGGTGGTGGCAACCATCCTTTGGCCGTCTCCCGTGTAGCGCTTGCCTGCCCGTGCGTGCCCGCTGTCCTTGTGACGGCGGGCACTGTGCGTTAAGGCAAAGTTATCCACAGAGATACCCACAGTGTTAATAACTAACAAGGGTGTAGTTTCTCCCCCGGACCGGCGATCCACAGGGTTATCCATAGCCTGAACGGACTTACACACATGTAATTCCACAGCTGTGGATAACCTGGATCCCTTTGTTTGCGCGGAAGTTGCGGAAGTAACCCACAGAGTTACCCACACCTGTGGATAACTCCGTGCACAACCTGTGAACAACAGGAAAACCGGGGATAACGACTTCGGACCAACAGAAAGGGCCCTCCGGCTGCGAGTGGCAGCGGGAGGGCCCTTGAGGTTGCGAGGCTGAACGGAGTCAGCGCCAGCGCGTAGTCATTAGGAAGCCCACAATGGCAATACCAAAGCCCACCAGAATGTTGGCGGCACCCAGTGACGGGACGGGGAAGCCTCCCTGGGTGATGTAGTAGGTGATGATCCACAGCAACCCGATGATCATCAGGCCGAACATCACCGGCTTGTACCAAACGGGGTTCGGCTTGGCTGCGGAATTAACACGGGGCTCGGCAGCGGGGCGCGGCGGCTTCTTGCGGGACTTGGACTCAGGCACGGATCCTCCTGGCAGAACCGGCTCTGCGGATGCCGGCGGTTTGTTGGTGGCGGTCTCAGGGGCGGGGACAACACTGCATGGCTGCAGGCGCTGCATGGCACGGCCTCCCGTTCCTGATTATCCTAGCGAATTACCGGGGCAGAGTATCCTTGGGCACACTAAGCTTCGAAGACCATCCCGCCGAGGAGCGTATGGACCAGTCCCCAGCAGTCCGCGAGGAGCACCGCCCACGCTCCCGCCCGTCCCCCGCGGGCGGCCCGGCACGCATGGTGGTCCACGTCCTAGGGGAAATCCTGGTGACCCTGGGAGTTATCCTGGGCCTGTTTGTGGCCTGGCAGCTGTGGTGGACTGATCTGGAAGCAAACAGGTCCCAGCAGGAGGCCGTGCAGGACCTGTACAAGGATTTTGACCTGCCTCCTGAGGACGCGCCGGCCCCCGCGCCGGCCGGCTACGGCGAACCGGTAGTGATGGAACCACCGGCTGATGAGGGAACCACTTTCGCGGTGGTATACGTTCCGCGCTTCGGGGAGGACTATGCGGTGCCGGTCAGCTCGGGTGTGGGTACCCGGGTCCTGGACACGCTGGGACTGGGCCACTACTCCGCCACGGCCATGCCCGGCGGGGTTGGCAATTTTGCGGTGGCCGGACACCGGCAGAGCCACGGCAAGGCCCTGGACGCCATCCACACATTGGTACCCGGAGACCGGATCTATGTGCAGACAAAGGACGGGTACTACAGCTACGTGTACCGCAACACGCAGTTTGTCCTGCCGGACCAGGTCGATGTTTTGGCACCGGTGCCTACAAAACCGGAGGCGGTCCCCACGGAACGGTTCCTCACGCTGACCAGCTGCAATCCCCGCTTTGGCTCACAGGAACGGATCATTGCCTACGCACTGATGGACTCGTGGCAGCCTCAGTCTGCCGGGCCGCCTGCAGAGATAGCAGACGCCGTCGCCGCTAATGTGCAAGGAGGTCGCTAAAATGTATGCATGGCTCTTCCGACGCCTGCCCGGCCCGCTGTGGGTCCGGATTTTCCTTTCCGCGGTGCTTATTGCCGCAGCTGTGCTGGTGCTCATGGAGTTTGTTTTCCCATGGCTTGCAGAGACCAGCCTTCTTCCATCCTTCACGGAGTCAACGATTGGCGGTTCCTAGCACTATGACCACGCGCATCCTGGTGATCGACAACTATGACAGCTTTGTATACACGCTGGTGGGCTATCTGCGGGAACTTGGAGCGGAAACCACGGTGGTCCGCAACGATGACTTGGACGCGGCACAGGCACTGGAACTGGCGGCAGGGCACAACGGCGTGCTGGTGTCCCCCGGTCCGGGGACCCCGGCCGAAGCCGGTGTGTCCATTGACCTGATCCGCTGGTGCGGGACCACCGGAACCCCCATGCTCGGCATCTGCCTGGGGCATCAGGCCCTGGCCGAGGCTTTCGGGGGAACGGTAACGCACGCTCCGGAACTAATGCACGGCAAGACCTCGTTGGTGGAACATGGAGGTGAGGATGTGTTCACCGGGCTGAACAGCCCGCTGACCGCCACCCGCTACCATTCCCTGGCGGCCGTAGCGGACAGTGTGCCGGCTTCGCTGCAGGTAACCGCCCGCACCGCCAGCGGCATCATCATGGGCCTGCGCCACACCGAGGCGCCTTTGTCCGGGGTTCAGTTCCATCCCGAGTCCGTCCTCACGGAGGGCGGCTACCAGATGCTGGGAAACTGGTTGGAGTCCTGCGGCCTGGCCGGCGCCGCCGCCCATGCATCGACCCTCAGCCCGCTGATCTCCCGCACCGGCCGACCGGCGCAGGAACCGAACGCCGCCTAGCGCTGGGCGGCGCTCGGAGACGGGCTGGGGGACGACGGCGAGGGGGACGGGCTGGGCTCAGCCGGGGCCTTCGCTACGTTCACCACAATGCTTGTCCCCGGCGCGACCTCGGTTCCCGGCATAACGCTCTGTGAGAGCACAATACCCGGGGCAGCTTCGGTGGACTCCACCTCCACCAGCTTCGGCGTAAGCAGCAGCGTGGGATCCAACAGCGTGGCTTCAGCCTGCTCACGTGTGAGGCCGGCCAGATCCGGGACCACCACTTTGCCGGTGGACACAATGATGTTCACCTCGGTACCAGCGGGCACTCGCTCCCCGACAGCGGGTTCCGTCCCCAGCACACGCCCCTCGGACATGGTGGAACTGTTGTCGGTTTTGGTGGCCCCGCCCTTGAGGTCCAGCTCGCGCAGCGCATCACGGGCACCGGACTCGGTCATTCCGATCAGGTCGCCCGGGATCTCTGCCGTGGAGGGTCCCTTGGAGATATAGAGCGTGATGTCCTCTTGCAGATGGGCCATTGCACCGGCGGCGGGGGAGGTTCGTATTGCCAGCCCGTCCTGCACGGTATCGCTGTACTCCTCGCTGATGGACGGCGCACGGAAACCGGCGTCCACTATCGCGTTGAAGGCATCGGATTGCGACATCGCTTCCACAAGGGGGACCGAGGCCGTGGTGGGAGCCGCGGGCTTGGCGTTAAGCACGTTCCAGCCCACAACCCCGGCCGCGCCCAGGACCAGGACAAGGAGAATGACGAAAACGGTGGTCCAGGCACGCCGCCGTGCCTTTTGCTGCGGCTCGCGCTCCCCCGTGGAACCGATGTTCAGGACCGGACGATCCGCGTCTTCCTCGGCAGTAAGCGAACCGCCCGCCAGAACCTTGGCCATGGCGCGGGTACGCGGTTCCTCATCCTGCGGATCAGCCGGATGTACGGCATGCGGGGGCACCGCAATCGCCTGTGTGGCAGCCGTGGCGGGTCCGCCGTCGCGCACCGCCAGCAGAGCTTCGCGGAACTCGCGCGCCGTTTGGTAACGGTGGTTCCGGTCCTTGGCCAAACCGCGTTCCAATACGTCGTCCAGGGCCGTTGAAACCTCGGGGTTGAGGCTGCTGGGCGCCACGGGCAGCTCGCGGACGTGCTGGTAGGCAACTGACACCGGGCTGTCACCGGTGAACGGCGGCCTGCCGGTGAGCAATTCGAAAAGCAGGCAGGCGGCGGAGTAGAGATCGCTGCGTGCGTCCACTGTTTCACCGCGTGCCTGTTCCGGAGAAAGGTACTGGGCGGTGCCGATCACTGCCTGGGTCTGCGTCATGGTGGCAGCTGAATCCGCCATGGCACGGGCGATGCCGAAGTCCATGACCTTCACGCCGCCGTCGACCGTAACCATCACATTGGCGGGCTTGATGTCGCGGTGGACAATCCCGGAACGGTGGCTGTAATCCAAAGCGGCCAGGACGCCCAGGACATACTCCACCGATTTGTCGATGGTGAGCTCGTCCGCCTTCAGGAGGTCCCGCAGGGTCCGGCCCGGCACGTATTCCATCACGATATAGGGCAGCCGGACATCGTCGCGGGTAGACGCTGACTCCTGGTCCCCGGTGTCGTAAACCGACACAACGGAGGGATGGTTCAGCCCCGCGACTGCCTGCGCTTCACGCCGGAAACGGGATTGGAACAGTGGATCCCGTGCCAGGTCCGGGCGCAGCACCTTGATGGCGACAGTCCGGCCCAGGCGGATATCCCGGCCAAGGTAGACGTCGGCCATGCCGCCGCGTCCGATCAGTTCACCGACCTCGTAACGTCCGTTCAGGACGTTGTCGGTGTTGAGGGTGGGTTGCCCTCGAAGGAAATCTGCGCTCATGGTTACTGGTTGCCGGTCGTGGTGCTGGGATCGGACTGGGCGGTGTCGCCGATGCTGGCGCCGCCGTTGGTGGAGGGTGACGGGGCGGTGGGAGAGGGCTGTGCCGGGGCGGGTGCAGGTGCCTGCGCAATGAAGTAGGTCACCGGGGAGCCCTGGGGTACCGCAGCGCCTTCGCTTGGGTCCACGCGGGTGACCGTGCCGGCCCTGGCGTTTGACGGCTCGCTGCCGCCGTTCCTTGCCACCAAACCGGCGTCGGCGATCCGCTGGCGTGCAGTCGCTTCGTCAAGCCCCGTCAGCGACGGTACCGAAACAAGTTCCGGTCCGGAGGAGTAGACGACGGTCACCGCAGACCCCGGTACGAGGCTGCCGGAGGGATTAACCTCAATGACCATTCCCTCGGGAACATCGGCGTCGGAAACCGGGAGCCGGTTGACCTGCAGTCCGAGATCCAGCAGTTCCGCGTAGACATCATTGACCGGCCGGCCCGCGTAGGCGGTGGAGTCAACGAAGATTTCCTCATCGCTGGGAGAATCCGACGGCGTGGACGACGGCGACTTGGACGGCGACTTGGAAGGCGAAGCGCTCTTGGACGGGCTGGCAGCGGAGGAACTGGCGGCCGGATCCGGGTCTGCATTGTCGTCTGAACCGGTCAGGACGAAGAAGGCCACCACACCGGCCAAAATGAGTACCAGCAGGGCAATCAGCGGAATGGTCCACGGGCTGCGCCCGCGCTTTTCTTCCTCGACGTCACCGTTATCGTCGGCGCCGTCGTAGTCGACGTCGTCGTCGTCGGTCCACTCACGGGACGCGGCGAGCTGGCCGGTGGAGGCATCGCCCGCTACCGTGGCGCCGGCAACGGTGGGCAGTGCCGACGTGGACGGTGCCGTGTCCACCACGCGCGTGGCAGCAGTGCCCGCCGTGGGCACCGGGGCCGTCACGGCGCCGGATGCGAACAGCAGCATTCCGGGCACAGCGGTCTCAGCTGCCTTGATGTCGCCGCGGCGGATGGCCGCAACGGCCAGGGCGAGGGCTTCGGCGTCGGCCGGGCGGTCCGCCGGGTCCTTCGCGAGCATGGACATGATCAGGGCGCGGACCGGCTCGGGAATGGACTCGGGCAGCGGCGGCGGGGTGTCGTTGACCTGGGCCAAGGCGATGGCGATCTGGGATTCGCCGGAGAACGGACGGCGTCCGGCCAGCAGTTCGTAGCCGATCACGCCGAGGGCGTAGATGTCGCTGGAACCGGTGGCCTGCTGTCCTGTCGCCTGCTCCGGGGCGAGGTACTGGGCGGTGCCCATCACCTGGCCGGTGGCGGTCAGGGGCACCTGGTCGGCGATGCGGGCAATCCCGAAGTCGGTGATCTTGACCTTGCCGTCGGGCATGATGAGCAGGTTGCCCGGCTTGACGTCGCGGTGGACCAGTCCCTGATGGTGGGCAACGGCCAGGGCAGTGGCGGTCTGGCCGATGATGGACAGGGTCCGGTCCGGCGATAGAACCTTGTCGCGTTCGATGATGGTGGAAAGCGGCTGTCCGGGGACAAGCTCCATCACGAGGTAGGCGGAGCCCTCTTCCTCGCCGTAGTCAAAGACATTGGCAATGCCGGGGTGGTTCAGCAGCGCCGTATGCCGGGCCTCCGCACGGAAGCGGTTGAGGAATCCGGGGTCGCCGGTGTACTCCTCCTTGAGGATCTTAATGGCAACAATGCGGCCCAGGACCAGGTCCCGTGCCTTCCAGACCTCGCCCATACCGCCGATGGCAATACGGTCGGTCAGCTGGAACCTGCCGCCTAAGGTGATACCCGATGTAGGCCTCACTTATTCAACACCGCCTCTAGGAGTTTCTGCGCGCTTGGAGTGGTCAATTGGGCACCGGTCGTCAGGTCCACGTCTTCCATGACGACGGAAATGACAACTTGGGGATCGTCGGCGGGTGCGAAGCCGGTGAACCAGGCGTTGTCGCCCCGGCCCTCCACCTCGGCAGTGCCGGTTTTCCCGGCCACCTTTACGCCGGGAATACGGGCGGCACTGGCGCTGCCGTTATCCACAACACCCACCATCCATTCGGTGAGTTGCCGAGCAGTGTCAGGACTGATGGAGGTGTTGAGCTTGGTGGGCTTCGGCTCGTCAATCACGGACAGGTCCGGTGCACGAACGCTGCGGACCAAATTGGGGGTCATTTGCTCGCCGTTGTTGGCGATGGCAGCGGAGATCATGGCGACCTGCAGCGGCGTAGCCGTGACGCTTCCCTGACCGATGGAGGATAGTGCCAGCTGGGCCTGGTCCTCGTTATCCGGGAAGTGGCTGGGAACCACGGGTGTGGGAATGGTCAGCGGAGTGTCAAAGCCGAACTTCTCTGCCTGTGCCGCCAAGTTGTCCTGCCCGAGTTCAAGGGCCACCTGGGCAAAGACCGTGTTGCAGGACTGCGCCAGGGCAAATGCGAAGTCGGCCTCGGAGCGGGAAGAACACGCACCCGTGACAAAGTTCGGCAGGTAGGTATTGGTTCCCGGGAGCAGGAATTCCTGCGGATTCGGAATCACGCTGTCGGCGTCGTACTTTCCCGATTCCAGGGCTGCGGCCGTGTCTACCAGCTTGAACACCGAGCCGGGAGCCAGCAGCGATTCGGTGGCCGGATTGATGTACGGAGACAGTCCGGGGATGGAGGTGAGTTCAGCCATGGTCGATTCGATCAGGCCGGTGTCGTGCACAGCCAGTGCATTCGTGTCATAGGTGGGCTTGGAGACCATGGCGAGGATGTCGCCCGTCTTCGGGTCCATCATCACGATGGAGCCCTTCTGGCCGTCCGGAATGAGGTCATAGGCCAGCTGCTGCAGTTCCGGATCAATGGTCAGCTCCACTGAAGCGCCCTGACTCTGGGCCCCGGAAAAGACCTGGACCAGCTTGTCGTAGAACTGCTGCGGGCTGTTGCCGGAAAGTTCTTCATTCATCGCCGTTTCCAGCTGGGAGGTGCCGTTGAGGTTGAAGAAGCCGGTCAGCTGCGAATACAACTCAGGGTTGTTGTAGACCCGCTGGTAGTTAAACTCATCATTGGAAGGAACCGACTCGGCAACGGCCTTGCCGTCCACCAGGATGGAGCCGCGGTTCTCGCCGAAATCCCGGTAAATGGAACGCCGGTTGTCAGTATTTTTGTTCAAGTCCTCAGCCGCGAAGAACTGCACGTAGGTCAGCGACCCGAGAATGAGCGCGAACATTGCCAGGGCTACTACCCAGCTGTTCCGGATGGCCTGGTTCATTCGACTCCTTCCTTAGGGGTGCGCCGGCCGCGTGCAGAAGCACCGATCGGGGATTCACTCATGGCCGGAACCATGTCCGTGGACACCGGTCCGGAGGCCACTGGGCGCCTGGAAGCGTCCGAAATCAGCAGCAGCAGGGCCACAATGATCCAGTTCGCCAGCAGCGACGAACCGCCGGCGGACATGAACGGCGTGGTTAGGCCGGTCAGCGGGATCAACCGGGTAACACCGCCAATGACCACAAAGCACTGCAGCGCAATGGTGAACGAGAGCCCGCACGCCAGCAGTTTTCCGAACCCGTCTTTGGTCCCCAGAGCGGCACGGAAGCCCCGGGATACGAGAAGTACATACATGAGGACAATCGCGAAGATGCCGATCAGGCCCAGTTCTTCGCCCAGGGCGGCAATGATCATGTCACTGTTGGCGAAGGTCACCAGATCCGGGCGGCCCTGGCCCAAACCGGTGCCGATCAGTCCGCCGCTCGCCAGTCCGAAGAGACCCTGAACCACTTGGTAGCTTCCACCCACCGCGTTGTAGACCTCGGGGTCAAAGGCGTTGAGCCAGCCGTGGATACGCTGCTGAACATGGCCGAACAGCTGCAGGGCAGCAAACCCGCCTACGGCGAGCAGGCCCAGTCCGATGACCACCCAGCTCACCCGGCTGGTGGCGACGTAGATCATCGCCATGAAGAGTCCGAAGAAGAGAATGGATGAGCCGAGGTCCCGCTGGAAGACCAGCACTCCGATGCTGACCAGCCACGCCACGATCATGGGCCCCATGTCCTGCATGCGCGGGAACTGCAGGGGACCGACCTTGCGGCCGGCCAGGAGGATCAGATCCCGGTTGGTGGATAGATACCCGGCGAAGAATATAGCCAGGGTGATCTTGGCGATTTCGCCGGGCTGGAAGGTACCCACACCAACATTGATCCAGATCCGTGCACCGTTAATGGTGGTTCCGAGCGGCGTCAGCGGCAGCAGGAGCAGGATGGCACTGACGATCAGCGAAATATAGGTGTAGCGCCGCAGGATCCGATGATCCTTGATCACGAACATCACGGCGATGCCCGCGGCAACGGCCACGGTGCTCCACAGCAGCTGCCGGTCCGCTGCGGTGTCGCCGTTGGTGATGTCCAAGCGGTGGATCATTGCCAAACCTATG
Source organism: Arthrobacter sp. zg-Y1143 (assembly GCF_030125565.1). NCBI lineage: Bacteria > Bacillati > Actinomycetota > Actinomycetes > Micrococcales > Micrococcaceae > Arthrobacter > Arthrobacter sp. zg-Y1143. The sequence continues at coordinate 176,222 of NZ_JASKLW010000001.1, read as the reverse complement.
CCGTTGAGGGCGGTGACAATGGGAAGTATTACCGGGTCGGCATATTTCGCCCGGAAGCGCAGGACCAGGTGGAAAACAACCACCAGGGCCATCAGCGTGCCGCCCTGCACCCAGAAGTCGGAGTCGAACCCGCGGTCCTCATCCAGGCCGACGATCATGTTGGCACCCACCCCGACGAGCAGGGCGACCAGCAGGAGCAGGGCTTCTATGTTGCGGCGGGGTTTGGCAACGGTCAGGAGATCAGACATTACTGCTTACCTCCGCAGGCACTGTTGGCCGCAGCGTCGGGCTGCGCCGTGGAAGTGGGACCCGGTGTGGAAGTGGACGGCGTGGAGCTGGGTCCCGGCGCCGGATCCACAGGAGGACACATGACAGCCTTGGCAGTGTCCCGCAGATCCTCTACGATCCGGTCGGCATGCTCGAGGTCCCGCGCGGGAAGAGTGTCTTCCACCCGGTTGCGGTGGTACTCGGAAAGGCTGTCCACGGGAATGTCGGAAATATCCGTGACGTGGGAAAGATGGATGGGCCCGATGGTCTGGGAAACACCGTTGAAGACGGCCACCCGGTTGTCATAGGAGCCCACGTAGTAACGGGTCTGGGTCCACGTGTACCCGAGCCACATCACGGCCGCCAGCAACAGGGCCAGTACGGTGAGGAAAGCCGGGAGCAGCCAGCGGCGCCAACCGGGCCGCTTTGTGTCCTCCGCAGCGAGCCCCGGCGACTGTGCGTCGTCGGCCTTGTGCGTCAGCATGCGGGCGGCGCGGCGCTCGGCCGAGCGCTTAGTGACAATGGGAATCTGGCCGGTTTCGGTGGCCAGCGATGCTGCACCCACCAAGACATGGGGGCGCGAGGAGAGGTCCTGCCGGATCAGCTCCGCGCGTTCCTGCAGACTTTCGTCGTCTTCTTTATCTTCGCCGGAAGAATCGGCCTCGTCCTTGCCTTCGGTCACGGCCGGTGCCGGGGTACTCACGGCAGGGGCTGCCGAGATGGTTGCTTGACGGGGACGGCCCGGCCCGGCGGGCAGCTCTGTCATCGCAGCAGTGGACGGAGCGGACCCGGCGTCGGGATCATCATCGATCTCGATCACCGCAACAGTGACGTTGTCCGGGGAACCGCCGGCGAGGGTCAGTTCCACCAGCGTGTCGACGCACTGCTGGAGGTTGGAGGTGCCCCGCAGGACGCCCTCGATATCGGAGTCGCGGAGCACGGCGGTGAGGCCGTCCGAGCACAGCAGCCAGCGTTCGCCCGGTTCCACATCGAAAGTGGCCAGGTCCAGTTCAGGGCTCGCGTCGACGTCGCCCAGTACGCGCATCAGGACGTTCTTATGCGGATGGACCTCAGCTTCTTCGGGCCGCAGCCGGCCCTCGTCGATGAGGCGCTGGACGAAAGTGTGGTCGATGCTGACTTGGCTGAACTCGCCGTTCTTGAGCCGGTAGGCGCGGGAATCGCCGATGTGGGCCAGGGCCAGCCGCCGGTCATGGAGCAGCAGTGCCGTGACGGTGGTGCCCATGCCGGAGAGCTGCGGGCTTGTGGTCACCAGTTCGGAAAGGAGGGAGTTTGCGGCCTGGATTTCGTCCGCAAGGACGGTCAGGGGCTCGTCCTCCTGGACCCGGCTGTCCAGATGCACCAAATCCAGCACGGTGGAGGCAGACGCGACGTTTCCGCCGGCGTGGCCGCCCATTCCGTCAGCGACCACTGCAAGGTACCGCCCCACATAGGCGGAGTCGTCGTTCTTGAAACGAACCATGCCCACGTCGGAACGTGCTGCATATCGAAGGACCAAAGCCACGGTCAGGGCCTCAGCTCAATGACCGTTTTGCCGATTCGGACAGGTACGCCGGGTTCCACGGGCAGCGCCCGGGTGAGCTGGCTGCCGCCCAGATAGGTGCCGTTGGTGGAACCCAGGTCCTCGATGAACCAGCGGCTGCCCTGCGGGAACAGGCGTGCGTGGCGGCCGGAAGCGTAATCGTCCTCAAGGACGAGGGTCGCTTCCTGTGCGCGGCCGAGCAGGATGGGACTGGCGGCGAGGTCCAGGGTGGTGCCGCGCAGCGGACCTTCCGTGACAACGAGTTCCCGCGGCGTGACCTTGGCCGGGGCCGGGGCGCGCTTCTCCAACTCGGGGTTCCGGCGCATCTGCCGGGCGGTGGGGGTTCCGGTCCGGTTACGGCTGCCCACGGCAAGGTCGCGGCGGATGGCGCCCACTACGGAGATCACCATGATCCACAGGACCAGTAGGAAGCCGTACCGCAAAAGGGTTTCGGTCAGTTCGCCCAGCACTAACGTCCTCCGGCCCGGACAGGCAGCAGCCGGAAGACTATCCGGGTACGTCCCATGGCAATGGTGGATCCGTCGGAAAGCACTGCTTCACCCTGAACTTTCTGGCCGTTGACGAAGCTGCCGTTGGTGGAGCCCAGGTCAATGGCGCGGCTTGCACCGTTCTCGGTGCGTATTTCCAGATGCCGCCGGGAAACACCGGTGTCATCCACAAGAATGTCGGCCTCGGAAGAGCGTCCCAGGACCACCGACGGCGCATTCAAGGAATAACGCTGTCCGTCAATGTCCAGGACCGGCTGCACCCGGGCCGAAGGGCCTTGCCGGGGTGCCGGCGGCTGCGGAACCCTGGGCGTGGCTGAGGGGGATTTCTCGGTGGCGGAATCCACTTCCAGTACCCCGGACTTCAATGAGGCGTCACGGGTGAAGGATACCCGGACGGGACCCTGCAGGCTGTAGGACTGGCTGTGCGCGTGCTTAATGACGACGTCGCACAGTTCTTCCGCCAGCGGTGCACCCCACTGCTGGGCCTGTGTGAAGTCCGAGCTGGACAGCCGCACCGTGAAAACGTTGGGAGCCAAGGTGCGTCCCTGCCCGAGGACCATGGAGCGCTCATCAAGCTCCCGGCGCAGCGCAATGGCCAGTTCCAGCGGTTCTACCCGGCCTGAGGAGCCGGACGTGAAAGCGCCGCGGACCATCTTCTCGATGCCGCGTTCGACATTGTCGAGTAAGCCCATGTCCGTCTCCTTCCGCGTCCTGTCCGGTGAATAGCCACGCCTGCCACCCGTCTCCCGGCGCCGGGGCGCCGGGCGGAATGAACCGCCGGGACTGCGTTGGGACTGGTTCCGGCAGGTCACAGGTACATACGTCCACTTCGATACTACTGGGGAGCGCTGATAAATGTCTTACCGCGCCTCCCGGTACTCCGTGTCCGTCAAGCCCCCGAGGGATCTTTGCGGTGCGTTTATTGGAAGTATCCGGACCGCGCACCTGGGCACCCGCTGCGGCCCGTCCCACACCCGGATCCCTGCAATGACGCGGATTTCGGGGCTGCCGAAGGGGCGTTTAGGTGTTTCGCCAAAATGCCGGTATGCTTGATTCTGCTGTTCCCGAGGAAACGCAACGCAGATGGTCTCAGGAAGATTTGAGATCATTCGCACATAGCTTCCGAGGGAAACCATTTTGCGCGAGTGGCGGAACGGCAGACGCGCTGGCTTCAGGTGCCAGTGTCCGAAAGGGCGTGGGGGTTCAAATCCCCCCTCGCGCACAGATAGGAATGACCCCGGCTCACCAGCCGGGGTCATTTTTTATGCCCGGGTGCGGTGATCCAGCCCGGTGCACGTATAGAAACGGTGCATCCGCAGGACACAGAGCACAAAGGAGGGGACCGCCTGGCAGCAGGCGGTCCCCTCCTTTGGAAGCAGAGCGGTACTTAGGAGCGTTCGGCCTTCTTCGCCTCTGCGTCCTTGACCCGCTGGGTTTCGGCGCGGACGGCGGCAAAACTGGCCCGCTCTTCCACGAGCCAGGCCGGGGGCTGGGCGAGCAGTGCCTTGATTTCCTCGGTGGTGAGCGGCTCCGTAATGCCGGACCGGGTCAGGCCGCCAATGGAGATGTTGAGCTTCTGGGCCACCACCGGCCGCGGGTGCGGCCCGTTGCGGCGCAGTTCGCTGAGCCACTCCGGCGGGTTGGACTGGAGTTCGTCAAACTGGGCGCGTGAAATGGGCCCGTCCTGGAAGTCCTGCGGCGCAGCGGGCAGGTAGATGCCCAGTTTCTTGGCTGCCGTGGCAGGCTTCATGGTTTGGGAGGATTTCTCGGTGGTCATATTCCAAGGGTATCCGCACGCCGCCGCCCGGGTCGGTGGGCTAAGGTGTTCTGATGCCCACAGACACTTCAGCTCTTCAGAACGGGGCGACTCCACGGCCGCTGACCGTGGCCTATGTTCCGGGCGTGACCCCGGGTAAATGGATTACCCGCTGGCAGGAACGCAAGGACCAGGAACTGCGGACGTTCCAGTGTGAGGAAGTTGCCGCTGTGGAGGAACTGTCCTCCGGCCGCGCCGATCTCGCTTTTGTACGCCTTCCCGCTTCCGGCTTCACACGTCCGGAGGGGCTGAACCTCATTCCGCTCTATGAGGAGCAGCCGGTTGCCGCAGCGGCGAAGGACCACCCCCTTACGGCGTTCGACGAGGTTGAACTGGCAGATCTGGACGGCGAAACCCTCCTGGACGTGGCAGAAATGGGCGGAGCCGCCGTCGCCCTGGAAGTAGTGGCGGCGGGCAGCGGCGTCGTTATCCTGCCCATGTCGGTGGCGCGGCTGTATTCGCGCAAGGATGTCACGGCCCGCCCCGTGAACGGGGTGCCGCCCACGAGGATCGGCATCGCGTGGCTGCAGGAACGGGACGGCGATGACGTCGAAGAGTTTGTGGGCGTGGTGCGGGGGCGCACTGCCAACAGTTCCCGCCAGCCTTCTGTCCTCGAAGAGCAGAAAACGACGGCGCGGCAGCGGACGAAGGCACGCCAGTCCCGCAGCGAGGGCAAGCCGGCGGCCAAGTCCGGCGGCCGCACGGCAGGCAAGGGCGCCGGCGGCAAGGGAAAAGCCACAGGCAAGGGTGCCGCCAAGGGTGCAGGCAAGAGCGGCAAACCGCGTCGCAGCCGCTGACTTGTACCGCGTACCGCTCCGGACGGATTTGGCGGTACTCTTCGCGGATGCGAATCAAGATGAGCAGTATCCACGTGCTGGACCCGCAGCGGGCCTACGGGTTCTACACGGGGACCCTCGGCATGGAACCCCTGATGGCCATGCCGGAGTACAACCTGTTCATTGTGTGCTCCCCGGAGGAACCGGGAGGGCCAGGGCTCCTGCTTGAACCCAGCGAAGATCCTGTGGCGGAAGCCTACCGGGCCGGGTTGTACGCACAGCAGCTCCCGGTCCTGGTGCTTGGTGTCCGGGATGTGCAGGCGGAGTACGACCGGCTCAGCGGCCTGGGGGTGGAGTTCATCGGCGAACCGACCCTGGATGCAATGGGCACGCAGGCTGTTTTCGACGACGGCTGCGGCAACTACATCCAGCTCCACCAGGACTGATGATGGTAGGTTTGCAGCGATTTAGAGCTGCCCCGTGCGGGATAAAACAGCTAACCGAGGACAAGGCAGGGGAGTTATGGATCCGGAGGCCGCGGTAACTCTCGGTGTTGCTGCATTCGGGCTGTTGGTCATGGTCCCCGGCCTCCTGGTTTACTCGGGACGCTTTAGGCACTACCGCGCCGGTCTTAACATCCTGTGGACGGGAGAACCCGCGCTGGCCAGCACTTATATTGGTGCAGCTTTTGCGCTTTTCCCCGTGACGCAGTTTGTTATTCAGCCCAACGTTTATCCGCTTATTGGCCTGGTCTTCCTTCCTTTGTACTTCTTGATTGCGGTAATCGGCATACTTGGTAACTTTTGGATGCCGCGGCCCCTGCAGCCCAAATGGATCAAGGAAGAGAAACCCCGGGAGAAACAGGAACAGACAATCCGCGCGGCTGATCCCCGGAAGTCCTAGCGTTCGCCCAGCCGCGGGCGCAGCCGTGATTCCTCCAGATCCAGCAGGCGCTGCGCCTCCGCCAGCGTCCGGGATGCGTAACGCCCTTCGCGCCGGGCCACCAGCAGCCGGTCACGTTCGGCTTCCACGACGGCGCGGCGAAGCCGGCGGTACTGCAGCTGCGGCGTCGCCTCCTCGCTCATGCCCAAGGCGCGTACCCGTTCCCAAGCCAGTTCGCTGCGCAGGAAGGTGCTCTGCCGGACCCGCTCCACCACATCCGGATCAACTTCCTCCCGCGCACCCAGGCATTCCGCCGGTTCTTCCAGAATCGTCAGTCCGGCGCCGCTGAGTTCATCCAGGAGTTTGGCCAGTTCCCGCTGGTCTGCCGCGACGTCGCGTCCCTGGACACCCAGGACCCGGATCACCCACGGCAGGGTTCCACCCTGCAGAAGCAGGGTGGCCACAGCCACGGTAAAGGCAATCAGCACCAGCTGTTCGCGGTACGGGGTCTGTTCCGGCAGGGACTGGGCGGCGGCCAGCGTCACCACTCCGCGCATGCCGGACCAGGAAATCACTACGCCGCCGCGCCAGCCCAGACCCTCGCGGCGCAACTGTTCGACGTCGGCCCGCCGCCGTCGATACAGCAGCTCAGCGCGGCGATGGCGCCTGCGTTTGCGCTCATTGGTGAAGCCACCGGCCTTGATGCGGTCCAAGCCCAGCCGGAACCGCTGGGTCCGCAGGTCCTGGTACCGTACTTTGGCCCGCAGCACGTAGATCAGCGGAGTGACCCAGGCGAAACGGACCAGGACCAGCAGGCCGGTGGTGATCAGTCCGATCAGCACGGCGTCCCACACCGAAAGCAATGCCGTGTCCACGTTTTCCACCAAATGGCGCAATTCAAGGCCCATCAGCAGGAATACGCCGTTTTCGAGCAGGAACGAGATGGTGCGCCAGTTGATGCTGTCATTGATCCGCACCTGCGCCGTGAACGCTGAAGCGCTGCGGTGTCCCGTGTATAGCCCGGCAACCACCACGGCCAGCACACCCGAGGCGCCCACTTCTTCGGCGGGAATGAACGCCACAAACGGCACCACAAAGGAAATAGCGGTGTCCAGCACCGGGTCGTGCAGCTTGGAACGGAGAAAGACTGTGGCGGCGCCTACCAGCAGTCCCACGGCAATGGCCGTGATGACGGCAAATCCGAAGTCTCCGATGCCTGCCCAGATGCTCGACAGCCCACCGGCCGAGGCAGCCACGGCGGAGCGCAGCAGCACCAGCGCCGTGGCGTCATTGACCAGCCCTTCGCCCTCCAGGACGGTCACCAGCCGCGGCGGCAGTCCCAGCCGCTTGCCGATCGCAGTGGCGGCGACGGCGTCGGGCGGGCTGACGACGGCGCCCAGGGCCACGGCGGCTGCGAAATTCAGGTCCGGGAGCAGCACATAGAGCACCGTCCCGGTGGCGAAGGCGGACACGAGCACCAGGAACACCGAGAGGGAGGAAATCGCGCCGATGTTCCGCCTGAAATCGACCACGGGCACGTTGACAGCCGCCGCGTAGAGCAACGGCGGCAGCACACCCATCAGGATCCACTCATGCGGAACGGAGAACGGCGGCACGCCGGGGGTATAGGACAGGGCAAATCCCACAACCACCAAGATGATGGGAGCCGCGATGCCGAGACGTTTGGAGAAAGCCGCTACGGTCACAATCACCGAAACGCCTACTACTGCGAAGAGAGCCAGTTCCACACTTCAACCCTAGCCCTGCACACAGGGAAGGCTGCAGCCGGGGCGGCTAGGTGTACGGTGACCAGCCGGTGACTGCGCTCAGAGCCGCCATGGTGACCCCGAAGATCGCATAGACAGTGACCGGAACCATGATGGCCCATTCCCGCCAGGAACCGGCCGCTCCGATCAGGGGGAGCGAGAAACTGCCGCTGCTGCGCCAGAGCTTGTTGACCACCGGGAAGCGGGCCAGGGAACGCGGACGTTTGATCCGCAGCGGCCACAGGACCATCACGCCCTGGTGGGTCAGCAGATCACCCAGGATATGCACGGCTACACCCAGGCCCACGGCAACTGGCAGCCAGTCATTGTTCTCCGGTGCGTACACGGCAATGAAAACGGAAAACGCCAAGGCGAGGAACCAACTGCGGGCCGGTCCGCCGGCGATCTTCAGGGCCTTGAAAGCGAAACCCATCAGCAGGACGGACAGGATGCCCGCACCCAGCGCCACCGAACCGAAGACGGGTACGTCCGCCGTCACCTTGCCCAACGCAGTAGCAAGGGCAACAAACACGGCAAGCCCGAGGATCGAGTGCGTCCCGCGCCGGTGCCCCCCGCTGATGGTTTCGGTGAGGCGGGCCAGGATCTTGGTAATCGGCGGCAGTGAATGGGCTATCGTGCCGCTGTGGTGGTCAAGGTCCGGCAGCAGTGCCGCACCGGCCGTCAACAGGGCACCCGTCACCACGCCCAGCGGTGTGACCGGGTACCAGCCAAGGGCGTGCGGGGCAGTGGAAGCAACGGCAACCCAGGCCGCGGCGCCGCTAGCGGCATGGTGGCCACCCATCATGGTGTAAGAAATCCTTCGAAAGGGCGGAGCAGGCGCCGGTGATAAAGGGCGGAAAAATAGAAAGCTTTCTATTTTTCCACGGTTTCGGGCGGCAGCGGTTCACGGCGACGCCGCCGTGACGATGGCGCCTCAGGCGACGGCGTACCCCAGGTGCCGCAGTACCGTGTCCACTATTTCCGCCGGAGACGAAGTGATGTCCAGGCGGAGGCCGTCTTCGTCCGGTGCCAGCGGCTCCAGGGTGCTCAGCTGGGACGGCAGCAGAGAGGGCGGCATGAAGTGGCCGCTGCGGGTTTTCATGCGTTCTTCCAGCACTTCACTGCTGCCGTCCAGATGGACGAAATGGACGGTGCCGGGCGCCTGGGCGAGCACGTCGCGGTAGGTCCGTTTGAGGGCCGAGCAGGTCACGATGGTGCACCGGCCGTTGCCGGCCTGGGTGCCCATCCAGTCCCTGATCGAATACAGCCACGGCCAGCGGTCCTCATCGTCCAGCGGGGTTCCAGCGGACATCTTGGCAATGTTGGCCGGGGGATGGAATTCATCGGCCTCGGCGGCGATCCAGCCGAGCCGCTTGGAGAGCAGATTGGCGATGGTGGTTTTACCGGAGCCGGAAACACCCATAATCACGAGGTGCTGAGCGGTGGAGGCCATTTCCAACTCCTTGGAGGACGCCGTTGTCGAGGGTTTTGTGAATGCTGAAAGCAATTCGTCACAAAGGTATCACCAAACGCCGCGACGCTATGGGGAGGAGCACTGGACAACTAGGGTGAAGCGAGGTCTGCGGCATCGATCCGTCTTTTGGGGTTGTGTGCAGCCCGCAATGCCAATTGATGCCGTGTACGGAATATAACAGGAATGATGCAGACATGAGTGAACGCGCCGCACCCGCTCCCCAAGCAGCGGTGGTCCTGAACGGCAGAATCATAGAGGTGCTGGGGCAGGACATAGTGTCCGGCGTACTGATGCCGGGGGACCGGCTGACCCTGGAAGGACTCCAGCAGGAATTCGGTGTTTCCCGGACCGTGGTTCGGGACTGCATGCGGATCCTCGAATCGATGAACCTGGTGTACTCCAAGCGCCGCGTGGGCATTGTGGTTCTGGAACCCGGGTTGTGGAACGTGTTTGATCCGCGCGTCATTAAGTGGCGGCTGCAGGGTCCGGGGAGGACGGAGCAGTTCCGGACCCTGACTGAACTGCGGGTGGGTGTGGAACCAGTGGCTGCCGCGGGCGCCGCCCGCCGGGCCTCCGACGTCGACCGGGCGCGCTTGGTGGAACTCGCGGCAGAGCTGCGCCGGCTGGGCGAAGCCGGGGAACTGGAAGGTTTCCTGCAGGCTGATATTGAATTCCATACACTGTTGCTGCGCGCCAGCGGCAACGATATGTTCGCTTCGCTGCAGGAAGTGGTTGCCGCGGTCCTGACCGGCCGCACCATCCACAAAATGATGCCGCCGCACCCCACCGAGGAAGCGTTGAGCGGGCATGCCCTGGTGGCCGCAGCGGTTGCCGGCGGCGACGACGCCGCTGCGCTGGCGCATATGGCCGGACTGCTGGAGGAAGTGCGCCTGGCCGTCTCAGGCTGACCGGCCGGGAATGCAAAAGACCCGCACCTCCGTGGGAACGGCGGCGCGGGTCCTCAGCGAACCAGTGCTTAGCGGGTGGCCTCGAGGTTGCTGTCCTCGGGCGTTACCACCTGTGCCGTGGCGGAGATGTTTTCGGCATCCACCATCCAGGCGTACTGCTCCAGCTTGGCAATGAAGCCGTGCAGGATGTCGGCGGTGGTCGGATCCTCTTCATCCACCTGGTCGTGGACGTCGCGCATGGTCTTGACGACGGCGTTCAGCATCGCCACCACGTGCGTCACGGTGTCGCGGGTGTCCACGAGGCCGGCGGGGAACGGCGGCAGGGTGGTGCCCGAAGCGACGGCTGCGCTGCGGCCGTCCGGAACGGCCCAAAGTGCGCGCATCCGTTCCGCCAGCTCGTCGGTAAAGGTACGTGCGTCTTCGATGATTTCGTCCAGCTGCAGGTGCAGGTCGCGGAAGTTCTTGCCCACCACGTTCCAGTGGGCCTGCTTGCCCTGCAGATGCAGTTCGATCATATCGACCAGGACCGCCTGCAGGTTTGTGGCCAGCTTTTCTGATGCCTTCATGTTTTCCTCCGATGGTGACGAAAAATGAGTACTTCTGCACCTGCCGGGATGCCGGTTCCGGTTCCGGTGCGCCGGCGGGTGGATCGCTTCCCACCCTAACCCGGGCCGCCGTGCCGGACCAGAACCTGCGGAACCCGCAGATGCCAATATAAGCAACCTTACCTTCCGCTTGAACCGGTTGGTGCTGCTGTGTACGGTGAGGAGAACGGGGCTGCTGGTAAAGGGGCCCGGCCAGAGGCAGGATTCGCACTACCGGAGGGACAATATGACCACCGTAGAAGAGTCAATCGACGTAGCAGTACCGGTAACCACTGCCTACAACCAGTGGACCCAGTTTGAGTCGTTCCCGCACTTCATGAACGGCGTAATCTCGATTACCCAGCTTTCGGACACCACCAACCACTGGGTGACCAAGATCGGCGGCACGGAGCGGGAGTTCGACGCCGAGATCACCGAACAGCATCCGGATGAGCGCGTCGCCTGGAAGAGCACGGACGGCAAGTCCCACGCCGGCGTCGTCACGTTCCACCGGTTGGGCGATGCCCAGACCCGGGTCACCGTGCAGCTGGACTGGGACCCGGAAACCCTGGTCGAAAAGCTGGGCTCCGCCGTAGGAGCCGATGACCGGCAGGTGAAGTCCGATCTTAAACGCTTCAAGGAATTCATTGAAAGCCGCGGGTCAGAGACCGGTTCTTGGCGCGGCAACGTGGACGCACCAGGAAACGCTGCCACGGGTTCCGGTGGTCCCGCCGCGGCGCCCGCCGCTCCGGCAGCCTCCACCAGCACCGAACGCCTTGCTGCCGCGCCGGAAGCCGATCCGGCCATGGACGATCCCGAATCGGGCGGTCCCCGCGCCGGCTTCTAGCCGGACACAAAAACTGCGGATGCCGGTACGGCATCCGCAGTTTTTGGCTTAACCGGCCGGACAGGTCAGGCCGGGTCAAGATCCTTCACGGAAGGCCCTTCGAGCAGCGCGCCTTGGGCGCTGAAGCGCGAACCATGCAGCGGGCAGTCCCAGGACTGTTCAGCATCGTTCCAGTTCAGGACGCCCTTCAAGTGCGGGCACACCGCCGATACCCGGCTGGTTTCTCCGCGAACCGTGCAGATGCCCACGGGCTTGCCGTTCTCCCGGGCAACCACACCCTGCCCCTCCGGCGGAGCGGTGTCCGTGCTCCGGGCCAGCCCGGATGCCCAGCCGGTGAGCATTTCCAGTCCCACTTCGGCGTTGTCCCGCAGGGTGGAGGCGGCATCCAGCGGTGCGACCCGGGGCTTGTACAGTTCCCTTGCCCACGGGTTCTCGCCGCCCAGGATTTCCGCGCTCAGGGCCAGTGAGGCGGCAACCGCGTTGGTCATGCCCCACTTGTTGTAGCCGGTGGCGGCATAGATGTTGGCGCCCATCAGCGGCAGTTGGCCCACGTAGGGAAGGCTCCGCGCCGGCGCGTAGTCCTGCGCCGACCAGGCGTAGCTCGCTGCGGTGCCCACTTCGAAGTTCTCCACGGTCCACCCCACCAGGTCATCGACCAGCTCCTGGGTGTTTTTCTTCCGCCCCACGGTGTGTCCGTTGCCGCCGGCGAGCAGGTAGGACATGCCGTCCACCTCGGCGGTCCGGAGCGAGCGGGTGGGGGAATCCACCGACAGGTACATACCCTGGGGCACCGCGCCGGTGACGGGCAGCGCCGCGGCATAGGACCGTTCGGGCTTCAGGACACTGAAGTAGCCGCCGCGGTCCAGGATTGGAATGCCGGTGGCCAGCACGAGGTTCCGGGCACTAACCTCGCCCTGTCCGGTCAGTACCGTGATTCCGGCCCCCTCCTGGTGTTTGGCCCCGGTCACCCGGACGCCCTCTACCAGTGTTCCCCCGTGAGCGCGGTAATCCTGAGCCAGCCCGGCCAACACTTCCAGGGGATGGATCTGCGCCTGGCCGGTCAGCCGCAGCGCCCCCGTGACCTCATAGGGCAGCTCTGTGTCCTCGGTCAGTTCAACGTCCAGGCCCGCCGCCCGGGCGGCTTCCTGTTCCTTGAGCAGGGACTTCCGCCCCTGTTCGGTGGTGGCATAGGTGTACGCGTCGCGGGTCTCGTACCTGATGCCGTTCTCGTCGCAGAAGCGCAGCAGCCAGCTCTGTCCCTGCCGGTTAGCTTCCACGTACTGCCCGGCAATTTCGGCGTTGTGATGCGAGGTGATCCCCGAGAGGATGGTCCCCTGCAGCAGTGAGAGCTTTGCCGTGGTGTTGCCGGTGGTAACGGCGCCCACCGTCCGGGCTTCCAGGATCACCACCTTCTGGCCGCTGCGGGCCAGCAGTGCTGCGGTGGTCAGGCCGGTCAGGCCGGCACCTACAACCACGGTGTCGTAGGCGGCCCCGGGTTCAAACGGGCCGGAGGGGATGGCGGGTGCGGAGTCGAGCCAAAGGGATAACATGTCAGCCTTCCCGCCATTCTGATGAGGTGATGTGGGAGCCGCCCTGCGGGCCCATTTGGAGCATGCCGCCGTCGACGGCCCACGAAGCGCCGGTGACGTAGGACGACGCCGGCGAAGCCAGGAAAGCGACAACGTCGGCGATTTCGCGGGCATCACCGGGACGGCCGAGGGGAATGCCGGGGCGGTCCTCGCTCCGCGGATCGGTGTCTTCCTGATCCGTCATGGGAGTGGCGATTTCACCCGGCTCCACTGAATTCGCGGTAATCCCGTAGCTGCCCAGTTCCAGCGCGATGGTTTTCATCAGGCCGCCCAGACCGTGCTTGGAGGCGGTGTAGGCGGCGGCGCCCACGCGGGGCTGCACCTCATGGACGCTGGTGACAGCTATCAGCCGGCCGCCGTTGCCGGCCGCGACCATCCGCTGCGCTGCCCGCTGCAGGCACACAAAGGCCCCGCTGAGGTTTGTGTCCACGGTGGTGCGCCACGCGTCATAGGCCAGGTCAAGGAACTTCTGCCCGTCACCGGTGCCGGCGTTGCTGACAAAAACGTCCAACCCGCCCAGCTGCTCCGCCAGTGCATCCACGACATCGGCGCAGCCGGGCAGGTCCGTGGTGTCCAGACGCGCGACGACGGCGTTGCGGCCGTGCGATCGGATCTCTTCCGCCGTGTCCCTGGCTCCTTGCTCATCGGAATGCCAGGTCACTCCCACATCCATTCCGGCTTTGGCCAGCGCGACAGCCGTGGCGCGTCCTATCCCGGAATCAGACCCGGTCACGATGGCCGTTTTCGGCTCAAAGCTCATTGGTACCCCCTCGTGGTCGTGGAAAGTCAGTATGCTTCCCACCTTGCCCCAATTGTGCAACAGTTTAAAGTCCTGATTACCTAATCCTCCCGGTCCGGTCCCCGGTGCCGCGGTGCAGAGGAGTCATCATGGCATACCCCAGTTACAGCTCCGGCGGCGGTCTTTCGGCCCGCCGGACCAGCGCGCAGAAAGCGGCAATTGCCTTCGGAATTGTTTTCCTGCTGATTGGTGTCCTGGGCTTCATTCCGGGTTTGACCGCCAATTACAGCCAGCTCTACTTTGCCGGTTACACCTCCGAGGCAACGCTTCTGGGTATCTTCCAGGTGTCGGTACTCCACAACGTAGTCCACATGCTGCTGGGCTTTGCGGGCCTGGCCATGGCCCGGTCCAATTCCTCGGCGAAGCTTTACCTGGTCGGTGCGGGTATCCTCTACGCCCTGCTCTTTATCTATGGGCTCCTGGTTCCGTTCGACACGTCAGCGAACTTTGTCCCCCTTAACACCGCGGACAACTGGCTGCACGTAATCCTGGCGGTGCTGATGATCCTGCTGGGCATCTTCCTTGGCCGGCGGACCGACAACCGGACGTACCGCAGCAGTGGCAACCCAGGCGAGGGCTCGATCCCGAACTGATCCGGACAGCCCAGGGACAACGGCAGGACCGGCCCCGGCGGGACCGCAGCGGCCATTTGGTGCCCGGCGGCGGGGTGCTGGCAGACTGGATGCAGACACCGCCCGCACCGGGCGGCCCGTTGCGAAAGGAACCTGGTTTGTCCGCCGCACTAATGGTCATTGACATGCAGAATGCCTACTTCGAGAGCCCTGCCCTGCAGAAGCACCAGGAACGGGTTGTTGAAAAAACCAATGAGCTCATTGGCTTGGCGAAAGCTGCCGGGGTCCCCGTCCTGATGGTCTGCACGGAGCACGAGCGGGACAAGTCCACTTGGACATTGAGCATGCTCGATGATGACCAGGGCTTCATTTTCAGCGGGAGCGAGCAGGCAGACTTTGTCCCCGGCCTGGATCACGCCGACCTGCCGCGGCTGGTGAAGACCCGCGACAGCGCCTTCGTGGGCACCGACGTCCTGCTGCGCCTGCGGAACTGGGATGTCCAGACGCTGGTGCTGGCCGGCGTCGCAACCCACAATTGTGTGGCGCAGACCGCCGCTGACGCCTTCGCGAATAACTTCCGGGTCCGTTTTGCCCGGGAAGCACTCGCCTCCACCAACGAGGAATACGAGGAAGCGATCCTGAGGATGCTTTCCGACGAGTACCGCCAGCCGGTTCAGAGCAACGCTGACCTCAAGGACTTCTTCAACAGCAACGAATCCTAGGCATCTCCGCTATTCCCTTGCGGGCACCGGTCCGGGCTGGAATTCGACGGCCCGGGCCGGTTAGCGTAGGGGCATGGATGCACTGGAGATTCAGCACAGGATCGCGGAACTGGTAGAGCAGGAACAGTCCCTGCGCGAAGCGGACCCCGCCGCAGAACCGGAGAAGCACGCCGAGCAACTGCGCCGGGTGGAGGAACAGCTTGACCAGTGCTGGGACCTCCTCCGCCAGCGGCGCGCCAAGATGGACGCCGGGCAGAACCCGGATGAGGCCCAGGCCCGCCCGGTGGGCGAGGTTGAGGGCTACCGGCAGTAAAGGCTTTCAGGCCTTCGCGCGAGCCGGCTTCTTTTTCGCATGGTCGCTCGAAGCCGGCATCAGCTGCCGGAACAGGGTAGCCGCTCCGACGCTGCGCCGGAATCCGCTTTGGCCGCGGAGGGCCTCGCCCAGCGCCCAGAGGACCAGGCTGCCTTTACTGAGGGTCTTGAACAGATCAGCATTGCGGGGCGTCAGCGCCATCAGTGACGCCAGCCCAAACACCCCCCAGCCGATCAGCGGAGCGTTGGGTACCTCGAAAACTGTCTGCCGGCCGAACTTGTCCGTGAAGAAATTGGGCGATGCCATCGTATTCAGGCGCCTTTCCTGGTTTTAGCAGAGCTCTTGGTGGTTGGGGACTTTGCCTTGGCCGGAGCCTTTCCGGCGCCGTCGGACTTGTTGCTGGCTGATTTTGTACTGTCGGATTTGGTGCCCTTGCCGGTCTTTTTGTCCCGGTTTTTCTCCACGCTGCGGCGCAGGGCTTCCATCAGGTCCAGCACCTTTCCGCCTTCGTCTTCGGATTCTTCCCCGAAGGTTTCCCCGGTGTCGAGAGAGTCGCCTTGTTCGAGCTTGGCATCTATAAGGGTCTTGAGCTGTTCCTGGTAGTCGTCAGTGAACTCGGACGGGTCGAAGTCTGAGCTGAAGGAATCCACCAGGGCCGAGGACATCTCGAGTTCCTTGGCGGAAATCCGCACCTTCTCGTCCAGCGATTGGAAAGCGGCTTCGCGGACCTCGTCCTCCCAGAGCAGCGTCTGCAGGGTCAGCACGTCGCCGCGGACGCGCAGGGCGCCCAGCCTGCTTTTCTGGCGAAGGGAGAACTGCACAATGGCCGTGCGGTCCGTGTCTTCCAGGGTGCGGCGCAGCAGTACGTAGGACTTGGTCGATTTCGAATCCGGTTCCAAGTAGTACGTCCGGTCGAACAGGATGGGATCCACCTGCTCGCTGGGCACGAATTCGACGACGTCGATCTCGCGGCTTTTCTCCACGGGAAGGGATGCCAGGTCCTCGTCGCTGAGGACCACCGTCTGCTCGCCGTCGTCGTAGGCCTTGGCGATGTCCTTGTACTCCACCACCTCGCCGCATATTTCGCACCGGCGCTGGTAGCGGATGCGTCCGCCGTCTTTGCCGTGTACCTGGTGCAGGCTTACATCGTGGTCTTCGGTGGCGGCATAAACCTTAACCGGCACGTTGACCAGCCCAAACGCAATGGCGCCTTTCCAGATCGCTCTCATGTAGTCCAGTGAACACTAAACTCCGGTGCCGTTGCCAGAGCGGGGTTGCCCGGGCTGTCCCTGCTCAAGATGCTCCCGGATCAGCCGGTACACCCGGGGGTCCGAAAAATAGGCATTGTGGGACTCGGGAAACGGCTGCCCGGAGCCCACCTCGCGGTCCGTGACCGTCATCCCACGCCCGGCGAAGACCTGTTCGGCGCAAAAGGCGAGCAGGTCGCGCCCATCCCAGATATTCAGCCAGGGGATTCCCGGGCCGTCGCCGCCGCGCCGGGGCCCCAGATAGGCCAGGGCATCCAGGAGGAAGAACCACGGTGCCGGCGACCCCACAGTGACCAGCAGGTCCGTCCGGAAGCGGCCGGATTCGGGGGCACAGAGCAGGTCGACGGCGGCCACCGAGCCCAGGCTGTGGGCGAACAGCACCACGGGCGCGTCCTGGCTGACGCTGCCGAGGGCTTCCGCGGTGACGGCACGCGCCGTTTCCCCCCGGCGCAGGTAGAAGGCTATTTTGCTGAAGAATTCACCGGCCGCATCGGTCAGTCGAATCCGGTGCCGCACCGCAGCATCGGTGAGCACATCCAGTACCAGGTCCTGGAGTGTATGTCCCAGCAGGGCAGCTTCCGGTGCAGCCGGCGGCGCCCCGGCAACCGTTGCCCGGCGCAGGGGATCCCCGGCGCCCACCTGCATGCCGAACAGCGCCAGCGCCAAGGAGGCATCGGCCTGTGCTGGCGGGTCTTCCGCGGCGTACCGCGGCGGCAGGGCCGGAACGGAACTGACGTCCTCTGCGGCATCGGCTGCCCAGTCAACGGTCAGCACGGAGTAGTCCGACAAACCCGGAACGGCAGCGAGCTGCTCCCGGATCCGGTCCGCCAGCTGCGGATTGGTCCGTCCGGTCCCGGGCAGGTAAACGAGGGTTCCGGGTTTTTCGGCCGGTCCTACGGTGACGGGGTCCATGGCGGTCTCCTCTGCTGCGCCGGGCTTCAGCCGTCCCCGCCGGCCCGCGGGGGAACGGGCGGACAGCGGAGGAACGGATGCTTTCACGCGTTGGGGATACTTTCACACGCAGGGCACCCCTGCGCCAGTAACCGTTCCGCCGCGCACGGGGGCGGATAATGGATCCAGTCAGGAAGGCGAGGCTGTGACCAACAACGGAGCGGCAAGTAGCGGGACCGCAAACCACGGGCCGGCGGAAAGTCCCGCACCCGAAAACGGAGCACCCGAGGCTGGAATGGAACGCCGCGAACTGTCGGTGGGGCAGGTAGCTGAACGCAGCGGCGTGAGCGTCTCGGCCCTGCACTTCTATGAGCGCCAAGGCCTGCTCTCCAGTAGGCGGACCCAGGGCAACCAGCGGCGCTTTGACCGTTCGGTGCTGCGCCGCGTAGCGGTCATCAGGGCTGCCCAGCAGGCGGGTATCCCGCTGTCCGTGATCAACCGTGCGTTCGCGGAACTGCCGCCGGAGGGAGTGCCGGACCAGGCAGACTGGCAGCGGCTATCCGCCGCGTGGCGGCAGGAACTGGACTTCCGCATCCGGCACCTGCAGGCATTGCGCGACCGCTTGGGCGGCTGCATAGGCTGCGGCTGCCTCTCCCTTGCGGAGTGCCGGTTCGTTAACCCCAAGGACGCCTCAGCCGACAGCGGCACCGGCGCCAGGGCCTTCGACGTCTGACGATTTGACCTCAACATTGGTTGAGGTTTTACCGTTGAAGTATGCCCTCGCTGGGCTGGTCTGCGGAAGGACACTAATGACGCGGAATACGGCTCTGTGCGAGCGGAATGTAACGGAAGCATTCAAGGACGCCTTCCGGGCGCACCCTGCGGGCGTGGCAATCATTACGGCCGACGGCGGCAGCGGCCCGGTGGGGCTGACCGCCTCCTCGGTCTCCTCGGTATCGGCCGAACCGCCCATCCTTTCCTTCTCCCTTGCCTCCACCCAGGGCACCGCCGGGGTCATTGCCTCGTCCGGCACCGTCGTCGTGCACCTCCTGGGCGCCGAAAACGCGGAACTGGCGTCCCTGTTCGCCCGGCCGGGGGCGGACCGTTTCGGCGCCACCCGTACCCGTACCCTTCCCAGCGGGGAGCCGCTGCTGGAAGAGGCCCCCGTGGCCCTGCGCTGCCGCATCGACGGGCGGATCCCGGTGGGCGGATCCATCCTCATTGCCGCTTCCGTCCTCGAGATCCTCCCCGGAGCGCCCGGGCAGGAACCGCTGGTCTATCACAACCGCACCTACCACCGCCTGGGCACGCACTCGGCCCTGGGGTAAACCCCACCCCGGGCGGGAAGGCTGGATAATTGGTTCAGCACCCTGCCGGCAAGTGCCTGCGCGGGACCGAACCACGGAAGGCACGGCCATGGCCAAAAAGAAGTTGAAGGACCTGACCAGCGGGCAGAAAAAGGGGTTGAGCGTCCTGACGGGCGTCCAGATCCTGCTGGCAGCGGCGGCACTCTGGGACATCCGGCGACGCCCCGCGGACCTGATCCGCGGCAGCCGCAGCCTGTGGACCCTGGCCTGCGGGATTAACTTCGCCGGCCCGGCGGCGTATTTCCTCTTCGGCCGGCGCAAGGCCTAGCGGTGGTGCGTCAGCGAAGCGGTACGGGAACCAAAGCGCCGCTGGTGGATCCCCTCCGGCTGCAGGATCTGGCCGACGGAACCGGCGTGCCCGCGGGCAGCCAGCAGGAAGCGACCGCCTGGACGGGCGAATCGTTCGCGGGACTGGAACTGCGCGGGGCGGTCTTTTCCGAATGCAGCCTGGTCTCGGTGTCCCTGGATGACGCGGACCTGACGGCGGCCCGTTTCCTGGAAACCTTGCTGGAAAACCTGTATGCCCCGGTGTTCCGGGCGCCGCGGACGACTTTCCGGGACGTGGAACTGACCAACCCCCGGCTGGGTTCGGCTGAACTGTACGGCGGCAGCTGGAACTCCGTTCGGGTGGACGGCGGCAAAATCGACTACCTGAACCTGCGCGGCTGCACCATGACCAATGTGCTGGTCACCAACTGCATCATCGGTGAGCTGGACCTGGACGGAGCCCGGCTGAACCGCGTGGCCTTCAGGGATTGCCGCATCGACAGCCTGCTGCTGGGCAACGGCGGCTCGGCTGTGGACGCGGACCTGCGCGGATCCGCCCTGCGGAGCATCACCGGGCTGGCCGGCCTGAAGGGCTTCACCGTGGATGAGGAGCAGCTGCTGCAGCTCGCTCCGCTCCTCGCGGCCCAGCTGGGCCTGCGGGTTCAGAGCTAGGGCTGTCCGGCGTACTGGTCCCAGGGGATGTTCCAGTCGCCGTAGCCGTCATCAATCGAGACGGGGCCGGCCTCGGTGTTCAGCACCTGCACCACGTCCCCGGCATCGAAGGTGTCATAGAAGTACTTGGCGCCTTCGGCGGACATGCCCACGCAGCCGTGGGAAACGTTGATCCGGCCTAGGGCCCCTACTGCGCCGTTCAACGCCTGGTGGACAAAGACGCCGCTGTTGGTCAGGCGGCTGGCCCAAGACGCATCGAACGGTTCGTAGTAATCCGGGTCGCCCGGCTTCAGCCCGATGCTTTCGGCCCGGAACGGCAGCTTCTCGTGTTGGCTGACCACTACCTGGTATCCGCTGGGGGAGGGCCAGGTGGGTTCGCCGAGTGTCACGGGGAAAGTACGGACCAGCTGGCCGTCAATGAATACCTGCATTGTCTTGGTGAAGTTGTCCACCACGGCCAGGCGGGTGTTGTGCGTGGTGAAAGTGCGGGTTTCGTTGAAGTTGCCGATCATGCCGTTGCCAAAGTCCACGCCGAACAGCTGCATGTCCACCGTGATGGAGCTGTTGGGTGCCCAGAAGGCCTCGGGACGGTAGCGGACCTTGTTGTCGGTGATCCAGTAGAAGGCGCCGGCCTGTCCGGAGGTGCTGCTGACCTTGATGGCCTGCTCCACGGCGGCCTTGTTGGTTACGGGTTCGCTGAAGTTGATTTCAATTGGCTGTCCCACGCCGACGTCGGCCGCGTTCTGCGGGTACATAAAGGCGTTGGCCTCATTAGCGGGCTTGACCGTTTCGAAACTCTGCGACCGGGTGGTTTCCTTGCCGGCCTGGTCGGTCAGCACCACATCCATCGCGTAGGTGGTGTCGAACGCCAGCTGGGCGTCCGCCGTCCAGACGGTGTTGTCTCCGGACAGGACACCGGGGATGGCCGGGCCGCCCGCGGCCGGCTTCAGGCTGACCGACTCAATTTCGGCGTTGGTGGCCGTGACGGTTGCCGCGGTTGCAGGATTGACCGCAACCGCACCGTCAGCGGGAGTGGCTGTGATGGATACCGGTGCTGCACTGGCGGACGGTGAAGCCGGGCTTTCCGCTGCGGGGGAGCTTTCATCGGCAGACGGGTCGAAGACACCGTTTGCGTAGGCAGCGCCGATGCCGCCACCTACTACCAGCACACCGGCAACGGCGGCTGCAATTACCCACTTGCGGCTCTTCTTATCCTGCACGGCGCTTTCCTGCACTGCGGCGGTCCCCTCATAGTCAAAAGCCGTCAGCTCAAAAGTGTCACCGGCGGCGCCAACAAGTATGGCCCGGCTGGCCGGTGCCCGTTGTTCTACCGATGATATTCGATGCCGTGCCCCGCCGGGACAGGCGTTACAGAACTGCGGCCTAAGCCGGTTCCGGCTGTCCCGCCGGCTGTCCCGCAGGCTGGGCCAACCGGGCGGCCTGCCGGGTGATGTTCCTGGCCATGGAGGGAAAGATCAGTCCGTGGAACGGGGCGATCAGCCACCAGTACATTTTCCCTGCCAGCCCCTTGGGGAAGTAAATGGCGCGCTGCCGGTAGACACTGCCGCCGTGGCCGTCCGGGTCCACCCGCATCTCCAGCCAGGCCTTGCCCGGTACCCGCATCTCGGCCCGCAGCCGCAGCAACGTGCCGCGCTCCAGCAGTTCCACCCGCCACCAGTCCACCACGTCCCCGGTGTACAAAGTGGTCGGATTGCGCCGGCCCCGGGTCAAACCGGCTCCGCCCACGGTTTTGTCCAGCACCCCGCGGATGGCCCAGGCCATGGGCAGCGAATACCAGCCGTTGCGCCCGCCCACACCTTCGATGACCTGCCACACCGCTGCCGGGTCCACCGCGGCCCGGCGCTCCCGGGAGTCGACGTACACCGTTTGGCCCGCCCAGTCCGGGTCGCTGGGGAGGGGGTCGGAGGCCAGGTCGGCAGAGGCTGAGGCATTGGCCCACGTGGTTTCCACCTCGCCCCGCTTTTCCCTGCCCAGCGCTCGTTTCACGGCGTCGCGGTAGCTCGTCAGCCCGCCGTCGGGCTGTGGCACGTACTGGTCAATGTCGTGTTCCTTGGCCACGGCGTCGTGCTGCAGGGATTCCACCAGCGGCAGGGACATGGCACGTGGAATAGGGGTCACCAGCGCCACCCACATACCCGCCAGCCGCGGTGCCGGCAGCGGCAGGGCGTAAATGCGCCGGCGGGGCAGCCCGGCCTCTTCGGCGTAGCCGTTCATGATCTCCGCGTAGGTGAGGACCTCGCGCGAGCCGATATCGAAGGTCCGGTTCACTTCGGCGGGAATATCCACGGCCCGCACCAGGTAATGCAGCACGTCCCGGACGGCAATCGGTTCAATCCGGCGCCGCACCCAGCTGGGCGCCGGCATCACGGGCAGGGTTTCGGTCAGGTGCCGGATCATCTCGAAGGACGCGGAGCCTGAGCCGATGACGACGCCGGCCTGGTAGACCACCGCCGGCACCTCGCCTTCCAGGAGGATCCGCCCCACCTCGGTGCGGGATTTCATGTGGGGAGACAGTTCCCCCTCGGGATGCAGGCCGCCGAGGTACACAATCCGCTTCACGCCCGCTTCCGCTGCCGTCTCGGCCACCAGATGGGCAATCGCCGACTCCTGGTCGCTGAACCCCTTCCCGGAGGCCATCGAATGCACCAGGAAATATAGGGTGTCGATGCCCTCGAACGCGGCGGCGGTGGAATCGCGGTCCGAGAGGTCCCCCTTGACCACCTCGACGTCGGACGCCCACGGCACATCGGAGAGCTTTTCCGGGGAGCGGGCCAGCACCCGGACCCGGTGTCCGTCTTCAAGCAGCAGCGGCACCAGGCGGCCGCCGATGTAGCCGGTGGCGCCGGTAACCAGGACATGCTGGCGTTCAGTCATTTTTCCAACATACACAGGGGCCGCCACGGATAGTCAGGGCTGCGGCACGCTCTGCGCGAAACCATCCCGAACCGGTGGCAGATTGATAAGCCCCCTGATGAAATACTGGCGTTTGTTCCGTATCCCGGTAAGACTAGGGGGCATGGCGACAGGCGGAGGGAACAAGCAGGAAACCGTCAGTGTGGAGGGGCACCGGCTCCGCCTGACCAACCTGGATAAGGTGCTGTATCCCGCAACGGGAACCACCAAGGCGGATGTGCTCACCTACTACTCCGCCGTAGCCGAATACATGCTGACGCATTCGAGCAACCGCGCCGCCACCCGCAAACGCTGGGTGCACGGCGTGGGCACGCCGGAGCATCCCGGGCAGGTGTTTTTCCAGAAGAACATTGAAGACTCCGCACCATCCTGGGTAAAGCGGTTTCCGATTGAGCACAAGGACCACACGAACACCTATCCGGTGGTTAATGATCTGGCCACACTGACCTGGCTGGCGCAGTCCGCGGCCCTGGAAATCCACGTACCGCAGTGGCGGTTCGGGCCGCGCGGAAAAATCGGTGCCGCGGACCGGATGGTCCTGGACCTCGACCCTGGCGACGGTGCAGGGCTGGCCGAATGTGCCGAAGTGGCACGGCTGGCGCGGGCCATCCTCAATGACATGGGCCTGGATGCCCGCCCGGTGACCAGCGGGTCCAAGGGCATCCACCTGTATGCGGCCCTGGACGGCAGCCAGGACTCCGACGAGATCAACGCCGTGGCGCATGAGCTGGCCCGTGCACTGGAAGCGGACCACCCGGACCTGGTGGTCAGCGACATGAAAAAGACGCTCCGTAAGGGCAAGGTGCTGGTGGACTGGAGCCAAAACAACGGCAACAAAACCACCATCTGCCCCTACTCGCTGCGCGGACGGTTCCATCCCACGGTCGCCGCCCCGCGGACCTGGTCGGAACTCGACGATCCGGACTTGGCGCAGCTGGATTACGAGCAGGTGATGGAACGGGTCCGCAGCGGCCCGGACCCGCTGGCGGGAATGGAAAGCGGCGCGTTCGACGAGGAGGCGCTGGAAGAGGCCACCGAAGAAGCCGGGACAGGAACCGACGGCGGCGGGTCCACGGCCGGCGCGGACCGGTTGACCAAGTACCGCAGCATGCGCGACGCCGCGAAGACGCCCGAGCCGGTTCCCGAGGAACCCTCCACGCCGTCGGAGGGCAACAGCTTTGTAATCCAGGAACACCACGCCCGCCGGCTGCACTGGGACTTCCGGTTGGAGCACGACGGCGTGCTGGTCTCCTGGGCATTGCCCAAGGGGCCGCCTGCCACGTCCGGCAAGAACAACCTGGCGGTGCAGACCGAGGACCATCCGCTGGATTACGGGAGCTTTGAAGGACATATTCCCAAGGGGGAATATGGCGGAGGCGATGTGACCATCTGGGATCACGGCACCTACGAGCGGGAAAAATGGCGCGACGGCAAGGAAGTCATCGCGGTGCTGCACGGCCAGCCCGACGGCGGCCTGGCCCGGGAAGGTGCCGCGGACCGGCGCTACGCCCTGATCCACACCGGGTCCGGCGGCGGCAAAGGCGACAACAATTGGCTGATCCACCTGATGAAGGACCAGCCCAAGCCCGGCGAGAAGGGCCAAGCAGAGCCGGGGGAGACGGACCAGCCCAAGCCCGGCGAGAAGCGCCAAGCAGAGCCGGGGGAGACGGACCAGCCCGCTACGCCCCAGGCCGCCGTCGCCGCTGCTGCTGCTGCTGCCGGCACGGAAACGGCAGTGACGGTCCCGGCCGGGGACGGCAGCGGCGCGGAGGATGCCTCGGTCCCGCTTATCGAGCCGATGCTTGCCACCCTGGGTACCCGCGCCGAAATCAACGACGACGAGGACTGGGCGTTCGAGATGAAGTGGGACGGTGTCCGCGCCGTCGTCACCGTTACTCCTGAAGGCACGCGGCTGATCAGCCGCAACGGCAACGACATGACCGCTGCGTATCCGGAACTGCAGGATCTCAGCGCGCACCTGTTCGGGGAGCGGGCGGTGCTGGACGCTGAAATCGTGGCACTCAACAAAGCCGGACGCCCGGACTTCGGGCTGCTGCAGCCGCGCATGCACCTCACCAAACCCCGCGAAATTACGGCGGCTGCCGAGCGTACGCCGGTGCACTTGATGGTTTTCGACCTGCTCTGGCTGGACGGCCGGTCCCTGGCGGACCTCAGCTACGAGCAGCGCCGGGAAATCCTCGAGTCCGCCGTGGAAGCCACCCCGGACGGACATCTGCAGGTACCCCCGGCCCTGGAGATGGGCATGGACGAGGCCGTGGCCGCCAGCAAGGAACTGGGCCTGGAAGGGGTCATGGCCAAGCGGCGGAGCAGTACGTATTCCCCGGGCCGGCGCTCGAAGCACTGGGTGAAGCTGAAAAACCAGCTCAGCCAGGAAGTGGTGGTGGTGGGCTGGCGCCCGGGGCAGGGCAACCGGCAGAACAAGGTCGGCTCCCTTTTGGTGGCCATTCCGGACGGCGTGTACCTGAAATACATCGGCCGGGTCGGCTCGGGCCTGAGCGAAAAAGACCTGGCACTGATTGGCCCGCGGCTGAAGAAAATGTCCCGCAAAACCCCACCCCTGGATGATGTTCCCAGCGCGGATGCCTCGGATGCCCAGTGGGTGCGCCCGGCCCTGGTGGGCGAAGTGACCTTCTCCGAGCGCACCGGCAGCGGCAAGCTGCGCCACCCCGTCTGGCGCGGCCTGCGCCCGGATAAGAAACCGTCCGACGTCGTGGTGGAGACCGTGTAGCCGCGGCCCTCCCCACCAGTGAAAGGACCCGCACCATGACCGACAGCAGCATTCCCGGAACCGACCATCCTTCCGGACCGGAGCATGTTCCCGGCAGCGAACGCATCCCCGGCACCGAACCGCACCACGACGGCGACCTCGCCGGCGTCGACGCCTGGTGGCGGGCGGCGAACTACCTCTCGGTCGGGCAGATCTACCTGCGCGACAACCCGCTGCTGCGCCGGGACCTGGAAAGCGGAGACGTGAAGGCACGGCTGCTGGGCCACTGGGGCACCACACCCGGCCTGAACTTCATCTACGCGCACCTGAACCGTCTGATCCGCGAACAGCAGCGCAAGGTCCTGTTCATCACCGGACCCGGCCACGGCGGCCCGGCCAATGTGGCCAACGCGTGGCTGGAAGGCACCTACTCCGAGATCTACAGCCATGTGGGGAAAGACGAAGAGGGGCTGCGGACCCTCTTTAAGCAGTTCTCCTACCCGGGTGGAATACCCAGCCATGCGGCGCCGGAAACCCCGGGCTCCATCCATGAGGGCGGCGAGTTGGGGTATTCGCTGGCGCACGCCTACGGGGCGGTGTTCGACAACCCGGACCTGATTGCGGCCACCGTCATTGGCGACGGCGAAGCGGAAACCGGGCCGCTGGCGGCCAGCTGGCATTCCAACAGCTTCCTGGACCCGGCCGTGGACGGCGCGGTGCTGCCCATCCTGCACCTGAACGGCTACAAAATTGCCAACCCCACCATCCTGTCCCGGATGCCCGAGGAGCAGCTGCTGAAACTGCTCGAGGGCTACGGCTACCGCCCGTACGTGGTCACCGTGGAGGACCCGGCCGCGGTGCAGCAGGCACACGAGGACTTCGCGGCCGTGCTGGAAACCTGCCTGGCCGAAATCACGGCCATCCAGGCGCAGTACCGCAGCGGGGAGCGCACCGCGGTGCCGCCGGATGTGCCCGGTGCGGACACCGGGGAAGTGCACGCCCCGCGCTGGCCCATGATCGTGTTCCGCTCGCCCAAGGGTTGGACCGGCCCGCAGGAAGTGGACGGTCTGCCCGTGGAAGGCACTTGGCGGGCGCACCAGGTGCCGTTGTCCGAAATCCATGAGAAGCCGGAGCACCTGGCCCAGTTGCAGGACTGGATGCGCTCCTACCGGCCGGAGGAACTGTTCGACGCCGAGGGGCGGTTGGCGGCGGAGATCGCCGCCCTGGCACCTGCCGGTGACCTGCGGATGAGTTCCACTCCCTACGCCAACGGCGGCCGGCTGCTGCAGGACCTGCACCTGCCCGAGTACGCGCAGCATGCGGTGAAGATTGATCATCCGGGCTCAGAACGGGTCAGTCCGATGTTCAACCTGGGCGGTTACCTGCGCGAGGTCATCCGGAAGAACCCGTCCAACTTCCGGATCTTCGGCCCGGATGAAACTGCGTCCAACCGGCTGCAGGCCGTCTACGATGTCACGGACAAGGCCTGGCAGCAGCGGATCGATCAGCTGGACGAGCATCTGGCGCGCAGCGGCCGGGTGGCAGAGGTGCTCTCCGAACACCTCTGCGAGGGCTGGCTGGAGGGCTACCTGCTGACCGGCCGGCACGGGGTGTTCAACTGCTATGAAGCCTTTGTCCACATTGTGG
This sequence comes from Arthrobacter sp. zg-Y1143, assembly GCF_030125565.1. NCBI lineage: Bacteria > Bacillati > Actinomycetota > Actinomycetes > Micrococcales > Micrococcaceae > Arthrobacter > Arthrobacter sp. zg-Y1143. Next base: position 149,084 of record NZ_JASKLW010000001.1, on the reverse strand, counting down.
ATTCGATGTTCAACCAGCACGCCAAGTGGTTGAAGGTCAGCAGCGCGCTGTCCTGGCGCCAGCCCGTCGCATCCCTGAACTACCTGCTCTCCAGTCACGTCTGGCAGCAGGACCACAACGGGTTCTCGCACCAGGACCCCGGCTTCATTGACCACGTGGTGAATAAAAAGGCGGACGTTATCCGGGTCTACCTGCCGCCGGACGCCAACACCCTGCTGGCCGTTGCCGAGCACATCCTGGGCACCCGCGACCGGGTCAATGTGGTGGTTTCCGGCAAGCAGCCCGCCCCGGTCTGGCTGGACCCGCAGACCGCACGCCTGCATGTGGAGCGCGGCATCGGCGTCTGGGACTTCGCCGGCAGCGAGGACACCAGTCCCGGCGCGAAGTCCGACCCCGACGTCGTGATGGCGTGCGCCGGCGACGTGCCCACCCTCGAGACCGTGGCCGCTGCGGCGCTGCTGCAGGAGCATCTGCCGGAGCTGAAAATCCGGGTGGTCAATGTGGTGGACCTGATGCGGCTGCAGGATCCGGGCGAGCACCCGCACGGGCTGTCAGACCGCGATTTCGACACCCTGTTCACCACGGACAAGCCGGTCATTTTCGCCTATCACGGCTACCCCTGGCTGATTCACCGGCTGACCTACCGGCGCACCAACCATGCGAACCTGCATGTGCGCGGCTACAAGGAAGAGGGCACCACCACCACGCCCTTCGACATGGCCATGCTGAACCAGATTGACCGGTTCCAATTGGCCATAGACGTGCTGGACCGGGTAGCGTCGCTGGGATCCACACAGGCACCGTTTCGGCAGTACCTGCAGGATGAACGGGCACGTGCCCGCCAGTACACCCGGGATGAAGGCCAGGACCCGCCGTACATCAGCGGCTGGAACCTGCAGGAAGCCGAGCAGGACACCCCGGGGTAGGGCGGCAGCAAGGCTTCGGCGGCGCCGCACCGGGCGTCACGCCGTGGAAAAGTACGATCCATCCACAGAAGGAGAGTTCATTGACCACTGATCAGACGAGCATTGTAGTTTCCCGGGTCATCGATGCCTCGGCAGCGGACATTTTCAACTTGTTGTCCAACCCCGAGCGCCACCACGAGCTGGACGGTTCCGGCATGGTGGTCTCGGATGAGAAGACCGACCGCATCACCGCGTCCGGCCAGGTGTTCACCATGAACATGCACAACGAAAAAATGGGCGACTACCAGACGGAAAACCACGTCACCGGGTACGACCACAACAAGATCCTGGCCTGGCAGACCGCCCCGGCCGGCACCGAGCCCAAGGGTTGGCAGTGGGTATGGGAGCTGCAGGCCGAGGGTGCCGACTCCACCGAAGTCACCCTGACCTACGACTGGTCCCACGTCACGGACAAGGAAACCCTGAAAAAGGTGTCCTTCCCGATGGTGTCCAAGGATGACCTGGAGGAATCGCTGAACAAGCTCGCCGCCGCGGTCTCCGGTTCGTAGCGGGTCCGCATAGCAGCACGAAATAACAGTACGACGGCGGCCGGTTTCCTTTTCGAAGGGAACCGGCCGCCGTCGTTTGCTGCCCGGGTGTTAGACCGCGGACCAGCCGCCGTCGGAGGGCAGGATGGCGCCGTTGATGTTCACGCCGTCATCGCTGAGCAGGAACGTGATGGATGCTGCCAGGTCCTCGGCCGAGGCCAGGCCGGGGATGTTCACGCGGGCCGGGGAGAGGCGGGCTTCGCCGTACTCGCTGACCTTGCCGCCCATCGGAATGCCGGTGGCTACGCCGCCCGGGGCCACGGCATTGACGCGTATGCCTTCACGGGCATACATAAACGCGGTGCTGCGGGTGATGCCAACAACGGCGTGCTTGGACGCGGTGTAGGCGACGCCGGAAGCGGAGCCGCGCAGGCCCGCTTCGGAGGTGATGTTCACGATCGAGCCCTTGCCGGCTTCGAGCATGGTGGGCAGCACGGCGCGGGTCAGGCGGACCAGGCCGTCCACGTTCACGGCGAAGATCTTCTGCCACATGGCATCGGACACCTCGTGCAGCGGGGAGAAGTCGTCATTGATGCCGGCCACGTTGGCCAAGCCGTCAATACTGGTGCCGGCGGCGGCAATGATGCGCTCGACGGCGGACAGGTCGGTCAGGTCAGCTGCCACCGGGACGATGGACTCACCGAGCTCGTCGGCGAGCTCGTTGATCCGGCCCTCGGCAATGTCCACCGCAATGACGCGCCCTCCCTCGCGGGAGATCCGGGCAGCAGTGGCCCGGCCGATGCCGGAGCCGGCACCGGTGACGATGATGGTGCGGCCTTCGAAGCGGCCGGGAACGGCGGGCAGTACGGTTGCTTCGGTCTCCGGCATTACGCCGCCGTTGGCTGCCTTGACGAGTTCATCCACTGCGGCCTGCGGGAACTGGCCCTGGCTCAGATCCACCAGCTGCTGCAGCTTCAGGGTCAGGGCCGGGCCCAGGCTGGACTCGTCGCTGCCGGCCTGTGCGAGCATGCCGCGGATGGCGGGGCCGCCTGCCGGGTGGTCGAGCCACTGCTGGACGGTGTTCTGGGCGGTGATGGGCTGGTTTGCCACGAGCCGGTCCTTTCGATCGGGGGCGGCCGTGCAACGCGGCCGCGGGATATTCGGGCGTTTACGCGTGTGACCATCTCGCGGGTTACACGTGTAAGTTGCCTGTAAGGTCAGACTACCGGAGTTCTCCGGCAGATCAAGGCGCAATTAAGGCGCAGTCCACAGCGAAAGGACAGCCGGTGGAACGCAGGGCCACCTCCCACGACGTCGCTAAGGCGGCGGGGGTTTCCCGGGCTACGGTTAGCTACGTGCTGAACGGGCGGAACGGGCAGAGCATTTCGGCCGGCACCAGGGACCGCGTGCTGGCCGCCGCCCGCGAGCTTGGCTACATTCCCTCCACCGCTGCCCGCACACTGCGCAGCGGCCGCAGCGACCTGGTGCTGATGCTGCTCCCGCCGGAGCCGCTCGGCCGGGCGCTGGCCATCATCATCGATGCCGCCTCCGAATACGTGGAGCAGCACGGGCTGCGCCTGGTTGCACACCGGCTGCCGCGGCAGGGCGGCGCCGCGTCACTGGTGCATTCGCTGGCCCCCGCTGCGCTGATCCTCATCACCCCCCTCGAGGAGGCTGAGCTGGCGGGCATGGAAGCTGCCGGGCTGCGTGTGGCCTCGCTATATCCGGCGCTGGATGATCCGCTGGGACCGGACCTGGGCATCGGCGCCCTGCAGGTGGCGCACCTGGCCGCGGCCGGACACCGGCGGATCGGGGTGGCCGTGCCCGCAGGTCCGGCGTACGCCTACCGGGTCCGGGTGCGCGTGGCGGCCATCGAAGATGCCTGCGCGCGGCTCGGGCTGCCGGCGCCCGCCGTCGAATACCTTGAACTGGACGCGGAACAGGCGCGGGCCGCCGTCGGGCACCTGCTGGAGGGGCCGGAGCCGGCGGAGGCAGTGTGCGCGTTCGACGACGACCATGCGTTTGCGCTGTTGGCAGGCCTTGCCGCCCGCGGACTGTCCGCACCGGCGGACCTGGCGGTGATGGGTGCGGAAGATATTCCCCTGGCCGGGCTCGCCGTGCCGCCGCTGACCACTGTCCGGGTGGATGCCCGGCTGCTGGGGGAGCGTTTTGCAAGGATGGCGCTGGGTGAGCCGTCCGCTCCGGACACCGGTGCCCGGAGCGGGGAACCGGCGGAACCGGCGGACATGCTGCCGCCGGTCAGCCTGGTCCGGCGGGCCTCGGCCTGACAGTGCCGGCTCGAGGATCCCGCCTAAGGGTGTCGACTAAGGGGCTAGGACTGGTCGGCTTCCCGGGCCCGGTACATCTGCATCTGCCGGTACCGCCGGCCCAGTGATTCACGCCGCGGCTTGACCGGTGCGTCTTCGGGTTCGGCGGTGAGGTCAATGTGCTTTTTGCCGAAGCGCCAGAGCAGCAGGTCATCCAGTAGCCGGTCCGGGCCGGGGGAGTAGCGGTGGTCCAGGGCCGCGCGGACCTTGGTGATCGCATCGGCCTGCAGCAGCCCGGCCAGGTCCATGGTGGTCTTCATGCCGTGCGCAGCCAGCAGTTCCGCCGCCCAGCCCCAGTCATCGCCGGCCTTCCGGTTCACATGCGGCAGCAGGGTCATCCAGACGTGCCGGATCCGGTTCGGGGTCAGGGGGGCGCTGCCTTCCCCTTCCTCGTCCCAGAACCCGGTCACCGTCTCATAGCGCTCGTGCAGTTCGGCGAACGCCGTTTCCACGGTCTCGAGCATGGCCGCCGTGGAGGTGAACTGGCGGTCGAAATAGGGGCTCCAGGCCCGCGGATCCCCGGCCTTGAACCGGATGTCGTGCTCGATCTCGGACCAGGCATGGGCCAGCACGGTGCGGATCTGCACTTCGAACAGGTAACTGCCGTTGGGCCGCTGGTCCGGTTCCAGCAGTTTATGGAATTCGCGCACCGTTTCATTCTGGATGGTGCGCAGGATCAGGTGCCGGCTGGAATAGCCGTAGGTGCCGGACTCGATGGAGCCGATGTCCTTCTCACGGTCACCGCGGCAGTCGAACTCGGCCCGCTGGCGCTTGATGAGGTTTGCGGCCTCATCCACCTCGTGCGGGAGGGTCATAATCACGCGGACCCCCACCAGATCGGTGAGGTTGCGCAGCGGGTCCGGGAAGAGCAGCGTGGGCAGCTCTCCGGGGTTCTCCGCCGGCAGCGTACGGGCGGCCTTGGCCCGGAATGACTCCACGGTCTTGGTCCGGGAAGCAACAAACAGGGGCTGGACAGGGCTGTCCGCAAAGACGCTGCGCAGGTGCGCTTCCATCTCGGCGGTAACCGCTTTTAGGCCCGGGCGGACCCGGGCGTACTCATCAGTGCTTGCTTGGACAACCGGCCGCAGCCGCTCATCCAATGTGTCCCAGGCGCTCAACCGATGTCCCTTTCCCCTGCCGCCCGCCGGCCGGTGGCACCTTGATGGTGACACCGTGAAGGTCAAACCAGACGGTAGGCTCCCTCCAGATTAAGCCCTACAGCAGCAAGGACCCCCCATGACCGAAGCAGCCCTGCGCGTCCCGTACGGTCCCGGGCCGGAACAGTATGCCGAACTAACCCTCCCGGCCTCAGGCCCGTCCGGCCGGGAGGGTGCCCCGCGCAACGGGACCGTCGTGATCATCCACGGTGGCTACTGGCGCTCCAAATACACCGCTGAGCTTGGCCGGCCGCTGGCCCGGGACCTCGTCGCCCGCGGCTTTGCCTGCTGGAACATGGAGTACCGGCGGGCCGGGAACGGCGGCGGCTGGCCGCAAACGCTCGAAGATGTCCTGGCCGGCATCAACGCCCTGTCCCCGGCGGCAGAGGCCGAGGGCGCGGACCTGTCCCGGGTCACCCTGCTGGGCCACTCGGCCGGCGGCCACCTGGCCGTGCTGGCCGCAAAAGCCGCCAAGGCCGAACCGTCCGCGGTAACCGTTACCGGCGTCGTGAGCCAGTCAGGGGTGCTGGACCTGGCCGCGGCGCACCGGCTGGGCCTCAGCGACGGTGCCGTGGAAAACTTCCTGGGCTGCCCACCGGGCCTGGACCCGCAACGCTATGTGGACGCGGACCCTATGCAGGCGCTGCCGCTGCCCGTACCGGCCTGGGTGCTCCACGGAGCGGAAGACACCACGGTTCCGGCAGGATTCTCCACCTCCTGGGCCCAGGCGGCCGCCGCAGCCGGCACCCGTGTGCAGCTGCGCACCATCCCGGGGGACCACTTCGCCATGATCACCCCCGGCACCGCCGCCTGGGCCGCCGTCGTCGAGGCGCTTCACGAAGCAGCAGGAAACCGGGTTCCTTAAGGAAACGGGTACCCGGCTCTGTTAGGTTTGACAGCATGCTTACAGTGATCGGTGAAGCCCTGGTGGATGAAGTGGTCAGCGACACTGCGCCGCGGCGCTCCCACCCGGGCGGCAGTCCCCTGAACGTCGCTGTGGGCGTGGCCCGGCTGGGGCGGCCGGTGCAGTTTGTGGGCCGTTTCGGCTCCGACAGTTACGGCGCCCTGATCGCCGAGCACCTGCGCGCCAACTCCGTGCTTACCGCCTTCGCCGCCGACGACCTGCCCACCAGCGTGGCCACCGCGGTCCTCGATCCGGCCGGCGGCGCCCGCTACACCTTCGACCTCGAATGGGAACTGCCTGGCCTGGACCTGCCGGTGCTGCTGGACGGCACCACCATGCTGCACACCGGCTCCATCGCCGCCATGCTCTCACCGGGTGCCGACCATGTGCTCCGCGCCGTGGAGCACGCCCGGCCCGCCGCCACCGTCACCTATGACCCCAACTGCCGGCCCTCCATCATCACCGACGTCTCCTATGCCCGGGAACAGGCCGAAAAGTTCGTAGCCCTTGCCGACGTGGTCAAGGCCTCGGACGAGGACCTGCAATGGCTGTACCCCGATGAGTCCCCGGAGGAATCCGCCCGCCGCTGGCTTGCCGCCGGGCCATCCCTAGTGGTCCTGACCCGTGGGTCCAAGGGGCCGTGGGCCGTGGCGGCGGCAGGGGAATGCGCTGTCCCCGCGCCCACGGTCACCGTGGTGGATACGGTGGGCGCCGGTGATTCCTTTATGTCCGCGCTGCTGGTGGGCCTGATGGACCGGGAGCTCGACGGCGGTGCACGGCGCAGCGATCTGGCGCGGATCCGCGTCGATGAGGTCGAGAAGCTGCTCTCCTTCGCCGCCCGGGCCGCCGCAGTGACCGTCTCCCGCGCCGGGGCGAACCCGCCTTACCGCAACGAACTTCCGTAAGTCCCCGGTTCCGGCCCGCGGGCCGCCCGGTCAAGAACCGCCAGAGGAGAAGCAGTGGAAAGCCGAGACCCGTACAAGGACCTTCCGCAGGTGCCGCAGTTCGCCGTTGAGAGCGAGGAATTCACCAGCGGCTGTCCCTTCGCGCCCGCCCAGTACAGCGCCAGGCTGGGTGTGCCCGGAGGCAAGGATGCCTCCCCGCAGCTGGCCTGGTCCGGGTTCCCGGAAGGGACGCGCAGTTTCGCCCTCACCATGTATGACCCGGACGCGCCCACCGGCAGCGGCTACTGGCACTGGGCGGCGTTCAACATCCCCGCGGCCGTCAACGGCCTCGCCGGGGACGCAGCCAACAGCGGGCACATGCCCGGGGGCACGGTGCAGCTGGCCAACGACGCCGGGTTCGCCGGTTTTGTGGGTGCCGCCCCGCCTGCCGGACACGGCCGGCACCACTACTACGTGGTGGTCCACGCGGTGGACACGGAGGAACTGGACGTGGCCCCTGACGCCAGTCCCGCCGCACTGGGATTCGCCCTGTATACGCATACCCTGGGCCGCGCCGTCATGGTCGGCACGGCCGAAATCCCCGCGGACTGACGCCGGCGCGGACGTAAGCTAAAAGGCATGCAGGAGCAGCGTGGCCCGGTGCGGCTGATAGCCAGTGACATGGACGGCACCATTGTGGGAGCCGGCAACAGTATCAGCGACCGGACGGTGCGCGCCTTCCGGGCCTGCCGGGACGCGGGGATCGACGTCGTTTTCGTCACCGGACGCCCGCCCCGCTGGCTGGATCCGCTGCGCGAGCGGATCGGCCACACAGGTACCGTCATCTGCTCCAACGGAGCCATCACGTATGACCTCGGGGCCGGGAAGGTGCTGGCCAGCAGCCTGCTTCCGCTTGCGCAGATGTTCTCCGCCGCGGAAGTCATCCGGGACCTGTTCCCCGCAGTCACCTTCGCAGCCGAAACCGTGGACGGGATCCATCTGGAACCCGGTTTCTCAGACACCGGATCCACCGAAATCCTCGGCGGCATTGTTCCCCGCCCGCTTCACGAATCCCTGAACGGCCAGGCCGGCGTGGCCAAGTTCCTGGCCCGTGCCTCCGGGATCTTGCCGGACGAGTTCCTGCACCGGGTGGCACCGGCGGTCTCATCACTGGTGGCCACCACCCACTCCGCACCCACCATGCCCTTGCTGGAAATGTCCCTGCCAGGGCTGAACAAGGCCGTCACACTCGCGGACTACGCCGCGCAGAAGGGGATCACCGCCGAGGAGACCGTGGCCTTCGGCGACATGCCCAATGACATCCAGATGCTGGACTGGGCCGGGCACGGCTATGCGATGGCCTCCGGCCATGCCGCAGCCCGTGCGGCGGCGGACTTCACGGCCCCCGCTTTCAACGACGACGGCGTGGCGGTGATCCTGGAACGGCTTCTCGGCGACCGTGCAGGCGCCGCAGAAGCTGGTGTGCGGTAATCACCACCGCCAGCCAGGCCGCTCCAAGGGTCCAGGCAACCAGAACGTCCGTAAGCCAGTGGTGGCCCAAATAGACCCGGCTTAGCCCCACGGCCAGGGTAAACACGGCGGCCGCCAGCACCGCAGCGGCCTTCGCGCGGCGGGTGTGCACATGCAGGATCACCAAATAGGCAAGGATCCCGGCGATCACGATTGAGTTCAGGGTGTGTCCGCTCGGAAATGAGGCGGAGGACTCATACGGAGGAACGGCGTCGGCCAGGTCCGGGCGGGTGCGCCCGATGATCGCCTTCCCGGAAATCGTCATCAGGAGGGAGCCGGCCGCCGCCGCTGCAGTGAGCACCAGCGGTGTCCAGGACCGCCAGCGCAGGCACATCCCCAGCACTGTCAGCCCGGCGATGATCGGCATGCCGATGCTGCCGGCCAGGTTGGTGAACCCCGTGACGGCGGCGTCCAGGCCGGGGGACCGCAGCGTCAGGGCGTATTCCAGAACCGGCCGGTCCAGGCCTGCAATACCGTCGGATTCGGCCACTGATTCGTAAACCTCGGCGGAGACCAGGGTCAGGGCCAGTGCGGGCACCAAACCCACGGCCAGGATCAGCAGCAGGGTTACATGGGGGGAGGATACCCGGCTGATCCACTGCAGCAGGTCCCGGATCCGGCTGCCCGTTCCGCCGCCGGTCCGGCCGGTGCGGGTGTGTGGTCCAGGGTCGCGGGTCATGGTTCCAGTATCCCAAGCCGGGTGCACAACCAGTTCAGGTTGTTTTCCAATCCGGCCCCCCACACCTGCCAGGAGTGCCCGCCCGGAAGCGTCTGGAACTGCACATTGGCACCGGCCGCCGTGGCGTCGTCGTACACCGTCTTTCCCTCCGGCGCGTAGACCTTGTCATCCTGGCCGACGACGACGATTCCCGCCGTATCCGGAAACCGCATTGCGGCAAACAGGTCCGCGGCGTTCTGTTTCCGGAACGCGTCCTCGTCACCGTTGAAGTAGGTGTCCAACAGTTCGTGGTGGCCGCCGGCGACGGTCGGCTCGTTCTCCCCGGCGATATCCAGGAAGGTGGGATAAACCCCCGGATAGTTTGCGGCGAGCTGGACGGCGCACGTGCCGCCGTAGGAATAACCGCCGATCGCCCACTGCTGCGGCCCCGCGGTGCCGGTGCCCAGATTGTCCTGTACCCAGGCCGGCAGGTCCTGGGCCAAATAGGTGGCCGAGTTGCTGACCGTGGTATCCAGGCACAACGGCCAGTTGCTGTTCCCGGCATTGCTGAGGTCCGGAAGCACCACTACCGGGGCCAGGCCGTGGTGCCGCGCGGCAAATGAATCCATGATCTCCGCCAGTCCGCCGCTGACCAGCCAATCCTCCGGGGACCCCGGCTGCCCGTGGACCAGAACCAGGACCGGCAGGTTCACGTTGCCCGGATCGGCCAGATAAGCCGGCGGAAGGTAGATCAGCGCCGGATTGGAGGCATATCCGGACCGGCCCCCCGGGATCTGCTGGTGGAACACCTTGCCGGCGGCAGGCATGCCCGGGGGCGCAGTCCAGTTTTCCACCGACGCCGCAGGCAGGTCCCGGCGGACCTCCGCCGGCCGCGGCAGCGGATCATCAGTGACCGGCGGCGGGGTGAACAGTGCGGCTACCGTCGGGTACTGGTGGTAGGCGATATTCACCGTGCCGGCCAGGGCCAGCAGCACCAGGAGACCCGCCGCGACGCCGGCTACCCGCCGGCGGATCCGGATGCCCGGCGCGAGCACGCGCAACACCGCCAGCTGGACCCCGAGGATGGTCAGGGCGCTGAACAGGTAGAGCAGCCGCGGCAGGGAAGCATTCCACCAATGGAATACATACTCCGCCAGCACGTAAATCAGTGCGGTAAGGGCGCATGCCGCCAGCACAACGGCCAGGGCGCGCTTCCAGCCCAGGCGCTGCCCGCTGACACCGAGCCAGACCAGGGAGACAGCGCCCAGGATCAGCAGGACGATCGGAAGGATGCCGTCGACCAGTGACAGGGACATCATCCTGTCCGTTCCACGATCCGGCGGGCGAGGACAAGCCCCTGGCCCAGGGACAGATCCGGAAGGTAGGCCCGGGTCAGGGCGTTGGCGATGGCCGGCAGTGCGGCCGGATCCGGGTAGGTCATAAAAAGCGGCACGTACTGCGGGGCGAACTTGGACTTGAAGGCCAGAAGGGAACGGAAGCCGTAAACCGGCTCAAGGGTTGCGCCGAGCAGATCCAGCAGACGGTCCATCACCGGTGAACCGTCGACGTCCGGCTCCCGGGCCACCGCCCGGGCCAGGGGTGCTCCGGAAAGGCTCAGGAACCGGCTCCCTTCATCCTGCAGGGACAGGGCTGCGGACGCGATCAGAAAATCCATTCCCAGACGGAAACCGGTACCGCGCCGGCGCATGAAGTCCAACGTCCAGCCGGCCACAATCCCGTCCCGGTACACGGGCAGCCAGGATGTCACGGCATGGACCGTTCCGTCATTGTCGACGGCCACCAGGCAGCGGACTTCCGGATCATCCAACTCTTGCAGCCCGCCCAAAGTGAAGCCCATTTCCGGCATCTTCTTATCTGCCACCCATTCCTCGGAGATGGCCCGCAACTGGTCCAGCACGGCCAGGGGAGCGGTGGGATAGCTGATCCACTGCGCGCTGATGCCTTGTTTCCGGGCAGCGTTCAGTGCGGTGCGGATGTCTTGGAATTTCTTGCCCTTGAAAGCCAGTGAGCCCAGCGGAAGCACGGTTTCCTCGGCCACCTGCAGGGATAAAAACCCCAGCGCAGCAGTCAACTCACGCACCTTCCCGCCCACCGAGTAGAAGCAGGGCGTGATGCCGTTGTCCGTGCAGGACTCAGCAAAGCCCGCCACCGTCTGCTGAAGTTCACCGGGCGGCCCCACGGGGTCTCCCACCGTGACCGCCACGCCGCTGTCCACCCGATAGGCCACATAGGAGTTGCCGGTGGGGGAAAACCAATAGGTGTTGCCCTGCCAGAGGGTCATCCAGGCCATGGTGCTTCCACCATGGGTCTTCAGCAGCGAACGGGCCCGCTCTTCATCCCGGGCTGTCAGGTTCCGTGGCGGGACCAGGAAGGAACGCAGCAGGAGCAGGCAGGTTAATACCCAGAACAGCACGCCCACGCCTTCGTAGACCAGGACGGCGGGAAGATTCTCCGGGTCAAGGGCAGGCGTACTGTAGGCCACCTCGGCAATGGGAAGAAACCGCCCGGGCAGGTCCGCTGCGAGCAGCCCCAGGGTGGCAGCCGGGCTGAAACCGTCGCGGTTCAGCAGTCCGGCACCGAGATACAGAGAGGCCAGCACCGCCGCGGATGTCCCGACAGCCGCGGCCACCCGGCGGTAGGTTCCGTCGGGGGCGCGGGCCGGAAACAACCGGCGGGTGAAAAGCAGCAGCACAAAGACCGCCAATGGAACCACCATGGGCAGTACCAGCGCAATGACAATGCCTGGTCCCGGCGGCAGGAGGGCAAGCTCACCTCGGGCGAGGGCCCGCCCGAGCCGGACGGTGGCCAGCACCGTCATGGTGCCCTGCAGCAGCAATGCTGCCAGCCAGGCAAACCGGCGGCCGCGCCGCAGCCCCTCGGAGAAGGTGGCCAACAGGACCTGGGGCAGGACGGCCAGGAAGAACCCGGCCGGTCCGGCGCGCAACTGGATGCGGGCCACGGCGCACTCGCGGGCGGCGGCAGATCCATTGCAGAGCTCCGCCAACTCGTTCGGAGTATTCACCTCGACGCTGGTAAACAGATACCGCAGCACTGCAAGCGGTCCCACTGCGGAGGTGCTGAGCGCGGCAATAACGGGTCCGACGGCGGAGGCAAGGACCACCAGCGCCACCAGGACTGCGGCCTCGCGCCGGCTGGTGACCAGCCGCTCCGGGACCGTGGGCCGCCGTCCGGCCAGGAACGGTCCCATGAACGCACCCGTAACGGCCGCGCCCAGGACCATCAGGTCTGTGAAACTCCCGGCGTAAAGGGCCAGCAATACCAGCAGGGTGAACATGGTGATCCGCAGGCGCCTGCGCCACAAAGTGCTGACCTGGGCGCTGGCTGCGGCCACAACCGCGGCGATGAAGGCAAGCGGACCAACATAGGATTCGGACACCAATGCGCGGGACCAGTCACCGATCGAGGCACTGGTGGCAGACGCGAAACCGATGGCAAGCAGCGCGCCAACAATCTGCCCGGTGAAACCAACCATAAGGAACCGTCCGGTGCCCAGCAGCCGCTCGCAGGACAAACCGGCCATCAGGGCCAGCAGCGTGCCGCCTATATAGCCTCCGATTCCGCTGGCCCAGAGACAGCACAGGAGCAGGGCCGCCGGGTTCCCGGTCAAGGTATGCGCGGAAAGGGTGGCCCAGTCCTGCAGAGGCCCTTCCGGGCCCGTAACCAGCGAGGAAGTGAGCGCTCCGAGCACCCAGAAGGAGGCAATAAAAACCAAGGTGGCCGGCGACCGCCGGACACTGCCCCGAAGCCACTGCAGCGGCCAGTGCACAAACCGCTCAAAGCGGCGTGGGGCGGGAAGAACGTCAGCCACGGAACCTCCATCAGCCCGGAGCCAGCCGGGGTCGGGGTCCTGCCATTCTAGGGCCGCGGAGTCCGGGAGCGGTGCTGCCCGGCCCAGTGCGTGCCGCAGGTTGGATAAAGTACGAGCGTGAACGCAATGCATCCGTACTTCCGTGCGCCCCGTGACAATCCGCCGTCCGGCGCAGCGGACCGGCCCGAGCCCATTGCCCTGGCGCACCGCGGCTTTTCTCCGGACGGGTACGAGAACACACTCGCCGCGTTCCGCGCCGCCGCCGACCTAGGCATCAGCTACCTGGAAACGGACGTGCGCACCAGCCGGGACGGCGTCCTGATGGCCTTCCACGACGAGACGGTGGACCGGATTTCCGGGGGAGTGGCGGGAAAGATCAGCCAACTCACCAGCCGTGAGCTCAACGAGGTCCTGGTGGCCGGCTCCGAACGGATCCCCACTTTCGAGGAACTGCTGACCGAATGGCCGGATATGCGGCTGAACGTGGATGTCAAGGACGCACCAGGCGCAAAACTGCTCGCCGCGCTGATCGAAAAGCACTCGGCGCAGGACCGGGTGCTGGTGGCGTCCTTCTCGGACCGACGCCGCCTCCGCACACTGAAGCACCTGGGCCGGCCCGCGGCCAGCTCGGCGGGCACTGCCCTGACCGTCCTGTTGCGGCTGCTGGCGCCGCTGGGCGCCGCCGGCCTGGTATCCCGGCTGGGCCGGTTCCAATGCATCCAGGTGCCGGTGGCATTCGGACCGGTCCGCGTGGTCACCTCGTCCTTCCTGAGCCGCTGCCACCGTGCCGGATTGCAGGTCCATGTGTGGACCGTCAATGACGAAGAGACCATGAACCGGTTGCTGGACCTGGGTGTGGACGGCATTGTCTCGGACCGGTCAGACCTCCTGGTGAAGGTGCTCAAGGACCGCGGGCAGTGGCGGTAGGGGCGCGGCGGCGTCGAAGACAGGTAGCCGCCATGTCACCCCCGGCTGGCAGGATGAAGACATGCGCGTAGTTATTGCCCCGGACAAGTTCAAAGGCTCCCTCACCTCCGCAGAAGCCGCGGCAGCCATGGCTGAGGGAGTGCTCGCGGTGTACCCCGAGGCCACCGTGACGGTGGTTCCGGTGGCCGACGGCGGCGAGGGCACCTTGGATGCCGCGTTGGGCGCCGGTGCCGAACCCCGCACGGCCCGCGTCACGGGGCCGCTGGGCCGGGACACCACGGCCGTCTGGGCCCTGTCCGGCGACACGGCCCTGATCGAAACCGCACGCGCCTCGGGGCTGGTCCTGCTGGATCCTTCCCCGGAGACGGCACTGGCTGCAGGCAGCTACGGCAGCGGACAGTTGATCGCCCACGCGCTGGAGGCGGGGGCGAAAACCATCATCCTGGGCATCGGCGGTTCGGCCATGACCGACGGCGGATCCGGGGCACTGTGCGCGCTGGGCCTGAAGATCCTGGACCGGGATGGAAATCCTGTGCCGCCCGGCGGCGCGGGGTTGCTGAACGCGGCATCAGTGGATGCGTCCGGACTGGATCCGCGGCTGGCGGGGGTGGACCTGCGGATTGCCGCCGACGTCCGGAACCCGCTCCTGGGTTATGAAGGAACGGCGGCGGTCTTCAGCGGCCAGAAAGGCGCGGGCGCAGCGGAGCAGCAGCTGCTCGAAGAGGCGCTGGACAACTGGGCGCGGCTCCTGAAGGAGGCCACCGGCGTCGACGTCGATGTCCCCGGGGCGGGTGCGGCCGGCGGCTTCCCCTCGGGGTTCCTGGCCTTCACCGGGGCATCCCTGCACCCGGGATTCGAACTGCTCTCGGCCTTCACCGGACTTGATGAATCATTGACCCGCTGCGATCTGGTCCTCACCGGCGAAGGCTCCCTGGACAACCAGTCCCGCTACGGGAAGGCTCCGCTGGAAGTTGCGGCCCGGGCCCGGGATGCCGGTATTCCCGTGGTTGCCGTGGCCGGGCAGATCACACTGACCCCGGACCAACTGCAGGAGTACGGGATTGTTGCGGCCGTCAGCCTGCTGGATGTGGTGCAGCGGCCGCAGGATGCAATGTCCCAGGCGGCAAAATACGTTGCCTGGGCAACCCGGCAGGTCCTCGAAGGCGCCTGAGCGCCCGCGGCCGCCGTTCCGCCGCCGTTAGCCCAGCCGGCTGGGGGTGGCCCCGGCGTCCTCCGCCGGCTCGTCGGGGTCGGTGCCCCGCCAGCGGGCGATGGCCTGCATGCCGTGGTAGGCCACCAGGGTCGCGCCGGTGCCCAGGGCAATGCCGCCGAAAGTCAGGTCCCCAATGACCCAGGTGAAGTCCGCGATGGCCACGATAAGGCCAAGGCCGGCGGCGGACAGGTTGATCGGGTTGGAGAAGTTCACCCGGTTATCCACCCAGATCCGCACACCCAGGATGCCGATCATGCCGTACAGCACGACGCCGGCGCCGCCGAGCACACCGGGCGGAACGGTGGCGATGAGCGCACCGAACTTCGGGAACAGGCTGAGCAGGACGGCCACAATGCCGGCCACCCAGTAGGCCGCGGTGGAGTACACCCGGGAGGCGGCCATCACGCCGATGTTCTCGGCATAGGTGGTGGTGGCCGAACCGCCGCCTGAACCGGCCAGCATGGTCGCCAGGCCATCGGCCATCAGCGCCCGGCCCGCGTACGGGTCCAGGTCCCGGCCGGTCATGGCGGCCACGGACTTCACATGCCCGACGTTCTCGGCCACAAGCACCAGCACCACCGGCACGAACAAGCCGATCACGGAGAAGTGGAAGCTCGGCGCGTGGAAGTGCGGCAGGCCGAACCAGGCCGCGGAACTGATCGCCTCGAAATCCACTTCGCCGCGCAGCATGGCCACCCCGTAGCCGGCCAGGACGCCGATCAGGATGGACAGCCGGCCGAAGAATCCGCGGAAGAGGACCGTGGCCAGCAGGATCACGGCCACCGTGACCACAGCCGTCACCGGCCCCTTTTCGAAGTTGGTCCGGGCCGAGCCGGCCAGGTTCAACCCGATCAGCGCCACGATGGTACCGGTGACCACCGGCGGCATCAGGAGCTGGATCCAGCGCGTGCCGGCCACCTGCGCGGCCAGGCCGATGAGGAACAGCGCCGCGCCGGCCATGATGATGCCGCCCAGCGCACCGCCGGGCCCGTGCTGGCTGGTGGCCGCGGTGATGGGGGCGATAAAGGCGAAGGAGGAACCGAGGTAGCTGGGCACTTTTCCGGCGGTGATGATCAGGAACAGGATCGTACCGATACCGGAGAACAGCAGGGTGGTGGCAGGCGGGAAGCCGGTCAGCAGCGGAACCAGGAACGTCGCGCCGAACATCGCCACAACGTGCTGGGAACCAATGCCGATGGTGCGCGGCCAGCTCAGGCGCTCCTCAGGGGCAACATAGGCGCCGGGCTTGATGGTCTTACCGTCTCCATGGAGGGTCCAGGCCGTACCGAATCTGCTCATGGTTGTGCCTTCCGAAGACAGGGGGTTTTACCAAAATTCTAACCGGCAACGATTGCCGGGATGTTACGTTGCAATAAGACCCGCGCGCCGCGCGGACCGGTCACAACGTTGAATCCGTACCGCTAGACGATGGAGCAGCATGAGCATTTCAGTTTCAGGACGGGTGGTCCTTATCACGGGCGCGGCAATGGGCATGGGCAGGCTTTATGCCGAACGCGCCGTCCGTGAAGGCGCGGCCGCGGTGGTGCTGTGGGACCTCAACGCCGAGGCCTTGGAAGGCACCGCCGCCGAACTGCGCGAGCAGGGCGCATCGGCTGTCTACCCCTATGCGGTGGACGTCAGTTCACTGCCGGACATTGAGGCTGCGGCGGAAAAGGTGATCCGCGACGCCGGCGTTCCGGACATCCTCATCAACAACGCGGGCATTGTGCGCGGCAAATACTTCTGGGAGCACGCCCCGAAGGCAGACATCAACGCCGTGATGGCCGTGAACACCCTGGCACCCATGCAGGTGACCCGGGCCTTCCTGCCCGGGATGATCGAACGCCGCACCCCGGCCCGGATCCTCAACGTTGCCTCCGCCTCAGGCACGCTGTCCGTGCCCAAGATGAGTGTGTACACGGCGTCGAAATGGGCCGTGATCGGCTGGAGCGACTCCATGCGCCTGGAGCTGAATGAATCCGGCAACGGCCACGTGGCCGTCACCACCCTGATCCCCAGCTACATCAAGACCGGGATGTTCGAAGGTGCCCGCGGGCCGCTGCTGACCCCGCTGATGGAACCGCAGCACGTGGTGGACCGGGCCTGGGGGGCGATGCTGGCCGGCAAGGCACGGATCCAGCTGCCGTGGACCGTGGCCCTGGGCAGTGCCCTGCGCAATGTGCTGCCGCAGCCGGCCTGGGACGTGGTGGCCGGCCGTGTTTTCAAGGTTTACCAGTCCATGGACCACTTCACCGGACGGAAACCGGCGGCGGATGGCGCAAAGGAAGAGGCCAAGGCATGAGCGAAATGGTTTCCGCCTTCCCGGACCCGGAATCCTCCCTGTCCGCCGAATCCCCGGCAGTGGTGCCGGCCGTCCTGGCGCGGGTCCGGAAGGCCTACGCATCCGGGCGCACCCGTCCGCCGGCGTGGCGGCGCGCCCAGCTCACGGGCCTCATCCGCCTGTTCCGGGAACGCGAACAGGAGCTGGCGGACGCACTGGCAGCGGACCTGGGCAAGAACCCGCTGGAAAGCTACGTCACGGAACTGTCTCTGGTCCGGGCCGAGGCCGAGCACGCGCTGAAGCACCTGGACAAGTGGACCCGCAGCCGCCGGGTTCCGGTGCCGCTGGGGCTGCTGCCTGCGTCGGCGAAAACAGAGCCGCAGCCGCTGGGTGTGGTGCTGATCATCGGGCCGTGGAACTATCCGGTGCAGCTGGTGCTGGCCCCGCTGGTGGGCGCCCTGGCGGCCGGTAACGCGGCCGTGCTCAAGCCCAGCGAACTGGCCCCGGCCACCTCTGCGGTACTCGCCGACCTGGTACCGCGTTACCTGGATTCCGACGCCGTCGCGGTGGTCGAGGGCGGGCAGGACATCAGCACCGCACTGCTCAAGGAACGCTTTGATTCCATCTTCTTCACCGGCGGGGAGCGTGTGGGACGGATTGTGCTGCAGGCAGCAGCCGAGCACCTGACTCCGGTCACCCTGGAGCTGGGCGGCAAATCCCCAGCCGTGGTGCTGGACGGCAACTGGGCCGGCGTCGCCCGGCGTCTGGTGTTCGGCAAGCTGCTCAACGCCGGACAGACCTGCGTGGCGCCGGACTACGTGCTGGTCACCGAGGAAGCCGCGCCCGCACTGCGCAAACACCTCGTCAAGGCCGTGGCGGAACTGTTCGGGAAGGACCCGGCCAAGAGCAGGGACTTCGGCCGGATCGTGAATGAACAGCACTGGGAGCGGCTGGTGGGGCTGCTGGACAGCGGGACAATCCTGGCCGGCGGCCGCAGCGACCGTGCCGGCCTGTATCTTGAACCGACCATCCTTACGGACGTGGATCCGCAGTCGCCGGTGATGCAGGAAGAGATTTTCGGACCCATCCTGCCCGTGCTGACCGTGAAGGACCTGGACGAGGCGATGGAGTTCATCAACGCCCGCCCGGTTCCGCTCTCCGCCTACCTGTACACCAATTCGGCAGCTGCGCGGCAGGCGTTCGAGGCCGGCGTACGGGCAGGCAGCATCAACCACAACGCCAGCACCGTGCAGCTGGCCGTGCCGGGGCTGCCGTTCGGCGGTGCCGGGGCCAGCGGAACCGGCGCGTACCACGGCAAGTACTCCTTCGATACGTTCAGCCAGCTGCGCCCGGTCTTCAGCAAGGGCACCCTGCTGGATACGCTCCGGTTCGCGTACCCGCCGTACAACGGAGTGAAGAAACAGATCCTGCGCCGGCTGCTCTAGCGCCCGTTAACGGCAAAAGGGCGGACCTCCTGGTCCGCCCTTTTGCCGTTAACGCGGTATCGCTAGGAGATGACGCCGTCCACAATGGCCTTGGCTTCAGCCTGCACCTGGTGCAGGTGCTCCAAGCCCTTGAAGGACTCGGCATAGATTTTGTATACGTCCTCCGTGCCGGAGGGGCGTGCGGCGAACCAGGCGTTTTCCGTGGTCACTTTCAGTCCGCCAATGGGTGCGCCGTTGCCGGGAGCTTCAGTCAGGCGGGCAGTGATTTCCTCGCCGGCCAGGGTGGTGGCCGTGACGTCCGACGGCGAGAGCTTGGCCAGCGCCGCCTTCTGCTCCCGGGTGGCCGGGGCATCCACGCGGGCATACTCCGGGTCGCCGAACCTGTTGGTCAGTTCGCGGTACCGCTGGGACGGGGTCTTGCCGGTCACTGCGGTCATTTCCGAGGCGAGCAGGGCCAGCAGGAGACCGTCCTTGTCGGTGCTCCACGGGCTGGCATCCAGGCGCAGGAAGGAAGCGCCGGCGGATTCCTCGCCGCCGAAAGCGGTCTCGCCGGAGAGCAGGCCCGGGACAAACCACTTGAAGCCCACGGGAACCTCCATCAGCACCCGGCCCAGGTCCGCCGTCACGCGGTCGATCATGGAGGAGGACACCAGGGTCTTGCCCACCATGGCGTCTGCGCTCCAGCCTGAGCGGTTGCGGTAGAGGTAGTCGATGGCCGTGGCCAGGTAGTGGTTCGGGTTCATCAGCCCGCCGTCGGGGGTGACAATGCCGTGCCGGTCGGCGTCGGCGTCGTTGCCCGTGGCTATGTCGTATTCGTCGGCGCGGGCAATCAGGGAGGCCATGGCGTACGGGGAGGAGCAGTCCATGCGGATCTTCTCGTCCCAGTCCAGGGTCATGAATGCCCACTGCGGATCCACGTTGGGGTTCACTACGGTCAGGTTCAGCTGGTGCTGCTCCGCAATGGCGCCCCAGTAGTCCACAGAAGCACCGCCCAGCGGATCGGCGCCGATGTGCAGGCCGGCGCTGCGGATCGCATCCAGGTTCAGCACCGAGGGGAGGTCTTCGACGTAGTTCTGCAGGAAGTCGTACGTGCCCACGGAATCGGCCAGGCGTGCTTCGCCCAGCGGAATGCGCTTCACTCCGTTCAGGCCGGCTTCCAGCAGTTCGTTGGCGCGGTCGGCAATCCAGTTGGTGATGTCCGAACCGGCCGGCCCGCCCGTGGGCGGGTTGTACTTGAAGCCGCCGTCAGCGGGGGGATTGTGCGAGGGCGTCACCACAATGCCGTCGGACTGGTCCGTCCGTGAGGCGTTGTACTTCAGGATGGCGTGGCTGACGGCCGGGGTGGGGGTGAAGCCGTTCCGTGCATCAATGAGCACGTTCACGCCGTTGGCCGCCAGGACCTCCAATGCGGTGTTCTGCGCCGGTTCGGACAGGGCATGGGTATCTTTGCCCATGAACAGGGGTCCGGTGATGCCCGCAGAACGGCGGTACTCAACGATCGCCTGCGTGATGGCGGCAATATGCTGCTCGTTGAAGGCGCCGTTCAGCGATGATCCCCGGTGCCCGGAAGTACCGAACGCAACGCGCTGCGCCACGTTCGAAGGATCCGGTGCGACGTCGTAATAGGCGTCCAACAGCGCGGTGAGATCTACAAGGTCGGATGGTTCAGCGGGTTTTCCTGCACGATTAGACATACCCCTAAGCATGCCAAAGAAACGGCAGGTGCGGCAGACGCCCGCCTACGTGTAAAGCTGCCCGTCCGGCCGTATGCTCGATCGGACAGCCGCGAGGGCGCGGCGGAGAGGGGCACACCATGGCGGCCAGTGCGGTACCGGCGCAGCTTCAGCCCGGAATGCGCCGCGGCACCCGGGCAGCCATGGCGGTCCTGAACATCATCTACGTATGCGCCGCCCCGGTTTTCTGGTTTTTTTGGAGCCAGCGCCGGCAGTTCGAACTCCCGGCCTGGGCCGAGCAGGCCGCCGGATTCGCCGCCGGTGTCCTGCCGGTCCTGGTGTTCCTGGCGGCTTGGCTGAGCGCAGCGGTCCTGTTTAGCCGGGGCCTGCGCCAAGACGGCGGCCGCGCCTTTAACGCCCTGGGCGGCCTGGGCCTGCTGGCGGCGGCCAGCGGAATGCTGGCGCTGGCCGCCGCCGGGCTGGACAGCTAGGAAGCCCTCACTTGTCGTTGTGCTTGTCGGGTCACCATAGACGGCTGCTGGCCAGCCGCGCACCTTCGCCGAGGGCTTCGAGCTTGGCCGCCGCGATCTGCGGGTGCACGCGGCCGCCCAGCCCGCAGTCCGTAGACGCAATCACGTTTTCGCGGCCGACCAGCCGGGCGAAGCGCTCAATCCGGTCCGCCACCAACTCCGGATGCTCCACTACGTTCGTGGCATGGGAGACGACGCCGGGAATGATCACCTTGCCGCCCGGCAGCTTGGTGTCTTCCCAGACCCGCCATTCGTGCTCGTGCCGTACGTTGCCGGCTTCGAAGCTGTAACCGCCGGCGTTGATCTTCAGCAGGGTGTCCGCCAGGTGCCGGAACTCGATGTCCGTTGTGTGCGGTCCGTGCCAGGAGCCCCAGCACAGGTGGAAGCGGATCTGCTCCTCGGGAAGGCCGCGCAGTGCGTAATTCAGGGCCTCAACCCGGATTTCGGTGAAGCGCAGGTAGTCCTCGACGGACGGCTCGGGATTGATCTGGTCCCAGTTCTCCGCAATGGAGGGATCGTCGATCTGCACAATCAGGCCGGCGTCGATAATCGCCTTGTATTCCTCCCGCATCGCGTCCGCGCAGGCGTAGATGAACTCCTCCTCGGTGGCGTAGTACTCGTTGGCGATGCGTGAACAGGAACCGGGGGAAAGCGAGGCGAGGAAACCTTCCTCCAGCCCCGCTGCCGCAAGCCCTGACTTGAGGTTTCGGATGTCGCCGGCAACGGCGTCGTACCCGGTGTATTCCACCTTGCCGGTGACCTTCGGGAAGACCTTCTGGGCGCCGGTGGTGATGCCCGACGACGGGTCGGTGTAGGCCTCGCGGAAGCGCCCGCGGTCGCGGCGGTCACCGAAGCTGGTGAGTACCGGTTTTCCCGGCTCGGAACGGACGGGCTCCATCTCCCAGATGCCGGTCTCCGCCACGGTCAGGCCGCTGAGCCGGGCAAAGGAATAGGACCACCAGGCCCCGTAGTCCACCTCCGCGGACATCGCGTGCCCGTACTCGCCGTCGTTGGGGATGTCGATGCCGGCCCGCTGCTGGCGCAGCACCAGGTCGGCGACGGCGTCGCTGAGCAGTTCGGCATAGCCCCCGGTGTCGGAGGGTTCCGCGTCCCGGGCTGCGTTGGCCGCGAGGAGTTCGGGGGTGCGGGGCAGGGAACCGGCATGGGTGGCCAGGATACGGTCGGTGCTTTTGCGCATGGAAATAATCCTTGGGATTCACGTGCTCTTGCCTGCACCGGATGCCTGGAAAAGGCGGTGCAGGCCGCTTCGTCATCCGAACCACCCGCGAAGCATGGGGTTGGTGCACGGCCAAGTCGGAGCTTGGCGGCCGTGTCTCCTGAAGCTGGTGCCCATCCTAACCACGACGCCGGGCGCAGGCCAAGCATGTGACGGCAGGCAAAAAGAACGGCGGCCCCGGGGTTGCCCGGTGCCGCCGTCCTGGTGGAACTGAAACTGTTGTGCCGGTTAGCGCACGCCGCTCATCAGCTTCTTGATGGCCGGGGTCGCCGCTGCCAGGGCGATGCCCAGGACAATGGCGGTTCCGCCGCTGAACAGGAAGTAGCTGACCTCGGTTTCGGGGTCGTAGAACTGTGCCAGCCAGCCGGCCAGCGTGGTGCCCAGTGAGACCGAAAGGAAGAACAGCGCCACCATCTGGGTCCGGAAAATTTCCGGCGCCAGCTTGGTTGCCACGGACAGGCCGATCGGGGAGATAAACAGCTCCGCGAAGGTGAACAGCAGCAGGATGCCGACGATCGCCAGCAGCGGGGTGCTGTTGGGGCCGCCGCCCGAGAACGGGATGAAGGCCAGGAAGGCCAGGCCCATTACGGCAAGTCCCAGGGAGAACTTCAGCGGCGAGGACGGCTGCCGGTCGCCCAGCTTGGTCCAGACCGCGGCGAAGACGGCCGCGAAGATGATGATGAAGATCGGGTTGATGGACTGCACCCAGGCCGCCGGCATGGTGAAGCCGAAGATGGACCGGTCCAGCGAGGTGTCCGCGTACAGCGCCACCACGGTGAACTGCTGCTGGAACAGGGCCCAGAAAGCGGCGCTGGCGATGAACAGCGGCATGAAGGAGTACACGCGGCGGCGTTCGACGGCGCCCACCTTCGGGCTGCGCAGGATGATCACGAAGTATGCGACCGAGGCAAGGATGGCCACGGTCGCCATGACCACTGCGAGGTTCTCCGCCTTGAGCAGGCCGAAGACCACGGCCAGGGCAACGATGACCACAACGCCGGCGGCAACGCCGCCCATGGTGGCGTACTTGCGGCGCGGCAGCGGGTTGGTCACCTGGTGGGCAGCCTCGGGCAGGTACTTGCGGGTCAGGCCGTACTGGACGAGGCCGATGGCCATGCCAATGGCAGCCAGGCCGAAGCCGTAGTGGAAGCCGAGCTTCACCTGGAGCAGGCCGGTGAGGAGGGGGCCGACCAGGGCGCCGAGGTTGATGCCCATGTAGAAGAGGGAGAAACCGGCGTCGCGCCGTTCATCCTTTTCGTCGTACAGGGTCCCCACCAGCGAAGTGGCGTTGGCTTTGACGCCGCCGGAACCCAGGGCAATCAGGATCAGGCCGGCGGCCAGTCCCACTGCGCCCGGGAGCACGGCCAGCGAAATGTGGCCGAGCACAACAATCGCGGCGGAGTAGAAGAGCACGCGTTCGGATCCGAGGACCCGGTCCGCAAGCCACGCACCAATGATGGTGGACAGGTACACACCACCGCCGTATGCGCCCACCAGCGAGGTGGCGATGGCTTTGTCGATGCCAAGGCCGCCCTCGGTGACGCTGTAGTACATGTAGTACAGCAGGATGCCCTGCATGCCGTAGAACGAGAAGCGTTCCCACAACTCGACACTGAAAAGATTGGCCAACATCCGGGGATGGCCGAAGAAGGTTTTACGCGCTTCTTGGACGCCTGGGTTACTGGGGGTATGGCTCACGGATTAATGGTCCCACTCCCCGCGGGGGTAAGCGCCGGGAAAACCGGCGTATTCCGCCCCGAACCGGGCAGGTTTCCCTTGGCCATGTGCTGAAGGTCACCCGTTTGCAGGTCGATTTCCGCGAGATTACGTGCAATAGGGCCCCCGTTACGCCCGGATTTTGCGCAAACCCGGGCGCTGCCTACAAGCAGCCGGAATTCCGGGGGAGTGTGCAGGGTTGCCACCGGTATGCCCACCCGCGTCCCCCTCTCGATCCTTGACCGCGCCAACTCACGGCTGGGCTTTTCCGAGGCCCATGCCCTGCAGGCAGTCCTCGAGCGTGCCGAAGCCGCTGAAGCGCTTGGGTACCGGCGCTTCTGGGTGGCCGAACACCATGCCGTGGCCGGTATTGCCGGTTCAGCACCGGCGGTGCTGATGGCCGCCCTTGCCGCCCGGACCAGCAGCATCCGCATCGGTTCCGGCGGCATCATGCTGCCCAACCATCCGCCGCTGCTGGTCGCCGAGCAGGCCGCCACCCTGTCCGCCCTCTACCCGGACCGCATTGACCTGGGGCTGGGCCGTTCGGTGGGTTTCACGCAGGCGGTGCGGCGGGCACTAAAGGCAGGAAAGGCTGAGGCCGAACGGTTCGAAGCGGACCTGGCGGAACTGCTGGCCTACCTCGACGGCACGGCACCGATCACGGCGCGGCCGCGGGACTCCGGCCAAACCCCGGTTTTTGTGCTGGCCACCGGAGCCGGTGCCGATATCGCTGCGCGTGCGGGCCTGGGCCTGGTCTTCGGCGGGCCGGGCCTGTTCCGAAACAACCCCGGGCAGGTGCTGGAACGGTACCGGACATCCTTCCGCCCCTCGGACCGGTTCCCGCGCCCCTACGTGCTGGCCGCGGTGAACGTGGCGGTTGCCGGCACGGAAAGGGCCGCCGCTGAACTGCTCCTCCCCGAGGCCGCGGCCCTGGCCGATTCACGTACCAAGGGTGTGTTCCCCGCCCTGGCCGGGAGCGGCAGCGCTGCGGAAGGCCCGGAACGCCGGCAGGAACTTATCCGGGAATCACTGGCCAATTCCATCCACGGCACCCCGGACCAGGTCCGCGAGAGGCTGGGCGGGCTCGTGGCCGCAACCGGTGCCGATGAACTCCTGGCCACCGGGGGAGCCTACGACCTCGCGGGCCAACGGGAGTCCGACCGGCTGCTCGCCGGCCTGTTCACGGATTAGCGGCCCCGCCTGGATGGGGAACCGGGGTCAGTAGCCAAGCTGCGCGGCGACGGCGAGCAGGTCGGCTTCGGCCCCCGGACGGCCGATGAGCTGGATACCCATCGGCAGTCCGGCCTCCGTGTTGTACACGGGAACGGAGATGGCGGGAAGTCCGCACACATTAACCATGGACGTGAACGGCGAGTAGAGGCACTGCCGTACATAGTCTTCCTCCCCGCCGCCGTCCGTGTACCAGCCGATGGGCCGCGGCGTCATGCCCAGGGACGGCGTGAGGATCATGTCATAGGCACCGAACTGCCGGATGGTGTCGGTTTCGAAGGTGCGCAGGATGTCAATGGCCGTGACCAGGTCCGCGGCGCTTCGGCCCAGTGCCCGCTGCCGCTTGGACGCTGCAATGCCGGTGAGTTCCGATTCGGCCCCCGGCTCCAGCACAGCCGTAGCCAGGAACGCCGTCCACACCGCCTCGAACGCATCCGGATACCGTTCGTCGTAGCGCAGGTCCGTGTCCACCAGGTCGTGGCCTGCCGCAGTTAGCGCGGCCGACCCGGCGTCGAGCGCCTGAAGCGCCTCGGGATCAAGGCGGATCTCCAGCCTGGACTCGAAGGGTGAGCGGGTGCTGACGCCTATCCGGAATGTGCCTTCGGCCCGCTGCGCAGCGGCCAGGAAGCCGTCCGTGGACGGCGGTGCGCTGGTGGCGCGGTGGTTCGGCCCGGCAACCATGGCGTCCAGCAGCAGTCCGGCGTCGGCCGCGGTTCGGGCCAGTGGACCGGCCACCACAAACTGGCCCAAATCCTGCTGGGCGGAGCCGGAGGGGACCCTGCCGCGGTTGGGCTTAAGCCCTACCAGCCCGGTGGCGGCGGCGGGGATGCGTACCGAACCGCCGCCGTCGGTGCCCGGTGCGAAGGGAATCAGCCCGGCAGCTACGGCCGCTGCGCTGCCACCGGAGGATCCGCCGGGGCTCAACCGCAGATCCCGCGGGTTCCGCGCCGGCGGGCCCACCAGGTTTTCGCTGTAGCTGCTCAGCCCGAATTCCGGCACCTGGGTTTTGCCGAGGCTGATGGCTCCGGCCCGGCGCAGTACGGCCGGGAGCGGGCCGTCGGTGTCCGCCGTCCACGGCTTCAACGCGGCGCTGCCCATGGTGGTACGGACGCCGGCGACATCGGTCAGGTCTTTGTGGGCCAGCGGCATGCCGTGCAGCATGCCCAGCTTTTCTCCCCGGGCGCGCCGCGCATCAGCGGCCCGCGCCTCGGCCACGGCAAGCTCAGGGGTGGGCGTGAGGAAGGCGCCCAGCGCGGGGTTGAGCTCTTCGATCCGCTGCAGGTAGTGGGTGGTCACCTCTTCGGCGCCGAGCCGGCCGGCTGCCAGTTCATCCCGCAGCTCGACGGCGGTCATCTCGTGGGGAGCGGGCAATTTGTACCTCCGGTGCATGGGACCTGGACGTTTATTTCTTCGGGCCGCGTCCCACTATAGGCTGGACAAAACGAACGCCGCGGCCCCGGAAGCCCGGGTGCGGCGGCGGCGCGGAACAACCCGGTTCAACAGTGAGGGCAGCAATGAGTGAGATGCAGAGCGTATCCGTAGACAGCATTCCGGCGGGCGCAAAAATCCTCGATGTGCGGGAGGACTATGAATGGGAGGCCGGTCACGTGGACGGCGCCGTCCATATCCCGCTGGACCAGCTGCCCGAAAGCCTTGACAGCCTGGACCCCGACCAGGATCTGGCCGTTATCTGCCGCACCGGCGGCCGCAGCGCCCGCGCCACTGCGTGGTTGGACGCACAGGGCTACTCGGCCGTTAACGTCAACGGCGGAATGGGCGCCTGGCTGGAAGCGGGCAAGCCCATGGTTTCGGACAATGGCCAGGAGCCGACAGTTCGATGACGCACACGGCGCACGCCCAAGCTGCTCCGCACCATTCCGGCCCGTCGGGCGAGACCGTGGTGTACACCTATCTCGGCCCGGAAGGAACGTTCACGGAAGCGGCCCTGCTGCAGGTGCCCGGCGCGAAGGATGCCGTCCGTGTTCCGTCCGCCAGCGTGAACACCGCATTGGAAATGGTCCGCTCCGGGCAGGCCAATGCCGCCGTGGTTCCGATCGAGAACTCGGTGGAGGGCGGCGTCAGCGCCACCCTCGATGCGCTTTCGGCCGGCGCCACTCTGCGGATCCTGCGCGAAATCCTGGTACCTATTACCTTTGTGCTGGCAGCCCGGCCGGGAGTGGCGCTTGAGGATGTCCGCACCGTGTCCACCCACTCGCATGCCTGGGCCCAGTGCCGCGAATGGGCAGCGGCGAATATTCCCGAAGCGGAATATCTCCCTGCGTCCTCCACCGCCGCAGCCGCCGTGGAACTTAGCGGCGCGGAGCCCTCCTTCGACGCTGCTATCTGCGCGCCGCTGGTCGCCGAACGGCTGGGGCTGACGGTGCTGCGGGAAGACATCGGAGACGTGCGCGACGCCGTGACCCGGTTCGTGATGATCAGCCAGCCTGGCCTGCTGCCCGAGCCCACCGGATCGGACAAGACCACCCTGGTGATCCCGCTGCCGGAGGACCACCCGGGTGCCCTGATGGAAATCCTGGAGCAGTTCTCCACCCGCGGGGTGAACCTGAGCCGGATCGAGTCCCGCCCCACCGGCATGTTCCTCGGCGACTACTTCTTCAGCATTGACGCCGACGGGCACGTGGCCGATGCCCGGATGGCGGATGCGTTGAAGGGCCTGCATCGGATCAGCCCGGAAATGCGTTTCCTCGGCTCCTACCCCCGGGCGGACCGCCGGGAGCCCGAGGTCTCCCGGCACACCAGCGACGAAGCTTTCCGGGACGCGGATATTTGGCTCGAATCCCTGCTGAACGGATACTAGGGCTGGAAGCATGCCGCGGCCGGACCGGCAGCGGCGCCGGGTGAAAGGGAAGCACCATGGCTCGACTGAGGCGCAGCAACTGCGAGCATCCCGGCTACTCCCGGCGGCGCTGGGGAAAAGGCTTCAGCTACCGGGACATCCGCGGCGGGGTGATCACTGACCGGCAAGTGCTGGCACGCATCCGTTCGCTGGCGATCCCGCCGGCGTGGACCAGCGTCTGGATCAGCCCCTACGCCAACGGCCACATCCAGGCCACCGGCACCGACGGGGCCGGGCGGAAGCAGTACATCTACCATCCGCACTGGCGGGAAATGAAGGACCGGGAAAAGTTCGACCGCGCCTTGGCCTTTGCGCAGTCCCTTCCGCCGGCCCGCCGCCTGATTACCAAGCATTTGCGTGCCGAAGGGGTGGGTCCCGAACGCGCCCTCGCCGCCGCGCTGCGCATTGTCGACGCCGGTGCCCTGCGGGTGGGCGGCACCCGGTATGCCGAGGCCAACGGTTCCTACGGCACGACCACCCTGCGCATTGAGCACGTGAATCTGGCCGGCACCGAGGTCCGCTTCGATTTCCCGGGCAAGAGCGGCCAGGAATGGCACACGTCCATCAATGACGAGGACCTCGCCGCAGCGCTGGAGCCCATGCTCGCGCGGCCCGGCGCCGACACGGCCCTGGCCTACATCGGTTCGGACGGCAGCTGGCACAGTGTGGACGCCGCAGCGCTGAACGCTTTCCTGAAGGAAGTAACCGGCGGGGATTTCAGCGCCAAGGACTTCCGCACCTGGCAGGCCACGGTAGTTGCCGCAATGTCCCTGGCCCGGCTTGCGCCCGAAGCCGTCACCAAACGGGCCAAGCTGAAGGCCGTGGCTGCAACCGCCCGGGACGTCGCGGACCACCTGGGCAACACGCCGGCTATCGCCCGCAAGTCCTACATTGATCCCCGCGTGGTGGACCGGTTCTTTGACGGCGACGTCATCCCGGTTACCGGGTTTTCGGCGTCGGAGACTGCGGTGCGCCTGATGCTCGAGGATTAACCGGGTTTCCGCAGCGCCCGGCAATAAGTATGCTGATGGAAGGCGCGCGCAGTATTGGCGCACTGGACAACCACCCCAAGAAGGAAGGTGCCGGCATGAGCGAGTACCCCAATGAAGAAGAACAGCTCAAGGACCCGAAGCCCAGCGGTGTTTCCACCAATGATGACAACTACCGCGGCGATGTCGGCGACCAGGGCAACGACATCCGCTTTGCCGAGGAAGAGGCACTGATCCGGGAACAGTCCTCCGGATCCTCCCTGCCTAAGGAAGAAGGCGAGTACACCGACGCCGACGGCGCCCGGACGGACCGCAACCGCGAAGGCGGCTACACCGATTCCGAGGGAACCCAGGACGGGAAGTAGTCCGTCCCGGTTCCTCCGCCGGCATCAACTCCGGTAACAACGGGGCCGCATCCGAAAGGGTGCGGCCCCGTTGCATATTCCCTGGCTAGGCCGTTGCGGCGGCGTTGCTGCGGTTCTTCGGTACAGGCAGCGCGGGGGCCTGCGGTACCCGCACGAGCAAGGCCCCGGGATCCACCTGGACGGTGATGGACGTGGCCGCCCCGGTCAGGTCCCCGTCGAGCTGGGTCTGCGTGGGTTCGGCCACCGACACGGTCACTTTCCGGGCCCGGTGGTGGTGGATGACCGGCAGATCCTTGGGGTAGCGCGTCATCACCTTGCCGGCCACCCAGGCCCAGCCCAGGACGCTGCGCGGACTCATGATGATGATGTCCAGCAACCCGTCATCCACCACGGCATCCGGGATGAAGTCGATTCCAGCCGGCAGCCGTCCGGTATTGGCCACCAGCACGCTGTGCACTTTCTGCGAATGGACCGGGGCGTCGTCAATGCTGATGTTCATGCGGGTGCGGCGCCCCGGCAGCAGGCGCACACCGGCTTCGCTGTAGGCCAGCCAGCCGACCCGCTTTTTCAGCTCGTCGCGCGTCGCGGCAATGACTTCGGCATCCAAGCCGATGCCGCCCATCACCAGGAAAGCGTTGCGGGAGGCCGTTCCGGCGGTTGAATCCTCCAGTTCGATGGTGGCCATGTCGATCCGGCGGGTATCCCCGTGCAGTGCGTTGCGGACATTGCCCGTCAGGTCGGCCACCGAAATGTCGAGGTTCCGCGCCAGCAGGTTGCCGGTGCCCAGCGGCACCAGCCCCAGCGAAGCGTTGGAATGCGCCGCGGCCCGGGAGACCTCGCGGATGGTGCCGTCCCCGCCTGCCGCCACAACGACGTCGGCACCGGCTTCCAGTGCCTGCACCGCCTGCAGGTAGCCGGGAGAATCCACGGTGGTCTCCAGGATCAGGGGAGCGTCCCAGCCGGCCAGCTCGCAGGCCGCTTCCAGCAGTGCCCGGGCCTCGTCTGCCTGCGCCTTGATCGGGTTAATGACCATCGCCACCCGCTGGTGGGCTGCCC
Organism: Arthrobacter sp. zg-Y1143; assembly: GCF_030125565.1. Classification (NCBI taxonomy): domain Bacteria; kingdom Bacillati; phylum Actinomycetota; class Actinomycetes; order Micrococcales; family Micrococcaceae; genus Arthrobacter; species Arthrobacter sp. zg-Y1143. The sequence goes on along the minus strand of NZ_JASKLW010000001.1, from coordinate 118,802 downwards.
CGCGCGGGGCGAAGACAGCCGCCTCGGCCGCAAGCCGCCGTCGGCTTCGCTTTGCAATTGCAAGGATGGCCCAGGTTGCCGCGGAGGCCAGCAGGGCCGCGAACAGCACAAGGAGGAGGGTAATTTCTACGGGCATGATGCTTCCCAGAATAGTCCCCGCCCGGCGAACCAAAGGCCCGGCCGCTTTTCGGTACTCTTGAGACGTGATCGATGTAAATGAGCTCCGCGAAAACCCCGAAAAATTCCGAGCCTCGCAGCGCGCCCGGCTGGCCGACGAGAGCATTGTGGACGCGATCATTTCCGCCGACGCTGCCCGCCGTGACGCCCGGACCCGCTACGAAACCCTGCGCGCCGAGCAGAACGCCTTCGGCAAGCGCGTGGCGCAGGCCAAGGGCGAGGAAAAGCAGGCCTTGCTGGCCGAGGTGAAGGAACTGGCCGCAGCCGTCAAGGCTGCCGGCGCCGAAGCCGACACCATCCAGGCCGAATCCGATGCCCTCCTGCGCCGGATCCCGAACCTGGTGTCCGACGGCGTTCCCACCGGCGGCGAAGACGACTTCGAGGTTGTCAAGACGGTCGGCACGCCGCGGAACTTCGAGGCCGAGGGTTTTGCGCCCCGCGACCACCTGGAACTGGGCGAGATGCTGGGCGCCATCGACATGGAGCGCGGCGCCAAGGTCTCCGGCTCCCGCTTCTACTTCCTGCGCGGCGTCGGAGCCCGCCTGGAACTGGCCCTGCTGAACATGGCCATGGACCAGGCCGTGAAGGCCGGCTTCGTTCCCATGATCACCCCCACCCTGGTCCGCCCCGAAACCATGCAGGGCACCGGCTTCGACGTGGCCCACGACGCCGAGATCTACCGCCTGGCTGAAGACGACCTGTACCTGGTGGGCACGTCCGAGGTGCCGCTGGCCGGCTACCACGCCGATGAAATCCTTGAGCTCGACGGCGGCCCTGTCCGTTACGCCGGCTGGTCCTCCTGCTACCGCCGGGAAGCCGGCTCGCACGGCAAGGACACCCGCGGCATTATCCGCGTCCACCAGTTCAACAAAGTGGAAATGTTCGTCTACACCCGCCCCGAGGATGCTGCCGAAGAGCACAAGCGGCTGCTCGCCTGGGAAGAGGAAATGCTGGCCAAGGTGGAACTGCCGTACCGGGTCATCGACACGGCCGCGGGTGATCTGGGCATGTCCGCCGCCCGGAAGTTCGACTGCGAAGCCTGGGTTCCCACCCAGAACGCGTACCGCGAGCTGACCTCAACCTCCAACTGCACCACGTTCCAGGCCCGGCGCCTGAACATCCGCGAACGCCAGGCCGAAGGCAAGGGAACCCGCGCCGTCGCTACCCTGAACGGAACGCTGGCCACCACCCGCTGGATTGTGGCCATCCTGGAGCACCACCAGAACCCGGACGGCTCCGTCAACGTGCCTGCTGCGCTGCAGCCCTACCTTGGCGGCTTGGAAGTCCTGCCGGTTCTGTAAGGGGTCTTCTGTGCGGCCTGAGAACCGCGCGTGGTCTGCGTCCTAGCCGCCTTTGCCCGGAATCTGCTTAGATAAAACGATGACAACTCTGAGTACTGCTGGCATCGAAGACCAGCAAATTCCTGACAAAAGACACCTTGTTGCACTGGACGTTGACGGGACCCTCGTGGACCACGACGGACACATGTCCCCGGGCGTGCGCCGTGCCGCGCGGGACGCCATCGCCGCCGGGCACCACTTGGTCATTGCCACCGGACGGTCCTACGGGGCGGCCCTGCCCATCCTTGAGCTGCTTGGACTGACCGAGGGCTACTGCGTCTGCTCCAACGGCGCCGTGACCCTGCGCCTGGATCCGGCGCTGGAGGACGGCTACGAAGTGGTGGACCGCGTGGTGTTCGATCCGAAACCTGCGCTGGCCGCGCTGCGCGACAAACTCCCCACGGCCAAGTTCGCCCTGGAAGATGCGGAGGGGCGTTTCCTGTCCACTGAACGCTTCCAGGACGCGAGTTTCGGGGCCGAAGCCCACGCCGTGGATTTCGAGTCCCTGCTGGATGCCCGCGCTGTGCGCGTGGTGGTTTTCAGCACCGACAGCACGGCGGAGCAGTTTGGCTCCGCAGTGGCTTCAATCGGCTTGCACGGGGTGACGTATTCCGTGGGCTGGACGGCGTGGCTGGATATCGCCGCCGCCGGCGTTACCAAGGCCAGCGCGCTGGAGCAGGTCCGCTCCCGGCTTGAGGTGGATCCCGCCCTGACCGTTGCCCTTGGCGACGGGCGGAATGACATTGAGATGCTGGGCTGGGCCGGGCGCGGGGTCGCCATGGGCCAGGCGCCGGACGAAGTGCTCGCTGTGGCTGCCGAGGTAACCGGGACGGTTTACGAAGACGGCGCCGCGAGCGTGCTCAACAGTGTGCTGGAACGCGGCGTCTAGTCCGCTCAGGCACGGTAGGGCAGCACGGCCGGCGGCAGCGACGCCGGGCCGTAGGCCAGTCCCAGCAACCGGGCGGCCGCGGGGCGCGTGGCCCATTCCTCGTTCCAATGCGAGCGGACCACCGCCTTGCTCACCGCCTGGGCGGTGATGCCCAGTTCCTGGGCCACGAATTTCTGCTGCCCGCGGGCGCCGGGGGTCATCAGGTCCAGTACCTTCCATTCCGCTTCGGTCCGTGCCGCCACGATCAGGCCCAGCAGCCGGAGCACCGCTTCGGCTTCTGCGGCCAGTTCCGCGTCCGGTCCCTCGACGGCCAGCGGAACCCGGTCGCCGCTGCGCTGGGCCCGTTCTACGGCGCGCCGGGCATAAACCAGTCCGTAGCCGCGGGCGTCCGTGAGGTCGGCGGGCAATGGAACATGCAGTTCCCCGACGCCGATGCCCACATGCCAGCGGCGTTCCCTAACTGCGGACAGCGCGGCAGCCACCGCCGCGGACGCGTCGTTCAGCACCCCGGAAGCCTCGTCGCCCACTGTGCGCTGGAAGGGGAGGGCCGCTGGCAGGTGCCGCAGTGAGCGGATCAGCTGCGGGACCAGGTCCCCTGCCTCGCGGGAGTCCCGCTGGTTGATGGTCAGCACAAAATGCATGGCATCAGCATCGCAGACCCCGTGCATAAACAACCGAATGCGGTTGCGGCGCGCCCAAGCCGTGCCGCTGTCTGCCGGACTTCCCACGCTTCGTTACAGATGGGGCTGGCGGGGTCCCATCAGCCCCATCCGTACCGGAGCGTGGGAAGTTTCGTTCTTGCAGCCGGCCCGGAGGAACCGGACGCGGGTAGAGTCTGCCGCATGACCAGCACCCCGCCGGAGCACACCCCGCCGGAGCGCACCGGACCGAACCGCCCCGGACCGAACCGCCCACCGCTGCTGCCCCTGCTGTTTGCCTGTGGGGTCATCCTGTTGGGCCTCTGGGCGGCGTGGTTGACTTCGAGCTGGGTGGTCCTTGCGGTTGCGGTTGCCGTGGCCCTTTTCCCTGCACGGACCCATGCCTCGGATGTGCGTGCCTGGGCCCGGCGGCAGGACCGCCGGGGGTAAGGCCTCTTTCGGGGATCCGCTGCCGTATTGAACATCTGCTGCCCGTTCCATGCGGCAGCAGAAACCGGAGGCGGCAGCAGAAGCCGGGTTAAACGCCGACGGCGGCCGCCCCCGGAAGGGAACAGCCGCCGTCGTACCGGCCGGGCCGGTGGCAGGAAACGCTAGTTGTTGACCGGGTTGGCGTCGACGTCGCGGCCCTGGGACTGGTCCTCTTCGTGGCCTTCGCCAAGCGCCTTGAAGCGGGCGAGGGAAGCCTCAACCTCAGCTTCGGCTGCTTCGCGGCCGGCCCAGTCAGCGGCTTCAACCCACTTGCCGGGCTCCAGGTCCTTGTACTTGGTGAAGAAGTGCTTGATTTCGTCCAGCAGGAAGTTGGACACGTCGGAGAGGTCCTGGATGTGGTCGAAGCGCGGATCCACCGGCACGCAGAGGACCTTGGCGTCTCCGCCGCCGTCATCCACCATATTGAATACACCGATGGGGCGGGATTCCACCAGGACGCCGGGCATCAGGTCGAAGTCCTGCAGCATCACCAGGGCGTCCAGCGGATCGCCGTCTTCACCCAAGGTGTTCTCGAAGAACCCGTAGTGCGTGGGGTAGGCCATGGACGTGAACAGGACCCGGTCCAGGCGCAGGCGGTGGGTTTCGTGGTCAATTTCGTACTTGACCCGGGATCCCTTGGGGATCTCGATGGTTACGTCGAGCTTCATCATTGCGACTCCTCACTGGCGTGGCCCGCGGAGGAACCACTGGAAAGACTTGCTAAAGGATCATGCGCCGACGCGTCCGTGGACGGCCCGCAGGGCGGGGTCAGGGAAGACGCCGGCGTCGGTCTAGTCTTAAAGATATATGTCCTGTGCGCTGAACGGTGCATGGGGGCGGACGGGCCGGGGAAACCGGCGGACGGAAAGAGTCGGTGAGGACATGTCTCGGGTGTTCTCCGGCGCACTGCTGGCGCTTGCCTTTGCGGTGTTGCTGGTTCCTCTGGCCTGCTATGTCCTGCCTCCCGTTGCCGAGTCCATGGCCGGGTCCGGGGTGGAGCGGGCCGAGGCGGTGCCGGACTACCAGGAGCCGCCGTCGGAGCTCGAAGGCACCGGCCCGGTGTCCGCACCGCGCCCCGAAGACCCGATGCCGGACGCAGTGCGGCTGGGCCAGCTGCTGGACGAGGAGCTGTCCATCGAGGGCAGCGGCAGTTTTCATGCCGTGGTTTCGGATGCGCTGACCGGCACGGTGCTATATGAGCGCGGGGGGAGCACGGGTCTCGCACCGGCGTCGAACCTGAAGGTCCTCACCGCTGCGGCCGCACTGTCCGCCATGGATGCCGACACCCGCTTTGCCACCACCGTGCTGGCCGGGGAAGAGCCCGGCACCGTGGTGCTGCGCGGCGGCGGCGATGTGCTGCTGACGGCCGGGGCCTCCAGCCCGGACACGGTGGCCGGCCGCGCCGGCCTGGCGACCCTGGCGCAGCGGACCGCTGCCGCCCTCACCGCAGACGGCACCGGTTCGCCGGTGCGGGTCCGCGTTGATGACACGCTGTTCACCGGGCCCGCACTGTCCGACGCGTGGGGAGCCGCTGACGTGGAAGCCGGCGAAATTGCCCCCGTCCATGCCCTTGCCGTCAGCTCCGCGTGGGCGGAGGAAGGCACCGGTCCAGGGCCGCGGGTGGACGACGCCGCGCTGGCCGCCGCACAGTCCTACCGGGACGCCCTCGCCGAGGCCCTGGCCCCGGCCGGCATCGACGTGGAACCCGTGGCGGAACGCGGCACCGCCCCCGCCGACGCCGCAGCCCTGGCAGAGGTCCGCTCGGCACCGCTCGCCGAGCAGGTGGATTACATGCTGCTGAACTCCGACAACTACCTGGCCGAAGCACTGGCCCGGCTGACCGCTTCCGCCACCGGCAGGGACGCCTCCTTTGCTGGGGGCATCGAGGCCGTCCAGGAGGAAATAGCCGAACTGGGAGTGGACACTTCGGCCATGGTGCTCGGCGACACCAACGGACTGTCCGCCGAAACCTCCGTTTCGGCGGCCCAGCTGACCTCGCTGATGCGGATCCTGCTGACCACTTCGGATCCGGATCTGCGCTCGGTGGCCGGCGGCCTGCCCGTTGCCGCGCTGAGCGGGACGCTGGCTGGACGCTACGACGAGGCCGCCGACTCCGGTGCCGCCGGTATTGTCCGGGCCAAGACCGGCACCCTGCTGGCCGTCACGGCGCTGAGCGGCTACGCCACTGACGCGGACGGAAGGGTCTTGGTCTTCACCTTCGTGGCCACCGGGCTGGACGGGAACACCATGGCGGCCCGTAATGCCGTGGATGCGGCCGCCGCGGTCCTCGCCGGCTGCGGCTGCCGCTGACCCGCATCAGCTTCCGCCCGCCTGCGGAGGAGGTGTGGACATTGTCCTCATGTGGTCGAATGGACCAATGGAGAGCAACGATCGAAGCCTGGCACCTGACCACAGTCCGTCCACCGAGAAGTCTCCGTCCGCATCCTCCGTTCCGTCCCTGGTGAACTGGGACCTTGCCGCGTCCACCGCAGCAGCCATGGTGGCGCCCGGCCCGAAGATGTCCGCCCGTGAAATTCGCGATGCCGTGGCCGACCTGCGTGCCGCCGCCGACGCATCAGTGGCCCACGTGCACCGGATTACCGGCCTCGAAGCAGCACGGGACCTGCGCGACTCCGACGTGCTGATTGTGGACCGTGCGTCCTGGGCCCGTGCGAACTCGCAGAGTTTCTCCGTGCTGATGGGTCCGGCCCTGGAGCACCTGGCCACCACACGTCCGGAGCAGCTGGAAGCAGCCAATACAGCCCTGGGCGGCACCCTGACCGGCGCGCAGCTCGGTGCTGTCCTGGCCTTCCTTTCGAGCAAGGTCCTGGGCCAGTATGATCCGTTTGCCGCGCTGGGCGGCGTGGGCAAGCCCGGCGGGCGCCTGCTGCTCGTGGCACCGAACATCATCACCCTGGAGCGGGAACTCAACGTAGACCCGGACGACTTCCGGCTGTGGGTCTGCCTGCACGAGCAGACCCACCGGGTTCAGTTTGCCGCTGCCCCCTGGCTGCGCGAACACATGCTGGAGCAGATCAGCCAGCTTTCCAACGGCATGATGGACAAGGCGGAAACCCTCTCCGAACGCCTGGGCACCGCAGTCAAGGCCCTGACTGCCCGCAAGGACGGAAAGGACGGCAACGACGGCGACGGCGTGCCGCAGAAGCCGGCGGACCTGCTGTCCCTGCTGCAGGACCCGGAGGACAAGGAACGGCTATCGCACCTGACCGCGGTGATGTCCCTGCTGGAGGGCCATGCCAACGTTGTGATGGACGCCGTCGACTCGAGCATTGTGCCCAGCGTCAAGACCATCCGGCAGCGGTTCAACAACCGCGGCGCCAAGCGCGGCTGGATCGACCGGTTCCTCCGCCAGGTCCTGGGCCTGGACGCCAAGATGCGCCAGTACAGCGACGGCGCCCGCTTTGTCCGCGCCGTCACCGACCAGGTGGGCATGGAGGGCTTCAACCGGGTATGGGAACGCGCAGAAAACCTGCCGTCCGAGGCGGAGATCCACTCGGCCGACCTGTGGATCACTCGGATGGGACTGTAACCGAACGTGCTGGAAGAGAATAAAACCGGAAACCTGTCCGGCATGTCCCAGCGTGCCCCGAGGGTCCGCAAGCGGCTCCTGCCCACCCTGGGCAACGCCCGGAACGCGGTCCGTGATGCACTGCGCGACGCGGGCCTGGCCCCGGGCGGGGAGCGCCCGCCGCTGATCCTGGTCGCCTGCAGCGGCGGACCCGATTCCCTGGCACTGGCCGAAGCCGCCTCCTTCTTCGCCCGGCGCGGGGACTACCGCGTGGGCGCCGTCGTTGTGGACCACGGACTGCAGGAAGGCAGCGCCGAGGTGGCAGCGCAGGCCCGCGGCAAGCTCGAGCGGATGGGGCTGGACCCCGTGCTGGTCCGCCGGGTTACCGTGCCCGCCTCCGGGATGGGACCGGAAGCGGCCGCCCGCACGGTCCGGTACGCCGCCCTGGATGCCGCCGCAGCCGAGCTGGGCGCCTCCGCCGTCCTGCTGGGGCACACGCTGGATGACCAGGCCGAGCAGGTGCTGCTGGGGCTGATGCGGGGCTCCGGCACCCGTTCCCTGGCCGGGATGCCCGCGGTGCGCGGCATCTACCTGCGGCCCTTCCTGGGGCTGCGCCGGGAACAGACCCTGGAAATCTGCGCGCACACCGGGCTGGACCCGTGGCAGGATCCCAGCAACAGCGACCCGGCCTACGCCCGGTCGCGGGTACGCACCGAGGTGCTGCCGTTCCTAGAGGAGAAACTCGGGCCCGGCATCGCCGAGGCGCTGTTCCGTTCCTCACGTATCCTCTCCGCCGACGCCGACTATATGGATGCCGTGGCTGCGCGTACCTTCGAGGAACTGCGGGCCGCTCCGCCGGCCGGCGAGGGGGCCGGAGCCGAAGAGCTGCTGCTGCCCGAAGCACAGCTTCGCGGGCTCGCTCCTGCCGTGCGGCAGCGCGTCCTGGCGCTCGCCGCGCTCGCCCTGGGCGGTGCGCAGCCCAGCTATGAGCGGCTCGCCGCCGTGGAGTCGCTGCTGCGCCGGACCGGCTCGGCCGGGCCCGTGCAGCTGGTGGGCAAAGTCAGTGTGTACCGCCAGCCCCGCTCTACATCGGTTCACCACGGCACCGCAAGCTATGGCAATCTTGTTTTTAGGAAAAAGAGCAGCACCTAACATCCAAAGCTGCAACACTGCGCACCCGGGAGTCATTCGTGGATTCACACGACGTCCAGTCAGACCTCAAGCACGTTCTCTACACCAAGGAACAGATCCAAACCCGGATCACGGAACTGGCGGCCGAAATTGACCGCGACTACGCCGGCCGCGACGTCCTCCTTGTGGGTGTCCTCAAGGGCGCCGTCATGGTGATGGCCGATCTCTCCCGGGCCCTGCACAGCCACGTCACCATGGACTGGATGGCAGTGTCCTCGTACGGCTCCGGCACCCAGTCCTCCGGCGTCGTCCGCATCCTCAAGGACCTGGAAACGGACCTGCTGGGCAAGCACGTGCTCATTGTCGAAGACATCATCGACTCCGGCCTCACGCTGTCCTGGCTGCGCACGAACCTGGAATCCCGCGGCCCAGCCAGCGTGGAAATCTGCACCCTGCTGCGCAAGCCGGACGCTGCGAAGGTGGAAATCGACGTCAAGTACGTCGGCTACGAGATCCCCAACGAATTCGTGGTGGGCTTCGGCCTGGACTTTGCCGAGCGCTACCGCAACCTGGACTTCATCGGCACGCTGGCACCGCACGTCTACGAGTAAACGCCGGACTCCCCGTCCCGCGGCCTCGCAAAAGCGATGACCGTCACGGAAATACCGCTACGCCCACAGGGAACTAAACCCCGCCTTGGACCGTGTTCTTCTGGGGGACGGTGTATAGCTAGTAGGTAAATTCCGCGCAAAGCAGCGTTGTTGATCAGGAGGGACGGGGCACAAGCCCTGACGACGAATGAAATCCAAGAACTTCTTCAAGGGTCCGCTGATATGGATCGTGCTGGCCTTGGCCGCTCTTTTGATCATCCTGCCCAGCCTTTCTGCAGGGAACACCAAACAGGTGGATACCAAGGAGGGCCTGGATCTGCTCAGGGGTCCGGACGTGTCCCAGGCCAAGATTTACGACGGCGAGCAGCGGGTCGATCTGACCCTCAAGGACGACGCCGTCAAGGAACAGGGCACCAGCGACGTCCAGTTCTACTTCAGCACTGCGCGCGGCGAGGAAATAGTCCAGGCCGTCAATAATTCCGGTGCGAACTACACGGACCAGCCGGTGCAGACCAACTGGTTCACCAGTTTCCTGGGCCTGTTCCTGCCGTTCATCATCATTGGCCTGATTTTCTGGTTCCTGATGTCCCGCATGCAGGGCGGCGGTTCCCAGGTCATGAAGTTCGGCAAGTCCAAGGCCAAGCTGACCAATAAGGACATGCCGCAGGTGACGTTCGACGACGTCGCCGGTGCCGATGAGGCCGTGGAGGAACTGCACGAAATCAAGGAGTTCCTGCAGGACCCGGGCAAGTTCCAGGCCGTGGGCGCCAAGATTCCCAAGGGCGTGCTGCTGTACGGCCCTCCCGGCACCGGCAAGACCCTGCTGGCGCGCGCCGTTGCCGGTGAGGCCGGCGTGCCGTTCTACTCGATTTCCGGTTCCGACTTCGTGGAAATGTTCGTTGGCGTGGGCGCTTCCCGTGTCCGCGACCTCTTTGAGCAGGCCAAGTCCAACTCCCCGGCCATTATCTTCGTGGACGAAATTGACGCCGTCGGCCGCCACCGCGGTGCCGGCGTGGGCGGCGGCAATGACGAACGCGAGCAGACGCTGAACCAGCTGCTGGTGGAAATGGACGGTTTTGACGGCAACACCAACGTCATCCTGATTGCCGCCACCAACCGGCCCGACGTCCTGGACCCGGCCCTGCTGCGCCCGGGCCGTTTCGACCGGCAGATCGGCGTCGAGGCGCCGGACATGCAGGGGCGCCTGCGCATCCTGCAGGTCCATGCCAAGGGCAAGCCCATGGCCGACGGCGTGGATCTGGAGACCGTGGCCCGCAAGACCCCGGGCTTCACCGGCGCGGACCTGGCCAACGTACTCAACGAAGCCGCGCTGCTGACCGCCCGCTCCAACGCGGACCTCATTGACGACCGCGCCCTGGACGAAGCGATCGACCGCGTGGTTGCCGGGCCGCAGAAGCGCAGCCGCGTGATGAAGGAACTGGAACGCAAGATCACCGCGTACCACGAGGGTGGACACGCCCTGGTGGCGGCGGCGCTGCGGAACACGGACCCGGTCACCAAGGTGACCATCCTGCCGCGCGGCCGGGCCCTGGGTTACACCATGGTGCTGCCGCAGGACGACAAGTACTCGGTCACGCGCAACGAACTGCTGGACCAGCTGGCCTACGCCATGGGTGGCCGGGTAGCCGAGGAGATCGTTTTCCACGATCCTTCCACCGGTGCCTCCAACGACATCGAAAAGGCCACCTCCACGGCCCGCAAGATGGTCACCCAGTACGGCATGAGCGAGCGGATCGGCTCCGTCAAGCTGGGCTCTGGCGGCGGCGAACCGTTCCTGGGCCGCGACATGAGCCAGGAACGGAACTACTCAGACCAGGTGGCCTACGTGGTGGATGAAGAAGTCCGGCGCCTGCTGGACAACGCCCATGACGAGGCGTACCAGATCCTCACGGAGAACCGCGACGTGCTGGACCGGCTGGCCCTGGAACTGCTGGAACGCGAGACGCTGAACCAGCAGGAAATCGCCGAGGTCTTCTCCGACGTGCGCAAGCGCGACGTCCGCGAGGTCTGGCTGTCCAAGCCCACCCGCCCGGTGCACAGCATGCCGCCCGTGGTGTCCCCGAAGGAACGGCGCGAAGCCAAGGAGCTCGGCGCTCCGGACCCTGCATCGGTTGCTCCGCAGGACCAGATTGCCGACGCCGACCTGCCGCAGGACTTCGATGTCTCCGGCAACGGCCTGCCGCAGCCCGAAAGCAGCGGCCAGGGCAGCCATTCCGGCCGCGGCGGAAGCTCCGGCAGCTCGGCACCGGAAGCGTAGGCACCGGGAAATACCACAGTGCGGGCGGTCCTTCGGGGCCGCCCGCTTTCGTCTGCCGTCCGCCGGGACGCATGCCCGGGCGCGATAGGATCGACCAGTGACGGATTTCGACGACGAACTACTGCCCGCGGCAGAAGACTCCCCGGTGGACCAGCCCCGAATCGAACGGGCGGTCCGGGAGATACTCATCGCCATCGGGGAGGACCCGGACCGGGACGGACTGAAGGACACCCCCAGCCGGGTGGCGAAGTCCTACACGGAAATCTTCGCCGGGCTGCACGAGAGTCCCTCGGACCTGCTGGCCACCACCTTTGACCTGGACCATGAGGAAATGGTCCTGGTGAAGGACATTGCCTTCTACTCCACGTGCGAGCACCATCTGGTGCCTTTCCACGGCACGGCGCATATTGGCTACATCCCCTCCCACGAGGGCAAGGTGACGGGCCTGTCCAAGCTGGCCCGCCTGGTGGAGGTCTACGCCCGCCGTCCGCAGGTGCAGGAGCGGCTGACTACCCAGATCGTGGACGCGCTGATGACTAATCTTTCCCCCCGCGGTGCCATAGTGGTTATTGAATGCGAGCACCTGTGCATGTCGATGCGCGGGGTCCGCAAGCCGGGCGCCAAAACCGTGACTTCGGCGGTGCGCGGCCAGCTGCGCGAGACCGCGACCCGCGCCGAAGCAATGAGCCTGATACTCGGACGATAGGACCACCATGGATTCACTCGCTGCCGCGCCCGGCACCGGACCGGCCACGTCGCCGCTGCCCGTACTGCGCCCCGCCCGTTCGCCGCGGAAGCTGGCGGACCTGCCGACGGACCGCACCCTGGTGATGGGCATCCTGAACGTCACGCCCGATTCCTTCAGCGACGGCGGACAGTTCGCCGATACTGACGCGGCCATCCGCGCCGGACTCAAAATGCACTACGAGGGTGCGGACATCATCGACGTCGGCGGCGAATCCACCAGGCCGGACGCCGTCCGGGTTCCGCCCGAAGAAGAGCAGGCACGCGTGCTGCCCGTGGTTCAGGCCCTGGTCCGGGCCGGCGCCCTGGTCAGCGTTGACACCATGAACGCCTCCACTGCCCAGCAGGCCATCGATGCCGGCGCGGCGATAGTCAATGACGTGTCCGGCACTGAAATCGATTCTGACATGCCCGCACTGGTGGCCCGCACAGGCGTGTCCTATGTGCTGATGCACAGCCGCGGCAGTGTACGCAGCGATGATCCCAATGCCAGCTACGACGACGTCGTCGAGGAAGTGGTCGCTGAACTGGCGAAGGTGCGTGACCGGTTCTATGCCGCAGGGGTAGCCCCCGAGCAGATCATTGTTGACCCCGGGCTGGGCTTCTCCAAGAATGCTGAGCATGACTGGCAGCTGCTGCGCGGCCTCGACCGGCTGGGGTCCCTCGGCCACCGTGTCCTGGTGGGTGCCTCCCGCAAGCGTTTCCTGGGTTCGCTGCTCACATCTTTCGGCAAGGCTGCCCCGCCGCTGGAACGCGACAACGCAACGGCCGCTGTATCCGCCCTGGCCGCCCGCTCCGGCGCCTGGGCGGTGCGCGTGCACAACGTGCCCGCCAATCTGGACGCGGTCAAAGTCACCGCTGCCTGGAAAGGCTAAGGGATGACCGGCACGGCTCCGGGGCGGCCCGCACTGCGGCAAACACCGGAAACCACGGGTTTGGACCGGATCTCACTGCGCGGGATCACGGCCACCGGCTACCACGGCGTCTTCCCTGAGGAACGGCGTGACGGCCAGCCGTTTGTGGTGGACCTGGTGCTGTTCACCGACCTTGCCCCGGCAGCCCAAAGCGATGACCTGACCAAGACCGCGCATTACGGCGAGGTGGCCGAACTGGTGGTCCAGGTCATTACGGGCGAACCCCTGAACCTCATCGAGGCCCTGGCCGGCCGCATCGCCGGTGCCGTTCTCACGTCCTTCAGTGTCCTCGCAGCCGTGGAAGTCACCGTACACAAACCGAAGGCGCCCATCGCCGTGGAGTTCGGCGACGTCGCTGTCACCATCTACCGGGAGCGCCCATGAGCACCGTGCACGCCATCCTGGCCATGGGCAGCAATTTGGGCGAAAGCCGGGACACCCTTTCCAGCGCCGTCGCCGAGCTGGCCGACCATCCGCAGGTAGTACTGACCGCCGTTTCACCGGTGGTCCGCACCCGCCCGGTGGGCGGGCCCGAACAGCCGGACTACCTGAACCTGGTGGTGGCGGTGGAAACCGGCCTGGAACCGCACGCCCTGCTGGCACACTGCCAAGCGGTTGAGGCACGCCATCACCGCGAACGGATAGTCCGGTGGGGCCCGCGCACGCTCGACGTCGACATCATTGCCTACGGCGACCTGCGCCTTGAGGATGAAGATCTCACCATTCCGCACCCGCGCGCGGCCTCACGCGCTTTTGTCCTGCAGCCCTGGGCCTGGATGGAGCCGGACGCCGTGCTGAACGGGGTGCCGGTGGCCGAACTGGCCGCCAAAGCCGAGGATCTCCCCGGACTGGAAATCTTCGAAGGAGAATGAGCCCGTGATCACCATCCGCTACCGGTGGCTGGCCGTGATTGCCCTTGCCGCCGGGATTGTGGGCTGGGCCGTGAACACCTTCCTCGCGGACAACGGTTACCCCTCGCCCGTCCTCAACCCGGTGGCGCTGGTGGCCATCATCCTGGTGACGGCTGCCACGCTTGTCCTGGGACTGCGGGTGCGGCGGTGGCGCAACGGCCGGCGGGACCGTGAACTGGACCCCCTGGCCGCTGCCCGGACAGTGGTCCTGGCGCAGGCCGTGGCCTACGCCGGTGCCCTGCTGCTGGGCTGGCACGCGGGCGTTTTCCTGGACCTGCTGCCGCTGTGGCAGCTGCGGCCGGGCCATGCCGCCACCTTGGCTTCCCTGGCCGTCACCGCGGGCGGGATCCTGATGGTGGCGACCGGGCTGACCGTGGAGCGGTTCTGCAAATTGCCGCCCGATGACCGGAACGGCACCGGACCGGCGTCCGGGAGCGGGGAAGACGGCGGCTCAGAAGGCGGAGGACAACTTGCCTAGCGAAGCCATTGACCCGCCGGCACTTCAATGGCAGCGGGTCTCGCCCCGGTACCTGCGGCTGCGGCTGCTGGGCTGGGGCCTGGAAACCGTTATCACCCTCTTGGTGACCGGCGTGCCGCTGGTGCTGTTGCTGACCGGGATCTGGCCTGGATACCCGGCCTGGCTGGCCTGGGCCCTGCCGGTCTTTTTCGCCGTGACCCTGCTGTGGCGCGGACTGCTGCTGCCGCGCCAGGTCCGGGCCATCGGCTATGCCGAACGCAACGAGGACCTGCTGCTGCGCCGCGGCATCTTTTTCCAGCGCACCCTGGTGGTCCCGTACGGCCGCATGCAGTACGTGGATGTGGCGGTGGGTCCGCTGGAGCGGGCGTTCGGCCTGTGTACCCTCAAACTGCACACCGCCTCACCGGGCACCAACGCCTCCATCGCCGGACTGCCCGCCGCCGAGGGCGCCCGCCTGCGTGAGCACCTGTCCGCGCGCGGCGAAGCGCAGCTGGCCGGACTGTGACCGGGGGAGAAGCAGCTCCCGTCCCGGACGGGCCGCCGGACGTCCCTGAACCGGCGGGTGCCGCCGCGGAACCGGCCTGGAACCGGGTGCATCCGGTATCCCCGCTGGTCCACGGCTGGATAGCACTGGCCGCCGTGGCCTACTTCGTGGGCCGCGACCAGGCCGAAGGCTGGTTCTCGGGCGGCGGCATGCGGCTCCCTCATGGCGAAGCACTGTTCTGGACCCTGCTGATCCTGGGCGCGGTGCTGGTCCTGATTGCCGGTGCTTTTTTCCTGTCCTGGTGGTTCACGCGCTACCAGCTCGCTTCCGAACACATCCGGGTACATTCGGGCGTGCTTTTCCGCCAGCAGCGCCAGGCCCGGCTGGACCGCGTCCAGGCCATAGACATTGTCCAGCCGCTGTTGGCGCGCATCTTCGGCCTGGCCGAACTGCGTTTCGAGGTGGCCGACGCCGGCGAATCCGCAGTGCGCCTGGCTTACCTCCGGCTTCCGGATGCGCAGGCACTGCGGGAACGGATCCTCCGGGGGGCGTCCGGCGCCGGTGAAGATCCGGAGGAGGCCGCCGCCGGCGGCAGTGCGCCCACAGTGCCCGGTGAGCAGGAGGTGCTGTCCCTTTCCGCCGGGCGGGTCATCGGCTCGGCCGTGCTCTCCAGCACCACGGTGCTGCTGCTGCTGGCCGTGGCCGCCGTGGTTATCCTGACCAAAGTCACCGGCGAGCTCGGCTCAGTGGCCGCGATGGTCCCGATCATCTTCGGTTTTGGCAGTGCCTACTGGGGCATGTTCAGTTCTTCCTTCAACTTCCGGGCCTCCGTGTCCCGTGACGGGCTCCGGATCCGCTCGGGCCTGCTGGACACGCGGGCCCAAACGGTTCCCCCGGGCCGCATCCAGGCTGTGGCCGTGCGGCAGTCACCGCTGTGGCGGCTCGCCGGCTGGTACTCGGTGTCAGTGAACGTGGCCGGTTACGGTGCAGGTTCCTCCACCGGGGACAGCGCCGCCCGTACCCGGCTCCTGCCGGTGGGCACCGCCGAGGAGGTGTTCCGCATGCTCGCCCTGGTGCTTCCCGATCCCGGGACCAAGGACCCCGTGGAAGTTTTCACGGCCGGAATGAACGGCAGCGGGGAACGTGCCGGATATACCGTCTCTCCGCGGCGGGCACGCTGGCTGTCCCCTTTGTCCCGCCGCCGGAACGGTTTCCTGGTGACCGGTTCCGCGCTGCTGGCGCGCCGCGGCTATTTCTGGCGCTCCCTGGACGTGGTGCCGCACAGCCGCACCCAGTCCCTGGCGCTGGAACAGGGTCCGGTGCAGCGCCGGCTGCGGCTGGCCAGCCTGGTGCTGCATTCCACGCCCGGCCCGGTGTCCCCCAAAGTGGTGGAGCTCGACGCCGGCACCGCCCTGGCGCTGCTGGACGAACAGGCGGCCCGGGCCCGTGCGGCCCGGCACCGCGACCTGCCCGAACAGTGGCTGCGGCACAACCCCAACTACCCGCTATCCCTCTCCAAGGAGGAGCATGAACACCCCTGAGTCCCACAGCGCAGAAGAACGACGGCGCCGCGGCCGGCTGGGTATCGGGGTGATCGGCGCGGGCCGCGTCGGTGCCGTGCTCGGTGCCGCCCTGCGCGCTGCCGAACACGCCGTCGTCGGCGTCTCCGCCGTGTCCGAAGCCAGCCGGGAGCGGGCCGAGAACCTGCTGCCCGGGGTGCCGATCCTGGACATTCCCGACATTGTGGAACGGTCCGAGCTCGTGCTCCTGGCCGTCCCGGACGACGCCCTGGGCCCGCTTGTTTCCGGGCTGGCCAAAACCGGTGCATGGCAGCCCGGCCAGCTGGTGGCCCACACGTCCGGCCGGTTCGGCACCGAGATCCTGGCGCCTGCCCGGGCGGCCGGGGCCATCCCGCTGGCCCTGCACCCCGCCATGACCTTCACCGGCATGAGCCTGGACCTGACCCGGCTGGCGGACTGCTCCTTCGGCATCAGCGCCCCGGCGGCCGTCCTGCCCATTGCCCAGGCGCTGGTGGTGGAAATGGGTGCCGAGCCGGTGGTCATCGACGACGAAGACCGGGTGCTCTACCACGCGGCCCTGGCCCATGCTTCAAACCACCTGGTCACGCTCGCCGCCCAGTCCACCCAGCTGCTGGCGTCCCTCGGCGTCGAACACCCGGACCGCCTGCTGGGACCGCTGATGCGCGCGTCGCTGGAAAATGCCCTCGCCTCCGGTGAAGGTGCACTGACCGGGCCGGTGGCCCGCGGCGATGTCGGCACCGTTGAGGCGCACACCCGTGCCCTTGCCGATGCCGGCACCGAAGACTTCCGCGCCGCATACGGCGCGCTTTCAGCGGCCACCGCCTCCCGGGCTGCGGACCGAGGCCTGCTCAGTACCGAACAGCGTGATGCGATCCTCAAGGCATTGCAGCCGGAACTGCCGGGCCCGGAAGAATAAGTCCGGAAGAATAAGTTCCAGAAGACCAAACCCACAAGAACCAAACCCAGAAGGACAGCGTTGAACACCCCCCGCCTCGTCACCACTGCTGCAGAACTGCGCTCCGCCACTGCGGAGCTGCTCACCCGGGCGGCGGCCGCGAATCCCGCCCGTCTGCCCAGCCTCGCCCTGGTGCCCACCATGGGTGCCCTGCACGAAGGCCACGCCTCTCTGATGTCCGCCGCCCGGGCGGACAACGACGTCGTCACCGCCTCGGTCTTCGTCAACCCGCTCCAGTTCGACGACCCCGCCGACCTTGAGCGCTACCCCCGCACCCTCGACGCGGACCTGGAACTGCTGGGCCGGGCCGGGGTGGACCTGGTGTTCGCCCCTTCCGTGGAGGAGGTGTATCCCGACGGGGTGCCGCAGGTGCGGCTCAGCGCCGGCACCATGGGCACCCGCTGGGAGGGAGCATCCCGGCCCGGACACTTCGACGGAGTGCTCACCGTGGTGGCCAAGCTCTTCCACTACGCCGCCCCGCCGGTGCCCGCCCGCTTCCGGGCCTACTTTGGGCAGAAGGACGCCCAGCAGGTTGCCCTGATCCGCCGGATGGTCGCCGACCTGGACTTCCCGGTCGAAATCACCGCGGTGCCCATTGTCCGGGCCGCGGACGGCCTGGCCGAGTCCAGCCGCAACCGGTTCCTGGACGCCGGCCAGCGGCAGGCAGCCCTGGTGCTGTCCAAGGCCCTGACCATGCTGAAGGACCGGGCTGCCGCCGGCGAAGCGCTGGACCTGGCAGCCGCCGCCGACCTGGTCCGCTCCCAGCCCGGCGTGGACCTGGACTATTTCGAAGTAGTGGATCCGCGCACGCTGGAACCGCTCGCCGCGGACGATCCCCTGGCCGGGCCGGCCCTGGCCCTGCTGGCCGCACGGGTGGGCCCGGTCCGGCTGATCGACAATGCCGTCCTGGCCTGAGCAGGGCCCGCGGGCCGTGGTCCTGGAGGAATACCCGGGCATTTCTCCCGTGCTCCGCACGCATCCCGACGGGGTGCCCGGAGTGCGGGAGAGGCAGCGGCGCTTTGCTCTGTAAACTTAATAACCGTGACCACATCTAACTCCGTTCCCGAAGCCGCTGATACCTCCGAGCAGATGCGCATCCGCGCCGAAAAGCGTTCGCGGCTCATTGACCGCGGAGACGAGGCATACCCGGTAGGGGTGGAACGCACGTCCTCACTCAAAGAGGTCCGGGAAAAGTTCGGACACCTGCAGGCCGATGAAGCCAGCGGGGAGACGGTGGGAGTCACCGGCCGCGTTGTGTTTATCCGCAACACCGGCAAGCTCTGCTTTGCAACGCTCCAGGAGGGCAACGGCACCCGGCTGCAGGCCATGCTCAGCCTCGCGGTGGTGGGCGAGGAGTCCCTGGCGGACTGGAAGTCCCTGGTGGATCTGGGCGACATTGTTTTCATCCGCGGCGAAGTTATTTCCTCCCGCCGAGGTGAACTCTCCGTGATGGCCCAGTCCTGGTCCATGGCCTCCAAGGCCTTGCGGCCGCTGCCCGTGCTGCATGCCGGATTGAATGAGGAAACCCGCGTCCGGCAGCGCTACGTGGACCTGATGGTCCGCGATGAGGCGCGGGACATGGTCTACAACCGCGCCGCCATCATCCGCGGGGTCCGCGACACCCTGCACGGCCACGGCTACGTGGAAGTGGAAACCCCCATGCTGCAGCTGGTGCACGGCGGTGCCGCTGCCAGGCCGTTCGAGACGCACCTGAATGCCTTTGACCAGAAAATGACCCTGCGCATCGCCACCGAGCTGTACCTCAAGCGTGCAGTGGTGGGCGGTATCGAGCGCGTCTTCGAAATCGGGCGCATATTCCGCAACGAGGGCGTTGACTCCACCCATTCCCCGGAATTCACAACGCTTGAATGCTACGAGGCCTATGCCGACCAGTACGTGATGGCCGACCGGATGAAGGAAATCATCCTGCACTGCGCCGACCTGATGGGCAGCAGGCAGATCGAGACCGCTGCGGGAACCATCGACCTCGACGGCGAATGGCGCTGGCTGAGCGTCTACCCCGGCCTGTCCGAAGCCGTAGGCACCGAAATCACCCCTGACACCGACGCTGCGCAGCTGCGGGAGATTGCCGATAAGCACGGCGTGAAGGTGGATCCCAAGTGGGATGCGGAAAAGCTTGTCATTGAGCTGTTCGGCGAAATTGTTGAACCGACGCTGCTCCAGCCCACCTTCGTTTATGACTACCCGCCCTCAGCCCAGCCGCTGGCCCGTCCCAACCGGGACGATCCCCGACTGATTGAAGCTTGGGACCTGATCATCGGGGGCATGGAACGGGGTACGGCGTTCTCGGAGCTGATTGACCCGGTAATCCAGCGGGAGCGCCTCACCGAGCAGTCACGTCTTGCCGCCAACGGCGATGACGAGGCCATGGCATTGGACGAGGACTTCCTGCGGGCACTGGAATACGGCGCTCCTCCCATGGGTGGCATTGGCCTGGGAATTGACCGCCTTGTGATGCTTTTCACGAATACCGGAATCAGGGAAACAATTCTGTTTCCCCTCCTTAAGCCGGAAATGGGTTAGACATGGAATATGTAGAAGTACTCTTGCCGTCAGTTTGTGTTGCAGCTCTCTTTTATTTCGTGATGAAGGCTCTCCTGAACTCGGACCGCGCCGAACGGAAGGCGCTGGCGGAGGCGGAACGTGAAGTTGACCAGAGTGTAGACCAGCAACCTTTGAAGAAAACAGGTGAAGAAGAGAATTAATACCCGAGTGCTTTGACGGGGCTTTGCTAATTGCGCCATACTCTAAGTGGTCTCATATTAAGTCTTCCCGTTTTTAGCTGCTTAGGAGCCTGTCATGGCACAAAAGGTAAAAATCATTCTCGTGGACGACCTCGACGGTGGAAGTGCGGATGAGACCGTTCGGTTCGCCCTCGACGGGTCACAGTACGAGATTGATCTGTCGAAGGACAATGCGAAAAGTCTCCGCGATGCGCTGAAGACCTATGTAGATGCAGGCCGCAAGGTGGGTGGCCGCACCGGCCGTCCGCGCAGCGCCGGCTCCGCCCGCAGCAACGAAGCGGCGCAGATCCGCGAATGGGCCCGCAAGAACGGATACAACGTTTCCGAGCGCGGCCGCGTCAACAGCGAGATCATCGACGCCTACCGCGCCGCCCAGGGCTAGGCCTGCACAGGCGGGTTTCCGCGCAGGTCTCACGCCGACGGCGAACAAGCCCCTATTGCACCCCTCAGGCACGTAGCATCGAATTACGCGTTAGCTAGGAGTGTGCCTCATGTTTGAAAGATTTACCGACCGTGCCCGTCGCGTTGTCGTGCTTGCCCAAGAAGAGGCCCGCATGCTCAACCACAACTACATCGGCACCGAGCATATTTTGCTTGGCCTCATTCATGAGGGCGAAGGTGTTGCAGCTAAGGCCCTTGAATCCCTGGGCATCTCGCTTGGTGCTGTCCGTGAGCAGGTGCAGGAGATCATCGGTCAGGGCCAGCAGGCCCCGACCGGCCACATCCCCTTCACCCCGCGGGCCAAGAAGGTGCTGGAGCTCTCGCTCCGTGAAGCCCTGCAGCTCGGCCACAACTACATCGGTACCGAACACATCCTGCTCGGCCTGATCCGCGAAGGTGAAGGTGTTGCCGCGCAGGTCCTGGTCAAGCTCGGTGCCGACCTGAACCGTGTGCGCCAGCAGGTTATCCAGCTGCTGTCCGGCTACCAGGGCAAGGAGCCCGTCTCCACCGGCGGCCAGCAGCAGGAAGGCCAGCCCGCCGGATCCGTGGTGCTGGACCAGTTCGGCCGCAACCTCACACAGGCGGCGCGCGAAGCCAAGCTCGACCCGGTTATCGGGCGCGAGCACGAAATGGAACGCGTGATGCAGGTGCTCTCGCGCCGGACCAAGAACAACCCTGTCCTGATCGGTGAGCCCGGCGTCGGCAAGACCGCCGTCGTTGAAGGGCTCGCCCAGGCGATCGTGCGCGGCGACGTGCCCGAGACCCTGAAGGACAAGCAGCTTTACACCCTGGACCTGGGTTCCCTCGTTGCCGGCTCGCGTTACCGCGGCGACTTCGAGGAACGCCTGAAGAAGGTCCTCAAGGAAATCCGCACCCGCGGCGACATCATCCTGTTCATCGACGAAATCCACACCCTTGTAGGTGCCGGTGCCGCCGAGGGCGCAATCGATGCCGCTTCCATCCTGAAGCCAATGCTGGCCCGCGGCGAGCTGCAGACCATCGGTGCGACCACGCTGGACGAATACCGCAAGCACATCGAAAAGGATGCAGCCCTCGAGCGCCGCTTCCAGCCGATCCAGGTTGCCGAGCCCTCGGTGGCACACGCCATCGAGATCCTCAAGGGCCTGCGTGACCGCTACGAAGCGCACCACCGGGTATCCATCACCGACGCTGCGCTGGCCTCGGCCGCAACCCTGGCGGAACGGTACATCAGTGACCGCTTCCTCCCGGACAAGGCGATCGACCTGATCGATGAAGCCGGTGCCCGCCTGCGCATCCGCCGGATGACTGCGCCGCCGGAGCTGAAGGAAATCGATGAGCGGATCTCCGCCCTGAAGATGGAGAAGGAGTCGGCAATCGACTCCCAGGACTTCGAAGGTGCCGCCTCGCTGCGCGACAAGGAGCAGAAGCTCCAGGACCAGCGCGCCGAGAAGGAACGCCAGTGGAAGTCCGGCGGCCTGGATGACATTGCCGAGGTGGATGAAGAACTCATTGCCGAGGTGCTTGCCAACTCCACCGGCATCCCCGTCGTCAAGCTGAACGAGGAAGAGTCCACCCGCCTGCTGCGGATGGAAGACGAACTGCACAAGCGCGTCATCGGCCAGGACCAGGCCATCAAGTCCATCTCGCAGGCCATGCGCCGCACGCGGGCCGGGCTGAAGGACCCCAAGCGTCCGGGCGGCTCGTTCATCTTCGCCGGCCCCACCGGCGTCGGCAAGACCGAGCTGGCCAAGGCACTCGCGGAGTTCCTGTTCGGAGACGAAGACGCCCTGATCACCCTGGATATGTCCGAGTACGCGGAGAAGCACACTGTTTCCCGCCTGTTCGGTGCCCCTCCGGGATATGTGGGCTACGAAGAGGGTGGCCAGCTGACCGAAAAGGTCCGCCGCAAGCCCTTCTCCGTGGTGCTGTTCGACGAAGTTGAAAAGGCCCACTCGGACCTGTTCAACTCGCTGCTGCAGATCCTCGAAGACGGCCGCCTGACGGATGCACAGGGCCGGATGGTGGACTTCAAGAACACCATCATCATCATGACGACCAACCTTGGCACCAAGGACATTTCCAAGGGCGTCATGACCGGCTTCCAGTCCGGCACGGACACCAAGACCGGTTACGACCGGATGCGGGCCCGGGTCACGGAAGAGCTGCGCCAGCACTTCCGCCCCGAGTTCCTCAACCGTGTGGATGACACCGTGGTGTTCCCGCAGCTGACCCAGGACGAGATTGTCCAGATTGTGGACCTCTTCCTGGACCGCCTGGGCAAGCGCCTGGCCGAGAAGGGCATGAGCATCGAGCTCACCCCGGCGGCCAAGGTGCTGTTGGCCACCCGCGGCTACGATCCCGCCATGGGTGCCCGTCCGTTGCGCCGGACCATCCAGCGCGAAATCGAGGACCAGCTGTCCGAGAAGATCCTCTTCGGGGAGATCAAGCCCGGCGAGCTGATTTCGGTGGACGTCGAGGGTGAAGGTGACGAAGCACAGTTCACCTTTGTTGGCCACGGCGTGCCGAAGGCCATCGAGGAAGCTAATCCTGCCATCGAGGCCGGCGTCGGGGAGTAACCCCTAAGCCCGCCCTGCAGGCGCAAGGTTCCACCAAAGGGAGCCCCGGAGCAATCCGGGGCTCCCTTTGTGTTCCCGGCAGGCTCCCGACCCGGAACCCGGTCCACCGCCGCGAGTCCGCCTGTTACGGCCGCGCGGCGGCAGGCTCGGTTGGAAGTCCTAGACTGGTCCGATGATGTCCGCTTCGCAGATCACCGTCCGCCGTGCCCGAACCGCAGATGTCCATGACATCCGACGGCTCGTGGCGCCGCTGGCCCGCGAGCGGGTCCTGATTGCGAAGGAAGCGGTTGCCTACTACGAAGGGCTGCAGGAATTCCGGATCGCGGAGGACGGCGACGGCAACGTCATCGGCTGCGGAGCGTTGCACGTGATGTGGGAAGACCTTGCCGAGGTGCGCACACTGGCGACCGATCCCGCGGCCCGCGGACAAGGGGTGGGGCATGCCCTGCTGGAGACCTTGCTGGGGGATGCCCTGGATATTGGAGTGGCGCGCGTCTTCTGCCTGACCTTCGAGGTGGAGTTCTTCGAGCGGCACGGTTTCAAGGTCATGGAGAACCAGAATGCGGTGGATCCAGTGGTGTACTCCGAGCTGCTGCGCTCCCATGACGAGGGTGTTGCGGAGTTCCTGGATTTGGCCCGGGTGAAGCCCAACACCCTTGGAAATACGCGGATGATCCGCTGGCTCTAGTGTCCGCTGCCGTAAGTCCCGGCCGGCCTCCGGTGGCGATTGGGCGGCTTACGCGATAGTGTAAGGGTACTTAGCATCATCCGATGCCGACGGAAAGCCAGCCGCACTATGGACCTTCGCGGCAGGTAATTCCGGAAGCCGATCAGAAAGCGAGTTCAGTAATGGGCGCAGATGACAAGATGCAGAATAAGGCTGAGAACCTTGGCGGCAAGGTGAAGGAAGGCGTTGGCAAGGCCACCGGCAACGAGCGCATGGAGGCCGAGGGCCACGGCGACCAGGCCAAGTCCAAGCTCAAGGATGCCGGCGAAAACGTGAAGGACGCCTTCAAGGGCAAGTAGCGTAGCCGGCCCGCTGAAGCGGGCGCCAAGGCATGGAAAGCGGGAGGGGTAACCCCTCCCGCTTTTTGTTGTCCGGATGTTTTTGCTGTCCGGACGCCCGGGCGGGCTGTCCGCGCTGCCCCTGTTGCACCGCGCCCGGCGCGGGTAGGGTCGAGACCGGACGTGGGGGTCGTTCTGTGCCGGAGGAAGTTCTACGAAGGAGTTCCAGCGCCATGAAGAAACTGATCAACAACCCCCGATCCGTGGTTGCGGAATCGCTGGAGGGGTTCGGGCAGGCCCACCGGGACCTGGTGGAAGTCCACCTGGATCCCGACTATGTGGTGCGGCGGGACGCGCCGGTGCAGGGCAAGGTGGCCCTGGTCTCGGGCGGCGGCAGCGGCCACGAACCGCTGCACAGCGGATACGTTGGGGCGGGCATGCTCACAGCGGCGGTTCCCGGCGCTGTGTTTACCTCACCCACACCGGATCAGATCCTTCCCGCCATCGTGAAGAGTGACTCGGGTTCGGGTGTGCTGCTCGTGGTCAAGAATTACACCGGGGACATCCTGAACTTCGAAACCGCCGCCGAACTGGCCGGCGTGGAAGGCATAGACGTACGTACCGTGGTGGTGAACGACGACGTCGCAGTGGAGGACTCCACCTACACCGCCGGACGGCGCGGGGTGGCCGGCACCGTGCTGCTGGAGCGGATAGCCGGCGGGTCGGCGGACCGCGGGGATGATTTGGCGAAGGTGGCGGAGGTTGCCGAACGGGTCAACGCGAATGTCCGGTCCATGGGTGTGGCCCTTGCCCCGTGCACGGTGCCCCATGCCGGTGAGCCGAGTTTCACCCTCGCCGAGGACGAGATCGAGATGGGGGTGGGCATTCACGGGGAACCGGGCCGGCACCGGGTGCCCATGACCAATGCGGATTCGATTACCGACCAGCTGATGGAACCCGTGCTGAGCGACCTGGGCATCACCGGTTCGGACAAGGTGCTGCTCTTTGTGAACGGGATGGGCGGAACACCCCTGAGCGAGCTCTACATCGTGTACCGCCGCGCCGCCCAGATCCTGGCAGAACGCGGGGTGGACATTCAACGGTCCCTGGTGGGCAACTACATCACCGCCCTGGAAATGGAGGGGGCCTCAGTCACTGTCCTGCGTTTGGATGATGAGCTGACGGAGCTGTGGGACTCGCCGGTCAACACGCCGGCCATGCGGTGGGGAGTGTAGGGGATGGAACTGGACGCAGCATGGGCAGACCGCTGGATGCGTTTGAGCGCGCAGGCCATGACCGAAAACCGTCAGCGCCTGACCACCCTGGACCGGGAAATCGGAGACGCGGACCACGGGGAGAACATGGAACGCGGCTTCACCGCCATTGTGGAGAAGATGGATACCGACGGCACGCCGGACACTCCGGGGGAGGTGTTCAAGACCGCTGCCATGACGCTGATGTCGAAGGTGGGCGGGGCGGCGGGGCCGCTGTACGGAACTGCCTTCCTGCGAGCCTCCACGGCCGCGGGAAGCTCTGCCGCCCTGGGGCCGCAGGAGCTGGTGGCCGTCCTGACTGCCGCCCGCGATGGCATTGTGGCACGCGGGAAGGCGGAAACCGGCGATAAAACGATGATCGATGCCTGGACGCCCGCGGTGGATGCCGCGGCCACGGCGCAAGCGGCCGATGCCACGCCCGTTGGGATCCTGATTGCCGCCGCCAATGCCGCGGAGGCCGGCCTGGCCGGAACCGAGCCGCTGGTTGCCCGCAAGGGCAGGGCCAGCTATCTGGGTGAGCGGAGCGCCGGGCACCTGGATCCGGGGGCGGCATCCACGGCCCTGATCCTGCAGGCGGCCGTGCAAGCGGCGGAGGCCGCGGCATGAGCGTGGGGCTGGTGGTTGTTTCGCACAGCCGGAAATTGGCCGAAGGAGTGTGCGAATTGGCAGCGCAAATGGCGGCGGACGTGCATCTTGCGGCCGCCGGCGGTACCGACGACGACGGCATCGGCACCAGCCTGGAGAAAATCCAGGCCGGCATCGCCTCGGCCGACACCGGCGACGGGGTGCTCCTGCTGACGGACCTCGGTTCGGCAGTGATGACCGCGGAGATGGCATTGGAGTTCCTCGACCCGGATCAGCAGCAGCGGGTGCGGATGGCCGACGCCGCGTTGGTGGAAGGTACCGTGGCCGCCGCCGTCGCCGCGCAGACCGGAAAGCGATTGCCCGAGGTGCTGGCTGCCGCCGAAGCAGCTGTGCAGCCTGCGGCGCCCGGCACTGACGCCGGGCAGGCAGCCGGGACTGACTCCGGGACCGAGGCGGCCGGGACTGACGCCGGAACCGCTGCGGCGGATGAAGCCAGCGGTTCGTGGACGCTGGTGAACCCGATGGGCCTGCATGCGCGCCCGGCCGCTGCGGTGGCGCAGCTGCTGGCGGATCTCGATGCGGAAATTACCATCAACGGCGTGGATGGAAAATCCGTCATGATGCTGATGACCCTCGGGCTGAAACCGGGTGAAACGCTCAGTGCCACCGCAACGGGACCGGACGCTGACCGGGCCATTGAGCTGCTCGGTGCAGAGGTCCGCAACGGTTTCGGAGAAATGTAGCGCGGGGCCGGCCGCCGCAGCCGGCATTACAGCGGAAGCGACACTCCGTGGTCATCTTCGGCGGCGAGCCGGTCCTTGATCAACCCTGCCAATGCACGTTCCAGCTGCTCCTGGGGTGCCTGCAGCCGGTGCAGGGCCTGAAGCGGAGACAGTTCCGCTGCCGCCCGCGGCTCCGTTGCCAGGTCAACGGGAGCGTGCAGCAGTAGTTCCCGGCGTACCGGTTCCGTCGCGTGCCGCAGCACGGCCAGCATGGCGCCGCGTACCTGCCGGTCCGTTCCCGCCCAGGCCTGGCCTTTGGCCGTATAGTGCGGCTCGGGACGGCCGGCGGCCACCCATGCGCAGCGGTCCAGGACCGGACATTCGGCGCACCGCGGGCTGCGGGCGGTGCAGATCAGCGCGCCCAGTTCCATCACCGCCGCGTTCCAGGCTACTGATTCGACGCGGTCGGCGGGCAGGAGGGAACGGGCCAGCCGCATTTCCGCAGCAGTGAGGGAAGGCGAGGGCAGGGCGTCGCCGGTCACGGCACGGGCATGCACCCGTCGGATATTGGTGTCCACCACGCACTCGCGCCTGCCGAAGGCGAAAGCCGCCACCGCCGCCGCGGTGTAGTCCCCGACGCCGGGGAGGGCCAGCAGTGCGGCGTGCGTGGAGGGAACCTCGCCGGCGGAATCCGCGGTAATGGCGGTGGCCGCGGCATGCAGGCGCAGCGCGCGGCGCGGATAGCCGAGCCGGCCCCAGGCCCGCACGGCCTCACCGCTGGGCTCGGCGGCCAGAGCTGCGGGGGTGGGCCAGCGCCGCATCCATTCCTCCCAGACGGGCAGGACACGGACCACAGGTGTCTGCTGGAGCATGATTTCGCTGACCAATACGCCCCAAGGGCTGCATTCGGGATCCCGCCACGGCAGCGTGCGGGCATTGGCCGCGAACCACTCAGTAATACTGCGGTGCAGCGTTTCTGCCTGCGGATCCATCCGGCGCTCCCTTGTTATGACCAGCAATACTCTACTGATCGGCGTGGTGTGCCCAGTAATCGCACCCCTAATACCTAGCCTTGAAGCATGGACGGGAAAGGAACTGAGCAGCTGCAGCGCCCGGGTGCGCCCAGGCGGCCAAGCCCGGCGGTCTACCGCCGGCGCAGGCTGGTGGCCGGCGTTCTTGCCGTGCTGGTCCTGGTCGGACTGATCCTCGCCGTGACCTCGGTGGTCAGGGCCCTGTCCCCGGATGAACAGTCCGTCCCTGCAACCGTTCCCGGACCAACCCAGAGTCCGGCAGGCAGCGTACCCGCCGGAACACCCGTTGCCGCGGAGCCCGCCCCGGCAACGCCCTCTGCCACCCCGACGGCCGCGAAGCCGGCGGGGTCCGCCTGCCCGGCCGACAAGGTGAAGGTGAGCGCCTCCACCGACGCGGTGGTCTATCCGGCCGGCTCCAGCCCGTTGCTGACCATGACCGTGACCAACACCAGTGACACGGCGTGCGAGATCAACGTCGGCACCACGCAGATGGAGTTCATCGTTGCCAGCGGATCCGACCGGATCTTCTCGTCAATGGACTGCCAGGACGGGGCCCAGGACTACGCCAAGAAGGTGGAGCCGGGCGCTTCGGAGACGGCCAACTTCCCGTGGGAGCGCAACCGGTCCGCACCGGGCTGTGCCGCCGTGGCCTCCAACCCCAACCCGGGGTACTACATCTTCACCGCCCGGCTGGGGCAGACCAGCAGCGAAAACGCCGTTTTCCAGCTGGAGTAGCCCGGCGGCCGGCTACATGAACCGGTCCAGCAGGCTGGTCTCGGCGATCCGGGACAGTCCCTCGCGTACGGTGCGCGCCCGCTGCTCACCGATGCCGTCGACGGTCATCAGGTCATCAATGTTGGCCGCCATCAGGTTCTGGAGACCGCCGAAGTGGTCCACAAGGCGGTTGGACACTGCCGGCGGCACGGATTTGATGTTGCTCAGCAGGCGGTAACCGCGCGGCTGAACCACTGCTTCCAGGGAGTCCTGGCCGGGATGGAAACCAACCACCGAGGCGATCTTGCCCAGATCAACCATTTCCGAGGAACTCATGTTCTGCAGAGTGGCGATCTGCTCCTCGATGTTCCGCTGGCCGTTGTTGAGGTCGGCATAGTCCCGCAGGATCATTTCGCTGCCGGGGCCGAGCCCGGTGGTCAGTTCCTCGAGCTGGAGGGAGAGCAACCGGCCATCCAGGCCGAGTTCCAGGACGTACTGGGAAATTTCCTCGGAGATCCGGCGGACCATTTCCTGGCGCTGGAGCGTAACCGCGACGTCGCGGACGGTGACCATGGCTTCGATTTCCAGTGCGGAGAGGGAATTGGTGACCTGGTCCAGCCTTGCCCGGTAGCGTTCCAGGGTGGCCAGCGCCTGGTTGGCACGAGCCAGGACCGGTTCCGAACCCTCCAGGACGTGCCGGAGCCCGCCCACATATAGCTGGATGATCTGCATTGACTGGCTGACCGAAATCACGGGGAATCCGGTCTGGATGGCCACCCGTTCGGCGGTCCGGTGCCTGGTGCCGGACTCATGCGTTTCGATGGTGTGGTCCGGGACCAGCTGCACTGCCGCCCGGAGGATGTTCTTGGCATCGCGGTCGCATACAATCGCGCCGTCCATCTTGGCGAGCTCACGAAGCCGGGTGGGGGAGAAGTCAATGCCGATGTCGAAGCCGCCGGAGCAGATGGAATCCACGGTCCGGTCAAAGCCGAGCACAATCAGGGCGCCGGTGCGACCGCGCAGGATGCGTTCCAGCCCGTCGCGCAGTTCGGTTCCGGGTGCAACCCGCGCCAGTGTTGCTTTCAGCGCGTCTTCCGGGCTGCGGGCCATGGTCACTTCCTTCCGGCCCGGGGGCCCTGGACGATCCTGGGCAAGGCTTGCCCGTCCCTATACTAGTGCGAGTTGGCAAGGGTCAGCCGCACCGGCACCGCCACCGGCAGGTCCGGTCACGTCCGGTCGCTTCAGTCAGGTCCGGCCAGGGGCTAGAACAGCAACTCCAGTGCCTCGGCGAGGGTGGAGACCTCGCGGACCTTGAACCCGGCGGGCACGTTTCCCGGTCCGTTGGGGGAAGCGGGAACCACGGCGTGCGTAAACCCAAGGCGCTCGGCCTCGTTGATGCGGCGTCCGATGCCCGGGACGGGGCGGACCTCTCCGGCCAGGCCGACCTCGCCGAAGGCTATGAGCTGCGCCGGCAGCGGTTTGTTCATTTTTGCCGAGGCAACGGCCAGGGCCACCGCGAGGTCCGTGGCGGGCTCGCCCAGTTTCACGCCGCCCACGGTGGACACGTAACTGTCATCCTTGGCCAAGCTCATGGAAGCCCGCTGCTGCAGGACGGCCAGGAGCATGGCCACCCGGGAGGCGTCCACGCCGCTGGTGGCACGCCGGGCCTGGGCGTTCCCGGTTTCAGCCACGAGGGACTGCACCTCGGCGACCAGAGGCCGCTTGCCCTCGAGGGTAACGGTGATGCAGGTGCCGGACACGGGGTCCTTGGTGCGCGATACGAACAGGCCGCTGGGATCGGCCAGCCCCTCGATGCCGTCTTCGGTCAGGTCGAAGCAGCCGACCTCGTCGGTGGGTCCGTACCGGTTCTTGACCGCCCGCAGCAGGCGGAGCCGGGAGTGCCGGTCACCGTCGAACTGGCATACAACGTCCACGAGGTGTTCCAGCAGCCGCGGGCCGGCAATGGAACCATCCTTGGTGACGTGCCCAACCAGCAGGGTTGTCATGTTGCGGGTCTTGGCGGCATTGATAAGTGACGCGGCAACTTCACGGACCTGGCTGACGCCGCCGGCGCTGCCGTCCACCGCGGTGCTGCTCAGGGTCTGGACCGAGTCCACGATCAGCAGCCCCGGAGCCACCTGCTCCACCTGCCCCAGCGCCTGGCCCAGGTCTGTTTCGGCACTGAGGTAGAGGTTGTCCGATACCGCACCGATGCGCTCGGCGCGCAGCTTCACCTGCGCCGTGGATTCCTCGCCCGTCACGTACAGGACGTCGCGGCCGGCGCCTGCCACGCGCGAGGCCACATCCAGGAGCAGTGTGGACTTGCCCACCCCCGGCTCGCCGGCCAGGAGGATGACGGCGCCGGGCACCAGACCGCCGCCCAGCACCCGGTCCAGTTCGCCCACACCGGTGGCCTGGTAGGCAGCGGTGGTGGCATCCACCTCGCCGATCCGCTGCGCCGGACGGGCCACCACGGTGGCGGCTGTGGTGCGGGCCAGGACCTCGCCGGATTCCTCCACCGTTCCCCACGCCTGGCACTCGCCGCAGCGTCCCACCCATTTGGCCGTGGTCCAGCCGCATTCCGAGCAGCGGAAATTGGCGGTCTTCGGCCGTGCAGTCTTTGTTGCCATAACCTCAGGCTATCCCGGGGCACTGACAGTCCTGCCTGCGGGCAGAAGCGGGCATGGCCGGCCACCAGCGCGGGTCAGACCTCGGAAAGGTAGCCGACGGCTTCTTCGTGGGTGAGGCCGGTGGACTCGAGCAGGTCCACCACCAACGGCCGGAACAGCATGATCAGCGCATCGCCCTGCAGGTCAGTAATACCCAGGGCCGCGGGATGCAGCCGCGATCCGACGACGGCCAGTTCGTTGCGTGCCTGCCGCAGGTGCCGCAGCCGTGCGTCTCCGCTTTCCCCGCCGCCCAGTGCCCGGGCAAGGATGTCGACGGCGTCGGCCGTGTCGGTCAGTATCTCCGCCACGTTCTCGATCGCGTCGTCGTTGAGCGAGGCATGGTTGATGGCCGACGTCGTGCGGCGGGCGAAGACCCGGCTGTTGCGAACCGCCAGGTCCAGGTAGCCGATGGATCCGCGCAGATCTCCCAGTTCCGCCAAGTACCGCCGGTAAGCCGGCGAAATCCGTGCCACTTCGCGGGCGTCCCGGACGCTGCGGGCCAAGGTGTCCAGCTGCGGCTGGGTGTTGCGGGCCCGGACCAGCGCATGCCAGGCAATGGTGGAATCGCTCTTGGCGATCGCTTCGGAACACTGGCGCAGCACGGCGGAGAGCTCGTTCAGCAGTTCGCGGATATTGGATTTGGGTTCGCGGCGCGGATCCCGCGGCGCCAGCATGGTTACCAGCAGGGCAAACACCCCGCCCACAATGGCATCAACACTGCGGGTGAAAACGCCGCCGTCCGGTGCAGGCAGCAGAACCACCAGCAGGGACTGCAGGCCAAGCTGCGTGGTGAAGATGACGCCCCGGTCCAGGAAACGCGCCAGCATCACGGATACAAACAGGACCACTGCGGCCTGAATCAGCCCGTTGCCCAGCAGCGTCAGCAGGATTTCCCCCACCGTGATGCCCAAGGTGCAGCCCACCCCGACTTCCAGGACGCGGCGGGTGCGCGGTTCCCGGGAAAAGCCGAGCGAGATCAGGGCGGCTGTGGCCGCGAAGAGCGGGCCCTGGTGGCCCAGGACGTATTCCGCGAAGGCATACGCACCCACGGCGCAGACCGTCATCTGCAGGGCCGGAACCACGGAGTTTCGGCTGCGCTGCAGACCTACCCGGGCCCGGTTCCGCAGGAAACCCCGGCTTTTGGCGAAGGAGCTGCGTTGGGGCATGGATCCAGTCTAGGGGGAGGGACAGGCAAGCTGTATCCGGCGTCACCTCCGACAGGCAATGGGATGTTCCCTGGATGCCCTGACGGCGTTAACTTTCCGTTCACCTTGCTTCGCCACGCTGGGACAGGAACGTGTTCGTGGTTCCAGCAAGTCCATGCGAACAGCTTCCGGCACATCGGTGCCGGACAACCCCTTGAAAGGGACACGATGGTGAAGGTTTCACATCCACGCCGCTATGCCTCCGTACTGAGTATTTCCCTTGCGGCCGTGCTGGGCCTGGCCGCCTGCGGCACGGATACCGCGGCGCCGGCCGCCACACCCTCCGGTGGCACCGAAAGCACCGTTGCCGGCACGCTCTCGGGTGCCGGCGCCACCTCCCAGGATTCAGCCATGCAGGCATGGATTGCCGGTTTCAGTGCCGCCAACCCGCAGGCATCAGTGCAGTACTCCCCGGACGGCTCCGGTGCCGGCCGGGAAGCGCTGCTGGCCGGCGGTGTGCAGTTCGCCGGCACCGACGCGTATCTCGACGATGAAGAAGCCGCCGCCGCTGCGGAGGTCTGCGGCCCGGAGGGCGCCATCCACGTGCCCGTCTACATTTCTCCCATCGCGGTGGCCTTCCGGCTGGACGGCGTCAAGGAGTTGAACCTGGACGCGGCCACCATCGCGGGAATCTTCCGCGGCGAAATCACGGTTTGGAACGATCCGGCCATCACGGCCCAGAACCCGGGCGTCGACCTGCCCGCCACCCCCATCACGGCCGTGCACCGGGGCGATGAATCCGGCACCACCAAGAACTTCACCGACTACCTGGCCAAGGCGGCACCGGATGCCTGGCCGGACAAGGCCTCGGGCGAATGGCCCGCAGAGGTGCCGGCAGGTGAAAATGCGTCGGGGACCGGCGGCGTCATTTCCACCGTCACCGCAACCGAAGGCGCCGTGACCTACGCCGATGCCTCCGCCGTCGGGGACCTGGGACTGGTGCACGTCCAAGTGGGCGGGGACTACGTTCCCGTCAGCGCCGAGGCGGCTGCGCTCGCCGTCGAATCCTCCACCGACGTCACCGGGCCGGGGCGGCCGGAAGCGGACATGGCCATGGACCTGGAGCGGGACACCGCGCAGTCCGGTGCCTACCCGGTGGTGCTGGTGAGCTACCACGTCTTCTGCACGGCCTACCCGGACCAGGGCACGGTGGACCTGGTGAAGGCCTTCGGAAACTATGTCATCAGTACCGAAGGCCAGGACGCGGCGGCTGACGCTGCCGGCAGCGCACCCCTGTCCGAGGACCTGCGCGGCCGGGCTCGAGCAGCGCTGGAGACCATCAAGGTCGGTCCCTAGCAACGCAGGCACGCCTGCCTTCCTCCTATGCGGGCGGGGAGGGCAGGCACCCTCCGCTTCCGCGGTGCAGTACTTAAACTGATAGAAGAAGCCCCGCCATCACGTCGAAGGGTTTGAGCAGTGTCGAGCAAGTCAATAACAGGTGAAAGCGGCACCGGCCGTGCAGGAGACAAGGTTTTCTCCGGCGTAACCGTTGCCGCCGGCTGCCTGATCCTTTTTGTGCTCTTCTGCGTGGCCGTGTTCCTGCTGTGGCAGGCCCTGCCGACTTTCGCCGCCGACCCCGCCGAGATCTCCGGCGGCGGGTTCGGCAAATACATCCTGCCGCTGGTCATCGGAACAGTGATTGCCGCCGCCATCGCCCTGCTGATCGCCACCCCCGTGGGGATCGGCGTCGCCCTGTTCATCTCCCACTACGCTCCGCGCCGGCTCGCGCAGGGGCTTGGCTACCTGGTGGACCTGCTCGCCGCGATCCCGTCCGTGGTTTACGGTGCCTGGGGCATGACGGTGCTGGCTCCGGCGCTGGTAGGGCCGTACAACTGGCTGGCGGAGAACGCCGGCTGGATCCCGATATTTGCCGGGCCCGCCAGCCAGACGGGCAAGACCATGCTCACCGCCGGCATAGTGCTATCCGTGATGGTGCTGCCGATCATCACCTCGCTGACCCGCGAGATCTTCCTGCAGACCCCCAAGCTCCACGAAGAGGCAGCGCTGGCCATGGGCGCCACCCGCTGGGAAATGATCCGCATGGCGGTCTTCCCGTTCGCGCGTCCCGGCGTGATCAGTGCGGTGATGCTCGGCCTGGGGCGGGCGCTGGGCGAGACCATGGCAGTGGCCCTGGTGCTCTCCTCCGGCAGCCTGATCGCCAGCCTGATACGGCCCGGCAACCAGACCATCGCCGCCGAAATTGCCCTGAACTTCCCCGAAGCCTACGGGCTCCGGCTTTCGGAGCTGATTGCCGCAGGACTCGTGCTGTTCCTGATCACGCTGGCAGTGAATATGGTTGCCCGCTGGATCATCAGCCGCCACAAAGAATTTTCGGGAGCCAACTGATGATTGATACACCGCCCGTCCTCAACCGTCCCGGATCCATGCTGACCAAAAACCGGCTGCCCCGGTACACGCCCTGGCTGGTCCTCGCTGCGGCGCTGGTGCTGGGAGCGGCACTGTCGGCCCTGATTGGGTTCTCCGTTGCCTCCTTCGCGGTCTTTTCCGCCGTGCTGTTTGCCCTGGGCGGCACCGCCGTCACGTGGCTGGTGGAGGGCCGCCGGCACGCCGTGGACAGGCTCGCGACGAACCTGGTCTGCGGCGCGTTCCTGCTGGCCCTGGTGCCGCTGGTCTCGGTGATCTTCACCGTCCTGGTCCGCGGACTGCCCGGCCTCAGCCCGGATTTCCTGCTGACCTCCATGGGCGGGATGACCGGCGCCGTGGACAATGCCTCGGCGGAGAACGGCACAGCGGTGCTCGGCGGCGTCTACCACGGCATTGTGGGCACCTTGCTGATCACTTTCTGGGCCACTGTGATCTCGGTGCCGGTAGGCCTGCTGGCCGCCGTTTACTTGGTGGAATACAGCCGCGGCGGCGCCCTTTCACGGGCCATCACCTTCTTTGTGGACGTGATGACGGGCATTCCCTCAATTGTGGCCGGCCTGTTTGCCGCGGCCTTCTTCGGCCTGGTGTTCGGGCCGGGTACCCGGACCGGCTTTGTAGCCGCCGTCGCCCTGTCCGTGCTGATGATCCCGGTGGTGGTGCGGTCCACCGAGGAAATGCTGAAGATTGTGCCCAATGAACTGCGGGAAGCCTCCTACGCCTTGGGGGTACGCAAGTGGCGGACCATCCTGAAGGTGGTTGTCCCCACCGCCATCTCCGGCATTGCCTCCGGCGTTACCCTGGCCATTGCCCGCGTCATCGGCGAAACAGCGCCGCTGCTGGTGACGGCAGGATTTGTGAACACGATCAACTTCAACGCGTTTGCGGGCTGGATGAGCACACTGCCCACCTACATCTACCGGCAGCTGATGAGCCCCACCTCGCCGACAAATACGGATCCCAGTACCCAGCGGGCCTGGGCGGCGGCCCTGATCCTGATCGTTATGGTCATGCTGCTGAACCTTGCTGCACGCCTTATCGCACGCATCTTCGCCCCCCGCACCTCCCGCTAGACGCGAAACAACCCTGAAGGAACCCATGTCCAAGCGCATCGACGTCAAAGACCTGAATGTCTATTACGGCAATTTCCTTGCCGTCCAGGACGTCAACATCAACATTGAACCCCGCTCGGTTACTGCCTTCATCGGCCCCTCAGGCTGCGGCAAGTCAACCTTCCTGCGCACCCTGAACCGGATGCACGAAGTCCTGCCCGGCGCCCGCGTGGAGGGCGAAGTGCTGCTGGACGGGGAGAACCTTTACGCCCCGGGCGTTGATCCGGTGACGGTGCGCAGCCATGTGGGCATGGTCTTCCAGCGGCCCAACCCGTTCCCCACCATGTCCATCCGGGACAACGTGCTGGCCGGCGTGAAGCTGAACAACAAACGGATTTCCAAGTCCGACGCCGATGACCTGGTGGAACGCTCCCTCACCGGAGCCAACCTGTGGAAGGAAGTACGGGACCGCTTGGACAAGCCCGGCTCCGGACTGTCCGGCGGCCAGCAGCAGCGCCTGTGTATTGCCCGGGCCATTGCCGTATCCCCGGAGGTGATCCTCATGGACGAGCCCTGCTCGGCCCTGGACCCCATCTCCACGCTGGCGATTGAGGACCTGATTGAGGAACTCAAGAGCGACTACACCGTGGTGATCGTGACCCACAACATGCAGCAGGCGGCACGGGTGTCGGATAAAACGGCTTTCTTCAACATTGCCGGCACCGGCCAGCCGGGACGGCTCATCGAGTATGCGGACACGCCCGTCATCTTCAGCAACCCGGCCGAGAAAGCCACGGAAGACTACGTCTCCGGGCGCTTCGGGTAAGCGGACGGGCCCAGAGCAGCGTGCCTAGAGCAGCGGGCCTAGAGCAGCGGGCTCAGTGCCAGCAGCAGGATGCCGCCCAGCAGGGCCGTCACCGGGGCGGTGGTCAGCCAGGTCACCAGGATTTCGCGCAGCGGAATGAACCGCACCGTGGAAAAACGCTGGTTGGCGCCGGCCCCGACGATGGCCGACGTCATGGTCTGCGTACTGGACAGCGGGATGTGCAGCCACAGTGCGCCGAGGAAGAGCATGGCCGAACTGACGGCCTGGGCGCTCATGCCCCGCAGCGGGTCCATCCGTACCAGCCGGTAGCCAAGCGTGTGGGTGATCCGCCAGCCGCCGAACAGGGTGCCGGCAGCCAGGGCCAGCGCCGCGAACAGCTGCACCCACAACGGTATGCCGGTGTCCGTTGTTTGGCCGGCAGCAAGCAGTGCCAGCACCAGCACGGCCATGGTCCGCTGCCCGTCCTGGATGCCGTGCCCCAAGGAGAAAGCGGACGTGAAGACCGACTGGGCAATCCGGTTTCCGGCGTCCCCGCGGCGCGGAGAGCTGTACCGCATCAGCCAGGTCGCCGGAAACACCAGCAGGTAGGCCAGCACAAAGGCGATGACGGGGGAGAGCAGCAGGGGCAGGGCAATCTGCTCCCAGATCAGGCGGTAGGACTCGGCAATGTTCTGCCCGCCCACCAGGGTTGAGGCGGCACCGGAACCCACCAGCCCGCCAACCAGGGCGTGGGTGGACGACGACGGCATCCGCCGCCACCAGGTCCAGACGCCCCACGCGCAGGCCGCTCCGAGGCTGGCAATCAGGATGCCCAGCCCCTCGGGGCCGGGCGGCAGGTCCACAAAGCGGACCGTCAGGGCTACGGCCAGTGCCGTGCTGACCAGTGCGCCGAGCATATTGAAGGCAGCAGCCAGCAGGACCGCCACGGTGGGAGTGAGCGCCCTGGTCCGGACCGACGTCGCCACGGAGTTGGAGGCATCGTGGAAGCCGTTGAGGAAGGCGTAGGCGCCGGCCAGCAGGACAACGCCCGCCAGGAGGACGGCGGCCACCTAGGATTCCCGCACGAGGACGCCGCCCACAAATGTGGCGGCGCGCCGCAGCTGCGCCGTCGTGCCGGAAAGCTGGTCAGCCAGGTCCCGGTGCCTGGCATAGGCCATCGGCTTGTGCTCGCGCATCAGCTCCGCCACCCAGATCCGGCGGGTGCGCTCGGCACGCCGGGCCAGGCGGAGCATTTCGATCCAGTACTCCTCAAGATCGTCCAGGGATGCCAGCCGGCGCATGGCCGAGGCCGTCAGCTCAGCCTGCCGGCCGATGACTTCAAGTTGTTCGGATGCCCGGCGGGACACGCCCGCCAGCTTGTACAGCGAGATGGTTTCAGCGGAAGCATCCAGGCAGTCCATGGCGGACATCAGGATCAGGGACAGCTCGTACAGGTCCTCACGCGGGAGCGGATTGACGAAGCTGGTCCGCATCTGCGTCATCAAGGCGAAGTGCAGATCAGTGGTATCGGCATCGATCTGGTGCAGTTGTTCGGTGAGGCGGTCGAATTCCTCAGGGTCCGCGCCCAGGATTTCGGCCAGCACGCCGGTTCCGCGCAGCAACTGCGCGGCCATCCGGGCGAGCAGCTCAAGTCCGGCGTTTTCCTGCGGGAAGAGTCTAAGTTTCACGCCGGCTGCCGCACATTGGCGGGGGGCGGGACAGAAATTCTCACAGGCCCAAGAGTATCCGATTGGCCCGTGCGGGCTACGGAAGGCTGCGGGGGAAAAGTAACGGTGCCGGACCGGGAGCGCCTCTCGGCGGAAGGCCGCTCGAAGCGGCTCAGAGTTGAAGCCCGGGGGTTCCGCAGTCCGACACCAATTTCAGTTTTCTACGCTCAGCCGGGGATGTCAACACGGCCGCCCGCGCAGCGGCGGGACCGTGATGGCCGCCACACCGGCACGGTGCTGCGCGGCCGTTTTCCCCTCAGTCGAGTTCACCCCGCCGCCACGCCGCCGCGGAATGTTCCAGGTCCTCTGCAGTGCGGACAAGCTGGCGGGCGTTGCGGGTCAGCATGGTGGCACGGTTGGCGTCGGAAGCCTCCGAGGAATCGGCGTGGTTCGTCTGGCCGAGGGCGACCACCCGGCAGAACGCGGCGAAGCGTTCCAGCGCGACGTCGAAATCCCCCTCAAAGGCGCCGGAGAGGATGGTGTCAGCCATGGTTCGTACTTCGTCTGCGCCCAGCGGTTCCGCCACTCCGGCGACAACCTTGGAGACCTGGGCAACGTCCTTGCCTGCGGCGTAGAAGGAGGCCATCCGCTCCGGGTTCTGCTGGATGGAGGTGCGCAGGGCATAGAGCCGCCACAGCGCGCCGGGCAGCGACCGGGCAGGGCTTTCGGCCCACATCTCGGCCACGGCTTCCAACCCCTGCTGGTCCGCCAGTTCCACCAGGCGGCGGGTTACCTCGGGATCGGTGCTCTCCCGGCCGTGGTGGACCAGGGCCTGCGCGGCCAGGTGGGCCGCTTCCGAGACGCGGGCCGGATCGGCGCCGCCGGGGAAATTGGCGAAGTCCACAGGTGCAAGAGGCTTTGGCTTGTGATGGCGCGGCGTTGAATTGGACTCACTCATAATCCGAGAATACTCCCGCCCTTGGGCAGAATCGAGGCGGCTTCCGGGACGGTGGACAGCCCTCGGCAAGGCCGCTCCGCGGAACCGATTTCCCCTGCCCGGGGGTACTTCCGGACGGCCGGCGGCACGGGTTTTCCGCGATTGTGCGGTGTGCGATAAAGTGGGACAGTCGGTCTGCACAGCAGCCCGGCGTGCGCCTATAGCTCAGTTGGTAGAGCAACGTCCTTTTAAGTCGTGGGTCGCAGGTTCGAGCCCTGCTGGGCGCACCCAAAACAAATGGCCTGCCTTCTTCGGAAGGCAGGCCATTTCTGTTGGTTGGCAGCGGTTGGTTGGCAGCGGTTGGTGCAGCGGGTAAAACGGGAAGCCGTCCTATTCCGCTGCCGCGTCCTGCCCCGCCTTGCGTGCAGGTCCGGGGACCGGACGACGCCGGGCGGTATCGAACTTGATCAGTTTGTGCGTGCCGTCGCAATAAGGCTTTATGGCGGAGGCCCCGCACCGGCACAGCGCCACGGTTTCCCGGTCCCTGGGCACGGGGACACCGTCCGGAGTGACTATCTCGAAGTTGCCGCGGACCAGGAGCGGGCCGTTGGGGCAGGCAACGATCGACGCCGGAGCGCCCGGAGCCGGGGTGCCGTCGCCGTCGGGAACGGGAGCGCCGGATTCGGTGCTCACGGGGTTACACCGCCGGCGATGGCCGCCGCAGCCAAGGCGGATCCTGCAGGGCCGGCCTCTTCCGGGCCGCCGTCGGGCAGGGGCGCAAGCAGCGCCGGGCTGCCGGCCTGCCAGGCCAGCAGCTGGTCTTCGCCCAGCATGGCATCAATGGCCAGGACGGTTGCTGCCCCGAAAATGATGTCTTCAAGCAGGTCAGGCTCGGCTTCGGCCAGGCCGCCGGCCAGGTCCCTGGCGGCGATCTGTTCGTGCACGGCGTCGGCTTCCACATGCTCGTCGAAGTAATAGGTGACTTCGTCGCTGAATCCGTGCCGCCGGAAACCCCGGGCGTAGAACGAATTGGGAATTGAGGACGTCATCTCAAAGGCGGCAAGGTGCCCGGCGATCGCGCCCCGGAGCCGGCGGTTGAGGCCAAAGAGGGACATGGCGTTGGATGACGCCAGGGTCAGGGCCGGCACCAGGTCGATATAGTGCCCGTAGCCGGCATCCAGTCCCAGGCCCTCCATGGTGTTGGCGAACAGCTTGGAGTGCATACGCTCCTGGCGGCCGCCGCCGTACTCGTCCGCCTGGATCTCCACCAGGGCGGCCTTGGCGCGGCCCACCGGCAGCCGCGGAATGGCCCAGCTGTGCGGGTCGGCTTCCTTGAGCTGGTAAACCGAGCGCAGGACAAGGAATTCGCGCAGCTGCTCGACGCTTGCCTTGCTGGCGATAAAACGGGACACACTGGGTCCGTCGTCCTTGGCGGCCAGGGCAAAGAGGGTTTCGGC
Organism: Arthrobacter sp. zg-Y1143; assembly: GCF_030125565.1. Classification (NCBI taxonomy): domain Bacteria; kingdom Bacillati; phylum Actinomycetota; class Actinomycetes; order Micrococcales; family Micrococcaceae; genus Arthrobacter; species Arthrobacter sp. zg-Y1143. Next base: position 78,424 of record NZ_JASKLW010000001.1, on the reverse strand, counting down.
AACGTCTTCGCTGCGCGGTGCGGGCAGCTCGGGAAGGGATACGGTGCGGCGGAGCACCTCTTCGAACGCGGCCTCCAGCCGGGCACGGATACGGATCAGGTCCGGCTCCCATTCGGCGTCGTCCGCTACGCCGTCCAGGCCGCTGTAGTGCAGCTCGTACAGGCAGAACAGGGCCAGCTGCAGGTCTTCATCGCGCAGCAGGTCGCCGCCGGCCGACAGGGCCTCGGTTACTGCGGAGTCCAGGGCAGCGTAACCGGCAGTGCTGCGGCCGGCGTGGAGCAGGTCGATCAGGGTGGCGCTGACGCGCCCTCTCGGGGCGGGAATCTTCATTGCTTTCCTTACGTCTGAAGGCGCGTTTGACGGCAGTAGTCATCGGGACGGCTGGGACAAATCCACAGGTCAGCATACTTGGTATGGGCTCAAGGCACCCTGTCCGCAACGGCAGTTGCGGCATTGACCTTTGCCGCCCCGTTGGATGCAATGGAGGAAAGAGCCGGCCCCGGGCCAGCGGGAAGGAGCATTTGATGTCCGGTACGGTGTGGTCCGTCATCCCTCCGCTGCTCCTGCTCGCACTGGTCCTGGTGACCGGTGCCGCCGGCGTTGACCGTGCGCTTCGTGCCCGCGACGGGGAGCGGTTGTTCTGGGTGGGATTCACGGCGTTTCTGGGGGTGCTCATGACCGCGGCCTGGGCGGTGGCCGCTTCCCCGGATTACACCCCTGTGGCGGGATGGGCGGTCGCGGCGGGCAGTACGGCGGCGGCGGCGTGGGTGGTGTGGCGGAACCGCCGCCGCGCGGTGGAGCAGGAACGGAACCGCACCGCGGTTCAGGTGCACGGCACCACGCTGCGGCACCGGGATGTTCTTTCCCGCTGGAGTGCTTATGAGCTGGACCCGTGGCTCGCCGCAGAGTATCCCCGTCTGCAGGATGTACGCAGCCCGGAGACCAGGGACTTCATCCGGGCCCTGAAAACAGCGGACCAGTTGCGTGCAGGGGTGCGGACACCGGAGGACGCAGCAGCATACAGCCAAGCGGTGGATCGGCTGGCCGGGTGCCTGGAAGCGGCGGAAAGGGCTGCCGGGGGAGGCCGGGCAGCGTAGCTGCGGCCGCGCCGGGAACGGGGTGGACCGCGGGGGATTGACGTGGCAGTCTCGGCCTATGACAACCAAAGACATCAGTGTCTCGCGCAATGACGGGCAGGACCGGTACGAACTGCGGCTGGACGGAGAACTGGTGGGTATTGCCGACTACCGGATTGAACCTGATGCGGTGGCGCTGACCCACACGGTGGTGGAGCCGGCCTTCCGGCATCAGGGCTACTCGTCCCGGCTGGCGAAATATGCCGTGGATGACATCATCGGCGACGGCCGGCGGATCAAGCCCTACTGCTCCTATATGGCCGCTTACCTCGGCAAACACCCGGAGTACAGCCATCACGTGTCCTGGCCGCAGGGCTGAGGACCATCCGCAAAGTGTGCGTTAATTGGAGCTGGCTTCCCGCTCTGCATATGGGGGGAACGCAGAAGGGGAAGCCAGTTCCAACAGTATACTTCCAGTTGTCGGAGTAAATCCAATTGAGGGGGACGGGATGGCGCTGCCTGCCAGGTCTTTCCAGAGTTGGCGGGCTGCAGTTGCTCCGGGTGAGTCCAATGCCGCCCTCTGCCGCCGGACCGGCATCAAGCGCTCCACGCTTGCCCAGCAGATTGTCCGCGGCAAGGTCTCCGAAATCACCGTGGTCCGCGTGGCCCGCGCCTACGGTAAGAACCCGGTGGAAGCCCTCTCTGACTTTGAGGAATACGCCGATCTGCTCAGCGGACCGTGGCGTCCCACCACCGCCGAACTGATCAGCCAGGTGTCCTACGTCTGCATCCTGAAGATGATTTTGGCCCGGGCTACCCAGGAAGGACCGGCTGGGTCGGAGGGGCCCGATCTCGCCGGGTTCGGACACGGGAACGCCATCCGCTCCTGGTTCGAGGCGGTGGATCCGGGAGACCTGCGCCAACGCCTCAGCGCCAAGTCCGGGGTTGCGCCGCAGAATATTTCGGCGCAGCTCTCTGCAGGCCGCCTCGCACCCGAGCTCGCCGTCGAAGCGGCGCGGATCGCCGGCGTGTCCCTGCCCGGCGGATTGGTTGCCATTGGCCTGATCACCCCGGACGAGGCCGGATGGCCCCAGGGCGGACAAGAGCAGGCGCTGGCCTCCCTCAGCGATTCCGAACTGGTCCTGTTGGCCCGGGACCGGCTGGATTACTTGGGGAAGATGATGAAAAAGCTTGAACACGATAATGAAAATGAACTGACGTTGTTGGAGAACCTGGGATGAGCATTGCCACCGCGTTTCAGGTTGGTGCGCTCGCCGTATCCGGCCTTTTCGCATTGACCCGCCTGCCCTCGGCGGTGAGGGGGCGGAACCCGCTGCTCTTTTGGGCACTCCTGATGCTTTGTATTGCCATTGCCTTGGGGATCTCGCCGGTCTATTTGGCGGTCGACAACGCTTTGGGCGGCGTCAACATTGCAAATGTGATGATCCGTTTCGCGATGTACGGCTTCTTCCTGATCCTTGGTGTGAAGGCTGCTGTTGCCTTCCGTGCCCCCGGAGCAGGCCGCCTGATCGCCGGCCCGGCCGGTGTCGCCGTCGTAATCGCGGTGGGGATTGCCACCGTGGTGCTGTTTATCCTGGCGGACCTGCCGGTATCCTCGCCGGGCCTGCGGAGCTACGGCGGGCAGCTGCCGGTGATGCTCTACGGGATTCTTGGGCGGGTCTATCCGGGATATGTAGCTGCCTGTCTCGTTGGCCCTGCCCTGCGCATAGCCGCGCACCGCCGGCGTCCGTCCCTGATGCGGGCCGGAGCCGGACTGCTGGGTGTCGGTCTGATCGGCGTCGTGCTTTATGCGATCCAGGACGTTACGCCCCTGGACGTGAATCCCTGGGACCACTTGGTGCCGTATTCCTCGATCATTCTCACGACCGTGGGCCTGGCCTTGCTGGGCAGCCAACGGATCGCCTCAAAGAAGCGAATTAAGCAAACGCCCCTGATGCAAACATACGTAAAGTGACGATTAGATAAACTTGTTCACATTTTCATGCGCATGTGTCAGAATAATGAATATGTAACATCCGCTGCCTGTGGGGGGTCAGCGTGAGGTTGCAACGAAGCCAGCGGCAGCGCCGCTGGCTTCGTCACTTTAAGGCGGAAGGCCGGGTCGCCAGCCCCGGGATCATTGTGCGTCCAGGTCCGTTTCCAGCACCCGGGCCAGATCCTCCAAGGCATTTTCAGCGCCGGGGCCGTCCGAGCGGAGCACCACCACGTCTCCGTGCGAGGCACCCAGGCTCATCAGCGAAAGCATGCTGGAGGCGTCCATAGCCTCCTCAGCCGGAGTCCCTTCCATCGCTATGGTCACGTCCACCGGCGAGGCTGCGGCAGCTTCGGCGAATATTGATGCCGGACGGGCATGGAGCCCCACCCGGCTGGCCACTGTGGCTTTGCGTTCTGCCATTGTTTTTCCTTCCGTGGTTGTGCCGGATGTCCGGCCGCGCTTACAAGCCCAGCTGTTCAAGGACGGGCAGCCTGCTGCGCACAATGGTGCGGGCCTCGGCTGCGGAATGCGCCGCCAGTGCGCGGGCGGAGAGCTCCTGCGCCTGCTCCAGGGTCACCGAGCCCAGGACCGCCCCAACGCTGGACAAGGCCCGCGGCGTCATGGAGAGCGTGTTTACCCCCATGCCGGCCAGGACGACAGCGAGGGCCGGGTCTGCGGCTGCCTCGCCGCACACTCCAACGGTTTTGGCTCCGGCAGCGGCCGTCGCGGTGCCCGGTTCCGCCGGCAGAGCCGCCGTCGCGCGGGCGGCACCGGCAACGGTGGCGGAGATCAGCTGCAGGACCGCCGGTTGCCAGGGGTCATTGAGGGTCGCCAGGGAGCCCAGCTGGCGGTCAGCGGCCATGGTGTACTGCGTCAGGTCATTGGTGCCCAGGGACGCGAACCGGACCCGGGACAGGATGGCTTCGGCCATCACGGCCGCGGCAGGAACTTCCACCATCACGCCGGGCATGCCCAGCCCGGCTGCCGTGCAGAGTACGGCGAAGTCCGCCGCTTCTTCGGCGGTTGAAATCATGGGGGCCATGACCCAGACGTCGGCCTCGTGCGCCCCGGACGCTACGGCAATGGCTTCCAGCTGGCGGGCCAGCACGCCGGGAGAGGTCCGGTCGGTACGGAAACCGCGCACCCCGAGGGCCGGGTTGGGTTCCGATGCGTCCGTGAGGAAAGGCAGGGGCTTGTCCGCGCCGGCGTCGAGGGTTCGGATCACTACCTTCCGGCCCGGGAAGGCCGCGAACACGGCCCCGTAGGCATCCACCTGCTCCTCTACGCTGGGCTCGGAATCTCGGCCCAGGAAGCAGAATTCCGTACGGAGCAGGCCAACGCCTTCGGCGCCCGCCTCTGCGGCGGCGCGGGCGTCCTTGCCGGAGCCCACATTGGCCAGCAGCGGTACCCGGTGCCCGTCCGCGGTGGTTCCGGTGCCGTTGAAGGCCGGAAGTGCGGACCGGGAGGCGTATTTCTGCGCGGCCTCACGCTCGGCCGCACCGGGGTCCTCCACCACCGTGCCGGAGGCGCCGTCCAGGTAGATTTCCGCCCCGTCCGCAATACCGTCCGCACCCGGAGCGCCGACGACGGCGGGCAGTCCCAGCGAGCGGGCCAGGATGGCGGTGTGGGACTGCGGTCCGCCCTCGCTGGTCACCAGGCCCACCACTTTGGCCGGGTCCAGCGTGGCGGTATCCGCCGGCGCCAGTTCCACAGCGGTCAGGATGAAGGGCGCGTCGGAGCCGGGGATTCCCGGGGCCGGCAGCCCGTTGAGTTCAGCCACAATCCGGCCGCGCACATCCAGCACGTCCTGGGTCCGTTCGGCCATGTACCCGCCCAGGCTTTGGAGCATCGCGGCCACTTCCATGCCCGCCTCCCAGACGGCCCGGTCGGGAGCCATGCCGGCGTTGATGTGTTTGCCGGCGGCTTTGAGCAGCATGGGATCCGTGGCCATCATGGCGGTGGCATCCAGCACCGCCTTAGCGTCTCCGGACGCGGTTTCGGCGCGGTGCTTCAGATCCTCCCGGACGGTTTCCGCAGCGTCCTTCAGCCGGGCCTTCTCACCGTCCACCGTTGCCTCCGGACCGAACTTCGCGTCTGCGTCGGGCTCGGGCACCGGAGGGGGCATCCGGCGCGAAGGACCCAGGACCCGCCCGGCGCTGACTCCGATTCCCTTGATGGTCCGCATCATCCATGCCTTCCTGTTTGAGTCGGTGCCTTACGCAGCAACGGGTTCCTCCACTTTCCTGCGGGGAGCGACAAACCGTTTCAGGCCCACGTATACGAAGCCTGTGACCGCCGCCCCGGCCAGGATCGCCACCACGAACATCAGGAGGTTGCCGATAGCGAAGAAGACAAATATCCCACCGTGGGGTGCCTGTGAGGTTACGCCGGTTGCCATGCAGATGGCACCGGCCACGGCGCCTCCGAGCATCGTGGAGGGAATAACGCGGAAGAAATCGGCCGCCGCGAACGGGATGGCGCCCTCCGAAATGAAGGCCGCACCCAACAGCCAGGCGGCCTTCCCGTTTTCCCGCAGGGCCATGCTGAACCGGTTCTTGGCCAGCACCGTTGAAGCAAAGGCCATGCCCAGCGGGGGAACCATGCCCGCCGCCATCACTGCGGCCATGATCTCCCACGGCACCTGGTTCTCGAAGCTGCCTTCACCCAGGCCGGCCACAGCGAAGGCGTAGGCCACCTTATTGATGGGCCCGCCCAGATCCGAGCCCATCATCAGCCCCAGGATGACACCCAGCCCAATGGCCGCCACACCGGTGAGGCTGGTGAGCCAGTTGTTCAGCCCAAGGGTCAGCGCGGCAATGGGGCCGCCAAGGACCAGGATTATCAGGCCGGAGGCGATGAGAGAGGCCAGAAGGGGGATGATGACCACCGGCATCAGGCCCCGCATCCAGGAAGGTACGTTCCAGTTGCCGATCCACCGGGCCATGTACCCGGCAAGCAGGCCGCCGATGATGCCGCCAATGAACCCGGCATCCATGAACAGGGCCACGGAACCGGCGGTGAAGCCCGGGGCAATGCCGGGGCGGTCCGCCAGTGCGTAGGCAATGTAGCCGGCCAGTGCGGGCACCAGGAATGCCAGGGACAGGTTGCCGATCTTCCAGAACACCGCACCCAGGTACGGGATCAGCCCCTCGGGCGGCAAGCTGAAGAGCGACGTCCCGTCCAGCATCACGTCGCCGTTGGCGACACCGTCCCCGCCGTCCGAGGCCAGGGCCAGTTCATAACCACCCAGCAGGTACCCGAGGGCAATCAGCAGTCCGCCGCCGGCGACGAACGGGATCATGTAACTGACGCCGGTCAGCAGGGCGCGCTTGAGCTGGCCGCCGAAGCTCTCCCCTCCGGAGGCGGCCCCTTCGCGTTCCTCGCCGCCGCCTCCGCCGCCGGACACCCGCCGCGCGTTGGGGTTGTTGATCGATTCAAGGGCTTCATCGATCATCACCCCCGGCTCGTCGATGCCGCGCTTCACCGGCCCGCTGATCACGGGTTTGCCCGCGAAGCGGCCCTTGTCCCGGACGTCCACGTCGGTGGCAAAAATCACCGCGTCGGCGTTGCGGATCACGGTGGGGTCCAACGGCGTGGACTTGGCCGAGCCCTGGGTTTCCACCTGCAGGTCGATGCCGCGTTCGGCGGCCGCTGCGGCCAGGGAATCCGCCGCCATGTAGGTATGGGCAATACCGGTGGGGCAGGCGGTCACCGCAACAATGTGCGGGGACTTGGAGGTGTCCGACGTCGTGGCCCCCGTACCGCCCTCGGATGCCGGGGCATCTGCTCCGTGACCACCTCCACGGTCTCCGCCGGATCCCCCCGTACCGGCGGCCTGCCCGCCGCCGCGGGAGCCGGCGTCGGTGCCCGCAGCCGTGGCCCCGGTGGCCGTGCCGGCCGCTGCCGCCCCGCCCGCACCGGCAGCGGACCCCGCCTCCGCCGGGGCAGGGCCAAGGCCCAGCGCGCCGTCCACCAGCTCCACAATCTGCTGCGGGGAGCCTGCGGAACGGAGCGCACCGGTGAAGTCCTTGCGGATCAGGGAGCGCGCGAGCTTGGCCAGCAGCTGGAGGTGCTCCTGATCCGCACCTTCGGGAGCGGCAATGAAAAAGACGATGTCCGCCGGACCGTCCTTCGCGCCCCAGTCCACTGCGGGACGAAGCCGGGCCATTGCCAGGGTGGCCTTGGTGACGGCAGCTGACCGGCAGTGCGGGATGGCAATGCCGCCGGGTACGCCGGTGGCTGTTTTGCCTTCCCTGGCCATGGCGTCGGCGTACAGCTCGTCATAGCTGGTTGCACGGCCGGCGGAGACCACGTTGCGGGCCAGATGCTCAATGACCCCGCCTTTGTCCGCGCCCAGATCCGAGTCCAGGGTGACCAGATCCGGGGTGATGAGGTCCGACATTAGCTTTCCTCCTTTTGAGGCGCAGCGGCGGCCCTCCCGGCAATCGGGCCTTGTGGCTCAATGCTGAGTGCGGTAACGGTCACTTCACCGGGATCCGTTTGGGCCAGGGTGGGAACGGCCGTTCCCGGCAGGGCAGCCGCGGCTGCTCCGTGGGCCACGGCTTGGCGCAGGCACTCCGCCGGGGGGACGCCGGCCACTTCGGCGAGCAGGTACCCGGCAAGGGCCGAATCGCCGGCACCGACCGTGGAACGTGCCTGCACCGGCGGGCGGGTTGCCAACCAGCTCCCGTCGGCAGTCACCAGCAGTGCGCCCTTGGCGCCGAGCGTGACGAGGGCGGCACCGACGCCGCGTTCGCGCAGGACGCCGGCGGCCCGGGCGGCGAGAAGCGGGTCCGCCTCGAGTGCCGCCTCGTTGGAGAAACCGGCCGCCTCGGCCAGTTCTTCGGCATTGGGCTTCAGCAGGTCCGGTGCTGCACCGTGCATCAATGCACCCGTCAGCGGCGGGCCGGAGGAGTCCATCGCGATGAGCGGGGCTTCAGTGCCCAGCCGCTCCCGCACCGCCTGCGCCACCAGGGCATAGAAGTCCGGCGGCACTCCGGGCGGAAGCGATCCGGCCAGCACCAACCAGGACACCGGTCCGCTGCCCTCTTTCGGCGTGCAGGCCCCCACCACCAATGCGATCAGGGCTTCCTGCTCCACCGGGCTGAGCGAGGGGCCCGGGGCATTGACCTTGGTGGTGGTGCCGTCCGGTTCCGTCAGCGTGATGTTGCTCCGCAACGGAGCGGTGATGGGCATATTCAGGTAGGGAATTCCGGCCTGCCGCAGGCCGGCGGTCACCGGATCCTCGTCAGCCCCCGGCAGGACTGCAAGCGAGGCGACCCCGGACGCCGTCAGTGCCCGGCACACGTTGACGCCCTTGCCTCCGGATTCTTCTGTGGTTCCCGCCGCACGCTGGACGGCGCCCCGCACCAGCGCGCCCGGGAGCTCGACAGTGCGGTCCAGGCTGGGATTGGCGGTAAGGGTAACGATCATAAATGAGATCCATCCAGGCCGTGGTTCCCGTGGAAACGGCCGGTATTCGGGCGGAACTCGGGATGCTTCCCGGTCCTGGGGCGGCCGCTGTACGGATACCTGCACAGATACCTGCACACCTGCGATCCGTGGCGACTGCCACTGCTTCTTCGCTGATGCGACTTTACTTTTGGTCCGCTGCCCGTGGCAATGGGACACGGACCGCCCGGCCCCCGCCGCCCGGAAACGGTGTGCCCCGGCTAGGCTGGGCCGATGAAAACCGTGCCGGCGGAAAACGTCATCTGGTCACTGCCCGCGGACCGGCGCCATGGACGCTCCCTGGTGGTCCTCCTGCACGGGTACGGATCCGGGGAACAGGCAATGGAGCGGCTTTTTGCCGCGCTGCCGGACACCGCTGTGGGGGCGGCGGTGCGCGGACCGCTGCCGGTCGGCGAGGGCAGCGGCTGGTTCCTGCTCGATCCGCTGTTGAACTCTGACACCTCGGAGGTGCTGGAGACGGCGCTGTCCGTGCTGGCCTGGATTGACCGGGTCCGGACCGAATACGGCTTCACTGCGGTCTCGCTCATCGGTTTTTCCCAGGGCATGGCCATGGCCGCGACACTGCTGCGCCTGCGTCCCCGGGACTTCCGCGCCGTCGTCGGGCTGTCCGGCTTTGTAGCCCCGAACGAGCTCTTGGCCGTCGCCGAACCGCTGCCTGTGCGCGTGCCGTTCTTCTGGGGACGGGACCGGCAGGACTGGGTAATCAATGACGATGCGCTCCAGTACACCGGCGAGTGGCTCGAGGAGAATACGGCCCTCACCGCCCGTACCTACGAGGGAATGGGCCACGCGCTTTCCGCCGCGGAGATTTCCGACGTGTCCGTATTTCTGTCCGCGTATCTGCGCTCCGACACGCCGTAGCCATGCCGTATCGCAGCCGCAGGCCACACGCCCGCGGTAACTAACACACATTCACCCAGATGAAAATTCTCGGAAAAACTACGCCTAAGCATGCTTATCAAGTAGGCTGGAGGAAAGCGCTGCCCACAAAGCAGTGCTGAAATCACTGTCACTCACACAGCAAGGAGAATCAAATGGGTTTCATTGCGTTCCTTATTCTGGGTCTCATCGCAGGTGCAATTGCAAAGATGATCCTCCCGGGTCGTCAGGGCGGCGGCTGGATCGCCACCCTGGTCCTGGGTGTCATTGGCGCCCTTCTGGGCGGCTGGATCGGTAGCGCCGTCTTCGGCGTCGGTCTCGAAGAGTTCTGGTCCATCCAGACCTGGCTCGTAGCCATCGTTGGCGCGATCATCGTTCTGGTGATCTACGGCTTCGTAACCCGCAAGAGCAGCAACCGCGCTTAAGTAGTGCGTGAGCGCCGCTAACCCGGCGTGTTGATTAGTAAGGGCGGGGCCCGCGCGGAATTTTCCGCCGGACCCCGCCCTTTGCTTTAAGCAACCAGGTGCAGGGGGACCCCCGGCTCCGGGCGCGCCCCGTAGAGTTGAAGCCTGCACCGGATTTCCCCAAGGAGAGTTCTTGTGAAGCGACGTAAGTTCAACCCCGCAGCCAAGTTGGCCGGGAAGGCCACCTTCGGACCCGACGGGCAACCCAAGCCGCACGTAGTGAAGGCAATCGAGCGGGCCGTGGAGGTCCAGCGCCCACTGGTCCTGGCGAACATCCGCCGGATGCAGCGCAAGCACCCCAAAGCGTCCGCCGCAGAGCTGATTGCCATCCTCGACCGCCACTACCTGAACGCGGTGATGGGCGGCGGCGCGGCCGTGGGTGCCACGGCGGTGGTTCCCGCCGTCGGAACCGTGGCCGCCCTCGGACTCTCCGCCGCAGCGACGGTCGGTTTCCTGGAAGCCACGGCCCTGTACGCGCAGTCAGTGGCTGAACTGCATGGTGTACGGCTCGCCGATCCGGAGAAGTCCCGGACCATGGTGATGGCCATCATGCTGGGTGAAGAAGGAACCTCCATGATGCAGTCCCTTGCCGGCCGCGGCAGCGCGCAGTCCTGGGGCAGCACCATCGGCGCCATGCCCTCGGGCCTGATGGGGTCGGTCGGCTCAAGCATCCGCAAGCAGTTCCTGAAGCGGGTCATGGCGCGCCAGGGCACCGCCATGCTGGGACGTGCCCTGCCGCTCGGTGTGGGCGCCGTCGTTGGCGGAGTCGGCAACCGGGCAATGGGCAAGGGCGTCATCAAGGCCACCCGTGCAGCCTTCGGTGAACCGCCGGCCACTATTCCGGGCGAGCTGGCCGGTGAGTTGGAGCGGCTGGAGAACCAGCCCAAGACCGCCTAGCCGAAGACCGCCGTGGCGACCGTAAAGATCGCCAGACCGGCGAGGGATCCCACCACGGTGCCGTTAATCCGGATGAACTGCAGGTCCTTGCCGACCTGCAGTTCAATCTTTTCCGAGGTCTCCTTGGCGTCCCAGCGTTCCACCGTTTCAGTGATGACACCGGCGATGTCGCTGCGGTAGGTCCGGACCAGGTACCCGGCGGCGTCGGCAACGTAACCGTTGATCTTGGCAGCAAGCTCCGGTTCTTCCACCAGGCGCGTACCGAAGTCCTGCAGTGCTGACTTGAAGTTGCGGGTCAGTTCACTGTCCGGGTCCTCGGCCGCGGTCATCAGGGCGTTCTTGATGGTGGTCCAGGTCTGCGTCATCAGCTCGCGCACGCGCGGATCGTCCAGCACCTGCTCCTTCACGGCGTCGGCCTTGGCCATGGTTGCCGGATCCTCCTGGAGGTCCTTGGCCACCCCGGTGAGGTAGTTATCCAGCGCCACGCGCAGCTGGTGGTTGGGGTTTTCCTGCACGTCGATCAGGAACCGCTCGGCCTGGATCTGCACCCGTTCACCCACCAGGTCATCCACGAACGCGGGAACCCACGACGGCGAACGTTCGGCTACCAGGCGTCCGATCACCTCGGGGTTGGCCAGCACCCAGTCGGCCAGGCTGTCCACGATCAGGTTCACCAGCTGGTGGTGGTGGCCCTCCTCGAAGATGCGCTGGGCCATTCGTCCGGCCGGCGGTCCCCACTGCGGGTCCACCACGTGCCGGCGGAACATGGATTCGAGGACGTCGCGGACGGCGTCGTCGTCCAGTACCCGCAGTGCGCCCCGGATGGCCGCGGCGCCTTCGGTGGCCACCCGCTCCGCCCCCTCGGGGCGGGACAGCCAGATGCCGGCCTTGCGAGCGACCTGCATAGAGTCCAGCTTCGTCCGGATGATCTCCTCGGAGAGGAAATTCTGTTCCACGAACTGGCCCAGCGATGCGCCGATCTGGTCCTTTTTCTCCGGGATGATCGCGGTGTGGGGGATTTTGATCCCCATGGGGTGCTTGAACAGGGCGGTGACGGCAAACCAGTCCGCCAGAGCGCCCACCATCCCGCCTTCCGCCGCGGCGCGGACGTACTCGAGCCAGGGATAGCGGTCCTGCAGGGCGAAGGAAAAGAGAAAGATGACCGCGAGCAGGATCAGCAGGCCCGTGGCCAGCATTTTCATCCGCCGCAGGGCGTAGGCGCGTTCTTCATCGGTGGGGACCACTTGGGTGCTCACGCGTGCACCTCCCCGGCCTGCATGGACATGGCTGACGCGTCTTTCAATACCGCTCCCTCATCTTCCAGTGCGGGTCCGGCAAGGCAACTTCGGCGAGCCGGACCACCTCTTCCCAATCTAATCAGTGATTTGGGCACCCGCGCTACGAGGGCGGTGTGGTTGAGTAGTGCCATGGCATCCCCCGTGGACTTCCCTGCCGAGCCGGCGCCCACACCGCCGCAGCTTCCCTGTCCCATCGAGGACTATGCGCTGATCTCCGATCTGCACACCGGAGCGCTGATTTCCCGCACCGGGAGCATGGACTGGCTGTGCCTGCCGCGGTTCGATTCGCCGTCGGTGTTCGGCGCCCTGCTCGGCGACAGTGACCACGGCCGGTGGCGCCTGGCGCCGGACGATCCGGCTGCCGTGGTCACCCACCGGGCCTACCTGGAATCCACCTTTGTGCTGCGCACCCACTGGCAGACCCCAACGGGGACGGTACGGGTCACGGACTACATGCCCACCGGAGACCGCCGCGCCTCCCTGGTGCGCCGGATCGAGGGCATCAGCGGCACCGTCCCCATGCAGCAGGAACTGAAGATCCGGTTCGGTTACGGTTTGGTGCTGCCGTGGGTCTTCCGCGGCACCGACAGTGCCGGGGAGCACCTCTCCGCGATCGCCGGCCCCGGAGCGCTGGTGCTGCGCGGCACCAACCTGCCCGTGGCCAGCAACCACAGCCACATTGGCCGGTTCGACGTCGCGGCGGGGGAGTGTTTCGACCTTGAACTGACCTGGTACCCCTCTCACCGCCCTGTCCCTGCGCCTCAGGACCTGGATGCGGCCCTGGCCCGCACCACCGCGTACTGGCAGAACTGGGGGAACCGCTGCCTGGAGTCAAGCGGCTACGAGCATGCGGTGCGGCGCTCGCTGCTGGTGCTGCGGGCCCTGACGCACGAAGACACGGGGGGTATTGTGGCTGCTCCCACCACTTCCCTGCCGGAGGTGGCCGGCGGGGAACGGAATTGGGACTACCGCTACTGCTGGCTGCGGGATGCCGCCCTGACCCTGGTGGCCATGATGACCCACGGCTACCAGGACGAAGCGCTGCAATGGCGCAGTTGGCTGCTCCGGGCCGTGGCCGGGGACCCGGAGGACCTGCAGATCCTTTACGCCGTGGACGGCGGGCGGGACCTGCCCGAACAGATCCTGCCGCAGTTTCCGGGCTACGGCGGCGCGGCACCGGTTCGGCTGGGCAACGGGGCCGTGGGGCAGTACCAGGCGGACGTGGTGGGACACGTGATGGTGGCGCTGGCCCGGCTGCGGGACCGCGGCGTGCCGGAGGACCACTTTTCCTGGCCGCTGCAGCGTGCACTGCTGAACTTCCTCGAAAAGCACCTGGAGGAGCCGGACCACGGAATTTGGGAGATGCGCGGGGAGCCGCAGCACTTCACGCACTCGCGGGTGATGATGTGGGCTGCGTTTGACCGGGCCGCGGATGCCGCCCGGAAATACGGGTTGGAAGGCCCGGTGGAGGTCTGGGAGGGGCTCCGGGACGGACTGCGCCGGGAGGTGATGGAACGGGGCTTTGATCCGGAGCTGAACTCTTTCACCCAGTACTACGGCAGCACCACGGTGGACGCGGCGCTGCTGCAGCTGCCGCAGGTGGGGTTCATCGACTACGACGACGAACGGATGCTGGGCACCGTGGCCCGGTTGGAGAAGGAACTGCTGGACCCCTCCGGACTGCTGCTGCGCTACGCCACCGAAACCGGTGCGGACGGGCTCCCGGCGGGTGAGAACCCGTTCCTGGCGTGCAGCTTCTGGCTGGTGGAACAGTATGCGTTCACCGGCAGGCTGCCGGAGGCGCGCAGGCTCATGGACCAGCTGGTGGGCTATTCGAATGAGCTGGGCCTGCTCAGCGAAGAATATGATGCAGCCAGTGGACACATGGCCGGGAACTTCCCGCAGGCCTTCTCGCATCTGGCATTGGTCCGGGCTGCGGACGCCCTCGCGGGTGCCGAATCCCGGCCGCCGTCCCCTGCCCGCTCCCGGACAGCAGCCCCAACCGAAGGAACCCGATGAACCGCAAGACGCTCTCCGCCGCGGCCATGGCAGCGCTGCTGACCACCAGCGCCGTCAACCACTTCCGCAACCCGCGTTTCTACAACGCGGTGGTGCCGCGCAGCATCAGCACCGATACGGAGGGCAGGTACGGCGTGATGACCCGCCGGCAGTGGACCCATGCCAGCGGTGTGCTGGAGTTCGCTGCGGCACTGGGCCTGCTCCTGCCCGCAACGAGGCGGCTGGCGGCCACCGGCACCGCCGCCATGTACGTGGCCTTTATCGCCGGCCACATCAGCGCCCTCCAGCGCGCCTTCGGTCCGCGCGGCGGGGACAAGGAAAAGCTGGTCCACAGCCTGCGGCTGCCGCTCCAGGTCCCGTTGATCCTCTGGGCGTGGAACCTGCGGAAATAGCACGTGGCCACTCAGCTGCTGGTCCTTTCGGACACCCATCTGCCCACCCGTGCCAAGGTACTTCCCGAGGTGCTCTGGCAGGACATTGAAGCCGCAGACCTCGTGGTGCATGCCGGGGACTGGGTGAACGTTGAACTGCTGGAGGAGATCCAGGCCCGTTCCCGCAGCCTCCTGGCCTGCTACGGAAACAACGACGGCGCCGGGCTGCGGTCCCGCCTGCCGCTGGTGGCGACGGCGGTGGTCGAGGAGGTGCGGCTCGCCGTCGTGCATGAAACCGGTCCGGCACGGCTGCGGGAGGAACGCATGGACGCGCAGTTCCCGGATACCGACCTGCTGATTTTCGGGCACAGCCACATCCCCTGGGATTCCACCGCCCCGTCAGGGATGCGCCTGCTGAACCCGGGCTCGCCCACCGACCGGCGTCGGCAGCCCTTCTGCACCTATCTGCGCCTGGGCCTCGACGGGAAGAGCATCACACCCGACCTCCGGCGGCTTCCGCCGCGGAGGGCCGCTTAACGCGGGTAGCGCTTAAACGGCAAAGGCCGGGGTGCCTTGCGGCTGCCCCGGCCTTTGCCGGTGGTGCTTGGTACTGCTGGTGCCCTAGTTGCTGGCGCCCGGCTGGAAGACAACCTTGATGCAGCCGTCTTCCTTCTTCTGGAACTTCTCGTACAGCTCCGGTGCATCCTCAAGGGAGGCCTGGTGGGTAACCAGGTTGGTGACGCCCAGCGGATCGGCGGGATCCTCGACCAGCGGCATCAGGTCCTCGGTCCAGCGCTTGACGTTGCACTGGCCCATTCGCAGGTTCAGCTGCTTGTCGAACATGGCCATCAGGTTCATCGGGTCGGCCGTGCCGCCGTAAACGCCGCTCAGGGACACCGTGCCGCCGCGGCGGACCGCGTCAATGGCACCGTGCAGGGCGGACAGGCGGTCCGTTCCGGCGGTTTCCATTGCCTTCTGCGCCAGCTTGTCCGGCAGCAGTCCGACGATGGTCTGGGCTGCCTTGCCCACGGGGGAGCCATGGGCCTCCATGCCGACGGCGTCCACCACGGAGTCCGGTCCGCGGCCGTCCGTCATTTCACGCAGTTCGTCGGCGACGTCCTTGTGCAGATCCAGGGTTTCCACGCCGTACTGGCCGGCGAGCTTCCGGCGTTCCTCCACCGGCTCGACGCCGATGACACGGTAGCCCAGGTGTGTGCCGATGCGGGCGGCGAACTGGCCGACCGGGCCCAGGCCGTACACGGCGAGGGTGCCGCCGTCGGGCACATTGGCGTACTGGACGCCCTGCCAGGCAGTGGGAAGGATGTCGGAGAGGAACAGGTAACGGTGGTCCGGGAGTTCGGTGCCGACCTTGATGGGGTTGTAGTCAGCCAGCGGCACCCGGAGGTACTCGGCCTGCCCGCCGGGAACGGAGCCGTACAGCTCAGAGAAGCCGAAGAGGGCAGCGCCGGAGCCCTTTTCGCGGACCTGGGTGACCTCGCACTGGGTCTGCAGGCCCTGGCGGCACATGAAGCAGCTGCCGCAGGCGATCTGGAAGGGAACAACCACGCGGTCGCCCTTCTTCAGGCTGGTGACGGCGGAGCCGACCTCTTCCACAATGCCCATGGCTTCGTGGCCGAGGATGTCGCCTTCCTTCATGTAGGGCAGGAGCACTCCGTAAAGGTGGAGGTCGGAGCCGCATACAGCGGTGGAGGTGACCCGGATGATGGCGTCGGTGGGTTCCTGGATGGTGGGATCAGGTACTTGCTCCACGCTTACGGAGTTTTTTCCCTGCCATGTAACTGCTTTCACGTGCGATCCTCCTGCTGGTTGCATTCTGAGTGCGTTGAAAGAACTTATCCCCATTGTGCCAATTCATAAGCGTACTGACAAAACAGGCCGCAGTCAGGGGTTTGCGGAAAGTCTGCAGGTGAGCGGGCGCGTGGAGGCTAGGAGTTTCGGCCGGTCCGGCTCGGGCGCGGTCCGGGGAGTACCCGGGGGTCCCGCGCCAGGATCATGTCCAGCGCGGTTGCATTATCCAGCGTTTGCCGCGCGGACAAGGGTGGCGGCTGCAATACGGCCCGCGCGGCGTCTGCTGGGGGCAGCTGTACGCCCACATGAAGCGCCGGGACGGTGGGAGCTGCGCGTTCGACCTCGCGGGCGGCATCTGCCAGGACCTCCAGTGCCGCGTCCTCGATGCCGGCAGTACGCGTGAGGTTAATAAGGATGTTGGCACCGAGCGTTGCTGTATGGCGCAGGATATTCAGCAGGGTGCCGCAGTTGGAGCCGGTCAGGGCACCCCGAACTTCAATGGAGGCGGCTGCGTTCTTCGTATCTACGCTGACCAGGACCCGCAGTGGATCTTCCATGTCATCTCCACGCCGACAGTGCTCCCGGCCACTGCTCAACCGGGTATCCCACCGTACAACGGCCGTTGCCCTGCTGTCTGCCGTTTACCCCGTCTTTGGCCCTGCCGGCGGCAAGGCCGGCAGGGCAACCGCCGGGCAGCAGGGGCGGATCAGAATGAAGCGGCGGGTTTCCGGCTCCCGGCGACGACGGCGGCCGTGGCTTCTGCGATCGCTTCCTCTTCATCCGTGGGCACTACCAGGGCCGGAATTGCCGAGTCCGGCGTGCTGATCCGCCGGGCCTGCTTCCCCCGGGCAAGGTTGGCCTCCGGATCCAGCCGGATACCCAGCGGACCGAGCTGGTCCACCACCAACTCCCGGAACTTCCCGGAGTTTTCTCCGATTCCCGCGGTAAAGACCACCGCCTGCGCACCGCCCACGGCCACATGGTAGGCGCCGATGTACTTCGCCAGCCGGTAGGCGGCAACGGCCAGGGCCAGCCGCGAGCGTTCATCGCCGGCGTCCGCGGCCTCCTCGATGCTGCGCATGTCTGACTCGCCGGCCAGGGCCTTTAACCCGGATTCGCGGTTGAGCATATTGTCCAGGGTGTCGGCGTCATAACCCTGGCGGGCCAGGAACACCAGGATGGACGGATCAACGTCTCCGCTGCGGGTACCCATCACCAGGCCCTCCAGCGGCGTGAATCCCATGGAGGTGTCGATGCTCTTGCCGTCCTGAATGGCCGCAACGGAGGCGCCGTTGCCCAGATGGGCGATGACGGCGCGGAACCGTTCGGGCTCTATGCCCAGGAAACGCGCGGCGGCCGGAGCCACGAAGCCGTAACTGGTGCCGTGGAAGCCGTAGCGCCGGATGCCGTGCCGGCGGTACAGGCTGTCCGGCAGCGCGTAGCGCCAGGCCCGTTCCGGCAGGGTGCGGTGGAAGGCGGTGTCGAAAACGGCAACCTGGGGAATTGACGGCCACTTGTCGTGTACTGCCCGGATACCCATGGCGCTGGCCGGATTGTGCAGCGGTGCCAGCGGGCTCAGCCGCTCAATGGAACGGACAATCTCGTTGTTCACCAGGACCGGCTCACTAAAGCGCTCGCCGCCGTGCACCACCCGGTGGCCCACGGCGTCGATGCTCCGCCCGTCCAGTTCCCGCCGCAGCCGGGTACTGAGTTCCTCGAGCGCCGCGGTGTGGTCCGGGATTACGTCACCGATCCGGTCGATGAGGCCCTTTGTGAGCAGCTCCTGGCTGTCTGTGTCCCGCACCTGGTATTTCAGTGACGACGAGCCTGAGTTGATGACCAGCACCAGCATTTAGTCCTCCTGTGCCTGGACGGCGGTAATGGCCACGGTGTTGACGATGTCATCCACGGTGCAGCCGCGGCTGAGGTCGTTGACCGGTTTGCGCAGCCCCTGCAGGATCGGTCCCACCGCCACCGCCCCGGCGGACTGCTGGACGGCCTTGTAGGTGTTGTTGCCGGTGTTCAGGTCCGGGAAAATGAAGACCGTTGCCTGCCCCGCCACGGAGGATCCCGGCGCCTTGGAGGCCGCCACCGAGGCGTCTACGGCGGCGTCGTACTGGATGGGGCCTTCCACCGGAAGATCCGGCCGGGCGCGGCGGACCAGCTCGGTGGCCTTGCGGACCTTCTCCACGGAACCACCGGTGCCGGAGGAACCGGTGGAGTAGGAGAGCATGGCCACCCGGGGCGTGACGCCGAACTGTTCGGCGGTGGCGGCCGAGGCCAGTGCGATGTCCGCCAGCTGCTCCATGTCCGGTTCCGGATTCACGGCGCAGTCGCCGTAGACCAGGACCCGGTCTGCCAGCAGCATAAGGAACACCGAGGACACAATCTTTACGCCCTCCTTGGTGCGGATGAACTCCAGGGCGGGCCGGATGGTGTTGGCGGTGGTGTGGGCGGCGCCGGAGACCATGCCGTCCATCCGGCCCAGCTGGACCATCATGGTGCCGAAGTATGCCCCATGGAGCATACGCTCCTGCGCGTCCTCCAGGGTGACGCCCTTTTTCTGGCGCAGTGCCGCGTATTCGCGGGCAAATTCGTCCCGCAGGGCACTGGTGGCGGGGTTGATGATGTTGACGTTGGCGAGGTCAATGCCTTCACTTGCCGCCAGTTCGCGGATCTGCCCCTCCGGTCCCAGGACCGTCAGCGCACATACGTCGCGCCGGCTGAGGATCTCCGCTGCCTGCAGGATCCGCACGTCCAGTCCCTCCGGCAGGACAATGCGCTGCCGGCTGGCGCGGGCGCGCACAATGAGCTCGTTGAGGAACCGCAGCGGGGTGGTGGTGGCCGGCCGGGGAAGCGCCAGCCGTTCCAGCAGTTCCACTTCGTCCACGTGCCGGGACCAGGTACCCAGGGCGGCCGCCACCTTGCGCCGGTGGCCGCTGGAGATCTCGCCGCGGACGCGGCTGACCCGGCGCGCCGTCGTATAGGTATCCGTGCTGACATCGAACACCGGGAACGGCGCGGAGGCCAGCAACTCAAGGATGGCCGGCTCCACCTCCATGCCGCCGGTGAGGATCATGCCGCTCGCCACCGGGAAGTCGGAGGAGAAGGAGGAAGCAAGGGTAGCCACCATCACGTCGGCACGGTCCGCCGGCACAATCACCAGCGTGCCGTCAGTGAGCTGCGGGATGAAGTTGCCAACCGTCATGGCCGCCACCTTCACTGCTGAAACATCCCGCTCCAGGGTGGCGCTGCCGGCCACCTGGCGCGCCTGCAGCGCTTTCTGCACCTCGGCGATGGACGGCTGGGAGATTTCGCTCTGTTCCGGAATGACATAAACCGGGCGTCCGCTGTTGCCCGGGCGCATGGCCGCAGCGATGGGTTCGACTTCCGACGGCGCGGCGCGGTTGACCATCATGGCCAGCAGATCGCATTTGGCATCGGCCAGCTGGCGGCGGGCCACGTCCACGGCATCCGCTGTTTCTGCGGCGCTCATTTCCTGGGCGTTGACGACGGCGAGCACCACGGTGCCCAGGTCATTGGCCAGACGGGCGTTGAGATCGAACTCGAGGGCGACGTCGTGCCCGGAAAGGTCCGTGCCCTCCACGATCACGACGTCGCAGTTGGCGGCGATCTCGCTGTAGACGGCCAGGCAGCGGGCATCCACCTCGCCGCGCTCACCGGCGACCAGCAGTGCACGCAACTGGGCCCGGGTCAGCCCCCCGCGGCAGGTGGAGGGGCCAAGGTCGAAGCGGCTCTGCATCAGTTCCACCATGGGGTCCTGCGCCGGATCATCGCCTTCGACGATGGGGCGGAAGAAACCCACCCGGTCCGCGTGGCGGCCCAGCATGTCGGCCAAGCCGAGGCTGATCAGGGACTTGCCGGATCCGGGCGTCATGGCGCTTACATAGATTCCGCGGGCCATAGCTGTGATCCGTTCGTAGCGGGGTTCTTCCCATCCCGGGGGCGGGGTGGATCAGGTCACATCCATACTCGCAAAAGCGTGCGGCAGTTGCCAGCGGGGCACGCTTCACCCCAGGCGCGGTACAAGGCTTCGTGGACTCTTCTGTCTCAGGATGTGAGACTAAAATAAGTGCCGCCGGACGCCCAGCCTACGATTGACCGGTTATATTCCTCAAGACAAGGCGAGGACCACGTGAGTCTCTTCCGTACCAAACCCATCGAAGCTTCCCTGGCGGACGCCGACGAACCTGGCCGCCGGCTGAAGCGGTCACTCACCGCGTGGGACCTGATGATCATGGGCGTCGCCGTCGCTGTGGGTGCCGGCATCTTCTCGGTGGGTGCCAAAGCTGCGGCGGAGTTCTCCGGCCCCGCCGTCACCATCTCTTTCGTGCTGGCGGCCGTCACCTGTGCGCTGGCCATCATGTGTTACGCCGAGTTCGCCACCGCCATTCCCGTTGCGGGTTCGGCGTACGTCTTCAGCTACGCCACCATGGGCGAGTTCGTCGCCTGGATCATCGGCTGGAACCTCATCCTCGAACTGTTCACCGCCGCTGCGGTGATCGCCAAGTACTGGGGCATCTACCTCAGCGAGGTGTTTGCCCTGATCGGGGTGGATATCCCGGCAACCCTTCACCTTGGACCCATTGACCTCACCTGGGGTCCGTTCCTGATTGTCACCGCGTTCACCATCCTGCTGGTGATGGGCACCAAGCTCTCCGCACAGGTGGGCAACGTCTTTACGCTGATCAAGGTGGGCGTGGTCCTCTTTGTGATCGTTGCTGGTTTCTTCTACGTCAAGGCGGAGAACTACTCCCCGTTCATCCCGGATTCGGTGTCCACTGCCAGTGAAGGCAGCTCGGGCGTTATGCAGCAGTCCCTGTTCTCCTTCCTGACCGGCGCAGCGCCGGCCCAGTACGGAATGCTCGGCGTTTTCGCCGGCGCCGCCGTGGTGTTCTTTGCCTTCATCGGCTTCGACGTGGTGGCAACCTCCGCCGAAGAGGTCAAGGATCCAGGCCGGACCCTGCCGCGCGGCATTTTCGCCGGGCTGGCCGTAGTGACACTGCTTTACATCGGTGTATCCCTGGCCCTGACGGGCATGGTCTCTTACACGGATCTGGCGACGGCGGAAAACCCGAACCTGGCCACCGCCTTCACCATGGTGGGCAACACGGCCGCCGCGAAGGTCATCGCCGTTGGATCACTCATCGGACTCACCACGGTGATCATGGTGCTGCTGATGGGCCTGGCCCGGGTGGTGCTGGCCATGAGCCGCGACGGTCTGCTGCCCCGTGGACTGTCCCGCACCAGCGACAAGCACTCCACCCCGGCGCGGCTGCAGATCCTCTGCGGCGCACTGGTGGCCTTCGTGGCCGGGTTCACGCAGGTGGACGTGCTGGAGGAAATGATCAACATCGGCACGCTGTCCGCCTTTGTGGTGGTCAGCCTGGGCATCCTGGTCCTGCGGAAGAAGCGCCCCGACCTGCGGCCGGCCTTCCGGGTTCCGTTCGGGCCCGTCATTCCGGTCCTTTCCGCCGTGCTGTGCCTGTACCTGATGACCAACCTGGCCGTGGAAACCTGGCTCTACTTTGCCGGCTGGCTGCTGATCGGTTTCCTGCTCTACTTCGCCTACGGCCAGCGGCACTCCCGCCTGAACGAGAAGTTCTCAGACGTGGCCCGTGCCGGCGCAGGCAGGGACGCCGCGGAAGCGTAGCGCATTTCCCCGTGCGCGGTTCCGGGCGGGGTGGCACACTGGGCGGATGCTAGTTGCCTTCTCAGTTGCCCCGTCCGGAACCGGACCGCAGACCCTTCCCGCCGGAACAGGTGATGCCTCGGTGCACGACGCCGTAGCCGCCGCCGTGAGGATTGTCCGCGAGTCCGGGCTGCCAAACTCCACCGATGCCATGTTCACCACCCTCGAGGGTGAGTGGGATGAAGTCATGGACGTGGTCCGCCGCGCCACGGAAGCGGTGGGCCGGTACGGCAGCCGGGTATCGCTGGTGCTCAAGGCGGACATCCGCCCCGGGCACGCCGGCGAGCTCACCGGCAAGGTGGAACGGCTTGAGAAGGTGCTGGCCGAACAGGACGAATACGGCGGCCACGCCTAGCGGCCGCTTTTCCGAATGAACGGAGCCTGCAATGGAGCAGTGGAAACAGGTAGAGGACTTCCTGGCCGGCGTGATCGTGCAGCCGGACGATGACCTGAGAGCCATCGTCGCAGCGACCGCTGCCGCAGGACTGCCGCCCATCGAGGTCTCCGCTGCGCAGGGGAAGCTCCTGATGCTGCTGGCCCGCCTGTCCGGTGCCCGGCGGATCCTGGAGATCGGCACGCTGGGCGGTTTCAGCACCGCGTGGCTGGCCAGGGCGCTGCCGCCCGGGGGAGAACTGATCACCTGTGAATACGAGCCCCGCCATGCGGAGGTGGCCCGCGCCAACCTGGCCGCCGCCGGACTCGCGGACCGTGTCACGGTGCGGGTGGGTGCGGCACTGGACATCCTGCCGGCACTTGCCGGGCCGTTTGACCTGTTCTTCATCGATGCGGACAAGGCCAACAATCCGGCCTACGTGGACTGGGCAGTGAAGCTGTCCCGGCCCGGCAGCGTCATTGTGGTGGACAACGTGGTGCGCGGCGGCAGTGTCCTGGACGCTTCCGGTGACGACGCCGTGCAGGGCACCCGGGAAGCCCTGTCCGTGCTCGGATCTCATCCGCGGCTGGAGGCTACGGCCCTGCAGACGGTGGGATCCAAGGGCTGGGACGGCTTCGCGCTGGCCGTGGTCGGGTAACCCGCCCGAGGCCGTCCTAAGCTGTAGTTATGAGCTTTAGCATCCGGCGCGCCGCGGCAGGCGACGCCGAGGATTTCGTTTCCGTCCATCTGCAGGCCTGGCGGGAAAGCTACGCCCATGTGCTGGGGGACGAGGTTTTCACCCGCCGGGAAGCGGACCGTGCCGCCGCCGTCGACCACCGGCGTGCCCGGCTGGCCGAGCAGGCACTGGACCCGGAGATCGGAAATTGGGTGGCGCACGCAGGCGACGGCCGGCTCCTCGGTTTTGCCTCTGCCGGTCCTGCCCGTGACACCGGCATTGATGTTCCGCTGGAGCTGTGGTCCATCTACATCCTCGCGGAGGCATATGGAAGCGGCGTAGGCCAGGGTCTGCTGGAGCACGCCGTCGGCGACAAACCGGCATATGTATGGGTGCTGGAAGACAATCCACGCGCCCAGGCCTTTTACCGCCGCAACGGTTTCATCCCGGACGGTGCGTCCAAAAACCTTCCCCAGGTATGGGCCGGAACCGGCATGCTCGAAATCCGCATGGTGCGGCGCTGATGGGGCGCCAACGGCCGGGCAAGGAACCGGCAGCGCCGGCCGGCGGGGGAACCGGCCCCGTGGCCGGCAGCTATCCGATTGACACCGGCACGTGTGAGCTGGTGCCTGATTCGTTTAACCCGGACGGGTGGATCCTGATGGTCAACGGGGTGCACAGCTCCCACATTGACCTGGCCGATCCGCGCCATCTGGACTTCGAATACATGCGGTGGATCGCGGCCCTGGTCGAGTCCCGCTGGAAACCGGATGCCACCCTGCGGGCCCTGCACCTGGGCGGTGCCGCGTGCTCGCTGGCACGCTATTTTGCCGCTGTATATCCGGGGGCCCGGCAAGTGGCCGTGGAACTGGACGGCCGGCTGGCCGAGCTGGTCCGCGGTTGGTTCGACCTTCCGCGGGCGCCGCTGCTGCGGCTGCGGGTGGGGGAGGCCCGCGCCGTCACCGAAACGCTGCACGAGGACAGCCGGGACCTGATCATCCGCGACGTGTTTGCCGGCGCCAAGACCCCGGTTTCACTGACGACGGCGGAGTTCACCGAGCATGTACGGCGCGTACTGGCGCCGGGCGGTGTGTATGTGGTCAATTGCGGCGACACTCCGGATCTGCGCGGAGCGCGGGCCGAGGCAGCAACCATTTGCGCAGCCTTCGAATACACGGCGGCCATCGCCGATCCGGCCATGCTGAAGGGCCGCCGCTACGGCAACATCATACTCGCCGGCAGCGATGCCCCGTTTGCGCAGGACCCGTCGCTGCCGCGCACCCTGCTGGGCGGCGGTGTGCCCGCGCACCTGTGGGACGACGCGAAAATGCGCAGCTTCGCTGCCGGTGCCCGTCCCCTGCATGACGCCCCCGCTCCGGAGGACGGGGAAGCCCCCGAACTGCCTGGGGCAGGGGCACCCGGGGAGAGGTCCCGGCCCGGCAAGTAGTCAGCATACTTATTACCTGGGTAGGGTGGAGGAATGGGCGCCGTTTCTGCGGGGCCTGGACCGACCCATGATGGAGGCTGCATGTTCAGCAAGAACTCATCCGAAACCAATCCGCCCGTCCCCGGCGCTCCGGCATCCCAGGCGCCCGAGTTGGCCGAACCCACCTCGCCGCGCGAACCGCTTCCGCCCAAGCCGGATCAGACCGGGCCTGAAACCGTCTCCGCCACGGGTGTTCCAACCGGCGCCGCGAAGGCTGCACGCGCCCAGAGTGGACCGTTCCTGACCACCGCCCAGGGAGCCCGGCTCCGGGATACAGACCACTCCCTCAAAGCCGGACCCCGCGGCCCAGTGCTGCTGCAGGACCACCATCTGCGGGAGAAAATCACCCACTTTGACCATGAGCGTATTCCGGAGCGGGTGGTGCATGCGCGCGGCGCGGCGGCCCACGGAACATTCGTGGCCAACGGCACCGCCGAAGGAGTCACGCAGGCGGGCTTCCTCGCCAAGGGCGTGGAGACCCCCGTTTTTGTGCGCTTTTCCACCGTGCTCGGCTCCCGCGGCTCCGCGGATACTGTTCGGGACACCCGCGGATTCAGCACCAAGTTCTACACAGCCGAGGGCAACTATGACCTGGTCGGCAACAACATTCCGGTGTTCTTCATCCAGGACGCCATCAAGTTCCCCGACGTTATCCATGCGGGCAAGCCGCATCCGGACCGCGAAATACCGCAGGCCCAGAGTGCACATGACACCTTCTGGGACTTCGTTTCCCTCCACACCGAAGCACAGCACCACACCATGTGGAATATGTCGGACCGCGGAATTCCGCGCTCCTACCGCACCATGGAAGGCTTCGGCGTCCATACCTTCCGCCTGGTGAACGCCGCCGGCCAAACCACGCTGGTGAAGTTCCACTGGAAGCCCCGGCAAGGCGTGCATTCCCTTGTCTGGGAAGAGGCACAGATCATCAACGGCATGGATCCGGACTTCCACCGCCGCGATCTTGCCGACGCCATTGAAGCCGGCGCGTTCCCGCAGTGGGACCTGGGCATCCAGGTGTTCCCGGACACCGAGGACGAAATGTTTGAGGGCATCGATCTGCTGGATCCAACCAAGCTGGTACCCGAGGAACTGGCGCCGGTGCAAATCATCGGCACCATGACGCTCAATGCGAACCCCACCAACTACTTCGCCGAAACCGAGCAGGTGGCCTTCCATCCCGGTCACCTGGTGCCCGGCATCGACGTCACCAACGACCCACTGCTGCAGGGCCGGCTGTTCTCGTACATCGACACCCAGCTGACGCGGTTGGGCGGACCGAACTTCAGCCAGATCCCCATCAACCGGCCGCATGCACCCGTCAATGACATGCTCCGGGACGGCTTCCACCAGGATGCCGACCATGCCGGCGTCGCACCGTACCAACCCAATTCGCTGGACGGCGGATGCCCATTCATGGCGGGGGCGGACATGGGGGCGTTCATTGATGTTCCCGCGCCGGTGCCCGCCTCCCGCAAGGTCCGCGAGAACCCGGCCACCTTCGATGACCACTACAGCCAGGTGCGGATGTTCTTCCGCTCCCTGACGCCGGTGGAGCAGGACCACGTGGTCCAGGCCTACACGTTTGAGCTGGGCAAGTGCTATGAGGAGAACATCCGCCTGCGCCAGCTCCAGTCACTGGCGAACATCGACGAACGGCTGGCCGCCGAAGTGGCAACCGGACTGGGACTCGAAGCGCCTGCCCCTGACACAGCGGTTGAAGACACGGACCCAAGCCCCGCGCTGAGCCAGATCGGGGCTTCGTGGCCCGTGGCAGGGCGCGTGGTGGGCGTAGTTGCCGACGATTCCACCGACTTGGGAGCACTGTCCGACGTGCTCACTTCCCTGAACGCGGCGGGCATGGTTCCGCTGGTCGTCGCTCCGCACGGCGGCAAGCTCGGCGGGGAAGTCACGATCCAGCGGACCTACCTGACGGCCCGCTCCACCGAGTTCGACGCCGTTGTTGTGGCAGCGTCGGGTGCTCCGGCACCTGACGCGGCGGACAGCCTGGACGCGAAGGCCGGCAACCCGGAGGGCCATCCGTCCCAGGACCCACGGGTCACCATGCTCCTGGCCGAAGCCTTCCGCCATGTCAAGGCTATTGGGGCCTGGGGCGACGGAGCATCAGTCCTTGCGGCTGCGGGCATCCTTGCGGAAACGCCCGGCGTAGTTGTGGGCGCTGCTGCCGAGGTTGTGTCCGGAGTGACCGGGCTGCTCGCCAACCACCGGGTTTGGGAGCGCTTCCCCGTAGCCTGACCTGTCCCGCCAATCGGCGGACGAACGAATGATGAACGAATAAGGGGATCTGCGGCAGCAGCCGCAGATCCCCTTATTCGTCCTGTTCGGAACCGGCCTAGACTCCGAGGAGCTCGGTGATGGGACCCACTCCGAAGTACAGGACAAACGCAGCAGCCACCACGTACATCAGCGGGTGGATTTCCCGGGCGCGGCCCTGGCAGAGCCTGATGACGGTGTAGGAGATGAACCCGGCACCCAGTCCGTTGGCAATGGAGTAGGTAAAGGGCATCAGTGCGAATGTGAGGAAGGACGGCAGGGCCAGTCCAATGTCCGTCCAGTCGATCTTGCCCACCTGGGAGACCATCAGGTAACCCACCACCACCAGGGCCGGAGCCACGGCCTCGAAGGGGACGAGGTAGATCAGCGGGGTCAGGAACATGGCCACGATGAACAGCAGGCCGGTTACCACGGAGGCCAGGCCGGTCCGGGCACCTTCACCGATGCCGGCGCCGGATTCCACGAAGATCTGGTTGGAGGAAACACCGGCGCCGCCGCCGGCAACTGCACCCGCTGCGTCGACCAGCAGCACGCGCTCAACGTTGGGGATGTTGCCGTCCTTATCGAGGCTCCCGGCCTCGCTGGCCAGGCCCACCATGGTGCCCATGGCGTCGAAGAAGATACTCAGCAGGATCACGAAGACCAGCAGCGAGGCGGCAATGCCGCCCAGGGTCTGGAAGGAGCCAATGAGGCTGACGTCGCCGATCAGGGAAAGATCAGGTGCGCCCCATTCGGGCATGCTGGGGGTCACCAGCGACCAGCCGGTGGCGGTTCCGGCGCCCTGGCTGCCCGGGCTGGCCAGCCACTCAACGATTACCGCGAAGATGGTGGAGGCCACGATACCGATGAGGATGGCGCCGCGGACCTTGCGTGCCATCAGCACAATGGTCAGCAGCAGGCCGAAGACGAATACCAGGGTGGGCCAGCCCAGCAGCTCGCCGCCGTTGCCCAGCCCAAGGGGAACGGTGGTGCCCGCGTCGTCCGGGTTGCGGCGCACAAACCCGGCGTTGACCAGTCCCACGAGCGCCACGAACAGGCCGATGCCCACCACAATGGCGGTCTTCAGGCTGGGCGGAACCGCGCGGAACACCGCGGTGCGGAAACCGGTGAGCACCAGGATGACCATTGCCAGGCCGGCAATGACCACCAGGCCCATGACGTCCGGCCAGGTGAGCCCGTCATTGGTGGCAACAGTAACGGCCACGAAGGCGTTGACGCCCAGGCCGGTGGCAATGGCGAAGGGGTGCTTGGCCCAGATACCCATGATCAGTGTCAGCACGCCGGCCACCAATGCGGTGCCGGCGGCGACGGCCGGGCCGGGAAGGGTGTTCCCCATGGAGTCTTCGCCGCCAAGGATCAGCGGGTTCAGGACCACGATGTAACTCATCGCGAAGAAGGTGGCCAGGCCGCCGCGTACTTCGGTGGAAAGGGTTGAACCACGTTTAGTGATTTCGAAGTAGCGGTCCAGCTTTGAACCTTGTTTGAGCATGACGCGTCCTCTGAACTGAACAAATGGTGGGATGGTGAGGGGAAATCCTGCATCTTGATCTTATCGCGGGCGCATGGCGGTCCCTTTGATCCCGTGCCGCTAGGCTGAAGCTGTGATGAATTTTGCACGCAGTTTCCTTTCCCGGTCCGGTTGCGCCGCCGCCGCCGTTGCAGCACTGACGCTGTTTGCCGGGTTGCTGCTGACCGCTCCGCCAGCTGCCGCGCACGATGAACTGACGGGCTCCACCCCCGCGAACGGTGCAGTGCTTCCCGCTCCGCCGCTGTCCGTGGAACTGACCTTTTCCAACGTCCCTGCCGCCATCGGTTCCGAAGTGCGGGTGCTGGACGAGGAAGGCATGGACTGGGCTGAGGGGGACGTGCGGATCCTGGACAACAGTGCAACCCAGCAGTTGAGGCCCGGTGCGCCCGCGGGCAGCTACACGGTGCAGTGGCGTGTTGTGTCTTCCGACGCCCATCCCATTGAGGGGACCTTCGCTTTCAGTGTGGCCGCCGGAGCAGACACCGGTTCCGGTTCCGCCTCACCCACCGGCACGGCGCAGACCAATGCCGCCGGGCCCACCGGCATGACGCAGACCCCGGTCCTGAACCAGCCGGAGGAGGGCGGATCTCCGTGGCTTGTGGCGGTTCCGGCCGTAGTGGTGCTGATTGCCGTTGCCGTGTTGATTGCCCTGGTGGTCCGCAGGCGGCTGCGCGAGGACTAAGCAGGCGGTGCGGCGTCCGCGATCGCTTCGCCCGCTGCCCGGGCCTGGCGGATGAGGCTTCCGACCGGCAGCGGATCCACGCCCACCAAATACACGCCAATGCCGCGCAGGGCCGTGGCTGCCCCGGGGCCTGAGCCGGCGCCCACGGCGCGGGAAAGCTTCCGCAGATCCGCCCGGGAGCAGCTGGTGAGGACAACGTAGTCCGCCAAGAGCAGTTCCCTGCCCGTGCGGACCGCCCATTTCCCCGCGGAGGGGGCCGGCACCGGTGCCGGCAGCACGCCGTCCGCGGGAGAGGCGAGGCTGATCTCCCGGGCCTCGGAATCCTCCCGGACATCAAGGTGGTGCCCTGCCGCGTAGGCCTGCAGCAGCCGCACCAGCTCCACCCGCTCGGGGAAAACCGCGGGCTCTCCGGACGTTTCACGGATGGCATCCGCATCCGCCACCGGACCATGGATGACAATGGAGTCCACACCCTGCCGGCTCAGCTCCCGGGCCACCGCCATGCCGCTGAGGCCGCAGCCGATGACGACGGCGCCGGTCAGTTCAGTGAGCGGCGCCGCGTCGTCGTCGTTGGTATCTGTGTCAGGCATGTTCATCGGCGGTTCTTTCCGAGAGTCCTGGTTCCGGAACCTCAGCCCACCCCCAGAGCCTCAGCGCCCTGCCGCCGAACCATATAGGCAGATGCTGGCCAGCGGTAGCGTAGCCCGGAGCCCGTGCGCGGTACGCTACTGCTAAGGACAGCCGGAAGGTGTACCGGTTGGGGACCGGAAGGAGCAGCACATGACTGATTCGACCTGGGGAGCCGGGAACGGTGCGGAAGGACCCGCGGGCATTGTGGTGGGTGTGGACGGTTCCGATCAGAGCATCTGCGCCCTGTTCTGGGCGGCGCGGGAGGCCCGGCGGCGGCGATGCCCGCTGCACGTGGTGACCGCCTACACGGTGCCCATCTTCGCCGCGTCCTCCATGGACGCCGGGTACACCACGGTGGATGACGAGATGATCCGCGAGGGCGCGCAGCAGGTCCTGGATGACGCCGTCGAGCGCATCAGCCACTACGGCGTGGAAGTGATCCCGCGGGTGGAGACCGGGGACGCGGCCGCCGTGCTGCTGGAACTGTCCGAAGACGCCGACCTGATGGTGGTTGGTTCCCGGGGCCGCGGCGGATTTGTCGGGCGCCTGCTCGGATCCGTTTCCAGCGCCCTGCCCGCACACGCAAAGTGCCCCACCGTAGTGGTCCCGCTGCGCACCGCCGGGCGGCTGCCGGACTCCGGGGTGCGGCCCCCGGCCAACTCACCCGATCCCGGTGCGGTGCACCAAGCCGTGGTGGTGGGAGTGGACGGTTCCGAACAGGGCCGGGCAGCTTCCCTGGTGGCCGCGGAACAGGCGCAGGGCATGGGCCTGCCGCTGCGCATCCTGTGCGCGCTTCCCCCGTTCACCGGTTCGCTGGCGTGGGTGCCTGCGCCGCTGGACATCGAGGCCCTGCACGCAGAGCTGCGGGAGCAGCTCGACGCCGGGAAGGACTGGCTGCAGAGCCACTTCCCGAACCTGGAAATGAGCGTTGAGCTGGTGGACGGCACACCGCCGGAAATCCTGGTGGAGCGCACAGCCAAGGTTGAACTGCTGGTGATGGGTACCCGCGGACGCGGCGGTTTTGCCGGCATGCTGCTCGGGTCCACCAGCCAGAGCGTGCTGCACCATGCCAAGGGGCCCATGATGGTGGTGCCGGACCATGAGGACCCCCGCCTGCTGGACCGCCCCAATTTCGGACCCATGGTGATGGAGTAGCCCCGGCCGCGGGGTTCGCTGGGGGAATGGCCGGCCGCTAGGCGTGCTGCTGGCCCTCGTGCACGGCGTGGCTGGCCGGCTCCAGCTGGAAGGTGCAGTGCTCGGTGTCGAAATGGCTGCTCAGGCACCGGGTAAGCCGGTCCAGGACCCGGTCCATGCCCTCCGACGTCAGATGCTCATCCTCGACCACCACATGCGCGGAGAATACCGGCACCCCGGACGTGATGGTCCAGATGTGGATATCGTGCGCGTCGGCCACTCCGTCCACCGACACTATGTGGTCTCGGATCAGTGCCACTTCCACCCCTTCCGGGGTCGCCTCAAGGAGGACGTCAATGACTTCGCGCAGCAGCGACCAGGCGCGGGGCAGGATCATCAGGGCAATCAGGATCGAGGCCCAGGCGTCCGCCCGCTGGTAGCCGGTGGCCATAATCACGACGGCGGAAACCACCACTGCGGCCGAGCCCAGGAGGTCGCCGAGCACCTCCAGATAGGCGCCCCGCACATTCAGGGACTCCTTCCGTCCCGAGTGCAGCACCAGCAGGGACGCCAGGTTTGCCAGCCCGCCCACTACAGCCGCAGCCAGCATCAGCCCGGTGTGGACATCCGCGGGGTCGCTTCCCAACCGGCGTACCGCCTCGATGAAAATGACTGCGGCAATCACAATCAGCAGCACGGCGTTGGCCAGCGCGGCCAGGACTTCGGCCCGCTGGTAGCCGTAGGTGCGCCGGGCCGTGGCCGGCCGCCCGGCAATCCAGGCGGCCAGCAGGGCAATGGACACCCCGGCGGCGTCGGACAGCATGTGCCCGGCGTCGGCCAGCAGCGCCAGTGAACCGGACAGCAGGGCGCCGGCAGCCTGGATCAGCACCACGGACATGGTGATGATGAAAACGGTCAGCAGGCGGCGGCGGTGCTTTCCGGTGGCGGTTCCGGAGCCGAGGCCGTGCGAATGCGTGTGGCCGGTGGGGGCGCTCATGCTTTAAGGCTAGCCCCAACCCAATTCGTGCAGGCGTTCGTCGTCGATCCCGAAGTGGTGGGCTACCTCGTGGATCACGGTGATGCGCACTTCGTCCACTACTTCCTCCCGGCTGGAGCACATCCGCAGCAGCGGACCCCGGAACACCACAATGCGGTCCGGCAGGGAACCGGCATCCCACCACGAGTCGCGCTCGGTCAGCGGCGTGCCCTCATAGACGCCGAGCAGTTCGGTGTCCGGGTCCTCGTGCGGGCCGGGTACGTACTCGTCTTCGATGAAGACGGCCACGTTGTTCATGGCGGAGGACAGGTCCGCCGGGATCGAGTCCAGCGCTGCTTCTACGCAGGCCTCGAACTCGTCCGGGTTCATCTCGATTGGCACCCTTCCACTGTAGTGGCGCACGCCTCACCTCAGCCGTTTTGGATATTCCGGAAAATAGACCTATAGTTTTAGAGTCCACAACGGCACGAAACGACTGGTTCTCCAGCCGCTTCAAGCAATGTGTGTTCTGTTGGCCCCCATCGTCTAGCGGCCTAGGACACCGCCCTTTCACGGCGGCGGCACGGGTTCGAATCCCGTTGGGGGTACTCAGGAGTGGTAAATCCGCTGGAAATAATCTGGTAGAGTTTACACTCGTGAAAAGCAAGGCCCTGTAGCGCAGCTGGTTAGCGCGCCGCCCTGTCACGGCGGAGGTCGCGGGTTCAAGTCCCGTCAGGGTCGCTCAGATTTTCTGAAGCGATTTGGAAGATCACGGTGATCATCGGTTGATGATGCCAGGCTCTGTAGCTCAGTTGGTAGAGCGTTCGACTGAAAATCGAAAGGTCACCGGATCGACGCCGGTCGGAGCCACCAGCTAAAACCCCGTAGCTGTCTCGCAAGAGGCAGGACGGGGTTTTTCTTTTGTCCGGGGTCCTTTTGTCCGGGGTCCCGTCCCGCCAATTCGGAGAGCGCCGGCGCGGCTGCTCCAAACTTCCCACGCTGTGGGACTGCTGTTACCCGTGGGGTCACATTGGCCCCTCTGGTACCGAAGCGTGGGAATTCCCGTTCCCCGCATGCGCGCCACGCGCCCTGCACAAGGTCCGGCCCCCGGGATACGCTGAAGCCATGGATGAGCTTCGCAACACATCACCGGCAACTACCCCCGTTTCCCCGGCACACGCAGCCCCGGCCACACCGTCTGCTGACCCGGCCGGCGCCACTGATGCCGCCGTCGTCGTCGGCCGCACCGCCATCAGCGAGCAGGCAGTGGCAAAGGTCGCCGCCATCGCCGCCCGCGCAGTGCCCGGCGTATTCGCCCTGGGCAACCCGACCGGGCGGGCACTGGGTGCCGTGCGTGACGCTGTCGGTGCCTCCAGCGCCACGCAGGGCGTTCACGTGGAGGTCGGGGAACGGGAGGTGGCCGTGGATATTGCCCTGGTTGCCGTGTACGGAAACGCGCTGACCACCGTGGCCAACAATGTCCGCGCAGCGGTCTACGGATCCGTGGAGCAACTGGTGGGGCTGCGCGTGGTGGAGGTGAATGTGGACATCACCGATGTCCACCTGCCCACCGACAATGCTGAGGCTGCCGCCAAACCGGTTGCCGGCGCCAAAGCGGTATAGGGTCAAAAGCACGTTCCTCGCAGGACGCACCAGGCCGTTTGGCCGTTAGACGCAGGTTATGAGGCAGGCAAATGAAAGCAACTGTGGTGGGCATGGCAACGGGCGCCGTATTGGCTTTCGCGGCGCTGATATTCGACTTCTGGGGCTTTCTGCTGACCGCCCTGTTTATTGCCCTCGGCGCGCTGCTCGGCCGCGCAGCGGAGGGCAAGATTGATTTCCGCAGCGTTTCGGACGCCCTGACCGGCCGCCGCTCCTCTTCGTGAGCAGCACTGTTATGTCCGCACCGCCGGCGCTGGACACCGGAGCCGTCCTCGCCGGGCACAACCGGATCAGCACCCAGGCACTGACCAGCACGGCAAAGGCCGCCGCGGCGGAATACTTCGGTGTGCCGGCGCAGCAGATCCGGGTGCTGTGGAGAGATGACCAGGGACTGCTGGCACTGTCCCTATCCCTGCCCATTGCGCTGCCGCCGCTCAATACCCTGACGCCGGCCATGCTGGAGCTTGCCGGCGGCACGGTATGGCAGCGGGCGCACGCCGCCAAGCCGGTGCTGCTGCAGCGCGTGGCCGAGCTCACCGGATCACGGCTGTCCCGCGTGGATATCCGGATCACCGGCGCCCTCCCGGCCGAAGGCAGGCGGGTGCGGTGAAGCGCGCCGACGTTGAACTGACGGACCGGATCGTCAAACGCGAGACCCACTCCGCCCGCACGCCGGCAGCGGTGACCGCGGCAGCCATCGGCATCCTCTTTTTCGCCTATGTCCTGCTGGAAACCGTGCTTCAGGCCCTGGGGCAGGACGCCTGGCTGATCGACCCGCCCACCTTCTGGCGCTGGCTGGCGAACCTGCCCGCCCGCTCTGACCCGCTGATCCTCGGCTTGTCCGGCGGGCTGATCTTCCTTGCCGGCCTGCTCTTTTTCCTGCAGGCGGTGCTGCCGGGATGGCGTGCCCGCTACGCGCTGCCCAACCCGCGTGCCGCCGTCGTGGTGGACGGCGAAGTCCTGGCCGCGTCCCTGGCCCGCTGCGCCCGCACCAGTGCCGGCGTCACGCCGCAGCAGGTGCTGGTCACCGTGGGCCGCACGGCGGTGGATGTGCAGATCCGGCCGACGTCGGGTACCCCTGTTGACCCCGAGGCTGTCCGGGCCGCTGTGGAGGAGGAACTGCAGTTGACCAAGTTGAACCCGCAGCCGGCTGTACGCGTGCAGGTTGCCTCGTCCGGGGTGATCGGACAGTGAACGCCACACCGCGGGCCCTGAACCGTTTCCTGCTCGCACTGCTGGGCCTGCTGCTGATGGGTGTCGGCGGCGGGTTGGCCCTGATTTCCGCCTGGCCGGCCGCTGCCCGTGCCTGGCACAGCTTCGCCGCCCGGGCGGGCACAGAAGGAGCCGCCGCCTTCTCATCCACGGTCATGCCCGGCAGCGGTGCCAGCTGGATCTGGGTGGCCGCCGCAGTGCTGTCCTTTGTGGGCATAGTGCTGATGGTGCTGTGGATGGCTGCCCAGGGCGGCGGCCGCACGGACACGCTGGTCTCCGAATACGACGACGACGGCGCCCCCGGGCGGGTGGCGATCAGCGGCGGCGTGGCTGAGCAGGCGCTGCGCAACGCGTTGCTGCAGGACCCGGATGTCGCGGGTTCCGCAGTGAGCACCTACCGGGTGAGGGGACGCAGTGCCCTGCGGGTGCGGATCACCCCGCGCCAGGGGGCAGCGCCGCACCTGATTGCCGCTGATGCCACCGCTTTGGTGGAAAGCCTGGACCTGGCCCTGGGTCATGAAACACCGGTCCTGCTGAGTCTGGAAGCGGGCCGGCGGATCCGTCTGGGCCGGGAGGACCGGGTCCGCTAGGGCGGCCAGCCGCCCGCCGCTAGGAGGCCCGGGCCAGCTGCCGGATGGGAATCCAGCGGGAGGCGAGGCGGCGGTAGGCCGCAGCCGCGCCGGTCATGTCGCCGTCGGCCAGGGACTCGATGCCCAACCGGACGTCCGAGGGGGAATCGTCGGGGAACACCAGGTCCGCCACCGGTCCGTAGTCAAGCTCCAGAACGGCGTCCGGATCGAAGACCTCCAGCCAGGCGATCAGTTCCGCCAGTTCATCCAGCAGGTCCAGTTCCGGCGCGGCCATGGACAGCGACGCCGACGCCGCCCGGGCCCGTTCGATGCACTGCAGCACCGGTGCGGACAGCCGCACGGTCTGCACATGGCCGTCGTCCTCCACCACTTCGGTGTGGTCCTCCTCGTGCAGCAGCACAAACCAGCCGAACGGCACACCCCAGGTGGCGGAACGGGTGTGCAGCTTGGCCAGCGAATCGGCAAAGGAATCCGGATCCAGCCGCGCTGCGTGGGCCTCGCGGGCCACCTCGGGCACCAGCACGTCCACCAGCGGTCCGCGGATGGACTCGCCCAGGGATTCAGCGGCCAGGGACGTGCGCACCGCCAGCTGGTTGGGGCAGTAAAGGCGGTTGGTCACCCCCTCCTGCGCGGGGTAGTGCAGCACCCGGACCAGGTCCGTGGCGTTGTGCGGAAACGGATCAGAAACCACGCGTACCAGGCGGCGGACGGCGTCGGTGCGCTCCAGGACCTCGGTTTCGTGCCGGCCGCGGGCCCGCTGCTCCATGATGGCCAGCTGCTGGGTGTCATCGAAGGCATCCAGCGGCTCGTAGACGCGCAGGTAAGAGACGAAGGGGAAGGTCCGGTACAGCGAGGGATGCCGCGCCACGGCTAGTCCAGTTCCACAATCACGGGAGCGTGGTCCGAGGCGCCCTTGCCCTTGCGTTCCTCCCGGTCGATCACCGCGCCGGTGACCCGCTTCGCCAGGGCGGGGGAGCCCAGGACAAAGTCGATGCGCATGCCCTGTTTCTTGGGGAAACGCAGCTGGGTGTAGTCCCAGTAGGTGTAGACGCCGGGCCCGGGGTGGAAGGGACGGACCACGTCGGTGAAGCCGGCGTCGAGGAAGTCCTTGAAAGCCTGCCGTTCGGGATCGGTGATGTGGGTGGCGTTCTGGGCGCGGAACCAGTCGATGTCCCACACGTCGTCGTCCTCCGGGGCGATGTTCCAGTCACCCATCAGGGCCAGTTCCAGGGACGGATCCTTGGTGATCCACTCGGCGGCATGGTTCTTGAGGGTCTTCAGCCATTCCAGCTTGTACGGCATGTGCGGATCCTCCACCGCCCGGCCGTTGGGAACGTACAGGCTCCACACGCGCACTCCGCCGCAGGTCGCACCGATGGCACGGGCTTCGGCCACGGTGGTCTCCGCGGTCTTGCCGAAGTGCGGCTGGTCGGGGAAGGTGCGTTCGACGTCGTCGAGGCCCACGCGGGAGGCAATGGCCACGCCGTTCCACTGGCTCAGGCCGAAGTGCGCCACTTCGTAGCCGTTCTTCTCGAACAGTTCCCAGGGGAAGTTCTCGTCCTTCGCCTTGGTCTCCTGAATGGCCAGGACATCGACGTCGGAGCGCTGCAGCCAGGCCTCAATGCGGTCGGCTCGGGCGCGGATGGAGTTTACGTTCCAGGTAGCAATCTTCACACTGCTACGTTACCCAATCCGGCCCGCTCCCACACTGCGCCGCGGGCCCGGCGGGGCCGGATGCGCGGCGCAGTGCGGTGCAGCACAGGCAGGGTCAGGTGTTACTTCCACCAGGTGTCGTGCACCGTGACCGGGATGGTGCGCTTGTGCCGGGTCATCACGAAGCGGGCCTCGATCTTTTCCGCCGCGTCGGCGGGGGTGTCCTCGCCCTCCAGATAGCCGTCGATGGTGTCGTAGCTCAGGCCCAGCTCCGTCTCGTCCGTCTGCCCGGGCTTGTCATCGAGCAGATCGGCGGTGGGGGCCTTGGCTACCAGCTTCTCCGGAGCTCCCAGCTCGGTCAGCAGTGCACGGTTCTGCCGCTTGTCCAGGCCGGAAAGGGGCAGCAGGTCCGCGCCGCCGTCGCCGAACTTGGTGAAGAAGCCGGTAACGGATTCGGCGCCGTGGTCCGTGCCGATCACCAGCAGGTTGTGCTGCCCGGCCACCGCGTACTGCGCGGTCATGCGCACCCGGGCCTTGATGTTGCCCTTGTTGAAATCGGTGATCTTTTCGCCGGTCATCTTGACGTACTCGTCTTCGAAACCGTCCACTGCCGGGCCCACGTTGTAGACCAGGGACTGGTCGGGGGCAATGAATTCCAGCGCAGCTTGGGCGTCCGCTTCATCATGCTGGACCTTGTACGGCAGGCGCAGGGCAATGAACGTTGCCTCGGTACCTTCGGCCTTCAGCTCATCCACGGCCATCTGGGCCAGCTTGCCGGCGAGCGTGGAATCCACGCCGCCGCTGATGCCCAGAACGTAGCCCTTGGTGTGCGAGGCGTGCAGATATTCTTTGAGGAAGTCCACCCGGCGGCGGATTTCCGCGGCCGCATCAATAGTGGGCTGAACTCCCAATTCGGCAATGATTTCCTCTTGTAGTTTCCGCATGGACCTCAGCCTATATCCGTCACCGGCGCCCTGCCCGGGCAACGGCCGGCGCGAGTTGGTCCGCCGCGCCGTCGCAAAGATGCACAAACATCCGTGCGCGGCACGGCCATGGCTAGGATTAAGGCATGACATCGCCCGCCATTGCGCCCGCCCGTACCCGTCTGCTGGACCTGATCCAGGAGTTGGCGGTGGTCCGCGGCAAGGTGGTGCTGTCCTCCGGTGCAGAGGCCGATTACTACATAGACCTGCGCCGCGTCACGCTGCAGCACGAAGCATCCGCCCTGGTGGGCGAGGTGATGCTGGAACTGCTGGACAGCGCAGGAATCGAGTTCACCAACGCCGGCGGCCTGACCATGGGCGCCGATCCGGTGGCCACCGCGCTGATGAACGCCGCCGCCCGCGCGGGCCGCCCGGTGGACGCCTTTGTGGTGCGCAAGGCGCAGAAGTCCTACGGCATGGGCCGCCAGGTGGAAGGCCCCGACGTCGCCGGACGCAACGTGGTGGTCCTTGAGGACACCTCCACCACCGGCGGCTCGGCCCTGACTGCCGTCGAGGGTGTGCGGAAGGCCGGCGGCAACGTGGTGGCCGTAGCCGTGATTGTGGACCGGGATACCGGTGCCAAGGAACGCATCGAGGCCGAGGCCGGGGTGCCGTACCTGTTTGCGTTCGGCAAGGATGAACTCGGCCTCGAGTAGCCGCGGCAACCGGCGCGGCAGCGGCGACCCGGAACCGGAGAGCGTCCGGGACCCGGAAATGCTGCCCGCCCCTGGGACGCCCGGCGACCCGGGAGCATTCCTCCGCAAGGTCTCAGACCTGCACCGGATTTCCCGCCGCCGGTTCCTGGCCGGTTCCGCCGCCGGACTGCTGCTGGCCACGGACCTGGCCGTCACCTCGCGGATCCAGCGCTACCGCGAGGAACTGGAAATCCTGCGGGTGCCGGACAAAGAGGCGCAGCGGAGGTTTCCCCGGGCCATGTGGTTCCTTTTCCCGGGGTACAAAACCAGCTGGGAGGAAACCCGCTGGATCCTCGGCTCACTGCGCCCGGCGCTCACCACCCGCGGACAGCTGGCCGCGGTGGGCTACTCGAACCTGGGCCTGAGGGTGCAGGACATCCTCGACGCCGTCCACCGCTGCATCCTCGACCTGCGACTGGAACGGATCTACTTCTACGGGCACAGCTTCGGCGGCATGGTGGCCGTGCAGGTGGCGGCCGGCCTGCGCGAGCGCGGCGTCGCCGTCGAACTGATCATCCTGGACTCCAGCCCGTCCGGGAAGAAGGACGTCCTGGACCGGGCCATGTTCGAGGGAGCGGTGTTCCTGTACGACGCCGGCTACCGGGTGCCGCTGGGACTGCGCGGCGGCTACGAACTGGGCGAGCGCCTGGTGCACAAAGACGAGCGGTCCTGGCGGACCATCGGCGAACAGACACTGGCCCAGCTCTCACCTCTGGCCCCTTCCAGCACCCTCATCCAGTCCCAGGCCTCGTTCATCTACCACTTCAGCGCCGCACGCTTCACGGCGGCGCTCGCCGGCACCAAGGCCGCGTTCATCGGGAATCCGCGGGATGAAACCGTGAATTACGCGTCGGCCCGGGCGGGCTGGACGGACGCCTTCGGTTCGAACCTGCTGCCCGGTTCCCCGGTGACCGAAGGGGCCCGCCCCGCACATGCCAGCCCGCAGTGGAACCCGGAGATCTACGAAGAGGTCCTGCTGCAGGTATTGCGGCTTTACGAGCCGGCCCCCTCCGGCGGTGTCCGGCCGGTGGAGTAACCGGGCCGGTCGGGTCAGATGGTGTTGATCAGGTCCGATACCGAGTTCATGATCTGCGTGGGCCGGAACGGGTACCGGTTGATGTCCTCGCGCTGCGTGATGCCGCTGAGCACCAGCACCGTGTGCAGGCCCGCTTCGATGCCGGCCACAATGTCGGTGTCCATCCGGTCGCCGATCATGGCGGTGGTCTCCGAGTGCGCGTCAATCTTGCGCATGGCGGAACGGAACATCATGGGGTTGGGTTTGCCCACAATGTACGGCTCCATCTTGGTGGCTGCGGTAATCAGCGCCGCGATGGCACCGGTGGCCGGCAGGACGCCTTCCTGCGAAGGGCCCGTGACGTCCGGGTTCGTGGCGATGAACCGGGCGCCGCCCAGGATCAGCCGGATGGCCTTGGTGATGGTGCCGAAGGAGTAGGTGCGGGTCTCGCCCAGCACCACATAGTCCGGGTTCGTGTCCGTGAGGATCATGCCCGCCTCGTGCAGCGCCGTCGTCAGCCCGGCCTCGCCCACCACAAAGCAGCGGCCCGGGGCGCCGGAGTTCTTGACCTGGTCCTTGAGGAACTCCGCTGTGGCCAGGGCGGAGGTCCACAGGTTCTCCTCCGGGACCTCCAGGCCCGAGGCGCGCAGCCGTGCGGCCAGGTCCCGGGGCGTGTAGATGGAGTTGTTGGTCAGCACCAGGAACCGCTTGCTCGTTGCTACCCAGCGCTCAATGAGCTCCGCCGCGCCCGGAATCGGATGGTTTTCGTGGACCAGGACACCGTCCATGTCCGTCAGCCAGCACTCAATGTTCTCGTTTTCGCCCACGGTCTCCCATTTCTCGCTTCATTGCCTAGGTGGCCCCGCCCACAACCGGCCCGTGACGGGCACGCTGCGGCGGGCACAGCCAGTCTTTCACCTTAGGCTGGAAGGGTGATAGACAGCAGCCCCCGGGAACCCCTTGATGACGCCACGGATGCAACCGCCGCCCCAATGCACCAGGTGGGTGTAGGCCCTTGGGAAGGGCCGCTGCCCGAAGGGGAGCACTGGGATCCGGAACTGCTGGCGAACGGCGATGCCCGCAACGTGGTGGACGAATACCGGTACTGGAAACATGACGCGATCGTGGCGGACCTGGACACCAAACGGCATCCCTTCCATGTGGCCATCGAAAACTGGCAGCACGACTTCAACATCGGCACCGTTGTCCGCACCGCCAACGCGTTTATGGCCA
This sequence comes from Arthrobacter sp. zg-Y1143, assembly GCF_030125565.1. Classification (NCBI taxonomy): domain Bacteria; kingdom Bacillati; phylum Actinomycetota; class Actinomycetes; order Micrococcales; family Micrococcaceae; genus Arthrobacter; species Arthrobacter sp. zg-Y1143. The sequence goes on along the minus strand of NZ_JASKLW010000001.1, from coordinate 37,607 downwards.
AGGAAGTGCACATCATCGGACGACGCCGGTGGAACCGCCGCGGCGCCATGGTCACCGACCGCTACCAGCACATCCGCAACCACCCCACGGTCGAGGACTTTGTCGCCTGGGCGCACGGCGAAGGCCTGCACATCATCGGGATCGACAATTTTCCCGATTCCGTGCCGCTGGAAACCTATGAGCTGCCGGAAAACTGCGTCCTGGTGTTCGGGCAGGAAGGCCCGGGCCTGAGCCCCGAGGTCCATGCCGCCGCAGACGCCACCCTGTCCATTGCCCAGTTCGGTTCCACCCGGTCCATCAACGCCGGCTCGGCCGCGGCCATCGCCATGCACAGCTGGATCCGCCGCCACGTTTTCGGCCAGAAGGCCGGCTAACCCGGGAGCGGGCGGGTACGTAAACTGCGGCCGCGGTTATCCGCCGGGCGCACCTGATGCCGCGCGGGTACTTGTGGCTAGGATGTAGGAAGCCAGAGAGGGCGCCAGGCCCTGCCGCACGACACTTGGAGTCAGCATGCCTATTGCAACCCCGGAGATTTACGCCGAGATGATCGACCGTGCCAAGGCAGGAGGGTTCGCTTACCCGGCAGTCAACGTCACCTCCTCGCAGACCCTGAACGCAGCCCTGGCCGGGTTCGCCGAGGCCGGCTCGGACGGCATTGTCCAGGTCTCCACCGGCGGCTCGGCCTACTGGTCCGGCGCCACCGTGAAGAACATGGTTGCCGGTTCCCTCGCGTTTGCGGCGTACGCCAAGGAAGTAGCCAAGAGCTACAACGTGAACGTTGCACTGCACACCGACCACTGCCCCAAGGACAAGCTCGAAGATTTCGTCCTGCCGCTGCTGGCCGCGTCCGAAGCTGCGGTGAAGCGCGGCGAGGACCCCATCTTCAACTCGCACATGTGGGATGGTTCCGCCGAAACCCTGGACGACAACCTGCGCATTGGGCAGGAACTGCTGGCGCGCACCGCTGCCGCGAAGATCATCCTCGAAGTGGAAATCGGCACTGTGGGCGGTGAAGAGGACGGCGTGGAAAACGCCATCAACGAAAAGCTCTACACCACCGTGGCGGACGGCATGGCCACCATCGAAGCCCTCGGCGACGGCAGCAAGGGCCGCTACCTCACCGCCCTGACCTTCGGCAACGTACACGGCGTGTACAAGCCCGGCGGGGTGAAGCTGCGCCCGGAGATCCTCAAGGAGATCCAGGACGCAGTCGGCGAATCCCTCGGCAAGGACCGGCCCTTTGACCTGGTCTTCCACGGCGGCTCCGGCTCCTCCGCCCAGGAGATCGCCGACGCCGTCTCCTACGGCGTCGTGAAGATGAACATCGACACCGACACCCAGTACGCGTACACCCGCCCGGTGGCCGACCACATGCTGCGGAACTACGACGGCGTCCTGAAGGTGGACGGCGAAGTGGGCAACAAGAAGCAGTACGACCCGCGTGTTTGGGGTGCCTCCGCCGAAAAGGGCATGGCCGCCCGCGTGGTCGAAGCCGCACAGAACCTCGGATCGGCAGGCAAGGCGCTCTAATGTCAGACGAATTCCGCAAGAACCTGCTCGGCCCCGACGCCACGTACCTGCCTGAGGAGACCGACGTCGTCGCCCGCCTGGAAGCAGGCGACGAACCGGTGGACCTTGCCGCCAAGTACCCCACCTCCTCCCAGGTGTGGGCTGCACTCGCCGACGAGGCGTTCGAGGAGGGCCAGAACGTCGAGTCCTACGCCTACGCCCGGGTGGGTTACCACCGCGGACTGGACTCCCTGCGCCGTGCCGGCTGGCGCGGCATCGGCCCCATCCCGTGGTCGCACGTCCCCAACCGCAGTTTCCTGCGCTCGCTGTACGCCCTCGGCCGCGCCGCAGCAGCCATCGGCGAGACCGAGGAAGTGGACCGGATCCGCAAGTTCCTCGACGATTCCGATCCGCAGGCCAAGGCAGCCATTGAAGGCCAGGCCCTCTAGCCGTTCCTGCTGGAAAACCGGCGGTCCCTGAGGCAGGGGCCGCCGGTTTTTTGTGCCCGCCTGCCCATCCCTATCCGGCTTGGGGGCGGGAACGGTGCCGGCGGACAGCCGCCCGGTTGGCACAGCGGACCGAGCAATACCGCTGCCGGCCGTTGCGGGTGACGTCAACAACCACCGCTCGGCACGGCTCCGCGGCGCACCGTCCGAGCCGGTGCATGCCGCGGGTGACCAGATGCAGGGAAGTGCCGACGCTGATGATGGCCCGCAGTACCGACGGCAGGGATTCGTCATTGTCGCGGTAGTGCAGGTGCCAGCCTTCGCCGTCGTGGTTCGTAAGCCGAGGGTAGGCCGCGGCGTCGGCCATCTGCGCGTTCAGCAGTGCCGCCCGCTGCTCCGGAGCAGGTGTGTCCACCACTGCCAGCCACTCGTCAATGAAGGTGCGGGTGCGCGCAAGATCGTCCGGGCGGGCGGGGAAGGTCATGGTCATACCGGCCTCCAACGTCCGCTCCACCAGGGCGTCCCGGTTGCCCGGCCAGTTGTTCGCCAGCGACGCGGCCAGCAGCACGGTGTACTCGCCGTAAGGGTTGAGATGCATAAGGCCATTACAGCATTGTTGAGTCCATGCATATCAGTCCGGTCTCGAACCACGATCTCCCAGTAGTTGGTGTCAGTCACGAACATTCCTGGATAACGGAATCCCGCCACCAGGTATCCGCCGGCGTCCTCCTCTGTGTCCGGTGTACGCAGTGCCGGGGACGGCGGGTGGATCTGCAGGCCCCGGCACAGGTTGTTCCCGCGGGCATCAGCCGGGTAGTAGGGGTGTAGTGCACCGCCGGGGACGGTGCGTAGGCTGGACCCGACGCGAAAGGCCGGTGCGGGCATGGATAAGTTCGACTTCCGGAAGTCCTACCCGGAGCTGTACTCGCCCGGCCGGCGGGACTTCACCCTGGTGCAGGTGCCGCACCTGCAGTACCTGGCCGTGGATGGACACGGGAACCCGAACACCTCGCCCGAATACGCCCAGGCCCTGGAGTGCCTCTATCCCGTCGCGTACGCAGTGAAGTTCCGGTCCAAGAACGAGCTGGAGCAGGACTTCACGGTGCCGCCGCTCGAAGCGCTATGGCGGGCAGCGGACATGAGCGCGTTCACTGCCGGGGACAAGGATTCGTGGGACTGGACCGCATTGATTGCCCAGCCGGAATGGATCACCGCCGGGATGGTGGAACAGGCGGTGGCCGCGGTGGCCGCGAAAAAGGATCCGCCCGGCATCGACCGGGTGCGGCTGCTGCCCCTCGATGAAGGGCTGTCCGCGCAGATCCTTTTTGTAGGCCCCTACGACGACGAGGCGCCGGTCCTGGCGCGGCTGCACGATGCCTGGATGCCGGAACATGATCTGGCGTTCAACGGCGATCACCACGAGGTCTACCTGAACGATCCCCGGCGCACCGCCCCGGCGAAACTGCGGACGGTGCTGCGCCAGCCGGTCCCGCCGGATTCGGGGTAATCCGCCCGGTCACCGTCCTAGGGTTACTGCACGTCTCCCGGTGCCAGCACGGCGTAGACCACGTAATTGTCGTCAAACTTTCCGGTTTCCGGATCGTAACCGTCGCAGGTGATCAGGCGCAGTTCAGGGCCTGCCGTGTTTCCGTAGACCTTCAGCGTGGGGAAATTGTCCTTCGCGTATTGCTCCGCTGCCTGCACCGTGAATACAGCCGTGCTGCCGTCTTCGCGGGCAACTTCGATCCGGTCCCCGGCGGCCAGCCGGCGCAGGTCCGCGAATATTCCGGGTCCGCCGCCCTCGGCGTTGACGTGGCCCAGCAGCACGGCAGGGCCGAGCTCACCCGGGGTGGGGGAGTGTTCGTACCATCCTGCGGGCGACCCGGGGTCTCCCGGCGGCACTTCCAGCGCGCCGTGGGCATCGAGGCCCAGCCGGATCACTTTCGACTGGGCGCCGATCGACGGGATAGTCAGCGACACCGGCGTGGACTCAGGCAGTGGGGGTGCGGCGGGTTCGGCGGACGTTGTGGGGGCCGCGGGCAGCGACGACACCTGTGCCGTGGCCGCCGGCGACGGAGCCAGCAGGGGAACCCGACCCTTAGGGTCCGAGTTCGCGGCGCATCCCCCGGCGAGGACCATTGCCGGAAGCAGGACGGCAGCCGCCGCAGTTTCCCGCAGGCCCCTGCGGCGGCTGCCCCTAACGGTGCTGGTCATGTCTGTCCGTCCCCAGTGCCGGATGCATGTGCCATGGGATGTCCTGTCGGTTTTCGGAGAGTCCGGTGTAAACGGTGGGTCTTAGTCAGCTGTACGACGGCGGCGCACCACGTAGGTTCCGCCGGCGGCAGCGGCCAGGACCAGGCCACCGCTCAGGGCAAGGATTCCGGCATTGGATTCCTCGGGCTCCTGGGTGATGCCGGTGTTGGCGCCGCCTGCCGGCATCTGGCCGACCTGCGCGCCCATCCAAGTGCCGTCCGCATCCAAATGTCCCTGTTTCATGGGTACCTGGGCCATCGGCTTGGTGGAATCCTCGCAGCCGATGCCGTCCCCGTCATTGTCCAAATGTGGACCATAGCGGGGGTGGTCGGCCGGGATGTTGTAGACGCCCTCCGCGGCTGCCTCGTCACAGTTGACATAGGGGGCCGTTGGCGGCGGCCGGTGATCGCCGCCGCCGGGGCCGTCTGCCAGCGCCGGTCCGGCGGTGAGGAGCCCGAACCCGGTGATGGCCGTAAAAGTGAGTCCTGCTGTCGTCTTTTTCATGCGATTCCCTGCTTTCTGAGTAAAGGAGGGCATCCAGGAGAGGATGACCCTGAAAGCGTAGGTACTCGCGTAATCGGCGCGCTTCCCCGCAGGCAGATATTGGTCCGCAGAGCCGCCAATTAGTTCGCACGGGCAAAAGTTGTCCTCCGTCAACCACTTCGGACGGGTGGGTGGGGTTGTCTGGGGCCGTCAGGCAAGTTAAAAGCTCCGGGATGGGAAAAATCGACCGGTTTGGGAAATCCCTGCGCTGCGCAGTGGCAGGAAATGCCCAAACAGTGGCAGGAAATGCCCAAACTGGAGGGGATTTCCCAAACTGCAGGGAATCCGCCGCGGCGGCCCGCCAAGTGCCCGCCCAGAGCGTTCATAGTGCAGTTAATTCCATAGTGCAGTTAATGCTGCCCAGGGTGGGGCCACACGGCTTTAGCTGCACTATGAACGCCGGGTGGCGGTCTCAGGGCAGGATCGTGGTGGTGACCGCGACAATCTGTGGTGGAGCCGGAACGGAGCTGAAACCGAACTTCACGGGCGGATCGATCCGGCGCAGCTGCCCCAGATCAGCACCGTCCCAGGCAGCCGTCGCTGCAACGAGGGAGCGGATGGACCGGACGCCGTAGAACTCCCGCCGCCCACCGCCGGCGGAACCGGCGGTCTGCACGCCGGGAACAATCAATCCGGCCACGGGGTTGACGGCACGCAGCCACCATGGCGCAACGGCCAGCGGAGCCGGCACATGTTCGAGCAGCCGGCCCAGAACCGTCACCGGACCCAATTCCACCTCCAGCCGCAGCGGACCGGCGGCCACCCGCAGTGCGCTCGCGGACAGCACCGCGTCCACCGGTGCCACCACGGTCCGGTCAAACCGGTACGTCCCGCCCACATACTCCGCCACCGCGTCTGAGGGGGCGAGCAGTGTCCGGACGCCGTCGTCGTGCTCCGCCATAACGTCCGTGAAGGCACCAAAGGGTGAGTCGAGCCAATGCCCCACCACCAGCCGCACACCGGAGGCGGTCCCCAGCCCGGCAATGTACCCGCGGAATCGGTCCATGACGCTACGGTACCTGCGCCGCCGCACCGGATACTGCCCCTGATGTCGTAATTCCGGGGCGGGCAAAGCGTGATCGGCTAAACTTGGCAGGTAAGAGCCCCGCGACTTGCGCGTAGCCAGGCCACCACGGCTTGACCGGCGAGTTCAGGGGCGTTCTCATGCACGGTAGCGGATCTGCACCTAGCAGCTCTGCCCCGTAACTAATGGGGGAGGATCCCATGCCAGCTATAGTCATCGTCGGCGCCCAATGGGGCGACGAAGGTAAAGGTAAGGCCACCGATCTGCTCGGCGGGCGCGTCGACTACGTCGTCAAGCCCAACGGCGGAAACAATGCCGGCCACACCGTCGTCGTCGGCGGTGAAAAATACGAACTCAAGCTGCTGCCTGCAGGCATCCTCAGCCCCAACGCCATTCCCGTGATCGGCAACGGCTGCGTGGTGAACCTTGAGGCGCTGTTCGCCGAGATCGACGGCCTTGAGTCCCGCGGCGCAGACACATCCAAGCTGCGGATCTCCGCCAACGCGCACCTGGTGGCCCCGTTCCACCAGGTGATGGACAAGGTCACCGAACGCTTCCTGGGCAAGCGGGCCATTGGCACCACCGGCCGCGGCATCGGGCCGGCGTACATGGACAAGGTCGCCCGGCTGGGCATCCGCGTGCAGGACATCTTCGATGAATCCATCCTGCGCCAGAAGGTCGAAGGCTCCCTGAAGCAGAAGAACCAGCTGCTGCTGAAGGTCTACAACCGCCGCGACGTTGACGCCGAAGAGATGGTCCAGTACTTCCTCTCCTACGCGGACCGGCTGCGCCCCATGGTCATCGACTCCACCTATGAGCTGAACACTGCCCTGGACGAGGGCAAGGTAATCCTCATGGAGGGCGGCCAGGCCACCTTCCTGGACGTTGACCACGGCACCTACCCGTTTGTCACCTCCTCCAACCCCACCGCCGGCGGCGCGTCCGTGGGCTCGGGCATCGGCCCCACCCGCATCAACCGGGCCGTGGGCATCATCAAGGCGTACACCACCCGCGTGGGCGCCGGACCGTTCCCCACGGAACTGTTCGACGACATGGGCCTGTACCTGCAGAAGACCGGCGGCGAATTCGGTGTGAACACCGGCCGGCCCCGCCGCTGCGGCTGGTACGACGCCGTCCTGGCCCGCCACGCGTCCCGCGTCAACGGGTTCACGGACTACTTCGTGACGAAGCTCGATGTCCTCACCGGCATCGAGAAGATCCCCGTATGCGTGGCCTACGACGTCGACGGCGTGCGCTTTGACGAGATGCCGATGACGCAGACCGACTTCCACCACGCGAAGCCGATCTTCGAGTACTTCGACGGTTGGACCGAGGACATCACCGGGGCCAAGACCTTGGAGGACCTGCCCGAAAATGCCCGGAACTACGTGCTGGCGCTGGAAAAGATGTCCGGCACCCGGTTCTCCGCTATCGGCGTGGGCCCGGACCGGGACCAGACCATTGTGGTGCGGGACCTGATCAACGAGTAGGTCCCTTGAGGAAGGCCCTGCAGCATGTGATGCTGCGGGGCCTTTCTGCGCCTACCAGCGGTTCCTGGCCTCCTCGATCCAGCCGCCCATCCCGTCCAGCGAATACTCGGTCCCGTCCGGAGTGCGGGCCGTTCCGGTCCATGTGCCAAAGGCCTGCCAGGTCCGGGCACTGATCACTACGGCGTTGGTGGCGGCCACCCGCCGGTGGAACGGGGTGAGGGTGGCATCGATCCACTCGCCGCGGACCCGCCAGGCCGACGCCGGATCGGCCAGATCGTACTGAAACTCCAGTTCGCCGTCGTAATGGTGCAGGCGTCCGTCAACAATGAGGGCGTTCTCCGTGGCGGGGGTGCCTGCCGTCCACTTCCCGCCGACCTGCAGCCCGAGCCGCACCCCGTCCACCGTGCCGGCACCCGCGCCCCAGTTCCAACGCCTCGAATACGGCCAGCGGCCGCGCCCGCGGTCCAGGACGGCAAAGGAATCCCCGCCGCCCACGGAATACTCCCGGCCGTCCACGGTGACGGTGCCGGAGATCCGGCGGGCCACGTCCTTGAGGGTGTACTGGTAGCGGCGCCCGGACCAGGGCACCACCACGCCCAGCACATCGCCGTCCGCCTCGGCGAAGAGGTCCGCGGAAACCCGGGGCGACGACGCGGTCAGGCGGGTGCCGCCGTCGGCGTCGTGGAAGCGCAGCGATAATCCGCCGAAGGAACCGAACGCGGTCAGCGGCGGCAGGGTATCCGGCAGGGAAATGTTCGCATAGGAGGGCAGCAGCTTCAGGGGGTCGACACTGATCTCCTTGCCGGTGCTGCGCTCGAAGACGTAGAGCTGCAGGGTGGCGGCATAGTCCAGGTGCGCAATGGTCAGACCGACGGCCAGTTCCGGGGTGAGGATGCCCCAGTATTCCCAGCGCTTGGTCCGCCAACCCCCGCGGGCCCCGGAGGGTACTACCGGGCGGTGCAGCGGAGTGCGGGAAAACGCGACCGCCGCGGGGTTCAGGAGCCCGCCGGGGGTGCCAAGGTCAACGGGGGCGGTGAGTTCTTCCATGCCGACCAAGTGTAGGGGAGCGCGGGGGTCGGGCAATGCAACCTGGTCTAGGCTGGGAGCACCCAAGCCCGAGACGAAGGTGGTCCGCAGTGTTAGTCAGCGTCGGTCAGTTCAGTCCGTCCGGTGAAGTGCGCGAGAACCTGGATACCATGCGTGCCCTGGCCGGCAAGGCCCGGGCCGAGGGCGCGGAGCTTGTCATTTTTCCCGAAGAGTCCATGTTCAGCATCGGGCAGGTCCAGGGGCCGCTCGCCGCCGCCGTCGACGCGTCCTGGAGCACGTTCGTGCAGCAGCTGTCCCTGCTGGCCGCCGAACTGGAGATCGCCATTGTGGCCGGTGGATACGAGTCCAGCGGCGAGGAACGCCCGTACAACACCCTGGTGCTGATCGAAGCGACCGGGCGGATTGCCGGCACGTACCGGAAACTGCACCTTTATGACGCGTTCAGCTACGCCGAATCGGACCGGATCAAGCCGGGCGACGGCGGCGTGAAGGTTCTGCAGGCGGGCGGACTGCGGGTGGGGGTCATGACGTGCTATGACCTGCGCTTCCCGGAACTCGCCCGGGCGCTCGCGGACCAGGAGGCGGACCTGCTGGCGGTGCCGGCCGCCTGGTTCCGGGGCGAACACAAGATTGATCATTGGGAGACGCTGCTGAAGGCACGCGCCATTGAGAACACGGTCTGGGTGGCGGCAGCAGGCACTTCCAGCCGGCACACTGTGGGCCACTCCGTCATCCTTGATCCCATGGGTGTGCCGCAGGCCTCCCTGGCGGAGGAACGCGAGGCAGTGGCGACGGCGGACGTCACCCGGCAGCGCATCAGCGAGGTCCGGGAGTTCCTGCCCGTGCTCAAGAACCGCCGTTTCGCCGAAAACACCCGGATTATTGACGCCGGATAAGCACCGAAGCACCTGCTGAAAAAACTTTTTCCAGGTGCGTAACCTTTTCGTACCCCCCGGCGATTACCTGTTTGTAACGGCCGCGCCGAGGCTTATCCCCCCAACGAGCATCGGTGCGGCCGTTGCACATGCGTCTACGGCTCGGAGCAAGGTAGCATTTGCACCACCCCGCTTCCTACGAAAGTGATCCGTCGTGGCCGCAGCGCTTACCGAGCAGACGCTCCGTGATGCGCGCGCCCGGAAACCGGCCGCGCTGCGGGAACTCTATGACGACTTCGCACCCGGCATCCTCGGTTACCTCCGGTCCAAAGGCTGTGAAGATCCCGAGGGCCTCACCCAGGAAGTGTTCCTGACGCTGTTCGCCAAGCTGGACTCACTATCCGGCGGTCTTCGCGGGGCACGTACCTTCGCTTTTTCCGTAGCCCATGCCCGCATGGTGGATGACATCCGCCGGCGGGAACGTGAACCGGCGACGGCCGTGTTTGACCCGGAACTGGACGGCAGGTCAACGCAGTCCGCCGAGGAAAGCGCGCTGGGCGCAGACACCGGCGTCGCCTCGTTGCTGCAGGGACTAACACCCCAGCAGCAGGAAGTGCTGCTGCTGCGGGTGGTGGCGGACCTGTCCATCGACGAGTCGGCCAAAATCATGGGACGCACTCCCGGAGCGGTGAAGCAGCTGCAACGCCGTGCGTTGGGGATACTGAAAGGCCAACTGGAAGGGAAGGAGGCACCGGACAATGAGCGAGCATCCTGACGACCAAGACGCCCGGTATATCCGCGGCCTCCTGACCGAAGCCGGGGTGGAGGAATCCCCCGAACTGCTCGCGGGCCTCCTGTCCCTGCGGGCGCAGGCGCATACCGCTGCACCGGAGCCGAGCGGGAAGCTGGCCGCACTGCTGGACGGTGCTCCGGTGCCCCTGAAGTCCAAGCACCGCCGGGGGATCATTCTCAGCACCGCGCTGATCGGCGCCATGGCGGCCGGAGCCACCGGCGTTGCTGCCACGCAGGATTTCCTGGTGCGCGCGGATCCGGCACCAGTTGTCAGCTTTACGCCGGAGCCTGCGCCCACAGCCGAACGAAGCACGACAGAACTCGTTGTTCCGGAAGAAACTTTTGCCCCGGTGGCCGCGGAAAGTGTGCCGTCAACACCGGAAAATGTTGCTCCCGCACCTGAACCGGTGCCTGATCCGGCACCGGTTCCCATGCCGGCGCCAGCCGCACCGGTGGAAGCAGTGCCCGCACCCCCAGTTCAGCACGCGCCCGGATATCCGGGCAGCGGGAAAGACGCCGGGAAGAACCCCGGCACATTCGACGGGCCGCCCACCGGTTATATCCCGGGCCAGAACCGGCGCAACGACGGCGGTGTACGGGACACCATGGGCCCTGGCGGCGGTGCGGCGGCGATGTTCAACGGCGGACAGTCCGGCAACGGCGCGCACAACAGCAACGGCCGGGGCCACAACGGACAGGGCAACAACGGCTACGGCTGGCCCGGCGGAGGACGGTAGTCCGCCTCCGCACGGACCCGCCTAAAGCGGTAGCTGGCGCCGGGAGGAAATCACTCCGGTGTTGAAGCCGGCGAGGTTCAGCCCGCCGTGGAACCGGGCGTGCTCGATCTTCACGCACCGGTCCATCACCACCCCCATGCCTGCTGCTTCGGCGTCCCTGGCCACTTCTTCGTGCCAGGACCCCAGCTGTAGCCACAGGTTCTTTGCCCCCGCAGCCTTTGCTTCCTCCAGCACCCCGGGCAGGTCTTCGTAGCGGCGGAACACATCCACAATGTCCGGAGGTTCTGGAAGGTCCGCCAGCGCGGCGTACACGGGCTGGCCCAGGATCCGTTTCGCCGCGGGGTTCACGAAATAGACCCGGTAGCGGGACGAGGAGAGCAGGTACGTGGCCACGAAGTAAGAGGCACGCGATGGTTTGTCCGAGGCTCCCACAATGGCGATGGTCCGGGCCCCGCGCAGCAGCGCCAGGCGTTCCGCCGCCGTCGGACCGGTCCAAGTCCTGGTTCCGGAATCTCCGGCGGTGCCGGAAGGAGTTTCAGCGGACATCGGCGGTCTCCTTCGAAAGGTCGGCGGCACCGCTGGCGGCGGCACCGAGGTCGGCGGCACCGCTGGCGGCGGCACCGGCGGCACTGGTGCCGGTGGCTGCGGTCAGGGCCGAGTCCAGGTCCCAGAGGATGTCCGCCAGGTCCTCCAGCCCCACGGAAATGCGCACCAGGTCCTCGGATACTCCGGCGGCGGAGAGCTGGTCAGGGGAGAGCTGCTGGTGGGTGGTGGAGGCCGGGTGGATCACCAGCGTCCGGGAATCACCTACGTTGGCCAGGTGCGAGGCCAGTTGCAGGGATTCGATGAACACCTGTCCAGCTGCCCGGCCCCCGGCCACGCCAAAGCTGAACACTGACCCGGGGCCCTTGGGCAGGTATTTGCGCGCCCGTTCGTGGTGCGGATGGGAGGGCAGTCCGGCGTAGCTGACCCAGGACACCCGCGGGTCCGCTTCCAGCCACTGCGCCACCGCCAGGGCGTTGCGCACGTGTTCGTCGAGGCGCTGGGCCAGCGTCTCCACTCCCTGCAGGAGGGCGAACGCCGACGTCGCACTGAGTGAGGGGCCTATGTCGCGCAGCTGTTCCGAGCGCAGCTTGGTCAGGAAACCGTATTCCCCGAAGTTCCCCCACCAGGAAACGTTGCCGTAGCTGGGCACCGGTTCGGTCATGGCCGGGAACTTCCCGTTGCCCCAGTTGAACCGGCCGCTTTCCACAATGACGCCGCCCAGGGTGGTGCCGTGCCCGCCGAGGAACTTCGTGGCCGAGTGGATCACAATGTCCGCACCATGCGTGAAGGGCTGCACCAGGTAAGGCGTGCTGAGGGTGGCGTCCAGGATCAGCGGCACCCCGGCGTCATGCGCCACCCGGGCCAGGCCTTCAATGTCTGTGACGTCTCCGCTTGGGTTGGCCACGACTTCGGCATAAACGGCCTTGGTGTTCTCCTGCACCGCGCCGGCATAGTCCGCCGGGTCCGTGCCGGGCACGAATGTGGTTTCGATGCCGAAGCGGCGCAGCGTGACGTCCAGCTGGGTGACGGTGCCGCCGTACAGCTGGGCGGAGGCGACAATGTGGTCGCCGGCGGAACAGAGTGCGGCGAAGGTGAGGAACTCAGCGGACATGCCCGACGCCGTCGCCACGGCTCCGATTCCGCCTTCGAGGGAGGCGATGCGTTCTTCGAAGGCCGCAACAGTCGGGTTGCCGATCCGAGAGTAGATGCTGCCGTACTTCTGCAGCGAGAACAGGTTCGCGGCGTCGGCCGTGTCCTTGAAGACAAAGGACGTGGACTGGTAGATGGGTACCGCGCGTGCCCCGTGCAGGGCGTCGGGGGTGCCGCCGGCGTGCAGGGCGCGGGTGCGGAATCCGAACTGGTGCTCACTCATGGGGGCCTTTCGTTGCTGTTGACGGAGGGTGCTGCTGAACTTGGCGGTGCCGGGCCGCCGCGGGGCGGTTCCCCGTTGCGGTTTGCGCCGGGTGTGGGCTTAGGTTGCGGTAGGCAGGGCCGGACACGGATGCATGGGGCGCAGGGAGGCCGCAGTGGACGAATACGTGATTGTTGTGGAAACCGGCTACAAGATGGCCTCGGCCGCGCACCGGATGACGTTCACGGAACCGATGGCGCGCTGGGAAGCGACCCGCACGTTCCTGGAACTGATGGAGGGCAGGCATGAAGACCTGCTGCCGGCCCGGACCGACAGCCACATCCTGGAGGTGTCGGCCACGGAGTTCCTGCGCGTGCACCAGGCCATGGGCGGATCCGTGGTGCTGGACCGTGTCACGCTGACCCGCAAGCACTAGCCCCGCCCTTTCCGTCCTCAGCATGCCGCGGCCGGTCCGGCAACGGCGCTCACGTCCATTTCTTCACGGCCCGGTTCTGTGCCAGCCCCAGGACGGCGTCGGTCGCCTTGCCGAGCACGGCCAGCAGGATGATTGCCAGGAACAACCGGTCGGTCCGCCCGTTGTTCTGGGAATCCGTCAGCAGGAACCCCAGTCCCATGGAGGAAGCGATGAGTTCGGCGGCTACCAGGAACAGCCAGGACTGGGCCAGGGCCAGCCGCAGTCCGGAGAAAACCGCCGGCACCACGGCGGGCAGCTGCACGGTGGTCAGCAGCTTCAGCCCGTGCAGGCCGAAGGCCCGCGCGGCCTCCACCAGGTTCCGGTCAACATGCCGCAGGGCCAGGGCCACTGTGGTGAACACCGGGAAAAACGCGCCGATGGTGATCAGGGTGATTTTCGAATCCTCGCCGATCTTCAGCCACAGGATCAACAGCGGCACCCAGGCCAGGGAGGGCACGGCCCGCAGGGCGCCGATGGCCGGTCCCAGCAGGGTCTCGGCCAGCCGGGACAGACCCAGCAGTGCCCCCAACGCCAGGCCCAAAGCGGAGCCGAGCGCGAAGCCGATCAGCACCCGCTGGGTGGAAATGGCAACATGGCGGCCCAGCTGTCCGCGCTGGAGCAGGTCCGCGGCAGCGGTGTACACCGCGGCGGGGGAGGGTAGCTGGACCGGGCTGAAGGTCCCGGCGACGGCGGCGAGCTGCCAGGCGGCCAGCAGCAGGGCCGGAACCAGCAGGCCCAGGGCCAGCCGCACCGGCCGGCGGTGCAGTAATGATCCGGCGCGGGCCGGTGCCGCTGCGGCCGCCGGTACTGCAGGAACTGCCGGTGTGCCGGTCGGGGAGAGGGTAGGTGGAACCGGTACCGGGGCGGCAGCAGTACTCATCGAGACGCCGCCACGGCATCAGGGTCGGCCTTGCTGACATAGGTATCCTCCAGCAGGCCGGCCAACGCCGCATCAACCTGTTCCTGGCTGGCGACGTCCCCGGTTTCCACCAGGGTCGGGCCGATTTTGGCCAGGACGCGGCGCTGGTCCTCTCCCGGAGCCGGGTCCACGTCCAGGTTGCTGCGTTCGAGGATCACGGTCTTGGCGACGGCGGGGTCCAGTCCTGCGACGTCGGCCAGGATCCCTGCCGTCTCGTCCGGGTGCTCCGCGGCCCAGGCGCGGGCCTTTTCATAAGCGTTGACCACTGCCTGCGCCTGCTCCGGGTTCTCCTCGAGGAAGGATTCGTTGGCCGCGAGCAGGCCGTACGTGTTGAAGTCCAGATTGCGGTAAACCAACCGGGCCCCGTTCTGTTCCGCCCCGGCCATGATGGGATCCAACCCCGCCCACGCATCCACGGAACCGTTGTCCAGGGCAGCACGCCCGTCGGCGTGCTGCAGCTGTTCCACCGTGACGTCGGACAGGCTGAGTCCCGCCTCGTCCAGGGCCTGGACCAGGAAGAAGTACGGGTCGGTGCCCTTGGTGGCAGCCACGGACTTGCCGGCCAGGTCCGCCACGGAGGTGATGCCGGAATCCGCGCCCACCACCAGGGCGGACCATTCCGGCTGGGAGAACACGTCAATGGCCTTGATCTTCGAGCCGTTGGCCCGGTTGAGCAGGGCCGCGGAGCCGGCGGTGGAACCGATATCGATGGCCCCGGAACGCAGGTTCTCATTGGCCTTGTTGGAGCCGGCGGACTGTACCCACTCGACCGTCACGCCGTCATCCGCCAGGGAGTCCTCCAGCCAGCCTTGGTCCTTGATGATCAGGCTCAGCGGGTTGTAGGTAGCGAAGTCGATGGTGAGCGTTCCGCCGTCGGCGTCCTGGACGGCGGACGCGCCGGTGGTGTCTTCTCCGGCCACGCAGCCGGTCAGGGACAGGGCGGCGACGGCGGCGAGGGCGCCAAGGGTGCGGGCCGTGCGGGATGGGAGGGAAAAACGGGCAGGGAGGGAAGATCGGCTGAACATGTGGGTTCCTTAGCAGAGGGCCCGCGGGTACGCGCATGCGGGGACAGGGCGGGCAGGGAGCAGTTGAGGACGGCTGAGGGCCGGAAAGAGGAGCCTGAAAAGCAGGCCGGAAAGCGGGAAGCTAGCGGCGTTCGACGCCCAGCAGGGCCAGGAGCTCGCCGCGCATTCGGGCCAGTTCCGCCGAGGCGCGGTCCCGCGGACGGTCGCCGGGTACAGCGACAACGTTGGTGATGGTTGCGCCGGGTGCCCCCGGTTCGGTGCCCAGCACAATGATGCGGTCCGCCAGCTGGAGGGCCTCATCCACGTCATGGGTGACCAGCAGTACCGTGGCGGGGGCTGCCCGGTGCAGGGACAGGAGCAGGTCCTGCATCTTCAGCCGGGTCAGGGCATCCAGGGCGCCGAAGGGTTCGTCCAGCAGCAGGACACCGGGCTCACGCGCCAGTGCCCGGGCCAGTGAAGCCCGCTGCGCCATGCCGCCGGACACCGCCCGGGGCCGGTGCTTGGCGAAGGCGGTCAGCCCCACGAGGTCCAAAAGTTCGGCCACGCGGGCCTTGCCCCGGCTGGCGCTTGAGGATTTGGGCAGGCCGATTGCAATGTTGGCTTGCAGGGTTTGCCACGGCAGCAGCCGCGGCTCCTGGAAGGCGACGGCGCACTGCTCACTGATGCCGTTCACCGGCTTGCCGCCGATCAGGACGACGCCGGAGGAAGGCCGGTCCAGGCCGGCCGCAGCGCGCAGCAGGGTGGATTTGCCGCAGCCGCTGGCCCCGAGAACGGCCAGCACCTCCCCCGGGACAACGTCGAAACTGACGTCCCGCAGGACTACGTGTTCGTCATTGCCGGTGCCGAAGCTGCGGCCGAGCCGGTCAAACGTGATCGGAAGGGCGGGCCCGGCCGGCTGGGCGGTGCCGGAAGCGGGCGTGGAAGAAGCCAGAACTGCTGTCATAGAAACACTCCATCGTTCCTGGCAGTAGCACCCTACGGAAAGTGTCCTGAGCCGGGATAACGGCTTCCTGCGACACCAGCCTCGTTATTGCCGCGCTTCAAGGAGGAAATGCGGCAACCAGGGTTGCTGCGGCTTCATCGATCCAGGTCTCTCAGCCGCTCGGGATGGTCACGGACAACTAAACGCCGGATCCGCACATCCGACAAGTGTTGGCCTGTGAGCCGGTTCACAAAACGACATGTTCCCGGCATCGGGCACGGCAGTGTGCAGGGCATTGACCTTGTCCGGCACCGGCTCCTACCGTTGAATTCCGGCCCCGGCCCAGCAGCACCGGCCCAGTGAGCACCAAAGAGCATCCAACGAGCAGGAGCGGTCATGGAACCCAGCGCCTCCGGAACTGTTTCGTCCGCAGACGGAACGCCCATCGCCTGGTCCCGCCAGGGCAGCGGCCCGCCGCTGGCCATAGTTGGTCCCCTCCTGGCACACCGGAGCAGCCGCGCGACGGCGGCCCTCGCAGACATCCTGTCCCGGAACCACACTGTGTACACCTATGACCGCCGGGGTATCGGGGAAAGCGGGATCGGTGAGGAATACACGGCCGAATCCGACGTGGATGACCTGCTGGCCGTGCTCCAGGTGGCCGGCGAATCAACGGACCTTTACGGCTTTGACGAGGGAGCGTTCCTGGCGCTGCGGGCCGCCGAGGAGTCGGTGGTGGTCAACCGGGTGGTGGCGCTGGAACCCGCCCTCGCCCCGGCGGAGGGCGAGGACGAACTGCTCGTGATGCAGACCGAAATCGAAGGACTCGGCGGCATCAGCGTCCCGGTCCTCATCCTGGCGGGCAGCGGCAGTGCCGATGAGACGCGGGATCTTGCCCAACGGGCCGCCGATGCCTTGGAATCCGGGGAGTTCCGGCTGCTGGAGGCGGATGCGGGCGGCGTGCCCGACGCCGCGGTGGCAGAGGCCATCGAGTCTTTCCTGGACTGATTGGTCCGGGCGTAAGCTGGAGCCCCATCTTCGGGCAACCACGAAGGACGGCAGATGTCCCAGCTCAATTCCGCCAGCACCGCACACGCCAACGATCCGGAGGTTCTGCGCCGGCTCCTGACCACGCCTGGCCGGTGGGCCGTGGTGGGCCTGTCCAACAACCCGCTGCGCACCGCCGTCGGCGTCTCGCGCTACGTCCAGGACACCCTGGGCATGGAGATCATCCCGGTCAGCCTCAAAGGGGATGACGTGCACGGCAACAAGGGGTACCGGAAACTCAGCGAGGTTCCGGGCAGTATCGACGTGGTGGACTGCTTCGTGAATTCCTCCCGGGCAGGTGACATTGTGGACCAGGCCATCGCGGTGGGTGCCAAGGCGGTGTGGCTGCAGCTGGGCGTGGTGGACGAAGCGGCGGCCGCCCGCGCGAAGGCTGCCGGACTCGACGTCGTGATGGACACCTGCCCTGTGATCGAAGCCCCGCGCTTTGGCCTGTAACGCCTACAGCTTCGCGAAACGGGCCCTGATGATGCCGATGTACAGACCGTAGAGCATCAGGCCGATGCCCACCGCAGCCAGGGCAACCACACCGAACGGCTGGTCGCGCAGGGTGTGCAGGGCGCCGTCGAGGCCGGTGGACTGTTCCGGATCCGACTTCACGGCGGCCAGGGTCAGCAGGATGCCCAGGACCACCAGCGAGATGCCCTTGGCGATGTAGCCGGCTACGCCGGTGATATCCACGGCACGATTCCAAACCCGTCCGGCCACTCCGGTCAGGTTGCCGCGGAAGCGCCGGGTGGCTCCCTTGAAGATGAAGTACCCGCCAATGCCCACAACCACCAGGCCGGCGATCCCCAGCAGCCACTGCCCGGCCGGAACGGCCAGCAGCCGTGCGGTCCAGCTGACGGAGGATGAGCTGCCGTCATTGCTGCCGCGGCCCAGGGCGAAGGAGCCAAAGATGCTGCCGATGCCCGCGTACACAATGGCCTGGCTGGCGTCGCGGGCGCGGTCCTTCCACAGCTCTTTGTCCGACAGCCGCTGGCCCGCCAAGAAGATCCGGCTGAACTGGAACAGCGCCAGGGCGAAGCAGCCGATGAAGCAGAACCAGAGCAGCAGGTAACCCGCCGGCTGGTGTGCCAGAGCGGCCACGGCGCCGTTGGTGTCCGCGTTGCCGGACCGGCCGGCGTCGATCTGCAGGGCGATGGCGCCAATGACCACGTGCACTATCCCGCTGGCCACATAGCCCAGCCGGGCAATCCGCTCGAAGGTCCGGGAATCCGCGGCACGCTCCGCTGTTTCCGCCACGGGCCCGCCGTTGCCGTTCTCCTGCGCCACACCAACCGTCCTCTGCTCTACCTGCGATACGTGGAACACGTACCTCCTTCCTCTATCCTGTCATCCGTAGTGGGCGGGAGTGCCGCGGCGCGGCAACCGGGGCTAGGCTTTCGGCATGGATGCGCATGAGCTGAGGCAGATGTGTTTGGCCCTGCCCGGGGCGTTCGAGGACTTTCCCTTCGGGCCGGAAACATCCGTGTTCAAGGTTCGGGCAGCCGGCGGGCGGGCGAAGATGTTCGCCATGTCGTCACTACAGGTGGACCCCCTGCTGGTCAGCCTCAAATGCGAGCCGGAGTTGGCGCTGCAGCTGCGTGCCGCTCATCCGGAGATCACCGGCGCGTGGCACATGAACAAAACCCACTGGAACCAGGTGGAGGTGGCCGCCGGGCTGGCCCGGGACATGATCCGGGACCTGGTGGAAGACTCCTATGACCTGGTGGTGGCTTCGCTGCCGAAAAAGGACCGCGAATCACTGGCCTGGAAGGGACTCGCGGAGGCATGAACAGCCAGCACCGGGAGCTGACCTATCCGGACCCCGGGCGGACCGAGCGGCCATACCCCTCGCCCATGACGGACCGCTGGCCGGCGGAATACCGGCTGGTCCTGCGCAAGGAGGAGCTGGCCGTGGCTGATCCGGCGGCAGCGTTCCTGCGGCTTGCGGACAGCCTGCTGGGTTGGGACGTGCACCGCGGGGCGGGCCTGTGGGTGGCTCCGGCGACGCCGCGGGCTGCGCCCGGCGTTGAAATGGCCTCCGGGATCGGGCTGGGGAAGGTGCGGTACTACGCTCCGTGCCGGGTGCTGTGGGCGGCGGAACCGGTGCTGGATGACGCCGGGACGCCGCTGCCCGGGCAACGGGCCGGGTTCGGCTACGGGACACTGCGCGGGCACCCGGAAAGGGGCGAAGAGGGGTTTTATGCAGAGCTCGACGACGACGGGCGCCTGTACTTCCGGATCGCGGCCTACAGCCGTCCTGCCAACGCCGTGATCGGTGCAGCCAACGCCGTCAACGTCCGGGTTCAGCAGTTCTTCACCAACCGGTATTTTGCGGCTGCCTACCGGCTGGTGTCCGACAGCTGAGAGCGGCGGAAACTGAACCGCAGCACCATGTCGCTTTCTTCCTGCGGCAGGAATCCGGCGCTCAGGAGCACCGATTGGGAAGCTTCATTGGTGGGTTCGGTGAAGGCCAGGACCTCTTCCACCATGGGACGGGTCAGGACGAACCGGGTGAGGGTGATCAGCGCCTCGGCCGCATACCCCTGGCCCCGGCAGGACGGCACCACGTTGTACGTGACCTCCACAGCCCGGTCCAGCGGGATCCCTTCGAAGCCGATGGTGCCCACCACCAGGGAGGTGGAGCGTTCACGGATCATGCGGATGCCGAAGGCAGCGGCCGCCGGAGTCAGCAGCCCGGCTTCAAACGCACGCCGGGCTGCGTCGTAGTCCGCGGGCTGCGGAAAGTCCGGCGCCCAATCCGTCCCCCGGGTCTGGATGATCAGGGCGTCCACCTCGTTCACCGTCATCAGGTCCAACGACAAACGCTCAGTGGGGAGGCCGGCGTCGGCTGCGCGGTTTTCGGGGATTATGCTCACGAGCTAATTTTGCACGCTGCGTGCGCATTTGCCCCCATCCGACGCCCTGAACGGTGTCGGACACTACTTGTTTGCGCGCTCATCGCGCTCGAAAAGCATTCGGAAACAGTTCGTTATCAGCAGGGGTGCCACGCCCGTGGAAACGGTGGGCTGATCAAGGCTGAGCGAACCGGCGAGCAGGAGGACGCATACGCCGATCATGACGGCCGCGTATCCGGTCCGGGACCGGTCCTGGGTGAGCACCTGCTCTTCGCCCCGGCTCCGGGCACCGGTCAAGAGCCATACCCCGGTGCCGACTGCGATGAGTCCGGCTGCGGATGCCAGCCAGGCGGAAATCTGCTCATCGCCGCCGGTGAACAGGTACGGCCAGGACAGGATCAGGGGGACGGAGCCGACTGCCAGGCTCGCCAGCCCGCACAGCAGCCGTGCCCGCGCGGTCCGGGCCTCGAGTGTTTTCTCCATGCCCCCGGAGCCTACACGGGGAACGTGCAAGGGCCCGGCGGAAGACCGCCGGGCCCTTGCTGCTCATCCGTGCAGGGTTAGCCGAAGTGCCGCGGCAGCGTTCCTTCGTGCGCAGCCTTCAGCTCGTCCAGCGGCAGCACGAAGTTGCTCTGGAAATCCAGCGCGCCGATCTCCGTGTCCACCACGCCGATCCGGGCGTACGGGAAGCCGCGGGCCGAGCACATGTCGTTGAAGCGCACCTCTTCGCTGCGGGCCACGGCCACCACGGCGCGGGCCTGGGACTCGGAGAAGAGCATGGTGAACAGGTCCACCCCGTCCCGCTCACAAACCTCGCCGAGCCCGATGCGGGCGCCGACGCCGAAGCGCAGCGCCATTTCGGACAGGGCCGCTGCGAGGCCGCCCTCGGAGAGGTCGTGCGCGGCGTCGATCATGCCGTCGCGGGAGGCGTTGACCAGCAGTTCGCCCAGCAGCTTCTCGGCCTGCAGGTCCACCCTCGGCGGCCGGCCGCCCAGGTGTCCGCGCAGGTTGGCGTATTCGGAGCCGTCCAGCTCGTCCTGCGTGGTGCCCATCAGGTAGATGGCCTGTCCGTCCTGCCGCCAGCCCGACGGCGTGCGGCGGGCGACGTCGTCGAACACGCCCAGGACGCCCACCACCGGGGTGGGGTGGATGGCGACGCCGCCGGTCTGGTTGTAGAGCGAGACGTTGCCGCCGGTGACCGGCACGCCGAGTTCCTTGCAGCCGTCGGCCAGTCCGCGCACGGACTCAGCGAACTGCCACATCACTTCGGGGTCCTCGGGGGAGCCGAAGTTCAGGCAGTCGGTGACGGCCAGTGGCGTGGCACCGGCGGTGGAGACGTTGCGGTAGGACTCGGCCAGCGCCAGCTTGGCACCCTCGTACGGGTCCAGGTAGGAGTAGCGGCCGTTGGCGTCCGTGGAAATGGCCACGCCCAGTCCGGTGGTTTCATCCACGCGGATCACCCCGGCGTCATCGGGCATGGCCAGGGCGGTGTTGCCCTGCACGTAGCGGTCGTACTGGTTGGTGACCCAGGACTTGTCGCACATGTTGGGAGAGGCCATCAGTTCCAGGATGGCGTCCTTGACCGCGGCGCTGCCGAACGGGCGTTCCGCGCTGAAGGAGCTGGCCTGGATGGAATCCTGCGCGGCGGGCCGGGACATGGGGCGCTGGTAGACCGGGCCTTCATGGGCCACGGTGCGCGGATCCACGTCCACAATGGTCTCGCCGTCCCAGTCGATGATCAGCCGGCCGGTGCCGGTGACCTCGCCGAGCCAGGAGTATTCCACGTTCCACTTGTCCATGATGGCTTCGAACGCCTCGACGTTCTCCGGCGTGACTACGGCCATCATGCGTTCCTGGGACTCGGACATCAGGATCTCGCCCGGGGTGAGGGTGGGATCGCGGAGCAGCACGTTGGTCAGTTCCACGTGCATGCCGCCGTCGCCGTTGGAGGCCAGCTCCGACGTCGCGCAGGAAATCCCTGCCGCGCCCAGGTCCTGGATGCCTTCCACCACGGAGGACTTGAACAGCTCCAGGCAGCACTCAATGAGTACCTTTTCGGCGAACGGGTCGCCCACCTGCACAGCGGGGCGCTTGGAGGGCTTGTCTGCGTCGAAGGACTCGGAGGCCAGCACGGAGGCACCGCCAATGCCGTCGCCGCCGGTGCGTGCGCCGAAGAGCACCACCTTGTTGCCGGCGCCGGAAGCGTTGGCCAGGCGGATGTCCTCGTGCCGCAGCACGCCCACGGCCAGGGCGTTGACCAGCGGGTTGCCCTGGTAAACGGAGTCGAAGACCAGTTCCCCGCCGATGTTCGGCAGGCCCAGGGAGTTTCCGTAGCCGCCGATGCCGGAGACGATGCCGTGCACCAGCCGGGCGGTGTCCGGGTGGTCAATGGCGCCGAAGCGCAGCGGGTCCATTACGGCCACCGGGCGTGCGCCCATGGAGATGATGTCGCGGACAATGCCGCCGACGCCGGTGGCGGCACCCTGGTAGGGCTCCACGAAGGAGGGGTGGTTGTGGGATTCGACCTTGAAGGTCACGGCCCAGCCTTCACCGATGTCGACGACGCCGGCGTTCTCGCCGATGCCCACGAGCAGGTGTTCCTTCATCTTTTCGGTGACCTTGTCACCGAACTGCTTCAAATGCACCTTGGAGGACTTGTAGGAGCAGTGCTCGGACCACATGACCGAGTACATGGCCAGTTCCGCCGCGGTGGGCCGGCGGCCAAGGATCTCCACGACCTTGCTGAATTCGTCTTCCTTCAGGCCCAGTTCAGCCCAGGGCAGTTCGGTGTCCGGGGTGGCGGCGGCGTGCTCAACGGTGTCGATGCGGAACTTCTTCTGGTCCGCTGCAGGGGAAACGGTCATTACTTGCCTCCGGCAACGAGCGAGTTGAGAACTGAGGAGAAGATGCGCAGGCCGTCGGTGCCGTAGCCCAGGCCCACCTCGCCGTAGGCGGAGGAATCCGGGCCGAAGCCCGGTTCCACGGCGTGTTCAGGGTGCGGCATCAGGCCGACGACGTTGCCTGCGGCGTTACTGATGCCGGCAATGCCGCGGCGGGAGCCGTTGGGGTTTTCGCCGTCGTAACGGAACACCACCCGGCCTTCGCCCTCGAGTTCGTCCAGCGTCTTTTCATCCGCGACGTACTGGCCGTCCTGGTTCTTCAGCGGAATGACCATGCCCGCACCGGGCTCGTAGGCAGAGGTCCACGCGGTGGTGTTGTTCTCCACGCGCAGCAGCTGGTCCGCGCAGGAGAACTTCAAATGGTTGTTCTTGATCATGGAGCCGGGCAGCAGGTGCGCCTCGGTGAGGATCTGGAAGCCGTTGCAGATGCCCAGCACGGGCATGCCGCCCGCGGCGGCATCCACCACCTTTTCCATCAGCGGAGCGAAGCGGGAAATCGCACCGGCGCGCAGGTAATCGCCGTAGGAGAAGCCGCCGGGAATGATTACGGCATCCACCGACTGCAGGTTCGCTTCGGCATGCCACAGCCCGACGGCGGTGCCGCCGGCGATGGTCACGGCCCGCGCGGCGTCGCGGTCATCCAGTGTGCCGGGGAAGGTGATCACACCAACCCGGACCGCCCGCAGGGCGTCATTTTCGGGGGCGACGGAGAAGTCACCAATGAGGGGAGTGCTCAAGGTCAGGCCTCCGGGAGAACTTCGACGCGGGTAACGTCTTCGATCACGGGGTTGGAGAGCAGCGTCGCGGCGGCGTTGCGGGCCTGCTCCAGGATTTCCGGGGTGACCTCCCCGTCCACGGTGAGCTCAAAACGCTTGCCCTGCCGGACGCCGGTGAACCCGGTCAGCCCCAAGCGGGGCAGCGCCCCGGCAATGGCTTTTCCCTGCGGATCCAGGATCTCGGGTTTGGGCATTACATCAACAACGATCCGGGGCATCCGGCAACTCCTGTGAGTGAAATGGGTGGCCGCGGACCCTGCCGTCTCACGCTGATTCAGCGCTCCGCGAGCTTGCACGACTCAGTCTAGCGGCGTTACGCGCGTTACGTGGACGTGCCCGGTCAGGCCGGGATTTCCAGCTGGAACCCGCAGCGGCAGCGCAGCACCGTGGTCTCGAGCTGCACTTCGGCGGGGGCGTTCGCCGGCATGGATTCGGTGCTGACCGGTTCGAAGATGGAGAGCTGGCGGCCGTCGCGGGGCTGCATGGGTTCGCCGCAGTGCATGTACTCGGCGTCCGCGGGTTCGGCCAGGCCGCGTGCCCAGACCAAGGAATGCCCGATGCCGTGGCCGTAGAACTCACCCGGAGCGGCAGAGCCTGCCCCGGAAAGATCTTCGGGACTGATTTCAATGGACATAATACGAGACCTTCAAGTCAGGTCCGGACGGACAGTTCCATCGTCCAGAACGGATAGTAAGCATGCTTACTCATAATATGCCACGAACCGCGGTGGCATGTACAGGCCCCGCCTGGCGGAGACCTGGATCACGGGTGGCTACAGTGGAGCGGTGAAACTGCTCAAAGCACAACCGGGTACCGTCCGCCGGTTTATGAACATCTGGCCGCCGTTCGCCTTCACCGGAATCCGGGTCACCCGCCTGGATCCGGACTATCTGGGCGTTTCGGTGCGGCTGCGCGAGCACTGGTGGAACCGGAATGTTGCCGGTGTGCATTTCGGCGGTTCGCTCTTCGCCATGACCGACCCGTTCTGGATGATGCTCCTGCTGCACCACCTCGGCAAAGACCACGTGGTGTGGGACAAGTCCGCGGAAGTCGATTTCATCAAGCCCGGCAACGGCGAGGTCACCGCCGAGTTCACGCTGGCTAAGGCCGACGTCGAGCGTCTCCGTAAGTTGGCTGCTAACGGGGACAAGGTCCTTGAGTGGTTCTCGGTGGACATCACGGACAAGACCGGTGCGGTGGTGGCGCGGGTGCGCAAGCAGGTCTACATCCGCCGGAAGCGGGAGAGCCGGGACGCCGTTGCTCCCGCCGCGGGGGACACCGCAGCAGGTTAGGGGCTGCCCGGTTACAGCCCGTTACAGGCTGCCGTTGGCCGGGCCCAGCAGGGCGGTCAGGTTTTCCCAGCGGGAGATCTGGCAGCCGTCGGTTAACGCGAAGGACGCGTCCACCGCGCTCCCGTTGACGGTCCCGGTTACATGGGCGCGCTGCATGCCGGCAATGATCTGCGTGCACATCATGCCGGCCTCCGGTTCGGCGAAAAGCGTTGCCCCCTGCCCGGCCAGCAGGGCACAGGCCGCCGCAGGATCGGGAACATTTGAGCCGGGGAGCGGGGTGGTGCCCTCGCACTGCAGGGTCCACGTGTCGGTGGTGTTCTGGCCGTCAGCCATGAATTCCACCGTGAGGGAGGTTGCGGCCGCCTGACCGGGGGCGGGGGCCGGAGCGGAGGTGGAACCCGGAGCGGACGTGGTGGGGGATGCTGCGGAGGGCGAAACCCCGGGAGTGGCAGAGGCGGAGGCCGAGCTGTCATCGCCAGAGGTGCCGGCGTTAGAGCCGCAGGCGGCCAAAACCAGCACGGAACAGAGCAGCAGCAGGGGGAAGCCGGTGCGGCGGGGGCGGATCATGGTGAGACCTCCATCAGTCGGTGGCCCCAGCCTAGTGGCCCCGTCAAGCGGCGGACCACCCAAATCGGCCCGCACGCTCAACCGGCGTAACCCGCTCCCAGTGCGGTCCGGGCCTGCTCCTCGAAGTAAGGGCCCTGCGCCGGATAATAATCGCCGAACTCCGGCGCCGGAGTGCCGTTCAGTGCCGCTTTGAGCCGGTCCAGGTAGTATTCCCAGCCCGGACCGTAGCTGCCGGCCGCAGCGGGGTCGGCCAGATGCTGGATGAATTCCATCCGCGTTCCGCCGGCAGCGTCCTGCAACTGGATCTCCAGGTCCCAGGCGCCGTCGTCGTCCCCGACCAGCAGCCGCAGCAGCTCAGGCGCCGCGCAATCCCGGACCTGCACCCGGCTCCAGGGCAGACCCTCTTCGTAAAGCATCTGCAGGTCAAAACTGCTGTTCCTGGCCGGGTGCCCTTCCCAGCGGCCGAACCACGCCGCCGCCTGAGCAGGATCGGTGAGGGCGGACCATATGTCCGCCGGGGGCACCGGAAAACCGCGCGTAAGGATCAGCTGGTAGGACTGGTCTCCGGTGCGGAGGACCCGGCCGGTGGGCTCTGGCTCCATGGCTGCTCTCCCAATTGGGCCAGCAGGTCCAGGATGCGGGCCCGGAGCTGCTGTGATTCCTCGGCAAATGCCCGTTGCGCGGCAGCATACTCCGCCCGCCCCTGCGGTGTCTCCACTGGAATGGGTGCATAACCCCAGTCCTCAAGGTCATAGGGCGAGGCGCGCATGTCCATCATCCGGATCCGCCAGGACAGCTCGAAGCAATCCATCACCAGCTCGCTGGGCAGCAGCGGGACAAGCTTGTACGCCCATTTGTACAGGTCCATGTTGGCGTGCAGGCAGCCGGGCTGTTCCAGGTCCCGCTGGTTTTCACGGGTGGGGGTCAGTTCGTTCAGGGGTACGGCTTCGGGGGTGTAGAACCGGAAGGCGTCGAAGTGGGTGCAGCGGATTTTGCTGCGCTCCACCAGTTCGTCGGTGCCCTGCGCACCCAGCCGCAGCTGCAGGTAGTCGTGGCGGATCCCGTTGTCCTCGGACTTGTACGCCATGGCCCACTCGTGCATGCCGAAGCAGCCCAGCACCGGTTTCCGGGCGGCCGTGCGGGAGAGCAGCATGGCGGTAAAGGCCGCCGCTTCACCTCGTGCCGCGGCAAACCCGGCCACGTCCACGGTCACGGCCGGGGCGGCGGCGTCCAGGCCGGCCGCGGCCGTTTCGTCTGCCGTGAGGTTTCGGTAGAACTTCCAGCCGGCACGCTCGTGCGCAGCTTCACCGGTCAGGACGACGCCGGCGCCCGGGTGCCAGCGCAGCAGCTGGCCCGGCTTTTGGGAATAGTAGGTGAAGAGGAAATCTTCCACGGGGTGCTTGCGACCGGCGGAGCGGCGCTGCAGGTAGTCCTCGGTGAAGGGGCGCACACGTGCTTCGTGCGCTGCCTGGCGAGGCAGCCACTGGTCCTGGGGGAGGACAACGGGATGGGCGGAAGGAATCACGCCTCCATTATCCTGCCTGCCGGCATGGACGTCGTCGGCATCTGCGGAGCGTCCGCCTGCCGCCGGGAACTTCCGGCGTGATCATTAGTAGGATGTGAACGGAAGCCCGTTCGAAAGGTGCAGCATGGTTGAGAAGGAAAGCTTCGTGTCCCGGTTCATGCGGACCACGGGCAAAGTGCGGCTGATCTTCGGTCCGGCGCAGCAGGGTTCCACCGAGCACCCCATGACCGAGGAAAACAAGGCACTGCTCAAGGCGCAGCAGGAGCAGGAAAAGGTCATGTGGGAGACCAAGACCCGGGCCGACGGCAGCAGTTACATCGTCTCCCGCGAGCGTCATTAGCCACTTCCTGGGCACCCATATGTGGCTGGTGCAGACCGCGTTCGCAGCGCTCGTCATCGTCGGGCCCCTGCTGGGGGCGTGGCTGATACCCCGGATGCGCGCGGCCCGCGTACTGCTGAATCTGTACACGGCCGCCATCCTGCTGCTGACTATGTTTCCCACTACCTGTGGCCATGTTCCTTGCCGGTGTCGGTCTGTCGGCACTGATCGAGGCGGTCCAGGCGTTCGTCCCCGTGCTCGGCCGCAGCTGCACCGCCACGGACTGGCTGGCCAACAGTGCCGGCGCCCTGACAGGAGCCGTGCTGGCGGCAGCCGCCCTGTGGATCCACCGGGCCCGCACCCGGCGGCGGCTACCCGCGGAATCCCCGCTCCAACCGGTTAGGCCGGAACCCTAGCGCCCGGTGCCGCCGTAAACCGTGGCCTCGTCCTCGCCGTCGAGCCCGAACGCCGCATGGACCGCGCGCACGGCCGTGTCCAGCAGCTTGGCACTGGTCACTACGGAAATCCGGATCTCCGAGGTGGAGATCATGTCGATGTTGACCCCGGCGTGGTGCAGGGCCTCGAAGAAGCGGTGCGATACACCCGGGTTGGAACGCATTCCGGCGCCGATCAGTGAGAGCTTGCCGATCTGCTCGTTGTACTGGATGGTGTCGAAACCGACCTCGTCCTTGGCGGCGTTCAGCGCATCAATGGCCTCCTTGCCGTCGATGATCGGCAGCGTGAAGGAGATGTCGGTCCGTCCCGAACCCTTGGTGGAGACGTTCTGCACGATCATGTCGATGTTGGAGTTCGCGCCGGCCACAATGCCGAAGATCTCAGCCGCCTTGCCGGGGATGTCAGGGACACCCACCACCGTGACCTTGGCTTCGGAACGGTCGTGGGCAACACCGGAGATGATGGGCTGTTCCAAGGGTTCTCCCTCTTGAATCTTGATCTTGTCGTCGGGGCTGGGCAGTACCCAGGTTCCCTCGTGTGAGCTGAAGGACGAGCGGACGTGCAGCGGCACACCGAAGCGGCGCGCGTATTCCACGCAGCGCAGGTGCAGGATCTTGGCGCCGGAAGCGGCCAGTTCCAGCATTTCCTCGCTGGAAATCTTCTCGATCTTCTGCGCGCTCGAAACCACCCGCGGATCGGCGGTGTACACGCCGTCGACGTCGGTGTAGATCTCGCAGACATCGGCATCCAAGGCAGCGGCCAGCGCTACGGCAGTGGTGTCCGAGCCGCCGCGGCCGAGGGTGGTGATGTCGTGGCTGTCCTGGCTGACGCCCTGGAAGCCGGCCACGATGGCGATGTCGCCGCGCTCAATGGCTGTTTTGATCCGGTGCGGGGAGACATCGATGATGCGGGCTTTGCCATGGATGGCATCCGTGATCATGCCGGCCTGGCTGCCGGTGAAGGACTGCGCGGAGCCGCCCAGCTGGTTGATGGCCATGGCCAGCAGGGCCATTGAAATGCGTTCTCCGGCGCTGAGCAGCATGTCCATTTCCCGGGCGTTGCCCAGGGTGGTGATTTGTCCGGCCAGATCGAGGAGCTCATCGGTGCTGTCGCCCATGGCGGAAACCACTACCACCACTTCGTTGCCGGCGGCATGGGTATCCACCACGCGCTTGGCCACGCGCTTGATGCCTTCGGCGTCCGCTACGGAGGAACCGCCGAATTTCTGCACTATCAGGCTCATGCGTACACTTTCTGAGTTTTGTTGTTCTCTGGTGTGCCCGGCATCTTCGGCGTGGCAGGTATTCCCCTGGAAAACGGGCCGCGGTACCCACGACGTCCGTCCAGAAAGTCTATAGCCGCGCTTGGGCCGGGCTGAAATATCACGGCAACATGCACTTAACGTCACTTTGCGGCGAGTTTGTACCGTAGTCCCGGACTGCCGGACCCTATGGTGGGCGCCATGGGGAATAACAGTGCCGAGAGCACGGGCATAGTCGCCGAGGGAATCCAGCGCAGTTTCGGTAGCGTGCAGGCGATCCGTGCCATGGATTTCACGGCACCCGCCGGGGAAGTGACGGCGCTGATCGGCCCGAACGGTTCAGGCAAAACCACGCTCCTGCTCATTCTTGCCTCCCTGCTGGCACCCGATGCCGGTTCCGTGCGGATCAACGGGTTCGACCCGCTGACCCAAGCCGGTGCGGTGCGCGCCACCGTGGGCTGGATGCCGGACACGCTGGGAACCTGGGAATCGCTGACCGCCACGGAAATCCTGACCACCATGGGGGCCTTCTACGGATTGGGCCGGTCCGCTGCCGCTGCCCGTGCTGCCGAACTGCTGGACACCGTGCACCTGACCGAATACGCGGACCAGCCCGCACGCGTTCTGTCCCGGGGGCAGCAGCAGCGGCTGAGCCTGGCCCGGGCGCTGATCCACGATCCCTCCGTACTGCTGCTGGACGAGCCCGCGTCCGGCCTGGACCCGGCCTCTCGGGTGGACCTGCGGGTGCTGCTCCGACGGCTGGCCGGCGAGGGTAAAACCATTCTGGTCTCCTCGCATGTGCTCTCCGAGCTGGATGAAATGGCGGACCGGGCAGTTTTCGTGGCGCGCGGTGAAACCGTGAAGACCCAGTCGCTTTCCGACGCCGGCACGCAGGAACGCTGGTACACCGTCCGTGCGCTGGACACCGGGAAACTGCTGCGGCAGGTGGATGCGCAGCAGCTCCAATACCGGCAGCCGCAGGACCAGCAGCGGCCCCACATACAGATCCGGGTGTCCGGCGAGGACGCAGCCGCCGAACTGCTGCGCAACCTGGTGCTTGCCGACGTCGGCGTCACCGCCTTCGCCCCGTCCGGCGGTGCCCTGGAAGAGACCTACATGAGTTTGGAAACCGATCGCCGATGAGTACCCTGAGCCAAAGTCCGGTTGTTTCCCCGCTTGGTTACGCCAGCGGCGTGCGGTCCGTGTTTGCCCTGGAAATGAAGCAGCGGCTGCGCACGCGCAGCTGGTACGTCCTGCTGACGGTCTGGTTTTTCGTCATTGGGCTCGTCGCGATGCTGACGGCCTTGAACGCCGGCTCCCAGCAGGGCCAGCGAGGTCCGGTCCTGTTCGAGCTGATGGTCGGCTTTGTCCTGTTCTTCGGCCTGCTGCTGGCCCCGGCCCTGTCAGCCAACGGGGTGAACGGTGACCGCGCCGCGGGCACCCTGGCCATTTTGCAGGTCACGCTGCTGCGGCCCGGCCAAATTCTGGCCGGCAAGTGGCTGGCGGCATGGGTGGCTTCGCTCGGTTTCCTGGTAGCGAGTGTGCCGTTCCTGCTCTGGGCGCTCGTCCTGGGCGGGGTGCGCCCGCTCTCGGCGCTCGTGGCCGTGGTCATGCTGGCCGTGGAACTGGGGATTGTGTGTGCAGTGGGGGTGGGGGTTTCGGCGCTGGCCGCCCGTCCGCTGTTCTCCATTGTGGTGACCTACATGCTGGTGGCCCTGCTGGGGTTGGGCACCCTGATTGCCTTTGGACTCAGCACCACACTGACCGAGGGCACGGTTCGTGCCAGTCCGGTGCAGTACTCCCAGTCCGCGCCTTTCGACCCGGAAAACTACGAGTGCGTGGGCGAAGTGCAGGACATGCCGGCATTGCGCACCGAGCGGGTCGCCTGGATCCTCGCCGCCAATCCCTTTGTGATTGTGGCCGACGCCATGCCGGCGCAGAGCGGAAAACCCGGCGTCGAGAGCGGAGTCATGGAGAGCATCAGCATTCTCGTCCGCGAGGCCCAGGCCGGTCCCGAGAGCGGGATGCCGTGCGTGAACGGCGAGAAGAAACCGGGCGTCACGGCCGGCTCACTGGCCGTCACGCCGATCTGGCCGCTGGGGCTGGGAATCCAGCTTGCCGTGGCCGCGCTGCTGCTCTTCCTGGGACGACGCCGGCTGGTTACGCCGGTGCGGAACCTCTCTGCCGGAACGCGGATCGCCTAGGACATGCTGCGGCGGCCTTCGAAGGCCCGGCCCAGGGTGATTTCGTCGGCGTACTCCAGGTCTCCGCCCACCGGCAGCCCGGAGGCAAGGCGGGTGACCTTGATGCCCAGGGTCTTGAGCATCCGCACCAGGTAGGTGGCGGTGGCTTCACCCTCCAGGTTCGGGTCGGTGGCGATGATGATCTCGGAGATCTGTTCGTCGGAGAGCCGGCTGAGCAGCTCACGGATGCGCAGCTGGTCCGGGCCGATGCCCCCGATGGGGTTAATGGCGCCGCCCAGCACGTGGTAGCGGCCGCGGAAGGACCGGGTGCGTTCCACCGCGATGACGTCCTTGGATTCCTCCACCACGCAGATCATGGTGGGATCGCGCCGCGGGTCGCGGCAGATGGCGCAGGTTTCCTGCTCCGTGACGTTGCCGCACACAGTGCAGAACTTCACCCGCTCCTTGACCGTGACGATGGCCGTGGCCAGCTTCTTCATGTCATCGGGATCGGACTCGAGGATGTGGAACGCAATGCGCTGGGCGGACTTCGGCCCCACGCCCGGCAGGCGGCCTAGTTCATCGATGAGTTCCTGAACCGCACCTTCGTACACGTAACCTTCTCTGCTGGGTTGAATTGCATTTGTTGCTTAATCATCTGCTGCCGGCAGCCGGCTGGAGCCGCTGCCGGGATGTTGGGCGGGGACCGCCGTCGTTGGTGCCGTCCGGTCAGCGGCCGTCGACGCTGCGTTCTTCGATCAGCCGGCCGCCCAGGATCCGCTCAATGGCCTTGCGGCCCACCAGTCCCGAGTCCTCCAGCGTGATGTCATCTGCGCTGGGAACGTCTTCGACGTATGCCGAGTCTACTGGCCGGCTCCCCCTGACGGGGGCTCCGCCGCCGCGCTGGGCGGCTTCGTTGAGCAGCTTCTGGTAGCGGCTCAGCGGTTGGTTGGGGCCGGCGGGTGCTGCAGGTGTGGCCGGTGTGGCCGGTGTGGCCGGTGCGGCCGGTGCGGCCGGTGCAGCAGGAGCGGAAGCCCGCGCGGCTGGGGCCGCAGGAGCCGAAGCCCGCACGGCTGGGGCCGCTGCCTCCACTGCGGGCTTCGCAGCCGCCGGCGCGGAGGCTGCTCCCGTCTGGCCGTTTGCTCCGGTCGCTGGAGCGGCGCTCGATCCGGTGCCCGCCCAGTTGGTGGTGGCCCACTCGGAATCGGAGAGGTGGCCGCCGGAGTACACATCGGCAGGTGCCTCGGCGGTTTCCCAGGCATTGCTTTCCGGTGCGTCGTTGAAGGGATCGGAAGGCTCGTCCGGCCACGCCTCGTCCGACGGACCCGGCTGCGGTCGTCCGGACTGGCCTGCCCGTCCGCCGCCGCGGCCGGCGCCTGTGCCCCGGGAGGCAGAAGCTACCGGCGCGTTGGACGGCGAGGCGGTCCGACGGCGGAGCGCAGCAGATGCCGCGTTCACGGGCGCGGCCGCAGCAGGTTCTGATGCCTTCGTGTCCGCAGCTTCCGGATTCGGGCCGGCGGCGTTGGTGGGGGCTGCGGGGGAGGGCGCAACAGAGGGTGCAACTGTCGCGGCTGAGGACGAAACTGCCGCAGCTGCCAGCGGCCAAGCCGGTGCGCCGGCGCCCTGAGTGCCGGAGCCCTGAGTGCCGGAACCCTGAGTGCCAGAACCCTGAGTGCCGGAACCAGGCGATGTTGTGCGGGCGTTGCCAGCCGCTGCGGTGTCAGCATCCGGACGGGCTTCTGCCGTACGTACCGCGCCGCTCGGGCTGACGGCAGGGGCACTTGCAACGGCGTCAGCAGCGGCACTCGCGGGGGTGCCAGGCGCAACCGGTTCGGCCGGGCGCTCGGCAGTGGCCGGAGCGTCAGGGCGCCCAGCCGACGGCGCGGAGGGTGCCTGCCCAGCCGGTGCATTGGCTGCGGAGCTGCCGGGGCCACCCGCAGAAAGCGTTGCAGCCGGGGCGGATGCCGGCGCGCGCCGGCTATCGGCTTTTGGGCCCGACTCACCCGCTGACGCCGAGCTGTCATGGATCGGATTGATCTGGCAGTCCAGCGCCAGGACCTGATGGATGGCCTTGCGCAGGTTATCCAAGTGGTCTGGCCGGTTGAAGTTGGTGGCAGCACCCGGGTTGGAGAACGCCAATTCCAGGACCTTGCCGTCAAAGGAGCGAGGGCTGGAGTTCTTGCTGACGTTCAGCCAAGTGGCCCGGCGGATACTCGTGAGGGCATCCATGATTTCGGGCCAGGCGCGGCGGATCATCTCGATCTGCCCGCCTCCGCCTGTGGGAGCAGCTCCGTGCCCGGCGGCGGGTGCCTGACGGGAGGGGGCTGCAGGGCTGCCGACTGCAGGGCTGCCGGCGGCAGGCTGCTGTGCCGGCTGCGGGGCGGTGGGCTGCTGTGCCGGCGCCTGTGAGCCGTTGGTGGAGGAACCGTTGCTTCCGGCCGGTCCCGCTGGCGCAGGTGCGGACGACGGAGCCGAGCCGCTCCGGTCAGCGGCCGGGCTCTGCGCGGGTGCGGACGCAGCGCCGGCAGTGCTGCTGGCAGCGGGAGAGCTTTGGCCGGGTGCATCCACGGGAGTGGACCAGGTACCGCCCCAGTCCAGGGAGCTGCCCCCCGCAGTACTATCTGCCGCAGGTGCATCCGATCCGCCCTGGTCCGAAGTTTCCCCGGGGGAGGGGGTGGCGGCAAAGTCGATGCCCCGCGGCGAGGAAGGTGCTTCATCCACGGACGGCGCGGAAGCACCCGACTGCGATGCGGTGGGTGCGGCGGCCGGGATGGTGGTTACCGGTGAGGCAGCAGCGGCTGCGCGGCCCATGGCTTCGGTGGGATCGCCGGCGTAGCTCAGGCGCCGCTCGAGGCGGTCCACCCGTGCAGCGGTTCCGCGTTCGGTCTGGTCTGCGGCCGGCAGCAGGATGCGTGCGCAGAGCAGCTCCAGATGCAGGCGCGGCGAGGTGGCGCCGGTCATCTCGGTCAAAGCGGTGTTGGTGATGTCTGCGGCCCGGGAAAGCTCGCTGCCGCCCAGCTGCGCAGCTTGGGTCTGCATCCGGCTGATCTGGTCCTCCGGCATGCCGCGCAGCACGGCAGCGGCACTGTCCGGCATCGCGTTGACAATGATCAGGTCGCGGAAGCGTTCCAGCAGGTCTTCGACAAATCGGCGCGGGTCCTGGCCGGTCTGGATGACACGGTCGACGGCGCGGAATACCGTTGCTGCGTCCGCTGCGGCCACGGCGTCGACGACGTCGTCGAGCAGGGATACCGGTGTGTAACCCAGCAGGGAAACGGCTAGTTCGTAGTCCAGTCCGTCGGGGCCGGCACCGGCCATGAGCTGGTCGAGGACGGACAGGGTGTCACGCACCGACCCGCCGCCGGCCCGGATCACCAGGGAAAGCACACCGGGTGCCACGGCTACCTGTTCCTGGGCGCAGAGCTTTTCCAGGTAGGCCAGCAGCGGCTCCGGCGGGACCAGGCGGAAGGGGTAGTGATGGGTGCGGGAGCGGATGGTCCCGATGACCTTGTCCGGCTCCGTGGTGGCGAAGATGAATTTGATGTGTTCCGGGGGCTCTTCGACAATCTTCAGAAGGGCGTTAAAGCCGGCGGACGTGACCATGTGGGCCTCGTCGATGATGAAGATCTTGTAGCGGTCACGGACCGGAGCGAAGGTGGCCCGCTCCCGGAGGTCGCGGGCGTCGTCCACGCCGCCGTGGCTGGCGGCGTCGATCTCGATGACGTCGAGGCTGCCGGAACCGTCACGGGCAAGCTCAATACAGCTGTCGCACTTGCCGCAGGGAACGGGAGTGGGGCCTTCAGCGCAGTTCAGGCAGCGCGCCAGGATGCGCGCGGAAGTGGTTTTGCCGCAACCACGGGGACCGGAGAACAGGTACGCGTGGTTCACGCGGTTCTTTTGCAGGGCCGCCATCAGCGGCTCCGTGACGTGCTCCTGGCCGATCACATCCGCGAAGCTCTCGGGACGGTAGCGGCGGTAAAGGGCTGTACTCACAGATAGAAGCCTATCGGTTGGCACTGACGGTTTTCACTCCGGCGCCCGGTGCGTGACGAAGCGCTCTCCGGGGAAAATTAAAGACCCCCCATGCACCTGCCAGAGCCCGCTTACCCTTGCTACCTTCCGGTCCTGGGGGAGTTCACAGGATGACACCACATGAGGGGCCGGGAACCAGTCTACCCGATATTTGAGGGTGCCGAATGCGCGCTGGCGGGCTCCTTCAGCCGCGGGACCGCGCGGGCTTGCAGGCCCTTGTTAACTGCTGCCGGAGCCGGTGGTGCGCATTCCGTCCATCAGAAGGGTGATCATGCCGTCTGCGTCAGGGCGCCAACCCGGTTGGCCGTAGGCGGTTCCGATGCCGTGCAAGGCAAGCAGGACGGCCCCCGCTCCTATGTCCTTCCGTATGGTCCCAGCGGCAGCGGCTGCGGTCACCAAGGCGTCCACGGCGGACGTGAGCTTCCGGGTGCCGTCGGCGATCGCCGTCGTACTGCCGGACAGGAGTACTGCCAGGGTTGCCCCGAGCCCCTTCTGCGACTCCATATGGTCGACCATCCCGTGCAGGAATGCCTCCAGTGCTTCTTCGGCGGGCATAGCGTCCTGCAATTCCCCTGCCCGTTCGCACAGGGAGTCGATCTCTTCCTGGTAAACGGCCTCAGCCAGCGCTTCCCGGGTGGGGAAGTGGCGATACAGGGTTCCCGTGCCAACACCGGCCAAGCGGGCGAAGTCGTCAAAGCGCAGCTCGACGTCGCCGGCGTCAAATACATGCCGCGCCGCAGCGATGAGAGCATCCCTGTTCCGCCGGGCATCGGCGCGCAGCTGCTTGGTGGCGGTCATGGCACTCCTCGGGATCGACAAATGGAGACGATCTCCATACCGTACCAACTGGAGACAGTCTCCACTTGCACCGATTCCGGGAGGTACTGCATGAAGATCCTGATGTTCGGACGAGGCGTTATTGCCACTATGTACGGGTGGGCACTTGGGCAAGCGGGCCACGAGGTGGAATTCCATGTCCGGCCCGGCCGTGCGGCGCACTACGGCGACGGCGTTGAACTGGACCTCCTGGATGCCCGGCGCCGGCCGTGGGGCAGGCGCCACACAGGGGAGATGCCGCTGCGCTTCCGGGAGGAGTTGACGCCTGAGGACGGCTTCGACCTCGTTGTACTGAGCGTGCCGCATTACCGCTTGGCGGAAGCGGCAGCGTTCCTGGCTCCCCGAATCGGCAGTGCGTCGGTGCTGGTTTTCGGCAACGTATGGGATGAGCCGCTCGAGGCCGTCGCGGCTCTTGATCCTGAGCGTGTGGTGTGGGGCTTCCCCCAGGGCGGAGGCGGGTTCGGTTCCGACGGCGTTTTGCGGGGAACATTACTGGCGACGGTCATCTTTGGCACGTTCGGCCGTCCTCCGCAGGAGCGGGAGCGGGCGGTCCGGGCAATGTTTCGCCAGTCCGGGTTCCGGGTTCGCGAGCAACCCGACTTTCGCGGCTGGCTGTGGACCCACTTCGTTGCGGACGCAGGACTGCACGCCCAGGGTTTGAAGGCGGGGTCGATGGCGGGGCTGGTGGGGAACAGGGCCGGCCTGCGCAGAGCGATGAAAACCAGCCGGGAACTGCTGGCGCTGCTGCAGGCCCGCGGCGTCGATCTGCGCCGCCACCGAGGTTCGGTGCTTCCATTCAGGGCACCCGCATGGTTGACGGCTACCATCCTGGCTTGGGTCCTTGCCCACCTCCCGCCGGCCCGCGCCAACGTCGAGGCGCACGCAGACCCGGAGGCTCAGGAACCGAAGGTGATTTGCCGGGACGTCCTGGCTGAAGCGCGGAGGCTCGGCGTTCCGGCCACCGGCTTGGCAGCAGAGGAGCTGTATTTCATCCATAGTGGTCCCGAAAACCCGTAAGCATGTACCCCTCTATATGCACCTCTCTACGTGCGCCTCTATAAGGGATTGCGCACGGGGAGCGGGTGTCGGATTCCGGGCCTTGCCGCTGCCCGCCGGGCGGTGGTCTGCGACCCTCGGAAGGGGTGTGACAGGTCACTTCGAAACGGTTTGCGGGGACCGGGCCGGGTGTGCAAAGATAGACGAGTCGCCGCGGCCGGGACGCTGAAATAAGCGCCCGAAGCATGGCGGCCAAACCCACCAAAAAACTGAGTCTCCTTGGTGCGCCCTTCACGGGGCCGGCAGGAAAGACTCCGGCTTTTTGCTGGGCCGGAACGGCGGTTGACACGCTTTCCCGGGGCTTCCGATGAGGATAACCGGGAATTGCGGAAAACGCCGGAATGGAATAAGATGGAAAACCTTGCAGCGAAGAAGAAAAGGAAAACATTGTTTTCCCGAGTATTTTCGGATTGCGTCTGTTGTTTGAGAACTCAATAGTGTGCCAAGTTTATTGATACCAATTTATTTTAATTGGTTGAATCGACTGTTCCGCCCACCCCGTGGGCTGGAATGGTTTTTTTAGCTGGTTTCGAATTTAGTG
>NZ_JASKLW010000020.1:0-3366 GCF_030125565.1 Arthrobacter sp. zg-Y1143 | reverse complement strand
TTCCATACACCTTGTGTGTGAGAGGCCCCCAGCCAGACCACTGGGTTGATAGGCCGGATGTGGAAGCGGGGACTAAAGACCCGTGAAGCTGACCGGTACTAATAGGCCGATAACTTACACCACATCAGCACCTGGGGAAACACGACTTCAAACGGTTTCCCAATGTAGAGGGTGTTGTGATCATGCTGCTTGCGTCCACTATGTGGTTCCCGGACAACAACCCGTGAGGGTTGTTCCCCGTGGAACGATTAATTGAATATTTGCTTACGTCTGTTTGATGTTCGTGACCATTGTTTTCCCCACGCACACTGTTTTTGGGTGTGTGGTGCGGGTGGAAGGGTTACGGCGGTCATAGCGTGGGGGAAACGCCCGGTCCCATTCCGAACCCGGAAGCTAAGACCCACAGCGCCGATGGTACTGCATCCGGGAGGGTGTGGGAGAGTAGGTCACCGCCGGACAATTTGTGGGGTGGGGCCCGTACCAGTGTTGGTACGGGCCTCACCTGTTTAACCCGCCAACCCTAGTCCCGGGGTCCGGTCCCGAGCGGCCGGCCCGGGATCCCCCCTGCAAGCCCGTACCGTTCCTGGTGCGGGCTTTTGTGTTTATATTCATGCGCCTACACGCCGGCCCCGGTACCCGTGAACCGCAAGCGAATGCAGCTCGCAGGGCACTACTTCTGGGAAAAACGGCTTTCCAGAGGTGCGTCTGTTGGCTCCTATCCTTACGTCTCTTCGATCCCCGCTATAGCCTCTCGAACTTGGGGCGCAGTGCGTCCCTTGCAGCCCCTCGGGTCAGCTGGAGAGAGGATTCAAGACTTATGAGGTAAAGAACAGCATTTACACCGGGTGGGGGAGTACGAAGGAGGATGCGCCGGCGCCTCGGCCATCCGCTCGCCATTCTGGGAGCCCTGGTCATACTTCTGCTCTCGACTGTTGCACCGGCTCAGGCCGTGTTTTCCGGCCCGCAGCCTGAAGGGGCGGTTCCCAATGCCGATGTCGAGGTCGCCATGACAGGGACCGGTCCGGGCCAAGGCGTGACTGGAGGCCTTCCGCCTGCTGGCCAGGCATTCGATCCCACTGCTGGATATCCGGGCGACCTTCCTGCGGGCTACGTCCGGACAGATGAGCCCTTTGCCGGTGTCATCACGACGGTGGGTGGCGAGGGCAATATGCAACAGATGTATTGCATCGACATCCGCAACCTCACCTATACGGGGCTCGGGTACGAGAACGGTAGCTGGGATGAGTCCAACGTCTCCAACATCGGCTACGTGAACCGCGTATTGAACAGCTACTATCCGGACCAGCCAGGGCTTCCGGAAGCGGCTAACGACAACGTCCGGGCCGCAGCAGTCCAGGCTGCAGTCTGGTTCTTCAGTGACGGCTACGTGCTTGAGGACACGGATTCCATCCGGGCACTCACCGCGCAGATTGTCACCGACGTCCTGGCCGCGGGACCCCTCACTGAACCTCCCGCTCCAGATGTCAGCATTACGCCCCGGTAGCTGCAGGTCCTGTGGACGGAGTGGCGGGTCCCTTCACGGTCACGTCCGGCACGGTTACGGAGCTCACCGTTGGAGTTACCCCGGGATACACCCTTTACACCGACGCGGCGGGAACCGTCCCCCTGGTAGGGACAACTGTGCCGGCAGGAACGCAGTTGTGGGTACGGAACACTGCGCAGGCAACCGATCCGGCGCAGCTCACTGCCACGGCAGTGGTTCCCGTACAAACGGGAAACGTTTATCTCTATGCCGGCACTAATCCACAGGTCACAACGGCACAGAAACTCATTCTGGCGGCGGATTCGCAGGTTGAATCAAACGCACAGGCGACGGCCGAGTTCTTCATTCCGGGCGATTTGGTGGTCAATAAGACCTTCGCCGGAGAAGGTGCCGGACTGCAGGGTGCCATTACCCTGAACGTTACCTGCGGGGCTGCGGGTGTTTTCGTCATTGAAATCCCGGCCGGTACCGCAGCAACGGTATCCCAGACCATTCCCAACCTGCCGGTCGGTACGGTCTGTGAGGTGAGTGAGCCGGTGACGGGATCCAACACACAGGTGACTGTCACACCGGTTCTGCCGGGTACGGTCACTATTACCGCCGACGGACCGAACGTGCTCGTCGTAGCCAACACTGTGGACCTCAATCCGGGGTCCTGGACCGTTGTGAAGTCGGCGAGGGGCGCCGCCGCTGGCCTGCAGGGTGATATCACGGTGATAGTGACCTGCGATGCCGTGGGTATCGAAGAAACCCTCACCATTCCGGCGGGCAGCGCTGCAGGTGACTACGCGGGAACGATCACCGACATTCCCGCGGGCACTGCATGCACGGTCACGGAGCCCCAAACCGGTGCTACAGAACTGGTGGCGGTGGCCACCGGTCTTCCGGAAGTGGTTGAGATCCAGCCGGGCGGTGACGCCCAGGCGCTGGTCACCAATGACGTGTCCTACGTCTACGGTTCACTCGTGCTGACCAAAACCATCACCGGCCCGGGAGCCGGTCTCCAAAGCGACGTGCGGATTGTTGTCACCTACGGGGATTCATTCACTGAGGAGATCCTCATTCCGGCGGGAACCCAGGCAGGAGACCAGATCACCGCGTTTGACCGTGTGCCGGCCGGCAGCTCGTGCACAGTCACTGAACCCGACTCTGGCGCGAATTCCTCGGTGACGGTGGATTCGGTTCTCCCGGAAACGGTCACGGTCCTAGGCGGCGCATCCGTCAACGCGGAGGTCACGAACACGTACTCCGTGATGGGCAGGGACGAACTGGCGAAAACCGGCGTGAACGGCGCTAACTGGGTGTGGACTGCCGGTATCTGCATTCTGGCTCTTGGCACCTTCCTCGTTTTCGTTTCGGTTCGGCGCCGACCCCAGTAGCGGAACCCGCCGTTTGAACCAGGATTGCCCGCAGCTCCATGCCGGAGCTGCGGGCAGTCCCGCGTCCGGAGGGCATTGCCGTATGACGGATGGATACCTCGGAGACGGGGTGCCGGGCGTCACCTCCCGACGAGTTGCACCGGCGGGAGAACCTGTGTAAAGTCTTCTAAGTCGCCGCAGCCGGGACGCTGAAATAAGCGCCCGAAGCATGGCGGCCAAACCCACCAAAAAACAGAGTTTCTCTGGTGCGCCCTTCACGGGGCCGGCAGGAAAGACTCCGGCTTTTTGCTGGGCCGGAACGGCGGTAGACACGCCTTCCCGGGGCTTCCGATAAGGATAACCGGGAATTGCGGAAAACGCCGGAATGGAATAAGATGGAAAACCTTGCAGCGAAGAAGAAAAGGAAAACATTGTTTTCCTGAGTATTTTCGGATTGCGTCTGTTGTTTGAGAACTCAATAGTGTGCCAAGTTTATTGATACCA
>NZ_JASKLW010000019.1:0-3611 GCF_030125565.1 Arthrobacter sp. zg-Y1143 | reverse complement strand
TTGCTTACGTCTGTTTGATGTTCGTGACCATTGTTTTCCCCACGCACACTGTTTTTGGGTGTGTGGTGCGGGTGGAAGGGTTACGGCGGTCATAGCGTGGGGGAAACGCCCGGTCCCATTCCGAACCCGGAAGCTAAGACCCACAGCGCCGATGGTACTGCATCCGGGAGGGTGTGGGAGAGTAGGTCACCGCCGGACAATTTGTGGGGTGAGGCCCGTACCAGTGTTGGTACGGGCCTCACCTGTTTAACCCCTGGTTGGACCCGCGGTCCTGTCCGGGATCCCCCTGCAGGGCAACGCCGGCCCGTGTGGGTCAGGCTACGAAGATACAGAATGGATGTCCGGCCGGATCGGCGTAGACATACAACGGTTCTTCGCGGTCATCCGTGCGATCAAAGAGGAGCTCCGCGCCCAACGCCAGTGCCCTGGCATGTTGGTCTGCGAGGGTCTTCCGGTTGGGGACAGTGAGGTCCAGGTGCATCTGCATGGGTGTATCCGGCCGGGGCCAGGTAGTCCGCGCGAGCTGATCCACATGCTGGAATGCCAGCTTTCGGTTGCCGCGGGCATCGGTCAGTACCAGCCAATCAACGCCATCGCCGGCGCTGCCCGGTTGCGGTTCGTCTCCGGGGCGGTACTTGAGCCCGAGGAGCTGACGGTAGAACTCCGCCAGACCCCGGACATCGGGAGTATCCAGAACCGTGTGGAGGAGTTGGGGAAAGCCGGCCATAAGCGAACACTAACGGCCTGGACGGCTCCCGGCCACGCCGGGCCTCGGGTACCGGGTGCAACGGCCGTGGGTCCCAGTGTCGGTGGAAAGCAGTCCGATCCCACATCGGGTGGCCACACCGCACGAGCTGCATAAGCGAAAGACTGTCGGTGCCGGCTTCATCCCAGAAGCTCTCGAGGCCAGGGTGCAGTGAAGCATTGTTTGCTTGGCTACGACCGTGACGGGCACATCAACCGTTGCATCTCCCGCTGCGGAGTCCTTGGCTCCCCGCAGCATTGGTGGTCCCTTGCCGAGTGGCATGTCGACAGGGAGCCGAATACTTGGTGGATCGCGCTGCTCTGCCGCGTTCACGCGAACGCCCACTGGGGGGGGGGAGGGGGAGCAACGAGCAGCTCCGATGGAGGAAGTCGTACGGGACCAGGGCCGCTACCTGCACTATTCACGGGACCGGCGGCGGTGGGTCAGGAGGCATGTCGCGGTTGGAAGCCCCAACTGATCGGGCCAGTGGCCTGTACACAGCCGACCCTTGGTGGGTAGAGCCCAATGCCAGCGTCCGGTTCCCTGCCACAGATCCGCTCCGAGCGGCCGCCCTGCCGGCGCCGGGCTCTTACTCCCCGCCAGATGGGCAAAACCCGGCGCTGAAGCGGGCGGCTGGGGCCGAGTTGCAACCGGGGTGAAACCTGTGTAAAGTCTTCTAAGTCGCCGCGGCCGGGACGCTGAGAAAGCGCCTGAGCATGGCGGCCAAACCCCTTCGGAAATGTGAGCAGTTCTGGTGCGCCTTATGGCCCATGGAATGGCGCAGATAAACGAAGGTTGCAGCGAAGAAGAAAAGGAAAACATTGTTTTCCCGAGTATTTTCGGATTGCGTCTGTTGTTTGAGAACTCAATAGTGTGCCAAGTTTATTGATACCAATTTATTTTAATTGGTTGAATCGACTGTTCCGCCCACCCCGTGGGCTGGAATGGTTTTTTTAGCTGGTTTCGAATTTAGTGCAGTGCCTGGCGGCCAATTTTCCTTGGCCCCGGCATTGTGTCTGTATGAACATTTACGGAGAGTTTGATCCTGGCTCAGGATGAACGCTGGCGGCGTGCTTAACACATGCAAGTCGAACGATGACTTCTGTGCTTGCACAGAATGATTAGTGGCGAACGGGTGAGTAACACGTGAGTAACCTGCCCTTGACTTCGGGATAAGCCTGGGAAACCGGGTCTAATACCGGATACGACGGACCACCGCATGGCGGTTCGTGGAAAGCTTTATGCGGTTTTGGATGGACTCGCGGCCTATCAGCTTGTTGGTTGGGGTAATGGCCCACCAAGGCGACGACGGGTAGCCGGCCTGAGAGGGTGACCGGCCACACTGGGACTGAGACACGGCCCAGACTCCTACGGGAGGCAGCAGTGGGGAATATTGCACAATGGGCGAAAGCCTGATGCAGCGACGCCGCGTGAGGGACGAATGCCTTCGGGTTGTAAACCTCTTTCAGCAGGGAAGAAGCGAAAGTGACGGTACCTGCAGAAGAAGCGCCGGCTAACTACGTGCCAGCAGCCGCGGTAATACGTAGGGCGCAAGCGTTATCCGGAATTATTGGGCGTAAAGAGCTCGTAGGCGGTTTGTCGCGTCTGCTGTGAAAGCCCGGGGCTCAACCCCGGGTCTGCAGTGGGTACGGGCAGACTAGAGTGATGTAGGGGAGACTGGAATTCCTGGTGTAGCGGTGAAATGCGCAGATATCAGGAGGAACACCGATGGCGAAGGCAGGTCTCTGGGCATTAACTGACGCTGAGGAGCGAAAGCATGGGGAGCGAACAGGATTAGATACCCTGGTAGTCCATGCCGTAAACGTTGGGCACTAGGTGTGGGGGACATTCCACGTTTTCCGCGCCGTAGCTAACGCATTAAGTGCCCCGCCTGGGGAGTACGGCCGCAAGGCTAAAACTCAAAGGAATTGACGGGGGCCCGCACAAGCGGCG
This sequence comes from Arthrobacter sp. zg-Y1143, assembly GCF_030125565.1. NCBI lineage: Bacteria > Bacillati > Actinomycetota > Actinomycetes > Micrococcales > Micrococcaceae > Arthrobacter > Arthrobacter sp. zg-Y1143. Next base: position 913 of record NZ_JASKLW010000019.1, on the reverse strand, counting down.
GAGCATGCGGATTAATTCGATGCAACGCGAAGAACCTTACCAAGGCTTGACATGAACCGGTAAGACCTGGAAACAGGTCCCCCACTTGTGGCCGGTTTACAGGTGGTGCATGGTTGTCGTCAGCTCGTGTCGTGAGATGTTGGGTTAAGTCCCGCAACGAGCGCAACCCTCGTTCTATGTTGCCAGCGCGTTATGGCGGGGACTCATAGGAGACTGCCGGGGTCAACTCGGAGGAAGGTGGGGACGACGTCAAATCATCATGCCCCTTATGTCTTGGGCTTCACGCATGCTACAATGGCCGGTACAAAGGGTTGCGATACTGTGAGGTGGAGCTAATCCCAAAAAGCCGGTCTCAGTTCGGATTGAGGTCTGCAACTCGACCTCATGAAGTTGGAGTCGCTAGTAATCGCAGATCAGCAACGCTGCGGTGAATACGTTCCCGGGCCTTGTACACACCGCCCGTCAAGTCACGAAAGTTGGTAACACCCGAAGCCGGTGGCCTAACCCCTTGTGGGAGGGAGCCGTCGAAGGTGGGACCGGCGATTGGGACTAAGTCGTAACAAGGTAGCCGTACCGGAAGGTGCGGCTGGATCACCTCCTTTCTAAGGAGCACCTCGAAGCGGATGTCCTTCCACAGTGTTGGATGTGTGCTTTGCAGGAGATGCCCATGTCGGAAGCATATGTTTTCCGGTGGGTGCTCAAGGGTGGAATATCAATGGATAGGCGCCGGCATGATTGCCTGGCATCAGTGAGTACGTTCCCTTTGGGGTTCTGGAAAGCGGTGCGGGCAGGTTACCGGTTGACCGTTTGGCACACTGTTGGGTCCTGAGACAACAGGGCTGTGGGGCTTCTTCCCTCTTTGAGGGGGTGGGGGTGTTCATGGTTGTGGTTTGTTTCTGTTTGTTCCTGCGCA
>NZ_JASKLW010000018.1:0-3820 GCF_030125565.1 Arthrobacter sp. zg-Y1143 | reverse complement strand
GGACCGGCGATTGGGACTAAGTCGTAACAAGGTAGCCGTACCGGAAGGTGCGGCTGGATCACCTCCTTTCTAAGGAGCACCTCGAAGCGGATGTCCTTCCACAGTGTTGGATGTGTGCTTTGCAGGAGATGCCCATGTCGGAAGCATATGTTTTCCGGTGGGTGCTCAAGGGTGGAATATCAATGGATAGGCGCCGGCATGATTGCCTGGCATCAGTGAGTACGTTCCCTTTGGGGTTCTGGAAAGCGGTGCGGGCAGGTTACCGGTTGACCGTTTGGCACACTGTTGGGTCCTGAGACAACAGGGCTGTGGGGCTTCTTCCCTCTTTGAGGGGGTGGGGGTGTTCATGGTTGTGGTTTGTTTCTGTTTGTTCCTGCGCATGCCGGGTACATCACGGGTGCCGGTTCCCTTTGGGGGGCTGGTTGGTGGTGGGGATGGGTGTGACGGGGTTGTTGTTTGAGAACTACATAGTGGACGCGAGCATCTTAAAAATTATTAAGTGCAATTTCAGATAAACCTGGTGACCGGTTTTTACCGGCCTCCATGGTTTTCTCGATAGCGATATTAATTATTGATCTTTGTGGTCAAGTTTTTAAGGGCACACGGTGGATGCCTTGGCATCAGGAGCCGAAGAAGGACGTAGGAATCTGCGATAAGCCTGGGGGAGTTGATAACCGAACTTTGATCCCAGGATGTCCGAATGGGGAAACCCCGCCCGGCGCGCGAGTGACCGGGTGACCCGCATCTGAACACATAGGGTGCGTGGAGGGAACGTGGGGAAGTGAAACATCTCAGTACCCACAGGAAGAGAAAACAACAGTGATTCCGTTAGTAGTGGCGAGCGAACGCGGAAGAGGCTAAACCAGTGGTGTGTGATAGCCGGCGGGCGTTGCATCACTGGGGTTGCGGGACTTTCCGTACCGATTCTGCCGGATTGGTGAAGTGAGTGCAGGTGCATAGGTGAACTGGTTTGAAAGCCAGGCCGTAGAGGGTGTTAGCCCCGTAACCGGAATGTATGCTGCCGCTTGGAGAGGATCCCAAGTAGCACGGGGCCCGAGAAATCCCGTGCGAATCTGCCAGGACCACCTGGTAAGCCTAAATACTCCCTGATGACCGATAGCGGACAAGTACCGTGAGGGAAAGGTGAAAAGTACCCCGGGAGGGGAGTGAAATAGTACCTGAAACCGTGTGCCTACAAACCGTTGGAGCAGCTCTGATTGCTGTGACAGCGTGCCTTTTGAAGAATGAGCCTGCGAGTTAGTGTTACGTCGCGAGGTTAACCCGTGTGGGGAAGCCGTAGCGAAAGCGAGTCTGAATAGGGCGATGCAGTGGCGTGATCTAGACCCGAAGCGGAGTGATCTACCCATGGCCAGGTTGAAGCGACGGTAAGACGTCGTGGAGGACCGAACCCACTTCAGTTGAAAATGGAGGGGATGAGCTGTGGGTAGGGGTGAAAGGCCAATCAAACTCCGTGATAGCTGGTTCTCCCCGAAATGCATTTAGGTGCAGCGTTGCGTGTTTCTTACCGGAGGTAGAGCTACTGGATGGCTAATGGGCCCTACAAGGTTACTGACGTCAGCCAAACTCCGAATGCCGGTAAGTCAGAGCGCAGCAGTGAGACTGTGGGGGATAAGCTTCATAGTCGAGAGGGAAACAGCCCAGACCACCAACTAAGGCCCCTAAGCGTGTGCTAAGTGGGAAAGGATGTGGAGTTGCCCAGACAACCAGGAGGTTGGCTTAGAAGCAGCCACCCTTGAAAGAGTGCGTAATAGCTCACTGGTCAAGTGATTCCGCGCCGACAATGTAGCGGGGCTCAAGTACACCGCCGAAGTTGTGGCATTCAGATATTAGATAAGCCTTCGTGGTTCAGTCGTCTGGATGGGTAGGGGAGCGTCGTGTGGGCAGTGAAGCAGCGGTGTAAACCAGTTGTGGAGCCTACACGAGTGAGAATGCAGGCATGAGTAGCGAAAGACGGGTGAGAAACCCGTCCGCCGAATGATCAAGGGTTCCAGGGTCAAGCTAATCTGCCCTGGGTAAGTCGGGACCTAAGGCGAGGCCGACAGGCGTAGTCGATGGACAACGGGTTGATATTCCCGTACCGGCGAAAAACCGCCCATACCAAGCAGGGGACACTAACCGTCCGGAGCCTGCCCGAGCATCCTTGTGGTGTGAGGGTTTTGGCCGAGCACGGGACCTGATCCTGGGAGGTAAGCGTATTAACAGGTGTGACGCAGGAAGGTAGCCGGGCCAGGCGATGGTTGACCTGGTCTAAGGATGTAGGGTCCGTGATAGGTAAATCCGTCACGGTGTCTTTGATGACGTGCCTGAGATCTGACGGGACTCCCTCACGGGGGGATCCGGTGATCCTATGCTGCCTAGAAAAGCATCGGCGCGAGGTTTTAGCCGCCCGTACCCCAAACCGACACAGGTGATCAGGTAGAGAATACTAAGGCGATCGAGAGAATTATGGTTAAGGAACTCGGCAAAATGCCCCCGTAACTTCGGGAGAAGGGGGGCCCCAACCTTGATGGACACTTGCTGTCCGGAGGGGATCGGGGCCGCAGAGACCAGGGGGAAGCGACTGTTTACTAAAAACACAGGTCCGTGCGAAGTCGCAAGACGATGTATACGGACTGACTCCTGCCCGGTGCTGGAAGGTTAAGAGGACCGGTTAGCCCTTTGGGGCGAAGCTGGGAATTTAAGCCCCAGTAAACGGCGGTGGTAACTATAACCATCCTAAGGTAGCGAAATTCCTTGTCGGGTAAGTTCCGACCTGCACGAATGGAGTAACGACTTCCCCGCTGTCTCAACCATAAACTCGGCGAAATTGCAGTACGAGTAAAGATGCTCGTTACGCGCAGCAGGACGGAAAGACCCCGAGACCTTTACTATAGTTTGGTATTGGTGTTCGGTGTGGCTTGTGTAGGATAGGTGGGAGACTGTGAGACCCGGACGCCAGTTCGGGTGGAGTCATCGTTGAAATACCACTCTGGTCATACTGGATATCTAACTTCGGCCCGTAATCCGGGTCAGGGACAGTGCCTGATGGGTAGTTTAACTGGGGCGGTTGCCTCCTAAAGAGTAACGGAGGCGCCCAAAGGTTCCCTCAGCCTGGTTGGCAATCAGGTGTCGAGTGTAAGTGCACAAGGGAGCTTGACTGTGAGAGAGACATCTCGAGCAGGGACGAAAGTCGGGACTAGTGATCCGGCGGTACATTGTGGAATGGCCGTCGCTCAACGGATAAAAGGTACCTCGGGGATAACAGGCTGATCTTGCCCAAGAGTCCATATCGACGGCATGGTTTGGCACCTCGATGTCGGCTCGTCGCATCCTGGGGCTGGAGTAGGTCCCAAGGGTTGGGCTGTTCGCCCATTAAAGCGGTACGCGAGCTGGGTTTAGAACGTCGTGAGACAGTTCGGTCCCTATCCGCTGCGCGCGCAGGAAATTTGAGAAGGGCTGTCCTTAGTACGAGAGGACCGGGACGGACGAACCTCTGGTGTGTCAGTTGTACTGCCAAGTGCACCGCTGATTAGCTACGTTCGGATGGGATAACCGCTGAAAGCATCTAAGCGGGAAGCCCGCTTCGAGATGAGATTTCCATACACCTTGTGTGTGAGAGGCCCCCAGCCAGACCACTGGGTTGATAGGCCGGATGTGGAAGCGGGGACTAAAGACCCGTGAAGCTGACCGGTACTAATAGGCCGATAACTTACACCACATCAACACCTGGGGAAACACGACTTCAAACGGTTTCCCAATGTAGAGGGTGTTGTGATCATGCTGCTTGCGTCCACTATGTGGTTCCCGGACAACAACCCGT